>NZ_JAKFDR010000071.1:0-1983 GCF_036676035.1 Polaromonas sp.
ACTACGACCGCCTTGGGGTGCCCCGTCTCTCATGACCTCAACTTCTCGAACCGCCCGGTGCGGACCCGCATGCCGGGTGGTGTGGCAGGGGCGCAGCCTATCATGGCTGCCCCCTATGCCGATGTGCGCCCAGCATGGGCGCACTCCTGCGGGTGCAAGTCCCGCCGCAAGCTGACCACAGTGAGCGAAGTGAAGCGCAACTGCATGAGGGCGACCGAGTGTGGGAAGGAAGCGTGGAGCGTAAATCATGAGCCGATGGACAAGAACCAGATAGAAGGCGGTGCCGAGCAGGGCGAGCAGGCCAATGACTGCAAAGCTCTCGTGGTCAAGGCTCAGGCGGCGTAAATCTGGCGGTTGTGTGATGAAGGAGTGCGACCCTTACCTGGGGAGATCTCGCCTCATGCCTGAAAGGGCGACAGTGTTGAGCTGGAGCGAGAAGTCAGCAGAGGTCGTAGTAGCCGTAGGCAACGCTTGTCACAAGCCAAGACCGAAAGCAAAGGACCAAACGAGGAGGAGTGTTCAGAATCATGTTGATGCCACAGGCATTGCGTCAGATGCCCGCTACGGCGGGGCGGGTGGCAGTAGCGTGCGGTGAAGCTGCGCGTGCCCCCACCAGCGACGAAGCCTGCGACCCGCGACAAGACATCAAGAGCACAGGGTCAGCGTTGCTCAAAGCGGCGTTGACGAGAGAGAACCTGCAGCAAGCACTCAAACGGGTGCGGGCCAACAAAGGCGCAGCGGGCGTGGACGGACTGGACATAGACCAGACGGCCCGACATCTGCAAACCGCGTGGCCCGTGATCCGCGAGCAACTGCTGCGGGGGACGTACCGGCCCAGTTCGGTACGCCGGGTGATGATTCCCAAACCTGATGGGGGCGAGCGCGAGCTTGGCATCCCGACGGTGACGGATCGGCTGATCCAGCAGGCGCTGCTACAGGTGCTGCAGCCGATTCTGGAGCCTACCTTCAGCGAGCACAGCCATGGCTTTCGGCCGGGACGGCGTGCGCACGACGCGGTGTTAGCCGCGCAGGCGTACGTGCAGTCTGGCCGGCGGGTCGTGGTGGACGTTGACCTGGAGAAATTCTTCGACCGGGTCAACCACGACATCCTGATTGACCGCCTAAAGAGACGAATCGGTGACGCTGGAGTGATCCGGCTGATCCGGGCATATCTGAACAGCGGCATCATGAGCGATGGTGTGGTGCAGCAGCGGTATCAGGGCACGCCGCAAGGCGGACCCCTGTCGCCGTTGCTGGCCAACGTCTTGCTCGACGAGGTGGACAAGGAATTGGAGCGGCGGGGTCACTGCTTTGCGCGCTACGCCGACGACTGCAACGTCTACGTTCGCAGCCGCCGCGCGGGCGAGCGGGTAATGGCACTGCTGCGGCGCCTGTATGCACGGTTACGGCTGACGGTCAACGAGACCAAAAGCGCGGTGGCCAGCGCCTTCGGGCGCAAGTTTCTGGGGTACGCCCTGTGGGCAGCACCGGGGGACGTGGTTAAACGAGGTGTGGCATCCAAACCCATGGCCACGTTCAAGCAGCGCATCAGGCAACTGACGCGCCGCTCGGGCGGGCGCAGCATGGGGCAGGTGGTACAGCGGCTGCGCCCGTACATGCTGGGGTGGAAGGCCTACTTTGGCCTGTCGCAAACGCCAAAGGTCTGGCGAGGGCTGGACGAGTGGCTGCGGCACCGACTACGGGCCATCCAGCTCAAGCACTGGAAGCGGGGCAAGACGATGTACCGGGAGCTTCGGGCGCTCGGTGCTCCGGCGGGCGTGGCGCAACGGGTGGCGGCTAACTCCCGCTGCTGGTGGCGCAACAGCGACCGTTTGCTCAAAACCGTGCTGACCATCTCGTACTACGACCGCCTTGGGGTGCCCCGTCTCTCATGACCTCAACTTCTCGAACCGCCCGGTGCGGACCCGCATGCCGGGTGGTGTGGCAGGGGCGCAGCCTATCATGGCTGCCCCCTATGCCGAT
>NZ_JAKFDR010000072.1:0-12345 GCF_036676035.1 Polaromonas sp.
GCCTGCTCGATGATCTGGCCGTTGGCCATGAAGATCACGCGGTCGGCCACGCTGCGGGCAAAGCCCATCTCGTGCGTGACGCACAGCATGGTCATGCCGTCGTCGGCCAGGCCGATCATGGTGTCCAGCACTTCCTTGACCATCTCCGGGTCCAGCGCCGAGGTAGGTTCGTCAAACAGCATGATCTTGGGCGTCATGCACAGGGCTCTGGCAATCGCCACGCGCTGCTGTTGGCCGCCCGAGAGCTGGCTGGGGTGCTTGTGGGCCTGCTCGGGGATGCGCACGCGCGTGAGGTATTTCATTGCGGTGGCTTCGGCTTCTTCCTGGCTCATGCCGCGCGAGCGCATGGGCGCCAGCGTGCAGTTTTGCAGGATGGTCAGGTGCGGGAACAGGTTGAACTGCTGGAACACCATGCCGACTTCCTGCCGCACCGAATCCACATTGCGGCCACCGGCCGTCAGGTCGATGCCGTCGACCACAATGCGGCCTTTTTGCACGGTCTCCAGCCGGTTGATGCAGCGGATCAGCGTGGACTTGCCGGAGCCCGACGGGCCGCAGATCACAATGCGTTCCCCGGCCGCCACGCTCAGGTCGATGTTGGTCAGCACCTGAAAGCTGCCATACCATTTGTCCACCGCCTCAATGCGGATGATGGGTTGGGCCGTAGCCGGTGAAGCGCCAGGAGATTGCATTGTGTCAGTCATGAAAGCACCGTTGTAAGCACAGAGGCCAGGGTTACTGCAGTTTCGGCAGGTCGGTTTCCAGCCACTTGCGGTACAGCTTGCCGAGCTCGCCGTTGCTCGTGTTCTTGGCCACGAAGTCGTCCACGGTTTTGAGCAGTTCAGCCTGGCCCGGGCGCATGGCCACGGCCATCACCTGCTGGCGCAGCAAGAATTTGTTTTCGTAGGTGTTGGCCGGTGCGCGCTTGTCAATCTGCGCGGCCACGGTGGTCGAGCAGCCAATCGCGTCGACCTGGCCCGACATCAGGGCCTGCATGGCCGACGCGTCGTCGTCGAAGCGGCGGATCTCTGTGCCTTCCGGGGCAATGGCGGTCAGGCCCACGTCCTGCGTGCTGGCGCGGGCCACACCCACGCGCGCACCCTTGAGGTCGGCCGGGGTTTTGAGGTTGGCTTTTTTGCTGCCGTACAAAACAATGCTGGCGGCAGAGTAAGGCTTGGAGAACTGGACCTGCTTGGCGCGCTCGGGCGTGATGGCGAGCGAGGCCACCAGCAGGTCCACCTTGTTGGTCAGCAGAAAGGGAATGCGGTTGGGGCCGGTCACGGGGACGATGTTGACCTTGACGCCCAGGTCCTTGGCCAGCAGGCGCGCCACGTCGGCGTCGTAGCCGTCGGGCTGGTTGCTGCCGTTCATGGTGCCGTAGGGCGGAAAGTCCACCAGCATGCCGATGGTCAGCTCGCCTTTTTTCTTCAGGTCGGCCACGGTTTGCGCGCTGGCAGCCGGTGCCCAGGTGGCCAGGGCGGCGCCCAGGGCCAGCGCGACAGCGGTGCCGGTGAATACGCGGCGTTGCAGGGATTTGATCATGGTGATGTCTCCATTAAATGGGTAAGAGTGAATGGGAGGGGTGAGCGGGAAATTGCAATGGCCTTGGCAAGCTCAAGCGTGGACAGGCCTTCTGATCAGCGGGTGAGTGCCGCGGCATGACGGCGCTCCATCCGTGCGGCCAGCAGCGACAGCGGCCAGCACAGCACGAAATAAATGACCGCGACCACGCTGAACACGATCAGCGGCTGAAAGGTGGCGTTGTTGATGATCTGCCCGGCGCGCGTGATCTCGGCAAAGCCGATGATGGCCGCCAGCGATGTGCCCTTGATGATCTGCACCAGGTAGCCCACGGTGGGCGGCAGGGCAATTTTGAAAGCCTGCGGCAACACCACATCGCGCATGCGGTAGGCATAAGACAGGCTCAGGGCTTCGGCCGCTTCCCACTGGCCGCGCGGAATGGCCTGGATGCAGCCGCGCCAGATTTCACCCAGGAAAGCGCTGCTGTTCAGGGTCAGGGCCACGCCCGCGGCAATCCAGGGGTTGATGTCAAGGCCCAGCACCGGTGCACCAAAGAAAACCAGAAACAGCTGCAGCAGCAGCGGGGTGCCCTGGAAGATCTGGATGAAACCGCTTGACAGCGTGCGCAGTGCCGGGCTGTCGCAGGTGCGGCACAGGGCAATGATCAGCCCCCCCATGGCACCGCCCATGAAAGCGATCAGCGACAGGGACACGGTCCACTTGGCCGCCTCAAGGATGAAGAGGAATTCAGGAAAACCGAAGGTGCGCATTATCGACGGTCCGGGTAGTTCAGATTCCGCTGGTAAATCACGCGGAACAGGGCGGAAAACGACAGGGCCAGCAGCAGGTAGATGACGGTCACGACGATGTAGATCTCAAAGCTGCGAAAGGTCTGCGATTGCAGGTTGGCGGCCACCGAGGTCAGGTCGTCCGCCGAGATGGCCGACACCACACTGGAGCTGAGCATCAGCAAAATGAACTGGCTGGTGAGCGCCGGGTAAATGGCGCGCAGGGCCGGTTTCAGGATGACGAAGCGAAAGATTTCGTGGCGCTTGAGGTTGAGCGCCAGCCCGGCTTCAATCTGCCCCTTGGGGATGGACTCGATGCCGGCGCGGATGATCTCGGTGGCATAGGCGCCCAGATTGACCACCATGGCGGTCAGCGCTGCGGTGTAGGCCGACCAGCGCAGGCCCAGCGCGGGCAGCGCAAAAAAGAAGAAGAACAGCTGCACCAGAAACGGCGTGTTGCGGATCAGCTCAATGTAGGCATTGATCAGCAGGCGCAGGAACTTGGGCCCCGATGTTTTGCCCCAGGCACACAAGATGGCCACGACCAGGCCGATCAGCATGGCCAGCAGGGACAACTGGATGGTGCTCCAGGTGCCTTTGAGCAGCAGCGGCCAGGCTGCAAACACATCACCGAATTGAAACGTGTAGTTCATGGGTTGGCAGTCATGCCGGTAAGGCGCGCCTGCGAGGGGGTTGCGGGGTGAAAAGCTTTCTGTTCAAGCCTCAGGGTCAAGTGGGGTCGGAGGACTCGCCAAATCTCTGAAACCGGTTTCTGAATTATAAGAAACCGGTTTCAGTTTCGGTCTAGGGATTACCCTGATTGCTGGGGAGGCGGGTGTGGATGCGGTGAGGGCTACCCAGGCCCTTGGGTATGCCGTGCGGGCGCGGGCTGCGACGAGCCGCGCACCATCAGGCTGCCCGGCAGCAGGATTTGCCGCGGTGGCAGGACCAGGCCCTGCAGGCGCTCGATCAGGCAGGCCGCCGCGACGCGGCCCAGGTCATCCGTCGGCTGGGCAATGGTGCTCAGGCCCGGACCCACATAAGGCGACCATTCGGTGTCGTCAAAGCCGACCAGCCCGACGTCCACGCCAAATTGCCAGCCCAGCCGCGCCATGGCGGCCACCACGCGCAGCGTGACCACGGCATTGCTCGACACCACGCCGGGCAGGCGCTGGCTGGCCCCTTTGCCCGCGCGCTGATCGGCCCGCCTGCGCAGGCTGCGCAGGGCGTTGTCCAGCGCTTCGGTGTCATCGGCGGTGCTCTCAAAGACCTGGCCCCGCACATCCTTCATGTTCGGTGCGCCCTGGTCCTGATGGATGAAGGCCTGGAAGGCCGCCTCGCGCTCCATGCGCGAGCTCACGTTCCTGATCGGTTCAGACACGAACAGCAACTCGCGGTAGCCCGCTTCCACCAGGTGGCCGGCGCCGAGCCGCACCGCGCCGGCGTTGTCGAGCGAGACGAAATCGGCCTGCATGTCGGTGTGCCGGCGGTCCACCAGCACTACCGGCCTGCCGTGGCGGGCCGCATCGGTGGCCGCCCCGGCATCGCGGCCCAGCGTGTTGAGAATGAAGCCCTCCACCTGGTAGGACGACAGGGCCTCAATGGCCTCGCACTCGCGGCGGCCGTCATTGCCCAGGTTGAACAGCATCAGCAGGTAGCCGGCGTCATGGCAGGCTTTCTCGGCGCCGCGCAGCACCGCCACTGAAAACGGGTTGGTGATATCGGCCACCACCAGCCCGATCAGGCGCGAGCGGCCTCGCTTCAGGGCCTGGGCCATGGGGCTGGGGGAGTAGGCCAGGGCGGCAATGGCGACTTCAACACGCGCCGCAATGTCGGGCGTGAGCAGCCTTTCGCGGTGGTTCAGAAACCGCGACACCGTGGCTTTGGAAACCCCGGCCTCGCGCGCCACGTCGTCAATGGTGGCCCGCCCGGCAGGCAGTGCTGGCGCTGTGGCTTTTGCTTTGGAAGGTTTTTTCGGTGGCATGGGGCAGGGCTTGGGCTGGAGCTTTGATTGTGAAACCAGTTTCAGTTGAATGTTAGCACCAGCGTCTGCACCGATCCAGTGTCGGGTGGCAGGGTTATTTGCTATAGATTTAATAGCTGATTGCGCCGATGTTTAACGGGCTTGAGGATTATTTAGCATTAAAAATACCCGTTTCAGAGTGCTTGCGGCTGATGCGGCTGATCGTTTGCCGGGTACCTGCAGAGCTGAATTGACGATCCGGTGTGCCGGGCTTACCCTCGCCCTAACCTTGCGGAATTCTGCACACACGGCACCACGCTTCATGACCCGCCCGACCCGCCCGCCCAGCACCGCTGCACACATCCACACCCGCTGCTGCATTGCCGGCGGTGGTCCGGCCGGCATGATGCTGGGCCTGCTGCTGGCGCGCGCCGGCGTCGACGTGCTCGTGCTGGAAAAACACGCCGACTTCCTGCGCGACTTTCGCGGCGACACGGTGCACCCCTCGACGCTGCAGGTGATGCACGAGCTGGGCCTGCTGGAGGCGTTCCTGGCGCGCCCGCACGACGCCGTGCGCGAGCTGCGCGCCATGATCGGCGACACCGAGGTGGTGCTCGCCGATTTTTCGCGGCTGCGTGCGCAGTGCCAGTTCATCGCACTGATGCCGCAATGGGAGTTTCTCAACTTCCTGCGCGACGAGGCCGCGCGCTACCCGAGTTTTCGCCTGCTGCTCGATGCCGAGGTCATAGGCGTGCTGGAATGCGCCGGCCTCGTGGCGGGGGTCAGCGTCATGACGCCGGAGGGGCCGCTGGAGGTGCTGGCCGACCTGGTCATTGGCGCCGACGGCCGGCGCTCGGTAGTGCGGGAGGTGGCCGGGCTGAAGGTGCGCGAGCTCGGTGCGCCCATCGATGTGCTGTGGATGCGCATGCCCAAGGCGTTCGGTGACCCGCTCACGACCGGCGGGCGCATCAGCGCCGGCCGCTTTCTCGCCATGCTCAACCGCGGCAGCTATTGGCAATGCGCCTATGTGATCCGCAAGGGCGGCATCCGGGCCGTGCGCCTGCGCGGGCTGGAGGCGTTTCGCGCCGACCTGGTGGCGATTGCGCCGCTGTTTGCCGACCGGGTGGAGGCGGCGCTGGCGAGCTGGGACGACGTCAAGCTGCTGAGCGTGAGCGTGGACCGGCTCGAACGCTGGTGGCGGCCCGGCCTGCTGTGCATCGGCGATGCCGCGCATGCGATGTCGCCGGTCGGCGGCGTCGGCATCAACCTGGCGATCCAGGACGCGGTGGCGGCGGCCAATGTGCTGGCCGCGCCGCTGGCCGATGCGGGGCTTAGCGCCGAAGACCTGACGCCGCTGCTGGCGCACGTCGAGCGGCGCCGGCTGTTTCCTACCCGGCTCACGCAGGCGGTGCAGCTGGCGGTGCAAAACCGCGTCCTTGGCCCGGTGCTGGACAGCAGCCAGCCGCTGGCTGTGCCCTGGCCTTTGAGGTTGATGAAGCGCTGGCCGTGGCTGCGCTCGCTGCCGGCCTATGCGATCGGCGTGGGGGTGCGGCCCGAACATGTGCATTCACCGGACCATGGGAAAGCGCCATGAATGCGTCGCAGGCTCATTCGCGCGACGCAGCCGGGGCGCGCAGCGCCTGCGTCAGGTGCGCGAGGCAATCCAGGACGAGGGGGCGGTGCAGCCGGGCCGGTCCGCGCACCATCAGGGCAATGCGCCGCGTGATGGCCGGCGTGCCCAGTGCCCGCACGCACAGGCCCTGGGTCGGCATGCCATGGGTGTACAGGCGCGAAATCACGCCCACCGCCAAGCCGCTGCGCACCAGGCTGAACAGCGATTCGCTGTAGAGCAGCCGGTCGGCCGCGTCCAGCGCCACGCCTTGTTGCCGTAGCGTGGCCAGGGCCAGGTCGTAGGTGCTGCCGCGCGCGAACAGGGCCAGGCGTTCGCCCTGCAGGTCGCGCCAGCGCAATGCCCGGCGCCCGGCAGGCGCTGCCAGCCGGTGTTGCTGCGGCAGCACGGCCACCAGTTCGTCGGTGGTCACGCGCACCGCCTCGATGCCGGCGGGCAGGTCAAGCTCGGCGCCCAGGGCGATGTCGATTTCGCCGGTGTGCAGGGCCGCCACCAGGTCCTCGTTCAGCGGGTCGCGCAGCGTGAGCGCCACATCGGGGTGCCGGCGCGCCCACTGCGCCAGATGCGGCGCCAGCAGGTGCATGGCGCTGGGCAGGGCGGCCAGCCGCAGGCTGCGCGTCTGGCTCGTCAGCGCCCGGTGCATGTCGCCCACGCCCTGGTTAAAGCTGTTGAGCAGCCAGGCCACCTGCGGCTGCAGCGCCGCGCCGGCCGGCGTGAGCGCCACATGGTGCGTGCTGCGCTCCAGCAGCGTCACGTCCAGCAGCCGCTCGAGGTCGCGGATCGTGGCTGACAGCGCGGGCTGGGTCAGTGCCAGGGCCTCGGCGGCACGGCTGAAGCTGCCGTGCTGCGCCACCGCGTGAAAGCCCCTGAGCTGCCTGAGCGTGGGCTGGCGCAGGTTGGTGGCGGGTTCCGGGTTGAGTTTTGTCATACAAAAACTTAATGAAGTTATCAAATTAAATCATTTCACTTATGACAAGTCCATGGCTACGATGCCCCCATGCTGACCCTGCCTGACTTCCTGCTGGCCCTGCCCAAGGCCGAGCTGCACTGCCATTTGCTGGGCACGGTGCGGCAGGGCACCTTCACCGATCTGGCGCGGCGTGCCAATGCGCCGCTGACCAGCGAAGACATCGAGGCCTTTTACACCCGCGGCGACAAACCCGTGGGCGTGCTGCGGGTGCTGCGCGCGCTCGACGCCTGGCTGCTGAAGACGCCCGACGACCTGCACCGCATCAGCTACGAATACCTGCAGGATGCGGCGGCCCATCAGGTGCGCTACGCCGAGTTTTTCTGGAACCCCACCGGCACCGTGCGCGATTCCGGCATCCCCTATGCCCAGGCCCAGGCAGCGATCGTGCGCGCCATCGCCGACGCGCAGGCCGATCACGGCATCATCGGCCGCCTGGTGCCGGCGATAGACCGGGAAGCCACGCCGGCCGAGGCGCTGCAGATGGTGCAGTGGATGACCGAGCACCGCTGCGAGGAGGTGATTGGGATCGGCATCGACTACCGCGAGGTGGACAGGCCGCCCGAGCTGTTTGTGGATGCTTATCGCGCAGCGCGCCGCGCCGGGCTCAAGACCACCGCCCACGCGGGCGAGTTCGGCATGCCCTGGACCAATGTGCAGACGGCCGTGGAGCTGCTCAAAGTAGACCGTATCGACCACGGCTACACCGTCGTCGACAACCCGGCTTTCGCGCGGCAGTGCGCCGAGCGGGGCATCGTGTTCACCGTGGTGCCGACCAACTCCTACTACCTGCGCACGCTGGCGCCCGAGCGCTGGGCGCTGGACCACCCGATACGCCAGATGCCCAAACTCGGCCTGCGCATTCACCCGAACACCGACGACCCGACGTTGCACCATGTGACCCCGACCCAGGCCTGGTTGATGATGCAGCGCGACTTCGGTTTCACGCTCGACGACTTGCGCGGCTTCATGCTCAATGGCCTGGACGCCGCCTGGATCGACGACAGCACGCGCCGCCAGTGGCGCAGTAAATGGGGCGCCCGCTTTGACGCGCTGCGCCAGAATGTTGAACCTGTACAAGGAACCTGACCATGTTGAAACCGTTTGCCCTCTCCCTCGCCGCCGTGGCTACCCTTGCCGTGGCGGGCGCCACTCATGCGCAAACCGCCTGGCCAGCGGCCAAGCCCATCACTATCATCGTGCCCTTCAGTGCCGGCGGCAGCGTGGACGTGACGGCGCGCCTGATCGCGCAAAAACTCGGTGAGCGGCTCAAGCAGTCGGTGGTGATCGAGAACGTGGCGGGCGCTGGCGGCACCATAGGCGTCGCCAAGGCCGTCGCCGCCGCGCCCGATGGCTACACGCTGGTGATGGGCGCCGACAGCCCGGTGGCCATCGCACGCCTGATCAACCCGGCGGCAGTGAAGTACGACACGCTGAAAGACCTGGCACCGGTGGGCCTGGTCAACACCGCGCCCATGGTGCTGGTGGCGCGGCCCGGCCTGCCGGCCAACAACCTGGCCGAGGTGCTGCAGCTCGCGCGGGCCCAGCCCGGCAAGCTCAGCTACGCCACCTCGGGCGTGGGCACGGTGTTGCAGCTGGCCATGGAGACGGTCAAGGACCAGGCCAAGGTCTACATCACCCATGTGCCCTACCGCGGCGGCGCGCAGATCGCCACCGACGTGATTGGCAACCAGGTCGATCTGGCGATGCTGATCAGCATCAGCGCCACGCCGCACATCCTCGGCAAGAAGATGAAGGCCATCGCGGTGACCAGTGACAAGCGCTTGCCGACCCTGCCCGATGTGCCGGCGCTGGCCGAATCGCCCGGGTTCAAGGGCTTTGACTTCGTCGCCTGGACCGGGCTGTTTGCCCCGGCGCAAACGCCGCCGGCCGTGATCGAGCGGCTGAACCGCGAATTGAACGACGTGCTGAAGTCCGATGAAGTGCGCGCCAAGATGCTGGAGCAGGGCGCCCTCGGCGGCAGTGGCAGCGCGGCGGAACTGGGGCGCTTCGTGCAGCGCGAGCAGGCGCGCTATGCCCGCATCGTGCAGGCCGCCAACATCAAGGAATAAATACGTGGAATAAGCGGCCTGCGGCTCAGCCTTTTTCAACCGGCCGCGCCGGGTCGCTGCACCATTCGCTCCAGCTGCCGGCGTACAGGCCGGCGCGGCCCAGGCCGGCAATCTCCATCGCCAGCACATTGGGCACGGCGCTGACGCCGCTGCCGCAGTGGTGCACCACGCTGGCGGGGTCGCGGCCGGCCAGCAGCGCTTCAAACTCGGCCTTGAGCTGCGCGGTGGGCTTGAACTTGCCGTCCGGGCCGATGTTTTGCGAAAACGGCCGGTTCAGCGCGCCGGGGATGTGGCCGGCCACCGGGTCCAGCGGCTCGACCTCGCCTTTGAAGCGGGGTGTGGCGCGCGCGTCGATGATGGTCTGGTTGGGGCGGCCAAGGTTGGCTGCGACGGTTTTGGTAGTGACCAGTGCAGCCTTTTCAGGGCTCAGGAAGAAGCTTGACTGAAAGTGCGAGGGCTCTTCACCGCTGGCCACCTGGCCCCCGGCGGCCTGCCAGGCCTGCAAGCCGCCGTCGAGCACGGCCACGTTCTGGTGGCCGGCCCACTTGAGCATCCACCACAGGCGGCCGCAGTAGTTGGCGCCGTTGCGGTCGTAGACCACGGCCTGCATCTCGTTGGTAAAGCCCACGCTGGAGAGCCAGGTGGCGAATTTTTCCCGGTTGGGCAGCGGGTGGCGCCCGCCCGAGGCGGGCTGGTCGGCGCCGCTGCTGGCGGTCAGTACGCCGTGGGCGCCGGGCACGCCGTGTTTGGCGCTCAGGGCGGTGTCCAGGTTGGCATAGACGGCGCCGGGGATGTGCGCTTCCAAGTACTGTTGCTCGCCGACCTTGGGCTGCATCAGTTCAAAAGTGCAGTCAAACACCATGCAGGGCAGGCCGCTGCGAATCAGGGCCTGCAGTTGCTCGCTGGAGATCAGGGTGCTGTAGTTCATGGTTGTTCCTTTGGGGCAGATGCAGATCAATGCTCTTCAGCCGGTGCATTGGGCGCGGCGCGTGTCCTCAGGACCGTGGCGGCAATGCCGCTGAGCACGATCAGGGCCATGCCCAGCCAGCCTATCCATTGAATATGATCGCCAAACAAAACCACGCTGTAAACAGCGCCAAACACAATACCCGAGTATTGCAAATTGGCGACAAGCAGCGTGCCGCCCGGAGTTTTGGCGTGGGAGTAGGCACGCGTCATGCACAGCTGGCCGAGCGAGGCGAGCACGCCCACGGGCAGCAGCCACAGGGCCGGCATCCAGTGCCATTGCGAGACGCCTGTCAGCGCCATGCCCAGCGCGCCGGCAATGGCGGAGCCCACCGCAAAATAAAACACCGTGCGCGACTCCGGCTCGCCCACGCGGGCCAGCGCCATCACCTGCATGTAGGCAAAGGCCGCGCCCAGCCCGGAGAGCAGGCCAATCAGGCCGGCAAAGATCTGGTTCTGCTCGATGGTGGGGCGCAGCATCATGACCACGCCGGCAAAACCGGCCAGCACGGTCAGCACCAGTGGGCCTTGCAAGAAAGGCGCCCCCACGCTTGCCGCTTTGCGTGCTGCGCTGCCCCCCGGGGGGGCGCTCCCGCCTTGGGGCGGCCCTGCGGCGTTCGGACCAGTGCCCGGCTTCAAGGGGTTCCAGGCCAGCAGCGCGCCGCCGACCAGAAAGGCGGCAATCCAGACGCTGCTCATGTAGTTGAGCGTCATGGCGGTGGCCAGGGGCAGCTTGGCGATGGCGTAAAACCAGGCGCCCAGCGACACCACGCCGATCAGGCTGCGCCAGGCATGCATGCCCGGCACCGTCGTGCGCAGGCTGGTGCCCCGGCTGCGCGCCAGTGCCGCCATGAAGGCCATGCCGATCAGGCCGCGGTAAAACACCAGTTCGGAGCTGGTGAAGTATTCCGACGCGAACTTGACACACACGCCCATGGTGGCAAACAGGAGCGAGGCCACCACCATCCACAAAGCTTGCATAGCGTGTCTTGTCTTGAAATTTATAAGAAAAGAGGTTCTAGCCCAGGCAGAATGTGCGCAAGAAGCTATCAAATAAATAGCATATTGCGCGCCAGGGTGAAGCGGCCCGGCTCACCACCTCACAGCATCTGCGTGGTTTTGCTGGCGCCCATCTCGCGGCGATACCACTCGTGAAAGTGCTGCATGCCGTCTTCCATGGGGCTCTGGTAGGGGCCGAACTCGTTGTCGCCGCGCAGCATCAGCGCCTTGCGGCCGGCGTCCATGCGCAGGGCTATTTCGTCGTCTTCGACGCAGGTTTCCATGTAGGCGGCCTGCTGCGCTTCAATGAATTCGCGCTCGAAGGCGCAGATTTCCTCGGGGTAGAAAAACTCGACCACGTTGAGCGTCTTGTCCGGCCCCTGCGGGTGCAGCGTGCTGACCACCAGCACATGCGGGTACCACTCGATCATCACGTGCGGGTAGTAGGTCAGCCAGATCGCGCCGTACTTGGGCGGCACGCCCTTGCGGTACTGCAGCACCACGTCATGCCATTTTTTGTAGGTGTCGGTGCCGGGCTTGCCCAGCTTGTCGGACACGCCCACGGTTTGCACCGAGTAGTTGCTGGCCAGCTCCCAGCTCAGGTCGTCGCAGGTGACGAAGGCGCCCAGCCCGGGGTGGAAGGGGCCGACGTGGTAGTCCTCCAGATAGACCTCGATAAAGGTCTTCCAGTTGTAGTTGCACTCGTGCAGGTGCACCTTGTCGAGCTGGTAGCCTGAAAAGTCCAGGTCGGCCCTATGACCTGATGACTGGCCCAGCCTGGCCATGTCGGCGGCAATGTCGCGGCCGTTGTCTTCAAACACCAGGCCGTTCCAGGTGGTGGTCTGGTAGCGGTTCAGGTTCAGGCAGGGGTCGATCTGGAAGTGCGGCGCGCCGATCAGCTCGCCGGCGGTGTTGTAGGTCCAGCGGTGCAGCGGGCAGACGATGTTGCTGCCGGTGTTGCCGCGGCCCTGCAGCATGGTGGACTGGCGGTGGCGGCAGACGTTGGAAATCAGCTCGATGCCCGAGCCGTTGCGCACCAGCGCGCGGCCCTCACCCTCTTGCGGCAGGGCGTAAAAATCACCCAGGTTCGGAACTGCCAGCTCATGCCCGACGTAGCGCGGGCCATGGGCAAACAGCTTTTGCTGCTCCCGCTGGTAAAGCGCGGCATCAAAGTAGCTGGAAATCGGGAGCTGGCTCGTGGCCTGCAATAGACGAAGGCTTAGATCAGACATGCAATTCCAGAGGACAGTACCACCCCGGACAGGTTTTTGAGCGGTAAATTGGAGGGAGACAGGCAGGACGGCAACCCAAAGGTGCTAGTGTGGTGTTGCACGCTATCCGGCACATAAAACCGCGTCTTTTCGTCCATGACGGCGTTGCAAATCCGCGCAATAGCGGGGCTATTGCTGTGGTTTGCGCCTTGTCCTGAACAAAAATCC
>NZ_JAKFDR010000073.1:0-54652 GCF_036676035.1 Polaromonas sp.
TTTTCCTTTCGTTTGCTTGGCGGCTCACGATTGGAAGTTTCTGCGATGGACACCCATACCTACGCATACGTCAAACTTCTACTGCCTCCCCGGCAGAGCCGGGGGGTCTCCCAACGGACTAGATTTTCCTCCGGGATACCCAAGAGAGTGTTCAAGTTGTCCAGAAGTGGCTGCTTGCTCGCGTGCGCAAAAGTGGCAGCGCCCCGGAGCTTGATTCGTAGCGCATCGCAGAGCGTTCGAAGCTGCGGCTCCTTCCCCGGGCCCTCGATCTGCACGGAGATGTTGCCGACGCGGTGCGACTCAAGCCACTTCCAAGCCTTGTCCGTGAGCATCTCGAGCGACTTGCGCCCGTGGGAGAGCGCGTCGCGCGGGTCAAAGCGATCATCCAACGCTTGCCTCGCGCGCGCCATGTAGTTTTGACTGCCCACATCCGGGTTCACTCGGGGCTGATGATCGCCTCGATGGTGCAGCAACACGTATTGCTGGCAGTCGTCGCGAAGCTCCCGAGGCAAATGATTCTCGACATCTTTTACGAACTCCGGACTGTGGCAGGTGACGATAATCTGCGTCTCGCGGAAGCGGTCGGATTCGAAGATCGCGGCCCGGATGCCACTGCGATGGTCGTGATCAATGGCGTTGATCGCGTCGTCGAAGATGATGAGGGGCGAGCGCACGCTTTGAGCCTTCGCCAACAAGATTGCCAGTCCGAGGCAGCGGATGTGCCCCTCGCTCAGTGCCGTCAACGCATTCACTCGGCGCTGCGGGTTCCCGCGGAACGCGATCTCGATGATGCCGTCGCCGGTTAGGGGCAGGCGGAGGTCGGCGAGCTTGTCCTCGTCTCGGTCGCCGTGGTTGAACTCGTTGTAGAGCTCCAGGGTGGACGCGTTGAGGTCCGCCATCAACATGCCGGGGAGCTGTTCACGGAAGCGCTCCAGGAAGCCGTAGAAGCTGTCGTAGGCCTCCTTGATCGGCCGGTCGCGCTCGTTGGCTTGCGTCTCATCGCCGGCCCGTCTGATCAGGTCGGCGTTCGCTTCCTCCCATTGCGCGATCCGGGCACGGGCTTGTGTCGCGTCCTCCACGACCCGCGCGCGCCGGGTGTCGTGCTGTGCCATCCAGACGCGTGCGTCATTCAGCCGTTGCTGTTCTGCGAGATCGGCTTCGCGAACCCGCAGAGACTCGCGGGTTCTCGCGTCCCGCGCGGCTGCTCGGTCGGCGACTTCCAGAATCTGATCGAGGGATGGAGTTGCACCGGTCTCGTCCCTCTCAGGCGAATGGACCGCCATCCACCAATCGGCGGCGTCGGGGTTGCGCGGCAGTGCACGAAGATAGGCGCTGACGGGGCCGACCACTTCCTCTTCGCTCACCAGGAATTCTTCGAGGTTGCGAAGCCCTATTCGCAACGCGCGGCTCGCCTCTTCACGAACACGCTGCAGCCGCTCGTGATCCGCTTCCAGCACTGCGAGCTCTTCGAGTTCCCTCAGTCCGGCCTCGGCGCGCTCGAACGGATTGTTCGCAGCCTCTGCGATCGGCGTCAGGCAGGCCGGGCAGTGATCGGGGTGCTCCCCGCGCAGCGCCTGCACGGCCGTGAAGAGGTGCCGGAAAGAGACTTGGTTTCGCCGTTCGTTCAGGGCGCGCATGGAGATTGCCACGCCCTCAGCGCCAGCGTCGGCGTGCGCATAGAGCTCCGCGGCGAACTCTCGCGAGTTGTTCGTCAACGATGGCACTAGAGCCCGCAGCTTCGTGTCGAGTTCCTGCAATCTGCTGGGCGCCTCATCACTCCCGATCGCGAGGGCTTTGAGGTCATCGTAGGTGAGATCTGGGCCAACGCCCGCAGCGTAATCGGCCGCCACCTGGTCCAAGGCTCGGAGTTGCTCTGCTTCCGCATCCCGAGTCGCTTCGTCCGTCCTCAGCGCCAGCCTACGACCGGCGAGCTGGATCTGCGTCTGCGTTGTGAGCGTCAGCGCTGCGTCCATTGACTCGTTGAAGTGCGAGGCGAAGTCGTTGAATTGATCCATCCCGAACAGAGTTGCGATCAGGTCGTTCTTGCGCCCTGGTGGAGTGGCTGCGATCCGCGAGAAGTTGTCGATCCGGTTCCTCTCGACGAAGAAGAAGCGGAATGCGTCCTCATCAGCGGCGACGCGAACTTCGCGCCCAGCTGCGTCGCTGGCTGTCAGGACGGGGTCGACGAAACGCCCGGCGTGGAGGTTCGCCAGGTAGTCGCGATGGTCAATCCGCTTCGATCCGGCCTCTTCGACCGTCCCGCGCAGCGAGTATTCGAGCGCCTCACAGAGACTGCTCTTGCCGCTGCCGTTTGGCCCGTAGCAAAGGACCACGCGCTTGCGCAGATCGAAAGTCTGCGGCGCGCGGAAGCCGCGGAAGGGGCCCAAGGTCAGCTCGCGCAGCCGCGTCCATGGCCATTGCCCCTGCGCCACCTCCTCGGGTAATTGCGGGAGATCTGCGCTGAAGGTAGCCAGTTGTTCGCGGGCTATGCGCGCCAACAACTGTGACCGATTGTTGTGCTGTCTAGCCATCGCCGCCACCGCGTCGAAGTGGGCGAGCGTCAAGTTGGCGATCTTGCGCGCCCGCTCTGGCGCGCCACGCTGCGGCTCGTGCAGCCAGCGCACAAAGCGCTCGAAGTCTTGTTTAGCGGTTCCCATCTTGCCCTCCAGTCTGCGCGTATGAGGCAAGAGGGCGCGCGAGACACCCCCATTCTAGAAGGGGGAGATTACGGGCTCTTGGAGGGGTAAGCGCAACTTCACCTACCAATGCCAGCTTAGCGTACCAAGTCGACAGCTTGCTAGTACCCAGTGCAATAGCGCGCACTGTAGTGCAATGCACTCTGCAAAATCCTCCTGCCCCACGCAACACATTGGCACATTTTTGGCACACTCGGTGCGCTATTTTGTGCCGAAAATTGCGATGCACTGCTGCTCATTGCGCAGCGTAATCCATTGATTTTCAACAGGAAAATTGGTGCGGCTGGCGGGGATCGAACCCACGACCCTTGGCTTCGGAGGCCAATACTCTATCCACTGAGCTACAGCCGCAACGCTGGAAAATGACGGGCCCAAAATGCATGTTTTGGCATGCGCTCTGGGCTTCGGCTGCAAAGGTTTGCGCCCTGCTGGGAAGCGCCCTCTTTGCACCGGATGATCGATTCTATCAGCCAGAGAGATGCCTTCGCCGGCCCGCAGGGGCCTTGGCTATAATCGAAGGCTGCTGGAAAACCAGCGGTTCCAGCCCCCGATGTTCAGTTTTTTGAGGACGCCATGAGCGCAAACGATCACACCACGGCCCACGAAGAAGCCCATACCGGCCCGATCAAAACCCCGAAGCAGTTGCTGGCCGCGGTTTTTTTCTCTTTCGTGGTTCCCATTTTCGCCATCATTGGCTTGGTTTACTACGTGACGTCCGACACCCAGCCTGCCGCCGGTGCCGTGGATATCGAAAAAGCCGTGGCGCAACGCATCCAGAAAATCGGCACCGTGGAAATCCGCGACGCCAACCGCCCGCTCAAGTCGGGCGAGGAAGTATTCAAGGCGCAGTGCGTGGCCTGCC
Source organism: Polaromonas sp. (assembly GCF_036676035.1). Lineage (GTDB taxonomy): Bacteria > Pseudomonadota > Gammaproteobacteria > Burkholderiales > Burkholderiaceae_C > Polaromonas. The sequence goes on from NZ_JAKFDR010000073.1 coordinate 3,559, forward strand.
ACGGCACCCCCGGCATCCCCAGCGCACCGCACCTGGGTGATGCCGGCGCTTGGGGCCCCCGCATCAAGACCGGCTACGACGCGCTGCTGAACTCCGCCCTCAAGGGCAAGGGCGCCATGGCCGCGCAGGGCGGTGGCGACTTTGAAGATGCGGAAATCGGTCGTGCACTGGTGTACATGGCCAACTCGGCCGGCGGCAAATTTGCAGAGCCCCAAAGGGCTGCGGCCGCGGCACCGGTCGCCGCCAAATAAGCCAGACGCATGGCCCCATTGAAAAAGCCGGTCGCTGACCGGCTTTTTTGTGGGTGTCTGGATGACTGCTTGAGCTCAAAAATTTATACAGAATAGAGCGCTAGCCCGCATTAAACATGCGTAAATAGCTATTATTTTAATAGCAACTACTCTTTAGCCTCCTGCCCATTGGCAGGACTGCGCACGTAAGCAAAACGCCCAGGCAGCTCGCGGGTGCTCACTACGCTGGGCACCCACAGGCCCTGCTCGACAGCGTCGGCGGCATACGCCATGTCAGCCGTGTGCACCAGTCCAAACCCGAGCTCGGTGTCGAGGTAAAGCCGCCCATGCTCGTCCACCACGCAGCGCTGCACCCGGGCCGGCTGGCCGGTATGGGCGGTGACTGAAAAATCCGCCGCCACCCGCCAGATCAGCGGCGTGGCTTCCAGCTCCACATACACACGCTGCGGGCCGTTCTGGAAAAACCACTGGCCTGCCACGTCGCTCTCGTAGTTGCGCTGAATGAAGTCAATCAGCTTGTCGTGCTTGAGCAGCGAGCCCTTGCTGGCCGCCGTGCCGCCGGTGAACGGCCCCGCAGCCTGCGCCCTGTCGTCACGCATGTACCAGTTGCCGCGCGCATCCAGCCCAAGCCAGCCGTAGCAGTTGGGCACATGGGGCCATTTGGCGATGGCTTGTCGAACAATGTCATCCATGGCGCTATTTTGCGCCGATCGGCTCAAAGTTAAAGCTGTGCCGCCAGGAAAGCGCTGACCGCCTCGGGCATGGCCCGTACATGCCCCGGAAACGGCGCCGACGGGAACCCTACATGCCCGCCCTCTTCGGTCTGCCAGAGCGTGACGTGGCTGCTGACATCGGCGGGCCGCGGCAGGCTGCTGGCCGGGATGAAGGGATCGTTCAGCGCATTGAGGACCACCGCGGGTACGGCTACCTTGTGCAAATGCGGCATGGCCGACGCGCGCGCCCAGTAGTCGTCGGCGTCCTTGAAACCATGAACCGGCGCGGTGAAGACATTGTCAAAGTCATAGAGGTCACGCGCGGCCAGCAGCTTTTTCCCGTCAAAAAGGCCCGGGTGCTGCGCCAGCTTTTGCAGTGCCTTGGGCACCATGGTTTTGAGGAACATGCGGGTGTACACCAGCCGGTTAAAACCCCGGCCTATGGCCCAGCCGCTGGCCGCCAGATCCAGCGGCGAACAGACCGAGGCGATGCCTGCCACCACTTGCCTGGCCTCCACACCCAACTCGGCGGCCCAGCGCATAAGCGCATTGCCGCCCAGGGAAATACCCACGGCCACCACAGGCCCGGTGTGCTGGCTGGCAAAGCGCCGCAGTATCCAGTCGATCTCGGCGAAATCACCCGAGTGATAGGCACGCGGCGCCAGATTGAGCTCGCCGGAGCAGCCGCGAAAGTGCGGCACGGCGCAAGCCCAGCCACGGGTGCGGGCGACGTCGGCAAAGGCTTCGGCATAGTGGCTGGCCGAGGAGCCCTCCAGGCCATGAAACACCACCAAAAGGGGCTGCTTACACGCTGGCGGCCGCAGCGCGGGGCCGCCCAAAACAATGCCAGCTTCCTGATGGCCAAGCGTATCACCGGCTGCGCCAAGCGTGAGGGCCGAGCGCAGCGCAGGGCCGCCCCAAGCAAGCTCAGCCCCCGAGGGGCTGACGTCCGCGGCTCCAAGCCTGCCTGCGCAGGCTTGGACGGACGGAAGAGCCGCTACGTCTCGTAGCGGCACGTCCAGCGAAGTACACGCAGGGACGAGCGTGGGGGCGCTATCAAGCCAGTCGACATCCACAAAGTCCTTATCGGGCGTGGTCCAGCGCTCGCGGCGAAACACCGGCTGCGGCCCGAGGAAGCGGCGCGAGCGCAATGCGGCCCAGATGGTCTGAAGGTTTCCGCCCGGTAGCCACCAGGGCGCTACATAGTTCATGACTGCCGGCTCCCGTCAGTGAAGCACGGGTGGCGTGTCGGAGATTTCCTGCACCTCGCGTGGCGTGCCCGGGCTGGCATGGTGGGCCACCATGCGCCAGCCTTGCGCGGTCTTCTGGTACACATTGGTCGCGATCACATAGGCATGGCGCGGGCCGTCCTCGGTCATGACGACAATGCGCTCGAGCACGCTGTGCACGCTGGAACTCATGGACTCGACCTTGCGCACCTTTTCGGGCCGCACCTGGATGCTGCCGTTGGCAAACATGGCATCAAACGCGGCCCGTATGGCCCCGGCCCCCACCAGGCGCGAACTGCCGGGATGCACACACACGATGTCGTCCTCATCGGCCCAGCAGGCCATGAGCTTGTCGATGTCGCCGCTTTGCAGGGCTTCATAAAAGGCCGCGGCGATATCGTCGGCGTTGTCGTTAAGGGCGGGAGGAACTTTGGGTTTGGACATGAGAGGTGTTTCAAATACAGACACAGGGCCTCGCGCGCCACGCCGCTGCGGACCTGACGCTGGCATCACCCCCGTATTAAGCCATGCCGGCCTGCCGCCGTGTGCATTTTGCGCCGTACAGGCCGGCACGCCACCTGACCCCCACACTTGTCACTGCGTGTACTGCGCTGGACGTGCCGCTACGAGACGTAGCGGCTCTTCCGTCCGTCCAAGCCTGCGCAGGCAGGCTTGGAGCCGCGGACGTCAGCCCCTCGGGGGCTGAACTTGCTCGGGGCGGCCCTTCGCTGCGTTCTGACTATGTTAGTGTTGCGCCTGAGTTTTTGGAGGCTTACCCATGAAATCCCGCTTTTTGATGTTGATGGTGGCAGGTTTTTTCAGCTTGCTGCTCACGGGCTGCGGCTACAACGACTTCCAGCGCCTCGATGAGCAGACCAAATCGGCCTGGTCGGAAGTGCTGAACCAGTACCAGCGCCGTGCCGACCTGGTGCCCAATATTGTGGCCACGGTCAAGGGTGAAACGGCCTTCGAGCAGGAGACGCTGACCAAGGTGATTGAAGCGCGCGCCAAGGCTACCGCTATACAGGTCACGCCCGAGACGCTGAACAACCCCGAAGCCTTCAACAAGTTCCAGCAGGTGCAGGGCGAGCTCGGCAGCGCCTTGAGCCGGCTGATGGCGGTCAGTGAACGCTACCCTGATCTCAAGGCCAACCAGGGCTTTCGCGACCTGCGGGTGCAGCTCGAAGGCACGGAGAACCGCATCACGGTGGCGCGTAACCGCTACATCCAGGCGGTGCAGGACTACAACGTGCTGGCCCGCAGCTTTCCCAGCAACCTGACCGCCATGGTCTTTGGCTACAGCGTCAAGCCCAACTTCACGGTACAGAACGAGGCCCAGATTTCGACCCCGCCGCAAGTCGATTTCACCAAAAAACCTTGAGGAAATAATGCCTCTGGCCGCCGCCATCCTTGCGCGGATAGCTATATTTTTTATAGCAACCCTGGGCTGGAGCCTGCCTGCGCCGGCGCAGGACGTGCAAGCCGTCCCGCCGTTGACGGCGCATGTCATGGACCGCACCGGCACGCTGGACGCCGCGCAACTGCAGGCGCTGGAAGCGAAGTTGGCCGCTTTTGAGAAAACCCGCGGATCGCAGGTCGTGATCCTGATGCTGGCCAGCACCCAGCCCGAAGACATCGCCGCTTATGCGCAGCGCGTGGGCGATGCCTGGAAAATCGGGCGCCAAGGCATCGGTGACGGCCTGCTGCTGGTGGTCGCCAAAAACGACCGCAAGGTGCGCATTGAAACCACCAAAGCGCTGGAAGGTGCGATTCCCGACCTCGCGGCACGGCAAATCATTGACCAGGCCATCACGCCGCGCTTTCGGCAAGGCGACTTTGCTGGCGGCCTCGATGCCGCGGTTGACCAGATCACGGCGCGCATTACCGGTGAAAAACTGCCCGAACCGAAAACCCCAGGCGACGATGCCTGGAACGATGGCTTTGAGTGGATGGATCTGGCCGTGTTCCTGTTTTTCGCCGTGCCCATAGGCGGCCGCCTGCTGGCCGGCTTGCTGGGGCGCAAGCTCGGCTCGATCCTGACGGGTGGCGCGGTCGGCGTGCTCGCCTGGTTTTTCACGGCCAGCCTGCTCATTGCCGGGCTTGCGGCCATCGTGGCCATCCTGTTTGCCCTGTTCGCCAGCCTGGCGCCCATGGCCCGCGGTGGGCGCTCCTCAGGCTGGAGCAGCGGGTCCGGCAGCTTTGGCGGCGGTGGTTTTGGCGGTGGTGGAGGCGGTGGCTTTAGCAGCGGCGGTGGTGGCGATTTTGGCGGCGGTGGCGCCTCAGGCGACTGGTAGCAGCATCATGATGTTCAACAAGCTGGCAAGCATCCTCAAACACCTGTGGCTGGACGCCTCGGACACACGCCGCGCCATTCCGCCGGACATGCTGGAACGGCTGGCACGGCGCGTGTCCGCCAGCGAACGGCGTCACAGCGGCGAAGTCCGCATTTGCGTCGAGTCTTCCCTGCCCCTGAGCTATTTGTGGCGCTTGAACCGTAGCCTCACCATGGCCCAGTTGGCACGCCAGCGCGCGCTCACCCTGTTTGGCAAGCTCCGTGTCTGGGACACCGAGCACAACAACGGTGTGCTGATTTATGTGCTGCTGGCCGAGCACGCGATTGAAATGGTGGCGGACCGCGGCCTGAACCAGCATGTGAGCCCGGCGCAATGGCAGGCGATGGTGCAGCGCATGGGCAGCGCTTTCAGGGAAGGCCGTTATGAAGACGGCTTGACACAGGCGCTGGAAGAAACATCGGCCGTGCTGATGGCACACTTTGCGGTGGACGCCAACCCGCCGGGCGCCGCGTTCAACCCCAACGAACTGCCGGACAAACCGCAGTTGCAATAGCCCGGCGCCCTGGCTGGCTGGCAGAGCCTGATGTCGACTGGCGCTCAACAAGACGCTGCAGATGACGCACGACCGCCACTTGCAGGAGCGCCGTCATGCGATGTTGAACTTGATACATGCTGAGTTTTGAGTTTGCGGGCAGCCTTCTCACTCAGGTTTGAACTCTTTCTAGCTGAGCCGCAGGCAGCCGTCGCTCTCTCTGAGCCTCGGAAGATACCTGTATGTTTCTTTATTTTGCAAAAAGGAAACTTATAAGTTATATTTAAGACTAAATTAGCAAACCCACAGGTATCATGGACAAGCGCCTTCGTGGTCTTCAAGTTCGGCAAATGGATGCTTCGCTAAGCCAGTGGCGCGAAGCACGTCTGCCCGCGCACCCCTCCGTGGGATGGTCCCGAGCCATCCGTGAAGCCCTGGGAATGCCCGCTGCCACGTTGGCGCGCCGGCTGGGCATGACCAGCGCCGGTGTGCGAAAGCTGGAACAAGCCGAAGCGGGCCAGGTCATCACGCTGGCCAGCCTGCGAAAGCTGGCGGACGCGCTCGACTGTGAGCTGCAATATGCACTTGTGCCGCGCAAGTCGTTGGCGCAGCAGTTGCAGGACCGTGCGCTGCAGGTTGCCAGCGAGCGCCTGCGTCCGGTATCGCACTCCATGTCGCTGGAAGATCAGACCGTGCAGGGCCCTGCGCGCGACGTTCAGCGGGAACTGCTGGCTCAGGAGCTGCTTGATGGGCCGCGGCGGGCGCTCTGGTGATGGACTTCGCGTACGCGCCTGGCGCCACGCCGATCGATCCTGACGAGGCAGCGGGATTGCTACCCAGACATATCACCACGCAAGCCGAGCTGAACACCTGGGAGGAGGCCAACATCGTCAAGGCGGATGGATGGGCTTTCCGGCAGAGGAGGCGAGAACCGCTCGAGGAAGGCTTCGTCCGGGATCTGCACCGCATGATGTTCGACAAGACGTGGCGCTGGGCCGGGACCTTCCGCTCCAGCAACAAGAACATCGGCGTCGACTCGCACCAGGTTTCGATGAGGCTGCGCGAACTTCTCGACAATACGCGCTACCAGAGAGACCACCAGGCCTTCCCTGCCGATGAACTGGCGGTGAGATTCCATCATCGATTGGTCTGGATACATGCCTTTCCCAACGGCAACGGGCGGCATGCACGCCTGATGGCCGACGTGCTGGTTACCCGGTTGGGGGGCGAGCGATTCACCTGGGGGCAGGCTTCCCTGCTGGTTGCGGGCGATGTTCGCGCGCGTTATCTGCAGGCCCTGCGGGCTGCCGATCAAGGGATGCTTGAACTGCTCATACAGTTTGCGAGAAGCTGAGAGGCGCAGTTGGTCGGTTGACGACGAGCGCCGCAGGCCCGGGTACAAACTCAGTGAGAATTGTTCAAACTCTCCGGCAATCAACACCTGGGTCAACCGGCCAGCACCACGCCCAGCACGAACAGAGCCGACAGGCCTACAAGAATCCGCCGCAGCCAGATTTTGCGCGAGCGTCTCGCCTTGCGCTGGGGCGACAGAGACTCTATCCAGAGCAGGCTGTCCATTGCACTGTCCATGGCTTTCCCTTGCAATTCAATCGGTTAAAAAGACAAAGCCCAGACGATAGCGCGCGCGCACGTGAAATGCTGTCAGTTTGGGTATGTAATTGTTACTTTTTGCTCTTGTTTTGATAGCTGTTTGCGCAGGTATTGCCTGGGCCAGGGCCAATTTTGATCACAGGCTTTCAAGCGCAGGCATAAAAAAACCGGCCGCGCGGGCCGGTTTCGACTGGCGGGGGCCAGGCGGGCTTATTTCTTCTGGCGGTATTTGCGCAGCGCCGCAATCTGGGCCGCCATGACAGCCAATTCTGACTGGGCCATGGCGATATCGATATCGGTTTTGGCGTTTTTCAGGGCCTCTTCGGCCGCAGCCTTGGCTTCGGTGGCCTTGGCTTCGTCCAGATCCTTGCCGCGAATGGCGGTGTCGGACAGCACGGTGACGCAATTGGGCTGCACTTCCAGCAAGCCCCCGGCCACGAACACAAACTCTTCACCGCCGTCGGCTTTTTGAATGCGGACCGTGCCCGGCTTGATGCGGGTAATCAGCGGCGTGTGGCGGGGCATGATGCCCAGCTCGCCCGCTTCGCCCGGCAGGGCCACAAAAGTGGCCTCGCCGGAGAAGATGGACTCTTCAGCGGAGACAACGTCGACGTGTATGGTTGACATGGCAGTTCTTTCCAGGCGTTGGCCTCAATACGCAGGGCGTACCGGCTTTAAGCCTTCTTGGCTTTCTCAAACGCTTCGTCAATGGTTCCCACCATGTAGAAGGCCTGCTCGGGCAGATGATCGCACTCGCCCGCCACAATCATCTTGAAACCGCGAATGGTTTCGGCCAGGCTCACGTACTTGCCGGGAGAGCCGGTGAACACTTCAGCCACGTGGAAAGGCTGGCTCAGGAAACGCTGGATCTTGCGGGCGCGCGCCACGGCCAGCTTGTCTTCGGGGGCCAGTTCGTCCATGCCCAGAATCGCAATGATGTCGCGCAGCTCTTTGTAGCGCTGCAGCGTGCCCTGCACGGCGCGGGCCGTGTTGTAGTGCTCTTCGCCGACCACCGCAGGTGACAGCTGGCGGCTGGTCGAGTCCAGCGGATCCACGGCGGGGTAAATACCCAGCGACGCGATGTCACGCGAAAGCACCACGGTGGAGTCCAGGTGGGCAAAGGTGGTGGCAGGCGAAGGGTCGGTCAAGTCGTCGGCAGGCACGTACACGGCCTGGATGGAAGTGATCGAGCCAACCTTGGTGGAGGTAATACGCTCTTGCAGGCGGCCCATTTCCTCGGCCAGCGTCGGCTGGTAGCCCACGGCGGAAGGCATGCGGCCCAGCAGCGCGGACACTTCGGTACCGGCCAGGGTATAGCGGTAGATGTTGTCCACGAAGAACAGCACGTCACGGCCTTCGTCGCGGAAGGACTCGGCGATGGTCAGGCCGGTCAGCGCCACGCGCAGACGGTTGCCCGGCGGCTCGTTCATCTGGCCGTAGACCATGGCCACTTTGGATTCGGCCAGGTTCTCGAGGTTCACCACGCCGGAATCAGCCATCTCGTGGTAGAAGTCGTTGCCTTCGCGGGTGCGCTCGCCCACACCAGCAAACACGGACAGGCCCGAGTGCGCCTTGGCGATGTTGTTGATGAGCTCCATCATGTTCACGGTCTTGCCCACGCCGGCGCCACCGAACAGGCCCACCTTGCCGCCCTTGGCGAACGGGCACACCAGGTCAATCACCTTGATGCCGGTTTCCAGCAGCTCCTGCGAAGGGCTCAGCTCGTCATAGGCCGGGGCCTTGCGGTGAATGGACGCGGTGAGCTCCTGGCCCACGGGGCCGCGCTCGTCAATCGGCGAGCCCAGCACGTCCATGATGCGGCCCAGCGTGGCCTTGCCCACCGGCACCGTGATCGGGTGGTTGGTGTTGTAGACCATGTTGCCGCGGCGCAGGCCGTCGGACGAGCCCAGCGCAATGGTGCGCACAATGCCGTCGCCCAGCTGCTGCTGGACTTCCAGCGTCAGTGCCGAGCCTTCCATCTTGAGCGCGTCATAAATCCTGGGCATCTGGTCACGGGCAAACTCCACGTCCACCACCGCGCCAATACACTGAACAATCTTGCCTTGAACTTGAGCCATGATTGAATCCTTTTCCGTTCTTTAAATCTTGAATGCTGCCGAGCAGCGTTTAAACAGCCGCAGCACCGGCCACGATCTCCGAAAGCTCTTTCGTGATCGCCGCTTGACGCGTTTTGTTGTAAATCAGCTTGAGTTCACCAATCACGCTGCCGGCGTTGTCAGTGGCGGCCTTCATGGCCACCATGCGCGCAGACTGCTCGGACGCCATGTTCTCGGCCACGGCCTGGTAGATCAGCGCCTCGACATAACGCACCAGCAAATCGTCAATGACGGTTTGTGCATCAGGCTCGTAGATGTAGTCCCAGGCGTGCTGGCCGTGGTCGGCCTGCAGGCGATCCGCCGTCAGCGGCAGCAGCTGTTCGACCACCGGCTCCTGGCGCATGGTGTTGATGAACTTGGTGTAGCACAGGTACACCGCGTTGATCTTGCCTTCGCTGTACGCATCGAGCAGCACCTTGACCGGGCCAATCAGCTTGTCCAGATGCGGTTGATCACCCAGGTGCGTGGCATGCGACACCACTTTGGCGCCGATGCGGTTCAAAAAGCCCAGGCCCTTGTTGCCGATGGCCACCGCCATCGCGCCCTGGCCAGCGGCCTGCAGCTCCTTGAGCTTGGCCGTCACGGCGCGCAACACGTTGGTGTTCAAACCGCCGCACAAACCCTTGTCGGTGCTCACCACGATAAACCCGGTCGTCTTGGCGTCGTTCGACTGCATGAAGACGTGGGTGTATTCGGGGTGGGCCTGGCTCAGGTTGGCGGTGACGTTGCGGATTTTGTCGCTGTAAGGACGGGCGTGGCGCATCCGGTCCTGCGCCTTGCGCATTTTGGAGGCTGCCACCATTTCCATGGCCTTGGTGATCTTCTTGGTGTTTTCCACCGATTTGATCTTGCCGCGTATTTCCTTGCCTACTGCCATATGTATTCCTAAATGATTTCTAAAGCCCTTGGCTTTTCTTTATTCAGGCACAACTTCAGGCAAAGGACTTCTTGAACGCCGCCACCGCCGTGTTCAGTTCCGCCTCAGCATCCTTGTCCATGGCTTTGTCGGCTTCAAGCTTGGCGACCAGCGCAGCGTGTTTGTCCTTGAGGTAGCCATGCAGACCGGCTTCGAATGCCAGCACCCGCTTGACATCCACATCGTCCATGAAGCCCTTGTTCACGGCGAACAGCGAGGCGGCCATGGCAGAGATGGACAGTGGTGAATATTGCGCCTGCTTGAGCAGCTCGGTCACGCGGGCACCGCGGTCCAACTGCTTGCGGGTGGCTTCGTCCAGGTCGGAAGCGAACTGCGCGAAGGCAGCCAGCTCACGGTACTGCGCGAGGTCGGTACGGATACCACCGGACAGGTTCTTCACCAGCTTGGTCTGGGCAGCGCCACCGACGCGCGACACCGAGATACCGGCGTTGATGGCGGGGCGGATACCGGCGTTGAACAGGCTGGTTTCCAGGAAGATCTGGCCGTCGGTGATCGAGATCACGTTGGTCGGCACGAAAGCGGACACGTCGCCGGCCTGCGTTTCGATGATGGGCAGCGCGGTCAGCGAGCCGGTCTTGCCCTTGACTTCACCCTTGGTGAAGGCTTCGACGTAGTCGGCATTCACACGAGCGGCACGCTCGAGCAGACGGCTGTGCAGATAGAACACGTCGCCGGGGTAGGCTTCGCGGCCTGGCGGGCGGCGCAGCAGCAGCGAGACCTGGCGGTAGGCCACGGCCTGCTTGGACAGGTCGTCATACACAATCAGGGCGTCCTGGCCGCGGTCACGGAAGTACTCACCCATCGTGCAGCCGGAGTAGGCGCTCACGTATTGCATGGCAGCCGATTCAGAAGCAGATGCCGCCACCACGATGGTGTAGTCCATCGCACCGGCTTGCTCCAGCGAGCGCACCACGTTCTTGATCGAAGAAGCCTTCTGGCCGATCGCGACGTAGACGCAGGAAACGCCTTTGCCCTTCTGGTTGATGATGGTGTCAATCGCCACGGCGGTCTTGCCGGTCTGGCGGTCGCCAATGATCAGCTCGCGCTGGCCGCGGCCGATAGGCACCATGGAGTCGATGGATTTGAGACCGGTCTGCAGCGGCTGGTCGACCGATTTACGGGCGATCACACCGGGCGCGACTTTTTCGATCACGTCGGTCATCTTGGCGTTGATCGGGCCTTTGCCGTCAATCGGCTGGCCCAGTGCGTTGACCACGCGGCCCAGCAGCTCGGGGCCGACCGGCACTTCCAGAATGCGGCCCGTGCACTTGACGGTGTCGCCTTCGGCAATGTGCTCGTACTCACCCAGAATCACGGAGCCGACCGAGTCGCGCTCGAGGTTCAGGGCCAGACCATAGGTCGGCGTGCCGTCGGCGGTCGCGGGGAACTCGAGCATCTCGCCCTGCATCACGTCGGACAGGCCATGGATGCGCACAATGCCGTCGGTCACGGAAACCACCGTGCCCTGGTTGCGGATATCGGCGCTGACTGCCAGGCCTTCAATACGGCTCTTGATCAGTTCAGAAATTTCTGCGGGATTGAGTTGCATGACTCTTTCCTTCTTTCTATGTTGTTGGCTAAAAACTTGAGGTCAGCGCAGGCGCGCCGGATCAGGAAATTAGCGCCACTTTCATTTGCTCTAAACGGGCTTTGACGGAGGTGTCCAGCACCTCGTCACCCACCACCACACGAATACCGCCAATCAGCGCCGGATCCAGCACCACCTTGACATTGAGCTTGCGGCCAAAGCGCTTTTCCAGCATGGCGGCCACATCGGCCAGGGCCGCACCCTCGACCGGAAACGCGCTGAACACCGTGGCGTCAGCGGAGCCGCCCACGGCGTTTTTGAGCACGCGGAACTGGCTGGCAATTTCTGGCAGCACGCTCAGACGGCCATTTTCGATGACCGTGCGCAGGAAGTTTTTGCCCGCATCCGGCAGCGCCGACTTGGTCACGCCCGTCACCACGTCGAAAACCTGCGCCACACTGGCTTTCGGGTTGTCGGCGAACTGCTGCAGTTGCGCATTGCCGGCAACCGCTGCAAGTTCATCAAGCCACACGGCAGTGCCGGCAAGGTCGGACGCCGAAGCCTTGAACAGCGCTTCAGCGTAAGGGCGGGCAATAGTTGCGAGTTCAGCCATGATTTGCTTCTTTAACTTGGATGACAGCCTGGGTCAAAAGCGCGATCAAAGTTCAGTCTTCAGACGGCTGAGCAAATCGGCATGGACGCCAGCATTGACTTCCTTGCGGAGAATCTGCTCGGCACCCTTGACGGCCAGTGCCGCGACCTGCTCGCGCAATGTCTCACGGGCCTTGACCGTTTGTTGCTCGGCTTCTGCCTGGGCGGCAGCGATGATCTTGTTGCCTTCTTCGGCCGCGCGCGCCTTGGCCTCATCGATGATGGCGCGGGCGCGGCGTTCGGCATCAGCCAGGCGTACGGCATTTTCGTCGCGCGATTTGGCCAGCTCCTGCTCTACCCGCTTGTTGGCGGAAGACAGTTCAGACTTGGCTTTCTCGGCGGCGGCCAGGCCGTCAGCGATTTTTTGAGCCCGCTCGTCCAGCGCTTTTGTGATCGGGGGCCACACGTATGTCATCGTGAACCACACCAGAATCGCAAAAACGACAGCCTGCAGGAACAGGGTTGCGTTAATGTTCACGGTTCAAGCCCTTTCGCTCGTGAAAGGTCGCCCAAAATCAGATGGCGAAAGGTTTGGCGAAAGCGAACAGCAGGGCAATAGCCACACCGATCAGGAACGCAGCATCGATCAGACCGGCCAAGATGAACATCTTGACTTGCAGTTCGTTCATCAATTCAGGCTGGCGAGCCGAAGACTCGAGGAATTTGCCGCCCATCAGCGCGATGCCGATGGATGCGCCCATAGCGCCCAGACCAACGATCAAACCACAAGCCAGTGCGACGAGGCCGAGAATGTTTTCCATGATTGCTCCTAAAAAGTACGGAAAAGTAAAAACGAAAAAAGTTAGTGTTTATCGTGGGCTTGCCCCACGTAAATCAGCGTCAACATCATGAAGATGAAGGCTTGCAGCGTGACCACCAGAATGTGGAAGATGCTCCACGCGGTTCCGGCAATGACATGCCCAACACCCAGCCAGAAACCACCCGCCAACGGGTTGAACTGCCAGGCCCACGTGCCGCCCATCAAGGCGATCAACATGAATACCAACTCGCCGGCAAACATGTTGCCGAACAATCGCATGCCGTGGGAAACGGTCTTTGCGAAGTACTCGATCGTCTGCAACAGCAGGTTGAACGGGTACAAATACACTTTATCGCCAAAGGGCGCAGCCACGAGCTCGTGCGCCCAGCCGCCCGCGCCCTTGATCTTGACGTTGTAGGTCAGGCAAACCAGCAGCACACTGATCGACAGCCCGAAGGTGGTGGACAGGTCGGCCGTGGGCACGACCCGCAGGTAGGCGTGGCTCGCATCATGGCCGGCAGCGCCGTAAGCTTCGGCCCAAAGGCGCGGCAGCACGTCCACAGGCAGAAAGTCCATGCTGTTCATCAGGAAAATCCAGACAAATACGGTCAGCGCCAGCGGAGCCACGAGCTTGCGGCTCTGGGCATTGTGGATCACGCCCTTGGCCTGGGTTTCGACCACTTCGGACATGATTTCAACCGCCGCCTGGAAGCGACCGGGCACGCCGGAAGTCACCTTGCGAGCCGCGCGCCACAGAAAGTAGCAGCCCAGCACGCCCAGAATGATGGAGTAAATCAGGGAGTCCAGATTGAAGAGACTGAAGTCAACAATGCTGCTTTGCTTGACGCTCTGAAAGGAGAAATCCTTCTGCAGGTGCTGCAAATGGTGAACGATGTAATCGCCAGCGACAGGACCTTGGGTTCCAGAATGTTCAGCAGCAGCCATAAATCACCAGTTCGCCTGTTCCAAATACTACGTTTAACTCAAACCGTGTCCGATGGCCGGCGCTTGGGGCGAAACAGCAACAGCACCCAAACCACCTTCATCGTCACCACGAAGCCAGCCACCAGGGCCAGCCAGCTCAGCGAAGCAACCAGCCTTGGCGCGGCGAACAGCATCGCCACCGTCAAAGCAATCTTGACTGCTTCCCAGAAAAAGAAACCTGCCATCGCGGCTCCGGCACCACCTGCCGCCAACCCGCGCTTCATACCTCGCGCAAACAGCGCCGCCGGAATCACCACCGACAAAGCGCCGTACAGCGCCGACCAGCCGGCTTCCGCCCGGCCCGTCAAACCCCAGGCCAGCAGCGCCACCAGGCAGCCCGCCAGCGATTGCACCGCCAGCACCCGCCAGGGAGACGCCAAGGGATTGGCCTTGCTCAACTGCGAGGACAGCTTTTGGGCCTCCTCGCGCGTCAGCGGCGTAAACCCTTCGTCGCCCTCTTCCTGCGCTTCCTGCTTTTCTCGCTTGTCTTCATGCGCCGACATGTTGTGCGGTACGTTCAAAATGGCTGAATGGGCGATTTTGGACATTACAAATTACATGCAGGTTACAAAATTCCCGGATTTCTTTTGCCTAGCAAAGCCTCTGATTATACGTAGAAACCCGCGCGCGCCGTCAAGGTTTTGGGCTGGGCACCGAAATACTGCCTAAATTAGAAGCGTTTTACATTGCAGGCGACAATTACCTCTTATCTCCAGCTCGTCCTGCCCGGCGGGCCCGAGTTCCTGCCAAGTCCAGCCTGCGCCCGAAAGAAAACATGTCTGCCCTGATGAAGTTCCTCCACATTGCCGCTGCCGTTGTCTGGCTGGGCGGCATCGTCTTCATGCTGTTTGCGCTTCGCCCTGCCGTCACCACCCAGCTGCAGCCACCGCAGCGCCTGCCGCTGATCGCGCTGGTGCTGAGCCGGTTTTTCACCCTGGTCTGGATCAGCATCGGCACCCTGCTGCTCACCGGGCTGGCCATGCTGCTGGCGGTCGGCATGAAAAACGCGCCGCTCGGCTGGCACCTCATGCTGGGCCTCGGTTTGCTGATGTTTGCGCTGTTTGGCCACCTGTACTTTGGTCCCTACAAGCGCCTCAAGCAAGCCATCGCAGCCGCCGATTGGCCCGAAGGTGGGCGGCGCACGGGCCAGATCGCCACGTTGGCCACGGTCAACCTGGCACTGGCGGCGATCGCCATCGCCGCCGTTTTGTTCGTTGTTTAAGCGCCCCAGCCCCATCACGTCAACCCGGCCATCCCACTGACTATCTTGACCAGACGCCATTTCCAATGAAATCGTCATGAAAACACCAAAGTCATCGTCAAAAACCGACAAAACCCAGAATTCATCCTTCTGGAAAAATGGCTTTAAGAACAATGTGGAAACCCGCGAAGTGCTCGCTGCGCACCCCTGGCTCAAGCCGGTGGCGCACCACGTGCTCGACCCCGCGCTGTGGCATGTGCAGCATGAAGCCGTGGCACGGGGCGTGGCCATCGGCATCTTCTGGGCGTTTGCCATTCCATTTGCCCAGATGGTGGCGGCGGCGGTTCACTGCATCTGGTGGCGTGGCAATATCCCGGTCGCCGTCGGCACGACGCTGATCACCAATCCCTTCACGATCGGCTTCTGGCTGTGGCTGGCCTATAAAGTCGGCGGCCGGCTGCTGGATGCGCCAGCGCCGCCGCCCGTGCAAAGTGTGAGCTTTCTGAACTGGCTGGAGGCTTTTGGCGGGCCCGCCCTGCTGGGCATGGGCATGCTGGCCGTGGCCGGCGCGGCAACAGGCTATGTGAGCGTCAAGCTGATCTGGCGTCTGCGCGTCTGGTTCAAACGCCGCCACCGCTAAGCCAGCCACGAGCCTTTTGCAAACTTCTTTTCGACAAACTCCTTTTTTTTTGCACCATGACCCTCCCCCACACCAGTCAACTGCCCGACACGCCCTGCTACCTCAACGGTGAATTTACCGCCCTGAAAGACGCCAAGATCAGCGTGCTGGACCGCGGCTTCATCTTCGGTGACGGCGTGTACGAAGTGGTGCCCGTGTACGGCGGCCGGCTGTTCCGCTTTGCCCAGCACATGGCGCGCCTTAGCCGCAGCCTGGCCGAGCTGCGCATCGCCAACCCGCTGTCGCATGCCCAGTGGCATGAAATCGCTCTCAAATTGATAGCTGACTACGCACAATCGACGGGGACCACTCCCGAAATGAGTGATCAACTGATTTACATCCAGATCACCCGCGGCGTGGCCCTGCGCGACCACCCCATGCTGCCCGGCTTGACGCCCACGGTGTTTGTCATGACCAACGCCATGAAGCTGCCCAGCGCGCAGCAACGCAGCGAAGGCGTGGCCTGCGTGACGGCGGACGACTTCCGCTGGGAAAAGGCTCACATCAAGAGCACCAGCCTGCTGGGCGCGGTGTTCTCGCGCCAGATCAGCGTGGACGCCGGCGCGCTGGAAACCATCATGTTCCGCGGCGAGCACCTGAGCGAAGCCTCATCGAGCAACGTCTGGGTGGTTAAAAACGGCAAGGTCATGGGCCCACCCAAAGACCACCTGGTGCTCGAAGGCATACGCTACGGCCTGATCGAAGAGATGTGCCGCGCGGCCGAGATCGATTTTGAGCTGCGCCGCCTGAGCCGCGAAGAAGTTTTTGACGCCGACGAGCTGCTGCTGTCGTCGGCCACCAAGGAAGTCCTGCCGGTCACCTTGCTGGACGGCCGGGCGGTTGGAAAAGGCACGCCCGGCCCCATCTATGCCCAATTGCACGCCGCTTACCAGCAAGCCAAACGAGATCTTTCCACATGAGCCCATCCAACACCCCCGCCCCCACGCCTGCCCCCGACACCAGCGCCCAGCCCCCGCTGCAGCCACGCAAAGACTCGCTGATCGAGTACCCGTCGCCATTTCCCATCAAGGTGATGGGCAGCAAAACGGACGACCTGGTGCACGCCATCACCCTGATTGCCAGGCAGTTTGACCCGGCGTTTGACGCCACCACCATCGAGCTGCGCGAGAGCAAGGGCGGCAAGTACCTGGGCGTGACCGTGACCGTGACCGCCACCAGCCGCGAGCAACTCGACGAGCTGTACCGCACGCTGTCGACCCACCCCCTGGTGAAGGTCGTGCTCTGAGCATGGAGCTGCTTGTCAAGGGCCGGGTCGACTACCCGCCCACCTACGCCGAGATGCAGGACTTCACGGCCTTGCGCACGCCCGACGCTCCGGACGCGCTATGGATTTGTGAGCATCCGGCGGTCTATACGCAAGGGCTGGCGGGTAAAACAGACCATATTTTGAGTCCCGGCAGCATCCCCGTGGTGCAGACCAACCGGGGCGGCCAGGTGACCTACCACGGCCCCGGACAGGTGGTGGCTTACCCGCTGATCGACCTGCGGCGCGCCGGCTACTTCGTCAAGGAATATGTCTACCGGATCGAAGAGTCCGTGATCCGGACACTGGCGCATTTTGGCGTCACCGGCCACCGCGTCGCGGGTTCGCCGGGCATTTATGTGCGGCTCGACGACCCCTTTTCGCACGCGCGCCTGCAGCAGCCCTCACCCCGACCCTTTCCCGCAAGCGGGAGAGGGAGTGAACGGCCCCCTCTCCCGCTTGCGGGAGAGGGCGGGGGTGAGGGTGACCCGTTTCGCGGCCTGGGGAAAATCGCCGCGCTGGGCATCAAGGTCAGCCGCCACTGCAGCTACCACGGCGTGGCGCTCAATGTGGCGATGGACCTGGAACCCTTTACCCGCATCAACCCCTGCGGCTACGCCGGGCTGCAAACGGTCGATCTTCGTACAATCGGCGTATCTGTCACGTGGCAAGAGGCGGCGGATGTGCTGGGTCAAAAACTCATCACTTACCTGGCCCCATAACCTTGCCCCCTTAAGACACACACCATGAGCACACCCGAAGTCGTCCGCGAAGTCCAGAACCTGGAGACCTACAACCCGCTGGCCAAGCAGAAAGCCGCAGCCAAGCTGTCGCGCATCCCGGTCAAGGTCGAGCGCGCCGAGGTGCTCAAAAAGCCTGACTGGATCCGCGTCAAGGCCGGCAGCCCCAGCACCCGCTTTTACGAAATCAAGCAGATCCTGCGCGAAAACAAGCTCAACACCGTCTGCGAAGAAGCCAGCTGCCCCAATATCGGCGAATGCTTCGGCAAGGGCACGGCCACCTTCATGATCATGGGCGACAAGTGCACGCGCCGCTGCCCATTTTGCGACGTGGGCCACGGCCGGCCCGACCCGCTGGACGTGAACGAGCCGCTCAACCTGGCCCGCACGATTGCCGCCCTCAAGCTCAAGTACGTGGTAATCACCAGCGTGGACCGTGACGACCTGCGTGACGGCGGCAGCGGCCATTTTGTGGAGTGCATCCAGAAAATACGCGAGCTCTCCCCCGGCACCACCATCGAAATCCTGGTGCCCGACTTCCGCGGCCGCGACGACCGTGCGCTGGAAATCCTGAAAGCCGCGCCGCCCGATGTGATGAACCACAACCTGGAAACCGCGCCGCGCCTGTACAAGGAAGCGCGCCCCGGCAGCGATTACCTGTTTTCACTGAATCTGCTCAAGAAATTCAAGGCGCTGCACCCCGACGTGCCCACCAAGAGCGGCATCATGGTCGGCCTGGGCGAAACCGACGAAGAGATCCTGCAGGTGATGCGCGACATGCGCGCGCACAACATCAACATGCTGACCATCGGCCAGTACCTCGCGCCCTCCACCAGCCACCTGCCGGTGCGCCGCTATGTGCACCCCGACACCTTCAAGATGTTTGAGGAAGAAGCCTACAAAATGGGCTTTTCCCACGCTGCGGTGGGTGCCATGGTGCGCTCGAGTTATCACGCGGACCAGCAAGCCCATGCGGCGGCTGAGGCCGTCGCCGCAACCCGCTCCTCAACAACATAAACCATGTACCAAGCAGTTCCCCAGCGTTACGACACCATGCTCTACCGCCAGGTAGGCAGCAGCGGGCTCAAGCTGCCTGCGGTTTCACTGGGTCTGTGGCACAACTTTGGCGACGCCACCCCGATGGATGTGCAGCGCAACATGCTGCGCACCGCTTTCGACCTGGGCATCACGCATTTCGATCTGGCCAACAACTACGGCCCGCCCTCTGGCAGCGCTGAAACCAACTTTGGCGAACACCTGCGCCGCGACTTCAGGCCTTACCGCGACGAACTGATCATCTCCAGCAAGGCGGGCTACGACATGTGGCCCGGCCCCTATGGCCAGGGCGGTGGTTCGCGCAAATACGTGCTCGCCAGCCTGGACCAGAGCCTGAAGCGCATGGGGCTGGAGTACGTCGATATTTTCTATTCGCACCGGTTTGACCCCGACACCCCGCTGGAGGAAACCATGGGTGCGCTGGCCACGGCGGTGCAGCAGGGCAAGGCCCTGTATGTGGGTATCTCCAGCTACTCGGCCACCAAAACACGTGAAGCCGCGGCCCTGCTGCGCGCGATGAAGGTACCGGCCCTGATTCATCAGCCGTCCTACAGCCTGATGAACCGCTGGATTGAGGAAGATCTGCTCAACGCGCTGGGCGAGACTGGCATGGGCTGCATCGCTTTCAGCGCGCTGGCGCAGGGCCTGCTGACAGACAAATACCTCAAGGGCACGCCGTCTGATGCGCGTATCAACCGCCCCGGCGGCGGCTCCTTCAAGGCCGAACACCTGAGCGAGAAAAACCTGACGCATGTGCGCGCACTCAACGAAATCGCTCGTGCGCGTGGCCAGAGCCTGGCGCAAATGGCGATTGCCTGGGTGCTGCGTGATGCGCGTGTAAGCTCCGCTCTGATTGGTGCCAGCCGTCCGGAGCAGATCGTCGAACTGGCAGGCGCACTCCAGCAACTCAGCTTCTCGGCGCAAGAGCTGGCAGCCATTGACCAGCACGCGGTCGATGGCGGCATCAACTTGTGGAAGCGCCCTTCCACCGACCAGCGGCTGGCCTGACATGCGCGGCGTGCACGGCTCGCTGTCGCTGCGCCACTATGGCGCTTCGCACGGCAGCCATGCGCATGACCATTTCCAGGTGCTGCTGGGCCTGGATGGTGTGCTCGAACTGGAAGTACAAGGCCGCGGCCAGCGTATTGGCGCAGGTGACGGCTGCGTGATTGCCCCCGGCGAACGCCATGATTTTGAAGCCCGTTCGGGCAGTTGCTGCCTGGTGCTGGACACTGCCGACAAGGGCTGGGCTCGTTGTGCATCTCAACCGGCCCGTCCCGACCAAGCGCTGGCGCTGGCCCGCTACCTGGTGCACGCCCTGCAGCAACCAGATGCGATGCCGCTGCACTACGCCCCGACACTGCTGCTGGACGCCTGGCGCGCGCCGTCGCTCGGTGCCGCGCAGTGTAGCCAGCGCCCTGTTCGCCTGATTGACTGGCAGCAGCTTGCCGATTGGGCGCAGCGCCATCTGCATGAACCGCTGAGCGTGGCGCAACTGGCAGCGCAGGTGTTTTTAAGCCCGACCCAGTTTGCAGCGCGCTGCCGCCGCGAAACCGGCCAGAGCGTGATGCAGTGGCTGCGCCACCAGCGCCTGGTGCAAGCCCGGCAACTGCGCGCCAGCGGCGTCAGCGTAACCGAGGCCGCCCTGCGCTGCGGCTACCAGTCACCGTCTGCGTTGACGGCAGCGATGCGACGGCATTGGCCAGACGGGTTGCCCGCATAGGTCGGCCGCATCCGAAGGCCAGACAAAACCAAACCGTCGTTGCGCAACAGCAAAGCGTGCTTGCGCGACGATATGGCGCACAAGCTGCCTCTATCCTTGGGGCCATGCCAGCCAATTTATACGCACTGGGCGCCATCGCCTTATGGGCCGCGCTCGCCTCGCTCGGGGTGTCGCTCAAAAATGTGCCGCCCTTCCTGCTCACGGGTCTCGCCTTGATCATCGGCAGCGTTCTTGCCTTGCCCCATGTGGTGAAAGACCGGCGGCAATGGCAGGTCGCGCCAGGCACTCTCGGCCTGGGCGTGTTCACCCTGTTTGGTTTTCACTTCCTGCTGTTCATGGGTCTGCGCATCGCGCCGGCCGTCGAGGTCAATTTGGTCAACTACCTGTGGCCCTTGTTGATCGTGGTGCTGGCGCCGCTGTACTTGCCAGGCTTCAAACTGCGCGGCGTCCATGTCGCGGCAGCGTTGGTGGGCTTTGCCGGCGCGGCCCTTGCCATCCTGGGCGGACGTGAACCCGCGGGCCGGGCGATCAACCACGCGGGCTGGGGCGCCGGCCTGGGTTACCTGCTGGCGCTGGCCTCCGCCATGATCTGGGCCAACTACTCGCTGCAAACCAAACGTGCCGCGTTGACCGGTAAAAGATTTCCCACCGCGGCGATTGGCTTGTTTGGCCTGGTGTCGGGCCTGCTGTCGCTGCTATGCCACTGGGCGCTGGAGCCGCAGGTAGCGCTGTCAGGACGCGACTGGCTGCTGCTGGCGGTGATGGGACTGGGCCCGCTGGGCGCGGCGTTTTTTCTGTGGGACAAGGCGCTCAAACTCGGTGATGCGCGGCAGATCGGCATCCTGAGCTACCTCACGCCACTCGGCTCCACCGCCCTCTTGATGCTGGTGACAGGTCGCGCTCTGAGCTGGAGCATTGGCCTGGCGGCGCTGATGATCATTGGCGCGGCGTTGCTGGGAACAAGGGCCAAATAGGACTTTCGCCAAGTGTTTACGGGCGTAATTCGCTACAAATTTAATAGCAATCGCACACTCAGACCGGGCTCGCAACGGCGCACCTCCAGCCGGCTGCCATGCGCCTGCGCCACCAACTGGCACAGGTACAGGCCCAGCCCGACACCGCCGGTCGCGCGCTGGCGGGCGCTGTCGGTGCGGTAAAAAGGCTCGGTCAGCCGTTCCAGCTGCGTGGCATCGACCCCGGGGCCGAAGTCGCGCACTTCCAGCATCACTCCGCCGGCCTCCCGGGTCAGGGCGATGCGCGGCGGCTGCGCGGCATCGACGCTGTAACGCAAGGCGTTGTCGAGCAGGTTGCGCAGCAACAGGCGCATGCGCGTGCGGTCCAGCGCAATCAGCGGCAGGCCAGGGGCCAGGTCGAGCACAACGCCAGCGGCCGTCGGCAGGTCGGCCACGGTCTCGAGCACCAGCGCCGCCAGATCGCTCGACTCGCGCTGCAAGGCGGCATGGGGGCTGGCCAGGCGCTCGCTCTCCAACAGGTCGCTGATCAGGTCGCGCATCTCGCCCAGGTCGCGCAGCAGCGCGGCGCGTTCGCGATTACCTCCCCCTGTAGCCGCGCCAGTCCCCTGCGCCGTGGTGGGCAGCAGTTCGGCATTGAGGCGCGCCCGTGTCAGCGGTGAGCGCAGCTCATGGCTGAGCGCCAGCAGCAGCCCGCGTTTGGCGTCCAGCATGCCTTCGATGTCGTGCGCCATGGTGTTGATGCGCTGAGCCAGATCACCCAGTTCATCGCGCCGGCGCAGCGGAATCGGCGCGTCAAAGACGCCGCGACCAAAGCGCTCGGCACCGGCGCGAATGTCGTCCAGCGGGCGCAGCAGGCGGCGCACATACACATACGCGGCGGCAATCAGGGCCAGCAGCAAGGCCAGCGTGATCCAGCCAATGCCGTGCGGCCCGCCCTGCCAGGCCACGGTACCCAGGCCAAAGCTCACGCGGTGGCCGTCGGCGGTGCTGCGGCTGAGCCAGTCACTCGCGCGCCCCTCGAAAGCGGGCCGGTTGCGCCAGTCTGGCCGGTCCGGATGCGATTGCCAGTTGACCTGCGGCCCGGCAATGCGGATCGCGATCGGCAGCCGCGTTGCCAGCGCCTGGGCGCGGCCCACGTCGGGGGGCGTGCCCAGCTCGGCCACCAGCCGGTCCATGTAGTCGGTGATGAGCGGGCGCGCGGCATCGCGCCAACCGGTCGAGAAGGCCCGCTGCATGCCGCCCAGGAACACCACGCCCATGGCCAGCGCCAGCAGCACGAACACGGTGATCAGCCGCAGCCGCAGCGAATGGCGCCAGCGATGGCGCCAGGGGTGCCGCGCCACCTTCTTCATCGCGCCTCGCCCCGGCCCATCGCCAGCGCATAGCCGGCGTTGCGCAAGGTCTTGATGCAGTCCAGCGGCTCCAGCTTTTTGCGCAGGCGGCTCACCACGATATCCACGGCGCGCGTGTACAGATCAGCCTCGTGACCGCGCAAGTGGTTCAGGATGTCGTCGCGGCTGAACACCTTGCCGGGCTCGGCGGCCAGCAGCGCCAGCAGTTCGAACTCGGTGCCCGTCAGCTCGACCGGCAGGCCATGCTTCATGACTTCGCGTGTTTCAAGATGGATGGCCAGCCCCTGAAACACCAGGCGCTGGTTTTGCGCTGGGACGGGCACCGCGCGCTGACGGCGCAAGATGGTCTGCAAGCGCGCCACCAGCTCGCGCGGCTCGAACGGTTTGGGCAGGTAGTCGTCGGCGCCAAGTTCGAGGCCGACCACGCGGTCCATCACATCGCCCCGGGCCGTCAGCATCACGATGGGAATGTCGCTTTCCTTGCGAATCTCGCGGCACAGGGCAAAACCGTCCATCTCCGGCAGCATCACGTCCAGGATGACCGCGTCGTAGGCCGTGGCACGCAGCAGGGCCAGCCCCGCGCTGGGCCGGGTGGCGCTCTCCAGCACCAGCTCAAAGCGTGCAAGGTAAGCCGCCAGCGGTGCGGCCAGATGCTCGTCGTCGTCAATCAGCAAAATACGGGGCATAGGTCCATCATAAGAGCCTGTTCACGATCTACAGGGGCCGCTGGATGTCGCTCACCAGGGGTCTGCCCGTCCCAACCGTCCCAGGTGCGTCTCGCCAAAGCCCGCCGCGTACTTGAGCCCATGGCCCAGCGCGCGGTCAAAACCGATATGCGCGCACCACACCAGCGCCACAGCCAGCACCAAGGGCATGGCCCCCAGCACGCCGGCGGCCAGCAGCCCCAGGGCACCGGCGTAGGAATGCGCGGCGTTATATGCGGCTGCACCGGCGCGTGGCCCGACCAGGTAGGCTAGACAAGACAGGTCGGGCAGCAGGAACAGCCAGGCAAACAAGCCCCAGCCTGCGCCAAACTGCGCATACGCCGCCACGGCGACTGCGAAAACGGCCAGGCCTTCCAGGCGCAGAACGGTGCGCACCCCACGACTGACGCTGCCGGTCTTCGCGTGGCTCAGGACTTCAAGGCGGGTGCCGTGCGCTGCCCGCCTTGCGACAACTAGCAGCGCCTCAGCCACGGTGGCCCCAGCGGCGGCCGCGTTCCATGAACTCGCGCACCTTCTGCTGCTGCTCGGGCCGCAGGTTGTCAAAGAAATCGGCGGCGGCGGCGATCACCTCGGGGCTGCCGGCCTGGATGGCGGCGGTTTTCTCGGCTATGAGCTTTTTGGCGCCCGCCTGGTCCAGCTTGTCGCCAACAAACAAGCCGCGAACGGCCACGCGCGGATCACTTGCACCGCGCAGCGCGGCGCGCTGGGCCTGAAGCTTGTCGGCCAGCACGTCCAGCTTCTGTTTTTGGGCCGCGTCCAGATCGAGCTTGGAGCCGACTTTCTCGACCATGCGGGCGCGAAATTCCGGGGAACCGTCAGCGCCCGCGTGCCAGCCGCCGGGGCCGCGCTGCGAGCAGGCGCCCAGGCTGCCGACGATGAGCGCCCCGCCAAAAAGGCCGAGCAGGGTTTTCTTGATCAAGCGTTTCATGAAGGCACCTTGCAAAAAGAGTGGATGAGGCTTTGCATGGTGCCCGCGCAGACAGCGCAGGTCTTTTCGCGCCGGTTTCGGCATGTTTCGCTTTGTTTCACCGCACGCCCAGCCCAGCCCAGCCCAGCCCAGCCCAGCCCAGCCCAGCCCTGCCCTGCCCCGCCCCGCCCCGCCCCGCCCCGCCCCGCCCCGGCAGGCCGGGTTTTACAAGGCATTTATGGCTTTGACCCAGACAGAACGGGCGCAAAGAGCTATGTTTTTGATAGCGGCCAACATCGAACAGCTGGCGGCCAGGCGGACTGTTCATAGGGCAAGCCCTTGTTGTCCAGCTGCGCGCGCATGGTCAATCAGCACCATGGTCTGGCGAATCTCGCTGACATGGGCCAGCATGGGCACCAGCAGGTTGACCTGGCCGTGGGCCGCCGCCCGCAAAATGGCGCGCAACTGCGTCAACAACATCGGCGGATCGGCCAGGCTCCAGCGGATGGCGCGCAGGCCCAGCGCCAGGTTGAGGTGGCTGTCCTGCGCCCTGTCCAGGCGGTCGAGTGGCTTGTCCGCGCCGACGCGTCCACCCTGCTGCTGTTGCTGGTGCGCCAGGACAGCCCCAGCGCTTCGCTGCTGCTGGCCACGTTCATGATCGTGGGCGCGGCGCTCGTCGGAACGCGCACCCGCTAAAAACCTGCGATTGCCGCAGGTAGCCGCATCCGTGGCAAACTGGTTGTTTCATAGCAAAAAGCGTTTCCATGTACATCAGCCTGTTTGACATGTTCAAGATCGGCATTGGCCCTTCCAGTTCACACACGGTTGGGCCCATGCGCGCGGCGCGGCGCTTTTTGATGGAGTTGCCCGCAGCACAGTTCGACGCCATCGCACGGCTGGAGGTCGAGCTGTACGGCTCGCTGGCCCACACCGGCCACGGCCACGGCACCGATGTGGCCATCCTGCTCGGGCTGTGCGGCGAGCTGCCCGACCAGGTCGACACGGCCGGCGTGCCGGCGCGGGTGCAGGCCATACGCGCGGCGCGCGAGCTGGTGCTGCTGGGCAAAAAACCGATCCCGTTTGATGTGGACCGCGCCCTGATTTTCAACCGCAGCGACCTGCTGCCGGTGCACTCCAACGGCATGCGCTTTCGCAGCTTTGATGCCAGCGGCCAGCTGGTCAGCGAGCGCGACATGTACTCCATTGGCGGTGGCTTTGTGGTGGACACCGACGAGGCCTTTGTGGGCAGCCCACGCGGCGTCGAGGAACGCGTGCCGCACCATTTTGAAACCATGGAAAGCCTGCTGGCCATGGCCGAAGCCGCCGGGCAACCGCTGCACCAGCTGCTGATGGCCAACGAGATCGCCCTGCATGGCGAAGCCGCCACGCGCGACTTCATCCATCGGGTCAAGACCGTGATGTTTGACTGCATTGACCGCGGCATGCACACCGACGGCATGCTGCCCGGCGGCCTCAAGGTGAGCCGGCGCGCCAAAGGCGTGGCCGAGCGTTTGCGCCACACGCCCACCCACGCCAGCGAGGGTGCGATGAACTGGGTCAGCGTCTACGCCATCGCCGTCAATGAAGAAAACGCCGCCGGCGGCCGCGTCGTCACCGCGCCCACCAACGGGGCGGCCGGCGTGGTGCCCGCAGTGCTGCGCTACTACCAGGACTTTCGCGATGGCGACGCGCCCGGCATCGAGCGCTTCATGCTGGCGGCCACCGCCGTGGGCGCGCTGTGCAAGCGCAACGCTTCAATTTCGGGTGCCGAAGTCGGCTGTCAGGGCGAGGTGGGCTCGGCCGCGGCCATGGCAGCGGCCGGCCTGGCGGCCGCGCTGGGCGCCACCAACACGCAGATTGAAAATGCCGCCGAGATCGCCCTGGAGCACCACCTGGGCATGACCTGCGACCCCATCGGCGGACTGGTGCAAATCCCCTGCATCGAGCGCAATGCCATGGGCGCCGTCAAGGCCATCAACGCCTGCTCGCTCGCCATGCTGGGCGACGGTTCGCACATGGTGAGCCTGGACCAGGCGATCGAAACCATGCGCCGCACCGGCGCGGACATGCAAAGCAAGTACAAGGAAACCTCGCTGGGCGGCCTGGCCATCACGGTGTCCGTGCGCCAAGTGGAGTGCTGAGAGCCTGCTGAGCAGGCTCTCAGCAGCAGGTTTTTCAGATATCGAGCACCAGGCCCGGCTCCTCGGCTGCCAGCACGCGCAAGGCCCAGGGCACCAGCTTGCCCGCATCTGCCCGCAGGACCTGCTGCTTGACCGCCAGGATCTGCGACGGGTGCATTGAAAAACTGCGCAGGCCCAGGCCCAGCAGCAGACGCGTCATGTTCACATCACCGGCCATCTCCCCGCACACGCTCACCCCTTTGCCTTGGCGCTGGCATTCGGCAATGGTGTCGGCGACCAGCCGCAGCACGGCCGGGTGCAACGGGTCGTACAAATGCGCCACCGACTCGTCAGACCGGTCAATCGCCAGCGTGTACTGGATCAGGTCGTTGGTGCCGATCGACAGGAAGTCAAAGTACTTGAGGAACAGTTTGAGCGTGAGCGCTGCTGCGGGGATTTCAATCATCGCGCCCAGGCGCACCGGGCCGTAGGCCACACCCTTGTTGTCGAGCAGCGCACGGGCATGGTCGATCAGCGCCAGGGTCTGGCGGATTTCGCTGCCGTGTGCCAGCATCGGAATCAGCAGATTGACCTGCCCGTGCGCCGCGGCGCGCAAAATCGCGCGCAGCTGGGTCAGGAACATGGGCGGATCGGCCAGACTCCAGCGGATGGCGCGCAAGCCCAGCGCCGGGTTCAGATGGCCCTCCTGCGCCCGGCCCGCCGGCTTGTCGAACGGCTTGTCCGAGCCCACGTCCACCGTGCGAATCGTCACCGGCAGGCCATGCATGCCTTCAATGGCCTTGCGGTAAGCCAGGTACTGCTCTTCCTCATCGGGCAGCTGGCCGCTGCGGCCCATGAACAGGAATTCACTGCGGAACAGCCCCACGCCCACGGCCCCGGCCTTGACGGCGCCCAGCGTGTCCTCCGGCATTTCAATGTTGGCCAGCAGCTCGACTTTCTGCCCGTCGAGCGTGAGCGCAGGCGTGTGCTTGAGGCGGTTCAGGCGCTCGCGTTCGAGCTCGCCCTGGCGCTGCTTGAAGCCGTATTCGGCCAGGATGATGGGCGACGGATCGACGATCAGCACGCCCGCATCGCCGTCGATGATGACCCAGTCGTCCTGCTTGATCAGCTGGCTGGCGCTGCGCGCGCCCACCACCGCCGGAATGTCCATGCTGCGCGCCACAATCGCCGTGTGCGAGGTCTTGCCGCCCACGTCGGTGGCAAAACCGGCAAACAGGCTTTGCTTGAACTGCAGCATGTCGGCCGGTGAGATGTCGTGCGCCACCAGCACCAGCGGCACGTCCATGGTGTCGTCCAGCAGCAGGTCCTGCTGCGACTTCTTGCGCGAGGCGCCGGCTTGCGCGGCCGGCTGCACCGGCGAGGCCACGCCCTTCATGTGGCGCAAGATGCGCTCGACCACCTGCTCCAGATCGGCCTTGCGCTCGCGCAGGTACTCGTCTTCCATGTCGTCGAACTGGCGCGCAATGATTTCGTACTGCGTGGTCAGCGCCCATTCGGCGTTGTAATGCCGGTCGATGATCCAGTGCTTCACGCCGCTGATCAGCTGCTCGTCCTGCAGCAGCAGCAGGTGCACGTCGAGCAGCGCGGCCAGCTCGTGCGGCGCGTCCTTGGGCAGGTCGTGCTGCACACGGGTGATTTCCTCCGTGACGGCGTTGCGGGCCATGCGTACGCGCTGCACCTCTTCGGTGGTTTTGGACGCATCAATGAAGTAATGCGCCACATCGGCACGGCTGGACGCTACCAGCACGGCCCGCCCGATGGCGATGCCCCTGGAAACAGCCAAACCGTGAACCGAAAAAGTCATTCAGATCTCCTGGAAAAAAATGCCAACTCAGCGCAATAAAAGGCCCACCAACGGGCAGCACAGTTTCCCGCCGGGCCGCCCCATGCAAGCGCTACCTTTCTTCGTGGGGAAAGGGGCCATGTAACGCCAAAGGCACGCGAGACGACCGTGCGCCGCGAAGGGCCGCCCCGAGCAAGCACAGCCCCCTCGGGGCTGACGTCCGCGGCTCCAAGCCTGCCTGCGCAGGCTTGGACGGACGGAAGAGCCGCTGCGTCTCGCAGCGGCACGTCCAGCGCAGTACGCGAAGCGACAAGCGTGGGGGCCATATCACTCACCTTCTCCAAATTTGTCATTAATCAACACTAGCAGTGCGTCCATCGCGGCTTGTTCGTCGGCGCCATTGGTTTCCACCTCGACCGTGCTGCCCAGGCCGGCGGCCAGCATCATGACGCCCATGATGCTTTTGGCGTTGACGCGGCGCTCGCCCTTGCTCATCCAGACCTCACAGGGGAAGCTGCCAGCGAGTTTGGTGAGTTTGGCCGATGCACGGGCATGTAGTCCTAGTTTATTGCTGATGATTATGGTGGTCGTGATCATGGTTTTTGCGTGTCTGATTTTGCGGTGCGGTGATGGCCACCTGCATCACCCCCTGGGTGGCGCCAATCAGGGCGCGCGCCACCAACGCATCGAGCGACTCATGCCGGTAGGACACCGTGCGCAGCAACATGGGCAGGTTGATGCCGGTGATCAGCTTGGTGTGAACGCCATCGGCCAGTTTTTGCGCCACATTGCAGGGCGTGGCGCCAAATACATCGACCAGCACCAGCACGTTGGCGGTGCCCAGTTGCGTCAGCATGACGCGGGCTTGCGCCAGCGTTTCCTCGGGCGGCATGTTGGGCTGCACGTCCAGGGCGGCCACGGTAGCCGCATTGTCGGGAAACACATGCAAAGCACAATGCCGCAAGGCCGAAGCCAGGGGTGCGTGGGCGATGATGAGAATGCCGTTCATTGCAATGAATTATCGGTCTTCACGCTCAGGAAATAGGCGTATGAGGCGATACAGCAACACAAAAACACGCCCATGGCAGCCTGAAAACTGAGCACCTCGCCCAGGCCCACCGCCCGAAAAGCATCGATCAGCAACCCAATGCCCCACTGCACGACAAACACGCCGGCAAAAATCACCAGGTTGTAGGCCGACAGGGCGCGCCCGGCCAGCGCGGCCGGAAAAGCCATGCCCACCGCCGGCTGGGACAGGCCCATGAAGCTGGAGCACATGCAAAACAGGGCCCAGCCCGGCCAGCCGGTGGCGGGCCCTGCGGCAATATTGATCGCCAGCATGACCAGGCTGGACGGCACGCCCCAGGTCAGCAGCCGGTTGGTGTTCCAGCCGCGCTGCGCCAGCCACGGATTGACCATGCCCCAGGTCCAGAAGGTGCACAGCATGGTGGCGTTGATCCAGAACAGGCCGGTGGCGGCTTGCAGCGGCGTGTAGCCGGCCACCCTGACCATCCAGGGCCCGGCCCACAAGGTCTGCATGGCCACCATGCCGCCGTAGCTGAAAAACCCCAGGGGTGCCAAGCTCTGGAAATAGCGGTTGCGCCAGATCTGGGCATAACTAGGCGGTGCGGAAAAAGGCGGCGCAACGTCTGAGACGGCGAGCGAGAGAGCGGAATTTTCCGACGGGCCGCCCCCAGGAAAATTAGCCCCTCTTCGTCGTGAAAGGGGCAGCGCACCGCCGAAGGCACGCGAAGCGACAAGCGTGGGGGCCCAACCAGGCACCACCCACGCAATCAGCACCATGGACAGAAAAATCATGGCCGCCAGCATCCAGAACAGGGGGCGCCAGCCCAGCAGCGGCATCAGCCACTGCACCGGCAGCGTGGACGCCAGCATGCCCAGCGAGCCTGTCATCAGCATCCACGAATTGGCCCGCAGCTGGGTCGCGCCGTCAAACCAGCGGCGGTAGCCGGTCAGGGGCGCCATCAGGCAGGCACTCACCCCCATGCCCACCAGCACGCGCGCCGCCAGCAACCAGACAAAGCTGGTGGCCATGGAAAACGCCAGGCAGCCCAGCACGGCCACTGCCAGAAAGCACAAAATGACTTTTTTGGGGCCGTAGCGGTCCAGCCAGGTGCCCAGCGGCAGCTGGGTGACGGCAAAACCCAGAAAGTAGCCGCCCGCCAGCAGGCCCAGATCGCGCGCGTGCAGGGCAAAGTCCTGCGTCAGAACCGGCGACAAGGTGGCGGTGATGGCCCGCACCAGCGCCGATAAAAAGTAGGCGACTGCAAAGGCCAGAAAAACGACGATGGCGCCCTTTCTTTCGAGTTGCCCGTCCAGGCCTGGCGGCTCCATGCCGGGTCGCACGGCGGCGCTTGCGGCTGTCGTGTTCATTGAAACCTCAATCCCGCAAAAAAGGTTTCGGCCACCTCCGGCTTGAGCTGCTCGGCATAAATCACCGCCTGGAACACCTGCGAGCCCTGCGCAAAGTAAGCGGCCTGGCTGAGCACGGCCCGGCCATCCGCGCGCCGGCCCTGCGCCTTGACCAGCACGGCGGGCGGTTGCGCGGCCGCACCGGGCAAGGGCAAGGAGCTGCTCTGGCTGCTGCTGCCGGGAGCGTCCAGCAGTGGCGCCCTCATGTTCAGCAAGGTCGCGCTTTGCCACTTGGCCAGCACGTCGGCCGCCTGGCCCGCATCGCCAATATCCGCCACCGCAATGGCAAAGGTCGCGCCCGCGGCGTCGCAGCCGAGCATGGACAGCACCGTGGGCTGCCCACCCAATGGCACGGTTTTCTGGGCCTTGTCGGGCTTGCAGGGCAACAAGGCATGGAGCCGGGTGTGCTCGGGCCGCACCTCGCGCCAGTTGAAAGCGGGGCTGCAGGCGGCGAGCGCCAGCAGCGCCGCCACCCCTGCAGCGGAAAGAGTCAAGGTCGGTCGTGGCATCAAGCGCTCTATAGCCTTATGGACAGAGATAGTAAGCAAGCATTGAACTTTACAGGCATTCGAGCACCGCGCTTGGGCGCTCACCACCCTGCACGTTTTGCACCAGTCTGGGCACGATGCTTGCTTTTTTGGCAGGCATGAAGTCATGCCACCGAACGCGTGACTTCACATGTTTTAAACACGGGAGCATTCATGAACCGCAACGACATCACCGAGAAAATCATCACCGTCAAAGTCGCCAAGGGGATCACCTGGGAGTCGGTCGCCAAGAAGGTGGGCCTCAGCAAAGAGTGGACAACCGCCGCCTGCCTGGGCCAGATGACGCTGGATGAAAAGCAGGCCAAAGTCGTCGGCAAGATTTTCGGTTTGACGGCCGAAGAGCAAAAGTGGCTGCAGGTCGTGCCATACAAGGGCTCGCTGCCCACCCCCGTGCCCACCGATCCGCTGATCTACCGCTGGTATGAAATCGTCAGCGTCTACGGCACGACCATCAAAGAGCTGATTCATGAGGAGTTCGGCGACGGCATCATGAGCGCGATCGATTTTTCCATGAACATCGTACGCCAGCCCGACCCCAAGGGCGACCGCGTCAATGTCGTGCTGTCGGGAAAGTTCCTGCCGTATAAAACCTACTGAGGAAACCTGCCTAGCCCGTGATGCAGCGGCCGAGGGTGACCAGTGGACTGGCACCCCGTCCGCCGGGCCGCGGGTGAGGGCGCACAAGTCGCATGCACTGGCCGGCGATCCGGATTAGTATTCAAGGTGTGTGGGGCGGTAGCTCAGTTTGGGAGAGCGCTGCGTTCGCAATGCAGAGGTCGTGAGTTCGATCCTCATCCGCTCCACCAATATTTGAAATCCCAACCCTTATCGGTTGGGACTTTTTTCCCAAAGCGCCAGTGTTGGCGCGGATTTCGGGCTTTGCCTCGCGAGCGCTGTCCCTGCGAACCCCGCATCTCTACCCCCGCCGACGCCTCTCTGTTCTCCGTTTTCTCCGGTGGTCTCGCGAGCGTTCTTGAGGCCAGTTCCTTTGCTGGTGCGGGTTTAGAGGCGTCCGGTTGTAGTTGGGAACTGCTGTAGCGGAGGCGGCCAGAACGCGAAGACGAGAAAACGTTCGATGCTGCCCCCTGTTCGGTTCCTTGCCTTCAGGGTTCCACCAATTGGTCTAGCAATTGGTCTAGCAAGCGATCCAGCGCATGCTGATATTGTTCTCGCATGGATTCGGCCTGCTTCTGATCACCTCGGGCCGTGGCGAGGGCCAGACCACTGCCATGTGCATGGTCAACCAGAATGTCGCGCCAAAGGATGTGCTCGGCCGTGATCTCTGCCAGCAGCGAGGTCAGGCGGTCGGTGATCTGGCGGCTCACCCCGGCAAACGCCTCCGGTTCGGCAAAGATAGTCAGCGTTAGCTGCGGATGCCTCCCGACGGCGTTGTGATAGCGGGTCAGAATCGCCCGAATTTCCGCCCGATGGTCTGCTGGCCTGCCTGTTGTCTCCAGCACCTCGGCATACACCCGGTCCGATAGCGCCCGCAGCAACCCGGTGCGATCTTCCACGTGGTGATAAAGACTCATCGGAGTGACG
Organism: Polaromonas sp.; assembly: GCF_036676035.1. Taxonomy (GTDB): domain Bacteria; phylum Pseudomonadota; class Gammaproteobacteria; order Burkholderiales; family Burkholderiaceae_C; genus Polaromonas. The sequence goes on from NZ_JAKFDR010000073.1 coordinate 36,234, forward strand.
CCCAGCCGAGTGGCAAGCGCGCGCATCGTCAACCCTTGCCCCCCACCTTCATCCAACAGAGTCAGCGCGGCGGTCAGGATGTCGTCGCGCTCCACTCCCTTCCCTCGGGCTGGACGACCACGCGGTCGGGTCATGGGACCAGCCGATAGGTGGATTGCACCAGACCTGAAGGGAAGCTGCGGCTAGATACCAGTGCCAGATCAATGTCCTGCGGCAGTGGCCCAAACAGCGGCCGTCCAGACCCGATCAGAACAGGAACAGTTGTAACTACCATGTCATTGATCAGCCCATCGCGCAGGAACGACTGCACCAGCCGCCCGCCATCGACATAAACCCGGTGCACGTTTTGCCGAGTCAGTTCCTCCAACGCGTCCTTTGGTGCGAGATTGGAGAAGCGGACCTTTCCTTTCAGCGCCTCGGGCACCAGCGTGCCGGCAAGTTGTTTAGACAGCACGAGGATGGGTCGGTCGTAGGGCCACTTGTCGAAGGTCACAACCTTTTCATAGCTCCCCCGACCCATCACGATCATGTCTTTGTCGGCGATGAAATCTGAGTAGCCGTGATCCTCGGTTGGGTCATCGCGCTGCAGAAGCCAGCCGATGTCGCCATCGGGCCGAGCGATGAAGCCATCCACACTGATGGCGATGAATACATGTGTGGTGATCATTGGATGCTCATTATTTATACAGCGTATATATTTTCATCCAAACACGGCCCGAACACAAGGCTCCCCAGCACTTCAAGCGCCGGCCACGCTCATCTGACAGGCTGCCTTCGCTGCCCTGCTCCACGACGGCCGGTGTCGCCTCAGTCGAGCACCCGCATCTGGTCGCTCCACCAGTTTTCCCCCGCGCCACGCGAGGTTCCGGCCAGTTCCGCGTTATTGCGTGGTGCTCGCAAGGGCGCCGCGCATTCCGACCCTCTCGATCGCCGCCTTGACCAGCCCCTCTGACTTTGCGTTCTCAACGAATTTGCGCGCGTAGGCCACGCCGGGGTCCCGTCCCTTCGGCATCGCCATAGCGTGCGGATCGATGCCAGGCCGACCGTCGAGAACCCGGGAACCGGGCAACTGATTCGACAATTCGAACAGGATGGGCTTGATGCTGCCCATGACGTCTGCTTTCCCGGATTTCAGCAGATCCAAGGTGCCAGGGTTGCTTGATGCACGGACCAGCACGGCATTTTTCAGCAGGGGTGTAAAGAAGACATCCGGGCCGGACCTCTCCTGCAGGGCAACCCGAATTCCGGGGCGATCCACATCAGCCATGGTTGAGATGGAAGAACCGGCTGGGACGAGGTAGCCGAATTCGACTTCCAGGTGCGTCGTGGCGAAATCGAAATCCTTCGCGCGCCCAGGCGTAAACCCAATAAAGGTGACGTCCCAGGCGCCGGATTTTCCGCTGTCGAGGAGGGCCGGGATCGATGGGTAAATGATCGGATCAAACGGAACCCCCATGCGCCGGGCCAACTCTTTTCCGAGGTCAAATCCCACCCCTTTCATCTCGCCCGACGCGGCATCCTTGATCACGTGTGTGGGACTGCCAAGCAGGAGCCCAACGCGAAGCTTGCCGGTTGGAGCCAAGGCCTGTCGCGCTTCCGGTGTGGGGGCGGTACTGATGCCCGCACAGCCCGCCAGCACCAGCCCAAGTATCCCAGTCATCAGCCAATGAATCGTTCGCATGGCGTTCTCCTTTGAAATTACTTTCCTATCCCTTTACTGGTCGGCCTTGATGTTCGCCTGCTGCGCGATCTTGCGGTACTTGTCGATTTCCGCCTTTTGAAAGGCCGCCAGTTCTGATGGCGAATTGCCGATGGCCTCGCTGCCCTGCTCCGCCATGCGCGCCTTGTAGTCGGGCGACTGCACGATGCGCGTGATTTCCGTGCTCAGCTTGTCGAGCACGTCCTTCGGCGTCGCGGCCGGCGCCCACACCGCGTTCCACTGGCTGATGTCGAATCCGGGCAGCGTCTCGGCGAGCGCCGGCACGTCCGGCAGCAACGGCACGCGCTTTTGCGTCGTCACCGCCAGGGCGCGCAACTTGCCGGCCTTCAGATGCTGCATCGCCGGCAGCAGCGTGGCAAACCCGCTTGGTGAATGCCCGCCGAGCAGATCGATGACCAAGGGGCCGGAGCCCTTGTACGGCACGTGCACGATGTCGATCTGGGTCAGCATCTTCAGCCACTCGCCGGCGAAGTGGTGGGGGGTGCCGGCGCCGACCGAGCCGAACGCCATCGATCCGGGCTTCGCCCTTGCGAGCTCAATGTATTCCTTCAACGATGTGATGGGCACCGAAGGATGCACGACGAGCGCCATCGGGGTCACCGTCGCCAGCGTGATCGGCGCGAAATCCCTGACCGGGTCGTACGGCATCTTCGAAAAGAGCGCGACATTGAGCGCGACTTCCGCCGAGGCACTGACCATGAGCGTATAGCCGTCGGGCGGCGCTTTGGCGACGATGTCCGCGCCTATCATGCCGCTCGCCCCGCCGTGGTTCTCGATGATGACCGGCTGGCCCAAGCGTTCACTGAGCATCTGGGCGATCGGCCGCGCGGTGATGTCGGCGCCGCCGCCCGGCGGGTAGGGCACGACGATGCGAATCGCCCTGTTCGGGTAGGTTTGCGCCGACACCGTCGCGACTGCAAGCGCGAGCAGTGCCGCGCAAATTCGGTGCATTGAGAGGTGTGTCATTTTCATTCCTTGGTTGGAATCAACTGCGGCGTCAGTTCAGACAATCCGGCGCCTCCCGCAGCACGCGCCGCGCGAGGTAATTGAACGTCGCAGCGATGTACTTGGGACTGCCGCGATAGCTACGGGCCTCGCGCGCGAGTTCCGGCTTCACCCGCTTGATCGGCCCCACCGCTCGCGCCATGAGTTGCAGCTTCGCCGCGCGCTCAACGTAGAACGCGAGCACCGCCGCGTCCTCGATCGTCTTCGCCGCAGTCAGCAGGCCGTGGTGCGCGAGCAGCACCGCCTGCTTGTCGCCCAGCGCGGCCGAAATCATCTCGCCCTCCTCGTCGCCGATAGGCACGCCCGGCCACTCGGGCAGATAAGCGCAATTCTCGTACAGCACGCAGGTGTCCATGTGCGACACGATGAGTTCCTCCGCGATCATCGACAGCGCCGAGGCGTGCGGCGGATGGGTGTGCACGATCGCGCCGGTCTCGGGACGGGCGCGATAGATCCACAGATGAAATCGATTCGCGGGGTTGGCCATGCCCTCGCCCGCGAGGACGTTCAAGTCATCGTCGATCAGCAGGATGTTGCTCTCGCGGGCCTCGTCGAAGCCCAGCCCGAAGCGCAGCGTCCAGTAGGTGCCGGGCTTCTCCCCGCGCGTCGAAACCTGGCCCGCGAGCGCGGATTCGTGGCCATCGCGATCGAGGACGCGGCACGTGAGCGCCACCTTCTGTTGCAGCGTCCAGCCGGTCATCTGCACGAACTTGTCCAGATCGGCGCGGAACTTCGCGTCGTACTCGGATTTCGGCCTGCCTGCCATGGCGTTCACTGGTGATTCCTTTCTCTCGCAGGCCCCATATTCAACTCACGCGGCTTCGTTCGCAAGTGACCTTTCGGAACGCTTGCCATCGCGGGCCGCGAAGGTTCAAGCCGCGGTGAGATGCGCCAGGAGCTCCTCGATCGCAGGAATGCCGGCCGCCCCCCGGTCGCACACCAGGTAGAGCTGCATGCGCGCCCAATCGTCGGTGAGCGGCAGCGCGCGCACCTGCAGGAGGTCCTCGTACGGCAGGATGTTTGCCGCGGGCATGACCGCGATCCCGAGACCCGCCTGCACCATCGCGCGCATCGCCTCGTAACTCTGCACCTGCATGGTGAACTTCGGCTTGCGCGCCATGCGGGCTGCTGCTGCCAGTGCCCAGCCGCGGATGGCGGTGCCTTGCACCAGCGTGATCAGATCGAACTCGAGCGCTTGCGCGAACGAGAGCACCCCGCGGCCGGCCAGCGGATGCGACGCCGGCATGACCAGCATGAGAGGAATGCTGCGATAGGGAACGACGTGCAACCGGTCGGTGGGCTGAAAGTGGCCGATGATGCCGATGTCGGCGCTGCCTTGCGCGACACTTTCGATGATCGGCAGGCTCTGACCTTCTTCGAGGCGAATCTTCACCCCGGGCCGCCGTGCGATGTAGCTCGCGAGGTCCGCAACCACGACGACGACGCCGGTCTGATTCGCCAACATCCGGATATCGGGCTGATCGTCCGCGGCAAGCGTGCTGAGCGCGCCGGGTATTCGGTCGAGCGTCTTGATGACCTCGCGCGCATGGCGGGCGAGCGCTTCGCCCGCGGCGGTCGGGACGACTCCCGCGTGCTGGCGTACGAGTAGCGCGACTCCGAGCCCGGCCTCGAGGTCACCGATGCGTTTACTCGCCGCCGAAGCGACGATGTGCTCGCACTCTGCGGCTCTTGCGATGCTGCCATGCTCGATCGCGCTGACGAAGAGCTTTAGCGTGGTGAGGTCGAATCGCACGGCTGGTAAAGCGTTGGAGCATTGGGGAGGGAGGGAAAGAAACATACTACTACTCTCGCTGGCAGCCCTCATCAAGGCAAAATAGCAGGATGAATTCACTTGACGGCATTCGCATTCTCGATTTGTCCCGCGTCCTCGCCGGCCCCTGGTGCACCCAGACCCTGGCCGACCTGGGCGCCGATGTCATCAAGATAGAACGTCCCGGCACCGGTGACGACACCCGCACCTGGGGCCCGCCGTTTTTGCAGGACGACCAGGGCGCTGACACGCATGAGGCGGCTTATTACCTGGGCGCCAACCGCAACAAGCGCTCCGTCACCTGCGACATCGCCCAGCCGGCCGGGCAGGCGCTGATTCGCGATCTGGTCCGGCATTGCGACGTGTTTGTCGAAAACTTCAAGGTCGGCGACATGGCGCGCTACGGGCTGGACTACCCCTCGCTCAAGGCATTGAACCCCCGGCTGGTGTACTGCTCGGTCACCGGCTTTGGCCAGACCGGCCCCTACCAGGAGCGCGCCGGCTACGACTATGCGATCCAGGGCATGGGCGGCCTGATGAGCGTGACCGGCGAGCGCGACGACCTGGGCGGCGGCCCGCAAAAAGTCGGCGTGGCCGTGGCGGATTTGATGACCGGCATGTACGCCACCGTGGCCGTGCTGGCTGCGCTGCGCCATGCCGAAAAAACCGGCGAAGGCCAGCAGGTCGACATGGCCCTGCTCGACACCCAGGTCGCCATGCTGGCCAACCTGGGCGCCAACTACCTGGTCAGCGGCAAGGCGCCGGGCCGCGCCGGCAATGCGCACCAGAACATCGTGCCCTACCAGGTGTTTGAGGTCGCGCCGGCTGCAGATGGCAGCAAGGACCACCTCATTCTTGCCGTGGGCAACGACCAGCAGTACGTGAAATTCTGCAATGTGGCGGGCATCCCCGAGCTGGGCGTGAACCCGCTGTTTGCCCTGAACCGGGACCGGGTGCGCAACCGCGATCAGTTGGTGCCGATGCTCGAAGCCGTCATGAAAACCCGCAGCAAGGCCGATTGGCTGGCGGCGCTCGAGGCCGCCAAAGTGCCCTGCGGCGCCATCAACAACCTGGCCGAGGTCTTCGCCGACCCGCAGGTGCAGGCGCGGGGCATGGTGCACCACTGGCAACACCCGCTCAAAAACGAACTGAAACTGGTGGCCAGCCCCATGAAACTCAGCGCCACGCCGGTGCGTACCGACCTGCCGCCGCCGCTGCTGGGCCAGCACACGGAAGAGGTTCTGCGCGGCATATTGAACTACCCCGATGCGCAGCTGTCAGACCTGAAACACAAAAAGGTGATCTAAATGGCCAACTTTGTTCTGGTGCACGGTGCCTGGCATGGCGGTTGGTGCTGGCAGCGGGTAACGACCGCATTGCAAGCCCAGGGACACCGCGTCCATGCCCTCACGCTGACCGGCGTAGGTGAGCGCGCGCACCTGCTGTCCCCTGCCATCACGCTGGATACCCACGTCGACGACGTGATCAGCGCCATTGAAGTGGAAGAGCTCAGCGATGTCATTTTGGCCGTGCATTCCTACGCCGGCATGATTGGCACGGCGGTGGCCGACCGCCTGCCCAAGCGACTTAGGCATCTGGTGTATGTCGATGCCGTGCTGCCCAAACCCGGCGAAAGCTGGAGCAGCACCCAGTCGGCGGCCACGCAGCAGCAGCGCCTGGCAGCGGCCCAGGCCTCGACCCGCTTCAGCTTTCCGCCGCCCGACCCTGACGCCTTTGGCCTCAAAGGCGCTGACCACGACTGGGTCAAGCGCCGCCAGACGCCCCACCCCGGCAACACCTACCAGGCGCCGCTGAACTTTGATGTGCAGCGCGTGGCGGCCATCCCGCGCACCTTTGTCAGCTGCACCCAGCCGGCGCTGGCCACGATAGACCCCAGCCGCCTGCGCGCGCGGGACGCCAAATTCTGGGACGGCGCCTGGCTGCCCAACGCCAAAGTCGTCGAGATCGCCACCGGCCACGACCCCATGATCAGCGAGCCGCAGATACTGACGCAAATCCTGCTGGACTGCGCCGCTTGACCCCGCTGCAGCCATTGCGCAGGCGCCAGTTTTCCGCCGCACTCGCGGGCGGGCTCGGCCTGCCCACCTTGTTTTTGCCTGCACTGGCTTTCGCCAAGAGCACGGCCTTGCCCGTGCCCGCCTCACTGGCTGCCGCTGCGCAGGCCGCAGCCGCCCGGGGCGAGCCGCTGGTGCTGCTGGTCAGCCTGCCCGGCTGCCCCTACTGCGAGCTGGTGCGGCGCAGCCACCTGCTGCCCGCGCGCCATGAGTCCGGCCTGCACGCCTGGCAGCTCAACAGCACCGACAAAACCACCCCCTTGCTGGGCTTTGCCGGCCTGCCGACCAACGCCGCAGCGCAGACCCAGCAGTGGAAAGCCACTTTCACCCCCACCGTGCTGTTTTTTGGCAGCCGCGGCCAGGAGGTGGCCGAGCGGCTGGTGGGCGTGGCGGTGCCGGATTTCTACGGCGCTTATCTGCAAGAGCGGCTGGCGACCGCGCGCAAGGCGCTGGCCGCACCGGGGTAGCCGCGAGCCGACGCATTTGCTGACGCAGCTCACTTGAGTAGCTACTATTTTGATAGCAATCTGCGCCCAAAAATCTTGGGCCAATGGCACTTTTTGCATTGGAACCGGCTCCAAACGGCGCTTGCATGGGTTAGGACGGTGACGCCTGTCCTGAGCGCGGGCCAAGAGGTCTAGGCCCAATGCTGGTCATTTAAGCGTTACCACCCCGTTCGGGCTGAGCTTGTCGAAGCCTGTTTGCACTGTGACGACCCTTCGACAAGCTCAGGGCGAGCGGTTAAGTGACGTGTATTGGGTCTAGGCCCCCACGGTCGTTCACAACGCGCGAGCTCCCTGCCCCCGAGGGGGCCGTCGCTTGCTCGGGGCGGCCCTTCGCTGCACGCTAAGCCGTTCATCCTTTTGCTTACAGATAACTCTGGAAGTTGACGCATGAAACGGTTACCCTGTTAACCCGCGTTTTTTTTCTCTCTCTCTATCAGGTTAGGCGGGCGTGATGGAGCCGACGCTCTCGCCACCATCTTTCACGGGCTCCAAAAACAGTTCGTAGGAGGTCACCATGAGAAGCACGCTTGCCGCACTATCCACAACGCTGGTGCTTGCCTGCCTGGGAGCGCCCGCCGTTTGGGCGCAGTCGGCTACCCATATGATGGTCATGCCAGATCAGATGAAATGGGCGGATGTGCCTTCGCTGCCACCGGGCGCGAAGATATCCGTACTCGAGGGCCCGCTCAGCGAAGCCGTCCCGTTTACCGCTCGCTTGAAGTTCCCGGCGAACTACCAGATACCCGCCCATTGGCATCCGGTCATCGAGCATGTCACGGTGATCTCCGGTACGTTCAACATTGGGACTGGGGACAAACTGGACGCCTCCAAAACAATAGCCCTGCCCGCTGGCAGCGTCGCCATCATGCAGCCCAAGACCCCTCACTTTGTCTGGACTAACGATGAGACCATTATTCAGGTCCACGGCGTGGGGCCTTCGGGAGTGAACTATGTCAATCCGGCAGACGACCCGAGGAAGAAATAGCGCATCCCTGCCCAAGCACATTCACTGGACTCCCCCTCAGCGTCGTTACGCCACATCTTTACACAATGGAGGAAGCCATGCGCGAAAATGAGAAACCGAAAACAGCTGCCCAACTGGTTGCCGATGCGCGCACCCGCATCAAGAGCCTTACCCCGGGACAGGTTGCTGCCGAGCTGGGCCAAGGCGCGCTCCTGATCGATCTGCGCGAGAGCGAGGAACGGACCGAGCACGGCTACATCCCCGGTGCGGTACACGCAGCGAGGGGCATGCTCGAATTCTGGGCGGATCCGACCAGCAGCCTGCATCGAGCGGAGTTTGACCCCAAACGCCGCGTCATCGTGCACTGCATGGCCGGGGGGCGCTCCTCTCTGGCTGCGGATACCTTGCAGCAAATTGGCTACGCCAACGTGGCCCACATGGATGGGGGCTTCGAGCGCTGGGCGAAAGAAGGACGCCCCGTTCAGGGTGGTCATGCCACTCCCTAGCTTTGAGCCTGGCATTTCCTCTTGACGGGTCATCGGCTGCGGCCTTCTGTTCAAAATGCGATTGCGGCAGCCAAGGTCTGAGCATCAGCCCCAGGCATTCATGCCCGGCCTTGCCCGAAAATTGATCTCTTTTTGATAGCTTATTGCGCGTATCCCGCGCGGGCTAGCGCTTGATTTGACCACCACTCCAACCGAAACCGAATGGCTTGCGGAGCTTGGACAGCCCATTCGTCGCAAATATTGCGGCGAATAAAGCCCTTAATCTCCGCACAAGCAGCGGAGATTCAACCTACAACCGGCAACGTTGGGCGGGAACCCTGGTGAATGAGCGGCAGATCAAACTCATCAACCGGTTGCTCGAGGGCTTCGAGGGCAAACTGACCAGCAGCAAGTGAGTGGCGAGCGGCGTGCTGAAGAGATCGGAGCCGGGTGGGCGCAGTGCGGCAAAACTACGCCATTGGATTACAATAACCCATGCTCCAAGCCATTGTTGAATTGCCTGAGTTCATTAAAAAAGCGCAAGCACTGTTCAACGAAACCGAGGCCAGAGCGCTCATCAGCTACTTGGCACAGCACCCCGCTGCAGGTGACTTGATGCAGGGCACCGGTGGTTTGCGTAAGTTGCGCTGGGCTCGTGAGGGACGAGGTAAAAGTGGCGGTGCTCGGGTCATTTATTGCTTTCACAGTGAGCGTATTCCGCTGTATTTGTTAACGGTGTTTGGCAAGGGTGAAAAGGCTAACTTGAGCCTTGCAGAAAGAGCTGAGCTGGCCGAGTTGGTTCAAATTTTGAAGCGCACTGCGTTGCGTTAACTGGGGGAAATGAGATGAGTGCATTCGCAAGTATCAAACAAGGGCTGCAAGAAGCTATTGCCCACAGCAAAGGAAAACCTGTGGCTGTACGCACGCATCGCTTGCCCGAGCTGAACATCAAAGCTGTGCGAGAGACCACTGGCCTGACGCAGGAGCAGTTTGCCTCCACCTTTGCCATTAGTTTGGGCACGCTGCGCCACTGGGAGCGCGGTGATCGCAAGCCCAGCGGCACAGCCTTGGTGTTATTGCACGCAGTGGCCAAACAGCCCAAGACGGTGTTGAAAATTTTGGAAGCTGTTTGATATGGGAAGTCAGGGGAATCAGGTCAGATTCCCCTGACACAAAAAGGCGCGATGGATACCTACTCCACGAACAGCGTGGTCGGGGATTCGAGATAGCCGCGCAAGGCCTGCACGAATTGGGCTGCGTCCACGCCATCAACCACGCGATGGTCGAATGACGAGGACAGGTTCATCATCTGCCGCGCCACCACCGCACCGTTACGCAGCACCGGCCGTTCCACGATGCGGTTGACGCCGACGATGGCCACTTCGGGGTGGTTGATCACCGGCGTGGAGACGATGCCGCCCAGGGCGCCGAGACTGGTGATGGTGAGGGTCGAACCGGTGAGTTCGTCGCGCGTGGCCTTGCCGGCGCGCGCGGCCTGCGCCAGGCGCGCCACTTCCGCCGCGCTGGCCCAGAGGTCTTTAGCCTCGGCATGGCGCAGCACCGGCACCATGAGGCCGGCGTCGGTCTGGGTGGCGATGCCGAGGTGCACTGCGCCATGGCGCGTGACCACGCCGGCTTCGTCGTCGAAGCGGGCGTTGATCTGCGGAAACTCGCGCACGGCCAGCACCATGGCCCGCACCAGCAGGGGCAGCAGCGTCAGGTGGCCGCGCTGCGCACCCCACTTCGCGTTGAGCTGCGCGCGCAGCGCCTCCAGCTCGGTGACATCGACTTCCTCGACATAGGTGAAGTGCGGGATGCGGCGCTTGGACTCCTGCATCTTTTGCGCAATGCGGCGGCGCAGGCCGACCACCGGGATCTGTTCTTCGTCGTGACGCTGCACAGGGCGCACGCCGGCCGGCACTCCCGCTCCATGAACCGCCCCATGCGCTGCAACATGGGCGTCGAGATCAGCCTGCATGATGCGACCGCCCGCGCCGGTGGCGGCCACCTGCTGCAGGGCTATGCCGAGCTCCCAGGCGCGCCGGCGCACGGCGGGCGAGGCGATGGGCCGTTCGCTCCGTCCCTCTCTGGGGGAAGGCTGGGATGGGGGCTGGCCTGCCTGCGTCGCTGGCACTGCTTGCACTGCTTGCGCTGCTTGCGGCGGCTGCCCCCACCCCGGCCCTCCCCCGGCAGGGGAGGGAGAAACAGCCTCTTGCGCCTGCACTTCAATGCGGATCAGCTCGGCCCCCACCGCCAGCACCTGGCCGACCTCGCCGCCCAGGGCCAGCACCTGGCCGACCACGGGCGACGGGATCTCGACGGTGGCCTTGTCGGTCATCACGTCGGCCAGTATCTGGTCCTCGACCACGCGCTCGCCGGGCAACACACGCCAGGCCACCAGTTCGACCTCGGCAATGCCCTCGCCGAGGTCGGGCATCTTGATGATGTGGGTTGTCATGTCAGTTGCTCCACTGCACTGTGAACGACCCACGACGCATGAAACGCGACGCCTGTTCGGGGAACACCGCGGAACCGGCTTTGCCGGGCCGCTGGTGTTGCCCCCTTGAGGGGGGAGGCGGCTACACGCAGTGAGCAAGCAACGGGGGTGGGTTTCATCCTAGGCCTCCATCGCGCGTTTGAATGCCGCTGCCACGCGCCCAGGGTCCGGGAAGTAAGCCCATTCCTGCGCATGCGGATAGGGCGTGTCCCAGCCGGTCACGCGTTCAATCGGCGCTTCGAGGTGGTAGAAGCAATGCTCCTGGACCAGTGCCGTCAACTCGGCCCCGAAGCCGTTGGTGCGCGTGGCCTCGTGCACCACCACGCAACGGCCGGTCTTTTTGACCGAGGCGACGATGGCCTGCAGGTCCAGCGGCCAGAGGCTGCGCAGGTCGATGATCTCGGCGTCTATGCCGCTCTCCTGCGCCGCCGCCTCCGACACGAAGACCATGGTGCCATAGGTCAGCACCGTCAGCTCGGCGCCAGGGCGAAACACCGTGGCCGACTCCAGCGGCACGGTGTAGTGCCCCTCAGGCACCTCGCCCAGCGGGTGCGTGGACCAGGGCACCGCCGGCTTGTCGTGGTGGCCGTCGAAGGGGCCGTTGTACAGGCGCTTGGGTTCGAGAAAAATCACCGGGTCGTCGTTCTCGATGCAGGCAATCAGCAAGCCCTTGGCGTCATAGGGATTGGACGGCATCACCGTGCGCAGCCCGCAGACATGGGTGAACAGGGCCTCCGGGCTCTGGCTGTGGGTCTGCCCGCCGTAGATGCCGCCGCCGCAGGGCATGCGGATGGTGATGGGCGCCGTGAAGTCGCCGGCCGAGCGGTAGCGCAACCGCGCCGCTTCGGAGACGATCTGGTCGTAGGCCGGGTACATGTAGTCCGCGAACTGCAGCTCGACCACCGGACGCAAGCCGTAGGCCGCCATGCCGATGGCCGCGCCGACGATGCCGCCTTCGGAGATCGGGGCGTCGAACACGCGCGAGCGGCCGTACTTGGCCTGCAGGCCGTCGGTGCAGCGGAACACGCCGCCGAAGTAGCCCACGTCCTGGCCGAAGATCACCACGTTGTCGTCACGCGCCAGCATCACGTCCATGGCCGAGCGCAGCGCCTGAATCATGGTCATTTGCATCATGAGCCTCCGAGCAACTGTCGGCGTTGTTGGCGCAGGTGCTCCGGCATATCCTTGTAGACGTCCTCGAACATCGCCGCGGCGCCGGCCATGTGGCCGGCGGCCAGCGAGCCGTAGCGTTCGGCCTCTTTGAGCGCGGCACCCACCTGGGCCTCCAGCTCCTTCTGCGTGGCTTCGTGCTCCTCTTCGGACCAGGCGCCGATCAGCATCAGATGTGTTTTTAGCCGCGCGATCGGGTCGCCCAGCGGAAAATGCGCCCAGTCGTCGGCCGGTCGGTAGCGCGAGGGATCATCCGAGGTCGAGTGCGCGCCGGCGCGGTAGCTCACCCATTCGATCAGCGTGGGCCCCAGGTTGCTGCGCGCACGTTCTGCTGCCCACAGCGAGGCAGCGTAGACGGCGAGGAAGTCGTTGCCGTCCACGCGCAAGGAGGCGATGCCGCAGCCGACGCCACGCGCCGCGAAGGTGGTGGCCTCACCGCCGGCGATGGCCTGAAAGGTCGAGATCGCCCACTGGTTGTTGACCACGTTGAGGATCACCGGTGCGCGGTAGACATGGGCGAAGGTCAGTGCGGTGTGGAAGTCCGACTCGGCGGTGGAGCCATCGCCAATCCAGGCCGAGGCTATTTTGGTGTCGCCCTTGATCGCCGAAGCCATGCCCCAGCCCACGGCCTGGATGAACTGCGTGGCCAGGTTGCCCGAGATGGTGAAGAAGCCGGCCCGCTTGTACGAGTACATCACAGGCAGCTGCCGCCCCTTGACCGGGTCGCGCTCGTTGGACATCAGCTGGCAGATCATCTCGACCATGTCCACGTCGTCGCGCGCCAGCAGCAGGCCCTGCTGGCGGTAGGTGGGAAAGCACATGTCACCGGGCTGCAACGCCAGCGCATGCGCGGTGGCGATCGCCTCTTCGCCCAGGCATTGCATGTAGAACGAGATTTTCTTTTGCCGCTGCGCGATCAGCATGCGGGCGTCGTAGATGCGCGTCTTCATCATGGCCCGCAGGCCCTTGCGCAGCCGCTGCGGCTCCACCTGCGGCGCCCACGGTCCGACGGCGCGGCCTTCGTCGTCGAGCACCCGCACCAGGCTGTAGGCCAGGTCGCTGGTGTCGGCCGGCGCGGCCTCCACCGGCGGGCGCCGCACCGCGCCGGCCGGTGACAGATGCAGGTAGGAAAAGTCGGTCTCGTGCCCTGGCCGCCCCGAGGGCTCAGGCACATGCAGACGTAGCGCTTGGTTTTGGTTCATCCGCACCCCCTGGAGCACATCGTAGCCCTGAGCCGCTCAAGGTGCAAACCAGGTCCTGCGTATCAGAAGCAGGCTTTAAACCCGGTTTTGCCCGGCATTCGCTCTCTTTTTGATAGCTAATTGCGCATGTTTTGCCTGGGTTAGAGGCCGATTTGGCCAGGCACTGACGGCAAACCGCCCTACCGCCCTACTTCAGCGCCCCAAACACCTTCTTCAGCACGGCGCTGCCGGTGCCGACCGGGTCTTGCCGGATTTTCTTTTCTTCTTCGCCGATGATCAGGTACAGGCCGTCCAGCGTCTTGCCGGTGACGTACTGCTGGATGTTGGCGTCTTCTTTTTTGACCAGGCCAAAGCCGGCTGCCTTGCCGGCGAATTCGTTGTATTTGTTGGCCAGCCCGACTTTTTCGGTGGCTTTGGTGACCACCGGCAAAAACTTCACGCCCAGCGGAGCGCGGGTTTTCTCGGCGAAAAAGTTGGTCACCGAGGTCTCACCGCCGGCCAGGATGTTTTTGGCGTCGGTCACGCTCATGGAGCGGACGGCGCCCACCAGCAAGTCCTTGCCCATGGGAACGGCGGCTTCGGCGGCGCGGTTGATCGAGGTCACCAGCTCGTCAACCCGCTTGCCCTGGCCCAGGGTTTTGAGGATTTTTGAGGCATCTTCGAGGTAACCGGGCAAAGGAATGCGAACTTTTGGGTTGCCGAGGAATCCATCTGTCTTGCCGAGCAAGGCCACGGCCGCCAGGGCGCCCTTTTCGAGGGCGGTTTTCAGGCCGCTGCTGGCCTCGGCATTGGTCAAATCGCCCAGTGAAAGGGCATGGGCTTGGTGGTAGGTGGCCAGTATCAGTGTGCCCAGCGCGCTGACACCGGCCCGGTTAAAATCTCGACGTAGCATGATGAGGTCCTTCCCGATGAAAAGAATGTCTAGCGCAGTATGCCGCATTGTGCTGGCCGGCTCGCTGGTGCTTGCCAGTGTGCTGGGCCTGTCAGCCTGCAGCGGCGTGCAGGCGGCCCCCGAAACGACATTTGTGCTGCTCGATGGCAGCAAAAAGACCACTGCCGACCTGAAGGGCAAGGTCACCCTTGTCAATTTCTGGGCCACCAGCTGCGTGACCTGCGTGGCGGAGATGCCCAAAATCATCTCGACCTACAACAAGTACAAGGGGCAAGGCTTTGAGACGGTGGCCGTGGCCATGAGCTACGACCCGCCCAGCTATGTGGTGAACTACACCGAAACCCGCAAGCTGCCTTTCAAGGTGGCGATCGACAACACCGGCGCGGTGGCCAAGGCCTGGGGCGAGGTAAAACTGACACCCACCACCTACTTGGTCAACAAGCGCGGCGAGATCGTCAAGCAGTATGTGGGCGAGCCGGATTTTGCGGCTTTGCACCAACTCATAGAAAAACTACTAGCCGAGACCTGACTCGGTTTTGCGGTCCCCAATAAAAAAGCCAGTTCAAAAGAACCGGCTTTTTTGTTGCCCCATTCAAGCAGGGGCCGCGGAACCGGCTTTGCCGGGCCGCAGGCGCAGCGGCCCCCTCGGGGGGCAGGGAGTTACGCGAAGCGAACGACCGTGGGGGCTACTGGTTCCGATAAGCGTCGTGGCAGGCTTTGCAGGTGCCGCCCACGGCAGCCACGGCAGTTTTGATCTGGTCGATATTGCCGGTTTTGCTGGCTGCAGCCAGCTTGGTCATCTCGCCCTGCATTTTTTCCGAAGCTTCCTTGAACTTGGCCGGCTCCTTCCAAATTTCCGGCTTGGCCTTGGTTTCGCCCTTGTCCGTGTCCGCCATAAAGCCGGCCCATGGCAGTTTTGACATGAAGGCGGCCGTTTCAGCACTCTCGGCAGCCACCTTGGCATCAAAAGGCGTACGGCCACTGGCCATGCTGGCAACGCGTCCAAAGTTTTGTTGCATCACGAACAGGGCGTTTTTGCGGTATTTGATGGCGTCTTCCGGTTTGGCAAACTGGGCGGAGGCCGGAGCGGCCAGGGCGGTCAGCGTGGCGGCGACAGCGATGCAGGCTAAAACTTTCATTGTTTTCCTCGTGGGTTTTGACTGACTGGGGTGATTGGCGGCTTACCGATAAACTGCCAAGCTGCTGGAGTTTAGCGGGGCCCGATAAGTTCCGCAGGAACTTCTGCGTTATGGGAAAGCACCAAGTGAGCAGCCCTGATCACAGCGGCATAACAGCGGCATCAAACAAAAACCATCACGGAAGCAAACATGAACAAGGTCAGGGTCTGGGATTTACCCACGCGCATTTTCCACTGGGCCCTGGTGGCCTGCGTCTTCGGGCTGGCGATCACCGGCACCTTGGGCGGCAATGCCATGGTCTGGCATTTCCGCTTTGGCTATTCGGTGCTGACGCTGTTGCTGTTTCGCATCATCTGGGGTCTGGTCGGGGGCCGTTGGTCCCGTTTTGGGTCCTTTCTCTACGCACCGCAAAGCGTGCTCAACTACCTCAAGGGGCGCGGCAAGCCCGAGCACTCGGTAGGCCACAGCCCGATTGGCGCCGGCTCGGTGTTTGCCATGCTGTTCATCCTGATCGCGCAGGCCGGCACCGGCCTGTTCAGCGATGACGAAATCGCCTTTGCCGGCCCGCTGACGCGTTTTGTTTCCAACGCCACGGTCGGCACGGCGACGAATTACCACAAGAATATTGGCAAATGGGTTTTGCTGGCACTGGTGGTCTTGCACATCACGGCCATCGTTTTCTACCTGTGGCGCAAGCACAATCTGGTCCATGCCATGCTGCATGGCGACAAGAAACTGGTGGCGCCTGTTCCCGCCTCGCGCGACGACACAGTCTCCCGCCTTGCGGCACTGGCGGTTTTGGGCGTTTGCGCGGCCACGGTGTACTGGCTCTCTAGCCTGGCCCCTGCCTTTTGACCACGACCACAGGCCCCGGGCCGGGCTGAAGCCAGTCAGAGCCTGCTGGCCAAAAAATCGATACACTTTGCCTTTCTGAGCCGATGACCGACGCCCGCCCCTACATCCAGTTCATCACACCGGCAAGCGCCGGGGAGCTGGATGCGACGCGCCTGATCTTCAGTGAGTACGCCGACAATCTGGGCATTGACCTGTGCTTCCAGAACTTCGAGGCCGAGCTGGCTGGTTTGCCGGGTGAGTATGCGGCCCCGCAGGGCGCCCTGCTGCTGGCGCTGGTCGATGGCGAGGTAGCCGGCTGCTGCGCGCTGCGCCCGCTTGATTCGGTGGATTACCCCAATGCCTGCGAGATGAAGCGCTTGTATGTGCGCAAGGCCTTCCGCCGCTTTGGCCTGGGCCGCCAGTTGGCTGAGGCAATTCTGGACGCTGCCCGCGTGGCGGGCTACCACAGCCTGCTGCTGGACACGCTGGACGAGATGGAGTCGGCCCGGGCGCTGTACGAAGACCTCGGCTTTGTGGATATCCCGCCCTACTACCACAACCCGATCGCCGGGGCGCATTATCTCAAGGTGGATTTGTAGCGAAATAGGCAGGTAGCCCTTGTAAATATTATGTTGACAGCTATTATTTTAATAGCATGCTTCAAAAATTACCACTAGGCAATTAACCGAAAAGGCGTAAAAAAACCGCCGGGTTTGACCCCAGCGGTTGCTTGGCGAAAGAAGCCGCTTCAGCCCTTGGCCTGGGCCAGCATCGTGGCCGCATCGCTGACTTCAAATTTGCCGGGGCCTTCAATATTGAGGGAGACCACCTTGCCGTCTTTGACCAGCATGGAATAACGGTTGCTGCGCAGACCCATGCCCTTGGCGGTCAGGTCCAGCGTCAGGCCCGTGGCTTGGGCGAACGCAGCGCTGCCATCGGCCAGCATGCGGACTTTGCCGTCGGTTTTCTGGTCGCGCGCCCAGGCACCCATCACAAAGGCGTCGTTGACGCTCACGCACCAGATCTCATCGACGCCGCTGGCCTTGAGTTCTGCAAATTTCTCGACATAACCGGGCACATGCTTGGCCGAGCAGGTCGGCGTGAAGGCGCCGGGCAGGGCGAACAGGGCAATGGTTTTGCCGGCGCTGGCCTTGACCACGTCCACGGCATTGGGACCAATGCTGCAGCCGTTGCCTTCAACCTCCGAATACTCCATCAGCGTGGCTGCGGGAAGGGTATCGCCTACTTTGATCATGGGTGCTCCTTGAAATGAGTGCAACTAGTGCAATGAGTGCGGGTAATGGCGGTGGCGCCAAACCCTTATTGTGAATCACGAACAGAAAGCCTTTTGGGTGCCGAGGTTTTCCGGGCGCTTTAAAGCCCGTCTTGTTTGCAGCGCAGAAAACAAAAACGGCCCACCAGGTGAGCCGTTTTTGAATGACATGCCGTCAAAGTCCTGTGGGACTTAGACCACAGCAGCTTTTTGCACCAGCTTGGTAACCACCCAGTTCTTGGTTTTCGACAGGGGGCGGCTCTCGGTGATCTCGATCATGTCACCCACCTTGTACTCGCCCTTTTCGTCATGGGCGTGGTACTTGCTGGACAGGGACACGATCTTGCCGTACAGCTCGTGCTTGACACGACGCTCAACCAGGACCGTCACGGTTTTCGCGCGCTTGTCGCTGACCACCTTGCCGATCAAGGTGCGCTTGAGGGATTTTTTCACTTCCGTCATTTTTTCGCTCCTTGCTTGACGAGGGTCTCGGCCAAAATGGTTTTGGCGCGAGCAATGTCACGACGCGTGGAACGCAGCGTGGCGGTGTTGGTGAGTTGTTGCGTGGCTTTTTGCATGCGCAGGCCAAAGTGGGCTTTTTGCAGCTCTTTGACTTCGGCTTGCAGGCCGGCAACGTCTTTTTGGCGCAGTTCAGTAGTTTTCATGGCTTCATTCTCCTGATTACTGGCCGATCATGCGGCTGACGAACGTGGTGCGCAGCGGCAGCTTGGCAGAAGCCAGGCGGAACGCTTCGCGGGCCAGTTCTTCAGGCACACCGACGATTTCAAAAACGATCTTGCCGGGCTGGATTTCAGCCACGTAGTACTCCGGGTTACCTTTACCGTTACCCATACGCACTTCAGCAGGCTTTTGGGAGATCGGCTTG
>NZ_JAKFDR010000074.1:0-23370 GCF_036676035.1 Polaromonas sp.
CCATCGGGCGCAACTCGGCGTTGCCTACCTTGCCCGCACATCAGTGCGGGCGGCGGCAGGCGCCTTGATTTGCGCCCGATGGAACCCCTTCGCACCTCCAATATTAGTGTGAACAGGCCCTAGCCCCCACGCTTTTCACTTCGTGTAATGCGCTGCCCCCCGAGGGGGCCGTCGCTTGCTCGGGGCGGCCCTTCGCGGCGCTTTTTGCTATCGAATTGATAGCTGTCTGCGCAATATTGGAGCCGGCTTCAGGCTGAGCCGGCTTCGCATGCGACCGAAGCCGCGCCGCCGATGCGATCACCTCAAGGCCTGTCGTCGCAGCAAGGGCCTTTTCGTCACTTAAGTCACGTAATCTTCAAAAACAGACACGCCCAGTAACAATCTCCATAAAACCGTGACTATGTTCATACCGAAATGCTCGAATTAGGCGTAAGTTGTAATCATCGGTTACCAACCGGGAGTTGCAACATGAACATGGACTCAGAATGGTTGCTGGCGGCACCGCCCCTGATGACGATGCTTTGTGTGTGGTACTGGTTGCGGCTGCGTTGGGTCGCCTGGGAGAAACGACGTATCCCCAAGCACTGGCCCTTGCATGCGCGGGTACTGGTCAACAGCGAAGAATTGCGGATTTGGCGCTGGCTGACCAAAACCTTTGATGACCACTATGTGATGATCAAGATGCCGGTAACCCGCTTCACCAGACCCAACGCCAGCGAAAACGGCCTGTACTGGTACGACTTGCTCAAGAACACCAACTGTACGTTTTCAGTGTGCGCCGACGATGGCCATGTTGTCGGCTGCATCGATGTGCCCAAGTCTTTTGGACTCTCCCAAAAGGCCAGAACCCTGAAAGAAAACTTGCTGGCGCAATGCGGCATTTCCTACATCGTGCTCAACCCGGACAGGCTGCCAAGTCCGACAGCAATTCGCAATGAATTCCTGGGCGAAGCGGCCGTCAAAACCCGGCATATGAAGCGCGAAGAAGCCGCCGTGGCAGCTGCCCGTGTCAATCTGCAAAAAACACTGGTGCAGCAGCGCGGCATGCGCAAATCCAGGGCCTCCCATGAAGACAGCCGGGGCGCCAGCCTACCCAGTCACTGGCACGACTCATTCCTCATACAGTCCAACAGCCGTCTGGGCGAGTTGCAATAAGCACCAGGAGGGAGGAGGAGGAGGTCAAGCCGCGATGCTGGCCAGGTCCTGCGCCGTCAGCCAGCGCCACTGGCCGGGTTTCAGATCCGCCGGCAGCACCAGCGAGCCGATGCGCGAGCGGTGCAGGCCCCCAACGTCTTCAACCCGGTTGCCCACCGCGGCCATCATGCGTTTGACCTGGTGGTATTTGCCCTCGGTCAGTGTCAGGCTCAGCCGGCATTCACCGGTCTGCTCGCAGGCAGCGGCCCGAACCGGCTTGGGGTCGTCGTCCAGCACCACGCCGGCCAACAGTTTCTGGATCTGCTTGTCGTCCACCGCGTGTTTGGCCGTCACTTCATAGACCTTGGGCACATGGCGCTTGGGCGAGCTCATGCGGTGAATGAACTTGCCGTCATCCGACAGCAGCAGCAAACCCGTCGTGTCCTGATCCAGCCTTCCGACCGCCTGCACGCCCGCCGCCGCCCCGCCGCCGCGCTGGCGGATCGGCGCCGGCAGCAAGGTGTAAATGCTGGGGTAGGTGCTGGGCT
Organism: Polaromonas sp.; assembly: GCF_036676035.1. GTDB lineage: Bacteria > Pseudomonadota > Gammaproteobacteria > Burkholderiales > Burkholderiaceae_C > Polaromonas. The sequence goes on from NZ_JAKFDR010000074.1 coordinate 1,683, forward strand.
TTTGCGAGCACTCGTAGCCCGCCGGCTTGTGCAGCATCAGATAGGCTTTTTCATGGTATTCCCACGCCACGCCCTGCACCGTGAACTGCAGGCCATTCGCTATAAATTCCATAGCTGGTTCCGCACAAGGGACGCCGGCTACCGCCACAAAACCCTGTTGAATCAGCCCGGCGCAGACGCGCCGCGTGCCAAAGCCCTGGGAAAAAAGAATCTCTTGTAATTGCATGGTGGCCATGGCGCTATTGTCGCCGGGCCGCAGCAGAGCTTAGCGCCATCAACCGCAGCAAGCGCCCCGCTTGCCGTGTTCCTGCATCGGCGGGCACGGCACGGAGCCATAGGAGCAGTACACACAGCAGTCGCCGGGTTTTGGCTTCAGCACCGCGTGGCACTGCTCGCACTCGTAGAACCACTGGCAGGCGTCGGTCGGCATCGTCTCCGTCTTGACGTGCCCGCATTGCGGACAGGTCAGCGTCGACTCCAGGACGAGCGTGCTCATTTCGCGCTCTCCACCAGCGTCGACGGATAGCCTGCATTCTTGGTAGCGCGGGTCAGGGCCTCGACGCTGGTCCTGGCGTCGTCGAATGTGACGGTGGCCAGGCGCTTGTCGAAGTTCACGTCGGCCCGGCTCACACCCGGCACCCTGGTGAGGGCTTTCTTCACCGTGATGGGGCACACCGGACAATCCATGGCCGGCACAGACAGGGTGACGGTCCTGGAAGCAGCCCAGAGCGGGGTGGCCAGAACCGTCAAGGCCAGCGCAGCGAGCAAGTTCTTCATGGCTACTTCCTTTTAATAAAACCAAGGGGCGATGACGGGGAACGCCAGCGCGATCAGCACCAGCACCGACACCCCACCAAAAAGCAGCTTGTAGCTGCGCCTGATCCGCGGCACGGCGCAGACCGCGCCCGGCGCGCAGGCCATGGCTGGCCGCCAGATGCGCCGCCAGGCAAAAAACAGCGCCACCAGCGCTACGCCGATGAAGAGGGGGCGATAAGGTTCGAGCAGCGTCAGGTTGCCAATCCATGCCCCGGAAAACCCCAGCGTGATCAACACCAGCGGCCCCAGGCAGCAGGCCGAGGCGAGCATGGCCGTCACACCACCGACGAGCAATGCGCCACGCCCACTTTGCGGGGCCGAGGCGCCGTTTTCCTTTAAGATTTCTGTTCGCATGGTGTAAGCTTATTCCCGTACTCAAGTACGGAGTCAAGCGACATGGAAAAGACATCAAGCAGCCTCACCATTGGCGTGCTGGCGGAGGCGGCCGGGGTCAACGTCGAGACCATTCGCTTCTACCAGCGCAAGGGCCTGGTGCCAGAGCCCGAGCGCGCCTACGGCAGCATTCGCCGCTACACGGACGCGGATTTGGGCCGGGTGCGCTTCATCAAAGCGTCACAGCGGCTGGGCTTCAGCCTGGACGAAATAGGCGAGTTGCTGAAGCTGGAAGACGGCACGCATTGCGATGAAGCGCGCGACCTCGCAGCGCACAAGCTTCGGGACGTGCGTGAGAAGCTGGCGGATCTGCGGCGCATCGAGGCGGCATTGGACCAACTCGTGGCCCGCTGTGGCTCGGCACGCGGTGCGGTGAAGTGCCCGCTGATTGCGTCGCTGCAAGAGACCTGAGCACAAGGCCCGGAATGTGTGCACGGCATCAAGTCTCCCAAGGTGATGGACCGGGTCAGGCGGGGTTGATTCCTGGATGGGTTTCCTCGCCTAGCCACCACAGCAGCGCGCCGGACACAAACATCGATAGCGCGACGAACCAGAAGGCAGCGTCCATCTGTCCGCTGAAATGGGCCGCCAGTCCCAGCCCCAGCGCCCCGATGCCATAGCCCAGATCACGCCAGAAGCGGTAAATGCCGATGGCCGAACCGCGCCAATCGGGATGGGAGATGTCGGCCACGGCTGCGGAGAGGTTGGGATAAAGCAGTGCCATGCCGAAGCCAGAGATTGCTGCGCAGGCGCCCCACCACACCACGCCATGGCCCAGCATCATCATCGCCACGCCCGCACCGCAGATCCACATGCCCCACACGTTGGGGCGGTGACGTCCGATGCGGTCCGACAGGCGGCCGGTGAACAGTTGCGCGCCGCCCCAGACAAAACCATAGACACCGATGATCCAGCCGACATTCGGCAGGCTGACACCCTGGCCGTACAGGAACACCGGATAAAAGACCCACACCAGGGCGTCAACGAATTTCTCGACCAGTCCAGCCTGGCTGATTGCGCCTAAGCGTCGGTCGCGCCAGGACATGAGCGCAAAAACCTCCCACGTGCCCGGTTGCGCGGAAACGTTGCGCGGATAGCGGGGCATGGAATGCGGGGCCGAGCCCTGGCGGTGACGTGCGGCTTCGGCTTTGGCCCAGGGCAAGGTATCCTTGACCCACCACTGGGTCAGCAAGAGCGCCAGCACTATGACGACGAGGCCAAACGCGAGCAGCCCCTCTCGTGCGCCCAGCGAGGTCGCCAGGTAAGCGGTGACTATGCCGGCGAGCGCCACACCGACATAACCCGAAAATTCATTGAGACCGATGGTGAGGCCGCGCTCGTCGGGTCGCGTGATGTCTAGCTTGGAGGTCTGGGTCATCGACCAGGTCAGCCCCTGGTTGATGCCGAGCAATACCGTGGCCAGGACGATCCAGTTCCAATTGGGTGCGGACCAGATCATCAGCGGAATGGGCAGCGCTGCCGCCCATCCGAGCAACAGCACCCGCTTGCGGCCCATACGCTCTGAAAGCCGCCCCGCGACAAAGTTCATCGCACCCTTGACAACACCGAAGGCCACCACGAACGCCGTGAGCAGCATGAAGGAGTTCTTCGGCACGCCGAACTCCGATTCGGCCAATGCCGGCACCACGGTGCGCATCATGCCGATGGTCAGGCCGACCAGCAGCACCTGCAGCAATTGGTGCAGGAATTGGCCGAGGTTGGCGCGGATGCCGTGCTGAAGGTTCATGCGTGCGCTGTCCGCTCAGGCCGCGGTATTGGCGGCGACGATGCGATCCATATCCGCAGGTCGCGCAGGGATGGAGGCCATCAAGTCATCGATAAAGGCATCCTTGTCCATGGACAGGGCCGGATTCCAGCGCTTCTCGAAACCGAGCGTCGACGAAGGCTTGCCGGACAGGCCGGCACCGCAAGCGCTGCCGGCCTGATGGCCGGGGAAGATTTCCAGCTCGCCGGGCAGCGTCAGCAGCTTGGCATGCAGGCTGTCGTGCAACACGCCTGCCATTTCCACTTCTCGTCCCGCCAGGTCGGGGCGACCCACGGCGCCCACGAACAAGGTGTCGCCGGTGATCACGAACCAGGGCGCCTCGCCACGACGCGCATCGGTGACCAAAAGACAGACACTGTCCGGGGTATGGCCTGGCGTGTGCAACACCTTGACCTTGACGTTGCCGACATCCAGCAACTGCTCGTCATGCAAGGGTTCGAAGTCGTACTTCACCAACGCCTGATCGGACTCGTGCAAACAGTAGAGTGCGCCGACGCGCCGGGCCAACGCGCGCCCACCCGAATAGTGATCCGCGTGAACGTGCGTGTCGATCACGTAGCGGATTTCGACCCCAGCCTTGCGGGCTTGCTCGATAAACCAGTCTTCGTCACCCGCGACAACATCCACGGCCACCGCCTTGCCCAGACTCGCGCATCCGAAGAAGTAGGACAAGGCTGACTCCCTGGCGGGCAGTTGCTTGAAAAACATCGTTGCTACCTCTTCAGAAATGTCAGGGTTTGATTCATTTCCCGGCAGCGGTCTGGACCGGCAGTCCGGCCGCCTGCCACTCGCTGACGCCGTCAAGGATCTTGAGTGCCCGATAACCCTTTGCACCTAGCAAAGCCACGGCTTCGTCGGACAGCAGACAGAAGGGGCCACGGCAGTACGCGACGATCTCTTTGTCGGTTGGCAGCTCCGAGAGCCGCTTTTCGATCTCGGCAACAGGCATCGAGCGGGCAAAAGGCAGGTGAGCCACCTCGTACTCGATTTGTGGACGAACGTCGATGACAATAACGTCGCCCCGTCGCGCCTGTTCCAACAACTCCTCACGGCCAACAGAGGCAAGCTTGGCCGGATCTGCCACCATCTGATCCAGAGCCAGCCGCAGTTCCAGCAAATGCTCCTCGGCCACCTGCCGCAAGGTCACCCAAAGCCCCGCCACATCACGCCCTGTGAGCCGATAGATCACATATTTGCCATCGCGACGGGAAGTGACCAGGCGAGCGTCCCTCAACGCCTTCAGGTGGGCGCTGGTGAGCTTGATGTCGGCCGACAACTCAGTGGCCAGCACCTCCACGGTTTTTTCGCCTTGGGCCAGCAACTCCAGCAACTCCAGGCGCTTCGGGCTGGAAACGGCCTTGCCGATGCGGGCGACTTGTTCGTACAGCAGGTCTTTCAGTGATCGTTTATTCATTCTAATATTCTAACGAAATAACGAATATTTGACAATAAATCGATCTGTCTTCGCTTGCCCACCTTCCACTCAAGCAACTCAGCAATTGAAACCGGAAGACCGAAAACCCGCGCCCATGCTGGCTTCGGGGCGGTGAACACTCACCGGCAGAAGGTGCGAAACCGCACCAACAGGGATATTGCAGGCATAAAAAAGCCCAACCGTTTCCGATTGGGCTTTGGGTGAATGGTGGAGCTGGGGGGATTTGAACCCCCGTCCGCAAGCCTTCTTCGAGCAGATCTACATGTTTAGCGGTCTGATTTGAGTCTCGCCACCTGTGTCGCGCAGTCGCACGCTACACAGGACGCCAGCACCCTATTGTCTTGCTCCGGGTTAAGGTACCCAGCCCGGAGCCAGCCGATAAAATTATCTTTACAGCCGGGAGCCTCTAACTTTCGTTAAAAACCCCTTGCCCAGCCCATCGGCCTGCTGTTGTAAAGCTCACTGGCAATTAAGCAGCGAGTGCGAAACGTTCGTCGTTTGCAGTTAGTTTGTTTTAGTCAGTTTTACGAGCACACTAAGCTCGACATGCACCACATCGCGTCCGAACCCACGTCGAAACCAATGCAGCCCCAAGAAGATAGTTTAAGCCATCCGCAATAGATCCAGAAGTGACATGGGCTTTGCGATGGTGGCGTCTGCCTGCCAGCCCTGGGTGTCGGCCATGGGGCCCAGGTAGCCATAAGCGGCCACCACCGTGGGCATGCCCGCGGCGCGGCCGGCCACCATGTCGCGCTCGTCATCGCCCACATAAATGCAGCGCTGGGGCGCCACCTTGAGTTGGCGGGCCGCTTCGAGCAGGGGCGCCGGATGCGGCTTGGCGTGCGGCGTGGTGTCGCCGCTCACAATGACTTGTGCGGTTCCAAACAGCGGCATGGCCTGTGTCAGGGGCAGCGTGAATCGGGCGGACTTGTTGGTGACCACGCCCCATTTGAGGCCCGCCTGGTCAATTCTTGCAATCAGCTCGGCCACCCCGTCAAACACATGGGTGCGCGCTGTCATGCAGGCTTCGTAGTTGGCAAAAAACTCTTCCTTGAGCGCGGGGAAACCGGCATCGTCGGGTGTCAGGCCAAACGCAATGCCAATCATGCCGCGCGCGCCGGCGCCCGCCATGGGCCGGTAGCGCGACAGCGGCAGCGAGGCCAGCCCCCGGTCGGTGCGCATTTTGTCGGCGGCGGCGCCCAGGTCGGGCGCACTGTCTATCAGGGTGCCGTCCAGGTCAAACAGCACGGCGTCAATATCGTTGAACATGGGTCGGCCTCGCTCAGATCTTCTGGGTGGCCAGCATGTAGTTGACGCTGGTGTCGGCGCTGAGCCAGTAATGCCGGGTCAAGGGGTTGTACTCCATGCCTTTGGTCTGCTGCAAAGTCAGCCCGGTGGCCCGGCAATAGCCCGCCAGCTCACTGGGCTTGATCAGTTTGGCGTACTCGTGGGTGCCGCGCGGCAGCAGGTTCAGCACATACTCCGCGCCCACAATGGCAAACAGAAAGGCCTTGGCATTGCGGTTGATGGTGGAGAAAAACACATGCCCGCCGGGTTTGACCAAGGCGGCACAGGCCTTCACGACGGAAGCCGGGTTGGGCACATGCTCGAGCATTTCCATGCAAGTCACCACGTCAAAACTGGCGGGTTGCTCGGCGGCCAGCGCCTCGGCGCTGATTTCACGGTACTCGACCCCCTCGGTCTGGGCCTCCAGGGCATGAAGCTGGGCGACCTTGAGTGCCTTGGTGGCCAGATCAATCCCGAGCACGTCGGCACCTTTTCGGGCCATGGCATCGGCCAGGATGCCGCCACCGCAACCCACGTCGAGGACGCGCCGGCCCGTCAAGGGGGTCAGTCCTTCAATCCAGCCCAGCCGCAAGGGGTTGATCTGGTGCAGTGGACGGAATTCACTCTCGGTGTCCCACCACCGATGGGCCAGATCGGAGAACTTGGCCAGCTCGGCAGGGTCAAAGTTTTGGGTTGTAGGCATGTGGCGATTATCGTTGAGGCATAAAAAAACCGCGCCTAGGCGCGGTTTTCAAGTGATCCGGAAAAGGGATTACTTGTTGGCGCGGGTGCCAACCACTTCGATTTCCACGCGACGGTTCTTCGCACGGCCTTCGGCGGTCTTGTTGTCAGCAACCGGCTGTTTCTCGCCTTTGCCTTCGGTGTACACGCGGTTTTTCTCGATGCCCTTGGACACCAGGTAAGCCTTCACAGACTCAGAACGCTTGACCGACAGTTTCTGGTTGTATGCGTCGCCGCCAACAGCGTCGGTGTGGCCCACGGCAATGATGACTTCAAGGTTGATGCCCTTGATCTTGCCGACCAGGTCGTCCAGCTTGGCTTTGCCTTCAGGCTTGATGACGGACTTGTTGAAGTCGAAGAAAGCGTCGGCGGCGTAGGTCACCTTCGTGGCTGCAGGAGGAGCAGCAGGCTTGGCAGCAGCAGGAGCAGCAGGCTTGGCGGCAGCAGGAGCAGCAGGCATAGCAGCAGGTGCGGCAGCCTTGATGGCGCCGTCACACTCAGAATTGGCAGTTGCCGGCGTCCAGGTGGGGTTACGCCAGCACAGATCGCCAGTCACGTTTTTCCAGGACAGATCGCCAGTGACGTTTTTCCAGTTGTCTACGGTTTGTGCACCAGCGGCGGTAACAAGCGCTGCGGAAGCAAACAACATTGCCACTTTGTTGAGTTTCTTCATGGTTCTCCTCTAGAGAAAAGCCGCAGACTTGCTGCGATTAGTAATTTACACGCCGTGGATGACCATCACCCAAAACGTTGAAGCCATTGTGCCATAGCTCTTTCGGGGTTCAAGCCTGGCATCGGCTTCGTCCGACATAGGGGGAGAATCTTTGACATTTTGTTGCTCCCGTGCCACACCCTCGAGCCCTTAAACTCAGGCTTTAAAATCAACTGGTGCCTTCCGCGCACGTTGACAATCCCAATTCAGGCCTCTCATGACCCAGTTTGCCAAAGAAACCCTGCCCATCAGTCTTGAAGAGGAAATGCGCCGCAGCTACCTTGATTACGCCATGAGCGTGATCGTGGGGCGTGCCCTGCCGGATGCCCGTGACGGTCTCAAGCCCGTGCACCGGCGCGTGCTGTATGCCATGCACGAGCTCAACAACGACTGGAACCGGCCCTACAAAAAGTCAGCCCGTATCGTTGGCGACGTGATTGGCAAGTACCACCCGCATGGCGACCAGTCCGTGTATGACGCCATCGTCCGCATGGCGCAGGACTTTTCGCTGCGCCACCTGCTGGTGGACGGCCAGGGCAACTTCGGCTCGGTCGATGGCGACAACGCCGCGGCGATGCGCTACACCGAAATCCGCCTGGCCAAGATTGCCCAGGAAATGCTGGCCGACATTGACAAGGAAACCGTCGATTTCGGCCCCAACTATGACGGCAGTGAAAAAGAACCGCTGGTGTTGCCTTCACGCATTCCCAACCTGCTGGTCAACGGCTCGGGCGGTATTGCGGTGGGCATGGCCACCAACATTCCGCCGCACAACCTCAACGAAGTGGTCGATGCCTGCCTGCATCTGCTGAAAAACCCGGACGCGTCGATCGACGAGCTGATGGAGATCATTCCGGCGCCCGATTTCCCCACGGCCGGCATCATCTACGGCATCAATGGCGTGAAAGACGGCTACCGCACCGGCCGCGGCAAGGTGGTCATGCGCGCCAAATGCCATTTCGAAGACATCGACAAGGGCCAGCGCCAGGCCATCATCGTCGATGAGCTGCCCTACCAGGTGAACAAGAAGACCCTGCAGGAGCGCATGGCCGAGCTGGTGCACGAGAAGAAAATCGAAGGCATCAGCCACATCCAGGACGAAAGCGACAAGTCCGGCATGCGCCTGGTGATTGAACTCAAGCGCGGCGAAGTGCCCGAGGTGGTCCTGAACAACCTCTACAAGCAGACGCAACTGCAGGACACCTTCGGCGTCAACATGGTGGCGCTGGTCAATGGCCAGCCCAAGCTGTGCAACCTGAAGGACCTGATCCAGGTCTTTTTGTCGCACCGCCGCGAAGTCGTTACCCGCCGCACCGTGTTCACGCTGCGCAAGGCGCGCGAACGCGGCCATGTGCTCGAAGGCCTGGCGGTTGCGCTGGCCAATATTGACGATTTCATTGCCATCATCCGCAATGCGCCCACCCCGCCGGTGGCCAAGGCCGAGCTGATGCTCAAACCCTGGGACAGCAGCCTGGTGCGCGAGATGCTGACCCGCACCCGCGCCGATGGCGGTGTCATCAACGCCGACGACTACCGTCCGGACGGACTCGAAAGGGAGTTCGGTTTGGGCGGCGATGGCCTGTACCGCCTGTCGGATACGCAGGCGCAGGAAATCCTGCAAATGCGCCTGCAGCGCCTGACCGGGCTGGAACAGGACAAGATCGTGGCCGAGTACAAGGAAGTCATGGCCGAGATTGACGACCTGCTGGACATCCTGGCGCGTCCCGAGCGGGTGTCCACCATCATTGGCGAGGAACTGGGCGCCATCAGGCAGGAATTCGGGCAGTCCAAGCTGGGCCTGCGCCGCAGCCAGGTCGAGCACAGCTCGTTTGACCTGAGCACCGAAGACCTGATCACGCCGACCGACATGGTGGTCACCCTGTCCCACACGGGCTACATCAAGAGCCAGCCGCTGTCCGAATACCGCGCGCAAAAGCGCGGCGGCCGCGGCAAGCAGGCGACAGCGACCAAAGACGATGACTGGGTGGACCAGCTCTTTATCGCCAACACGCACGACTACATCCTGTGCTTTTCCAACCGTGGCCGCCTGTACTGGCTCAAGGTGTGGGAAGTGCCGGCCGGTTCGCGGGGCTCGCGCGGCCGGCCCATCGTCAACATGTTTCCGCTGCAGGAAGGCGAAAAAATCACGGTGGTCCTGCCGCTGACGGGCGACAAGCGCACCTTCCCGGCCGACCAGTATGTGTTCATGGCAACCAGCATGGGCACGGTCAAAAAGACCCCGCTGGAAGATTTCAGCAATCCGCGCAAGGCCGGCATCATTGCCGTGGACCTGGACGAGGGCGATTACCTGATCGGCGCAGCGCTGACCGATGGCAAGCACGACGTGATGCTGTTTTCAGACGGCGGCAAGGCCGTGCGCTTCGACGAGAACGATGTGCGCCCCATGGGCCGCAATGCCCGCGGCGTGCGCGGCATGATGCTGGACGAGGGCCAGGGCGTGATCGCCATGCTGGTGGCCGAGGACGAGCAGCAAAGCGTGCTGACGGCGACGCAAAACGGCTATGGCAAGCGCACCTCCATCCAGGAATACACCCGCCACGGACGGGGTACCAAGGGCATGATCGCGATCCAGCAGAGCGAGCGCAATGGAAAGGTGGTTGCCGCCACGCTGGTGCACACCGACGACGAGATCATGCTGATCACCGACAAAGGCGTGCTGGTGCGCACGCGTGTCAGTGAAATTCGTGAAATGGGCCGCGCAACCCAGGGCGTCACCCTGATCGGGCTCGATGAAGGCTCACAATTGAGCGGACTGCAGAGGATCGTCGAAAACGATGCCTCGCTGGACGACAACGACCTTGACAATGGTGCAGGCCAAGATGCCTCCACCCCCGCTACTCCCTCCAACCCGGAAAGCAACTGATGATGAAGATGAACAAACTACTCACCGCACTGGCCCTGGCCGGCCTCACCCTCGCCACCACCGGTCACGCGCAAACCGCCGACCCCAAAACGGAATGGGCCGCCAAGGTCGTGGCCTTGCAGCAGGGGCCGGAGCTTGATCGCCTGGTGGACCAACTGACCGAAAGCTCGGCACAGGACCTGGTGGCAAACTGGGGCCCGAAACTCGATGCCAATGTCCCCAAGGCCAAGCAGGCCAAGGCCACTGAAGAGCTGAATGCAGAGTTGAAAAATTTTGCCGTAGACATCAAACAAGTGATCAGCAGCAAAGTTGGCAAGATTGGCACCGACGCCATGGTGCCGGCTTATGCGGAACGCTTTACCGTCGACGAGCTGAAACAGCTGGCAGCCTTTTTTGAGTCGCCCGCGATCAAGAAGTACCAGGCCGCGGCGCCTGAACTGGGCAATATTTTTGTACAAAAACTCCTGGAAGCCGCGCGCCCCGAAGTCGCGGCGCGCGCCAAGCAGTTCAACGAGGCCGCCACCAAGATTGTGGGTTCGGCGCCACCGGCAGGGACGGGCAAGCCTGCCGCCAAGAAATGACCCGCCCCTACAACTTTTCGGCAGGGCCCGCCATACTGCCTGAAGAGGTTTTGCAGCAGGCCGCTTCCGAGATGCTGGACTGGCATGGCAGCGGCATGGGCGTGATGGAAATGAGCCACCGCGGCAAGGAGTTCATTTCGATCTACCAACAAACCGAAGCCGACTTGCGCGAGCTGCTGGCGGTGCCGGCCCACTTCAAAATCCTGTTCATGCAGGGCGGCGGGCTGGCGGAAAACGCGATCGTTCCGCTCAACCTCTCGCGTGGCGTGAGCGCCGACTTTGTGGTCACCGGCAGCTGGAGCCAGAAGTCGCAGAAGGAAGCGCGCAGGTACTGCAGCGTGAACATCGCGGCCAGCAACGAGGCCGACGGCCACACCAGCCTGCCCGAGCCTGCACAGTGGAAGCTCAGCGCCAAGCCCAGCTATGTGCACATCTGCTCCAATGAAACCATCCACGGCGTCGAATTTCACGAACTGCCGGACCTGAAGGCCCTGGGCTGCGACGCCCCTTTGGTGATCGACTTTTCCTCGCATGTGGCCTCGCGCCCGGTCGACTGGTCTCGTGTCGGCCTGGCCTTTGGCGGCGCGCAGAAAAACCTGGGCCCGGCCGGCGTCACCCTGGTCGTGGTGCGCGAAGACCTGCTGGGCCATGCCCTGCCCGCCTGCCCCAGCGCCTTCGACTACAAGATCGTGGCGGACAACCAGTCGATGTACAACACGCCGCCGACCTATTCGATCTACATCGCCGGCCTGACTTTTGCCTGGCTCAAGCGCCAGACCGAGAACGGTTTGACGGGCATCGCCGCCATGGAGCAGCGCAACCTGGCCAAAGCCAGGCTGCTGTACGGCGCCATCGACAGCTCTGCGTTTTATTTCAACAAGGTGGCGCCCCACTGCCGCTCACGCATGAACGTGCCCTTCTTCCTGCGCGACGAAAGCCGCAACGACGCCTTCCTTGCCGGCGCCGCATCGCATGGCCTGCTGCAGCTCAAGGGCCACAAGTCGGTCGGCGGCATGCGCGCCAGCATTTACAACGCCATGCCGATCGAAGGCGTGCAGGCGCTGGTGGCCTACATGCGAGAATTTGAGAGAACCCAAAGCTGAACATGGCCAAAACACTCCCGGAACTCCGCACCCTGATCGATGCCGTTGACAGCGAACTCCTGACCCTGCTGAACCGGCGCGCCGCGCTGGCCAACGAAGTCGGCGAGATCAAGCGCGCCGAAGGTTCAACCGTGTTCCGGCCCGAGCGCGAGGCGCAGGTCATCAACGGCCTGCAGGCCGCCAACCCCGGCCCCCTCAAAAGCAGCAATGTGGCCACCATCTGGCGCGAAATCATGTCGGCCTGCCGCGCGCTCGAAGCACCCCAGCGCGTCGCCTACCTCGGGCCGGCGGGCACCTTCAGCGAAGAGGCGGCCGTTCGGTTTTTCGGCTCCAGCATCGAGCATGTGCCCTGTGCCAGCTTTGATGAGGTGTTTCGCGCCGCCACGGCAGGCACGGCCGATTTCGGCGTGGTCCCGGTGGAAAACAACACGGAAGGCGTGGTCACCCGCTCGCTGGACCTGTTCCTGAATTCCCCGCTTCACATCGTCGGCGAGACCAGCCTGCTGGTGCGCCACAACCTGCTTCGCCTGTCCAATACGCTGGAAGGCGTCACGGCGGTTTACGCCCATCCCCAGGCGCTGGCTCAGTGCCAGAACTGGCTCAACACCCACCTGCCCCATGCCGAGCGGCATGCCGCCTCCAGCAATGCGGAAGGTGCGCGCCTGGCTTCAACCAACCCGGCCTGGGCCGGCATTGCCAGCGAACGCGCCGGTGCTGAGTTTGGCCTGCATGTCGCGGCGCATGCGATTCAGGACGACGCCTTCAACCGCACCCGCTTTGTCGTGGTCTGCCTGCCGCAAACCCTGCCGGCCCCGGAGGCGTCCGGCAAGGACTGCATCAGCCTGATTGTTTCCGTCCCCAACAAGCCCGGCGCGGTGCACGACCTGCTGGTGCCCCTGAAAACCCATGGCGTTTCCATGACGCGCTTCGAGTCGCGTCCGGCCCGCTCCGGTCAGTGGGAATATTATTTTTATATCGACTTGCAAGGCCACCCATCGCAGAAGCACGTGAAAGCGGCACTGGCTGATTTGCGGCAGCTTTGCGCGTTTTACAAAGTGCTGGGAACCTACCCGGTCAGCGATTGATGCCCGGACAAAGCCACGGGCAGGCTCCCATGCAACGATTACAACAACGACAACAAAGGCTGGTGCTGCGTCATGTTTGAACAATTAGGTCTCATTGGGTGCGGCCTGATGGGCGGCTCTTTTGCGCTGGCGCTCAAACGCGCCGGCCTGGTCAAACGTGTTGTTGGCTACAGCAAATCACCCTCCACCACCGAGCGGGCACGCCAAATGGGCGTGATTGACGTGGAAGCCCCGTCGGCCCTGCTGGCCGTGTCGGGTGCCGACATCGTGCTGCTGGCGGTTCCCGTGTCTGCCACGGAAGCCACCTTCAAGGCCATCCGGCACCTGGTGGGTCCGAACACGCTGATCATGGATGTGGGTTCGACCAAGCGGGATGTGGTGGACGCCGCCCGGCGCGTGCTGCGCGACAACCTGGGCGCGTTTGTGCCGGCCCACCCGATCACGGGCAAGGAGGTATCGGGGGTGGAACACGCCGATGCCGACTTGTACACCGGCAAACAGGTCATCCTGACACCGATTGAACGCACTTTCACCGCCCAGCTGCAAAAGGCGTCGGATGTCTGGACCGCGCTCGGGTGTCACGTGACCAAAATGTCGCCCCAGGCGCACGATGCCGCTTATGCCGCGGTCAGCCACTTGCCGCACCTGATCGCCTTTGCCCTGATCAACGGCATTGTTGATCAGGAGCATGGCAAGGATTACCTGCCGCTGGCAGGCCCCGGTTTTCGCGACTTCACCCGGATTGCGGCCAGTGACCCGAAAATGTGGCGCGACATCCTGATGGCCAATCGGGAAGAGCTGCTGGCGCAGTCAAAGATTTTCCAGGAAACCTTGAAGTCGCTCGAGCAGCTGATCTCCAGCGGCAGCGGCGACGTGCTGGAAACCCTGATCGAAAAGGCCAGCCTGACACGGGCGAACTGGCGCATCTCCTCGCAAAAATCACACAAATAAGCACGGTTCATGTTCGATATTGAGTACCTGGACATTCCACCCCTGTCCAACGCAGGCGGCACGGTTCGTCTGCCCGGCTCCAAAAGCATTTCCAACCGGGTCCTGTTGCTGGCCGCCCTGAGCCGGGGACAGACCACCGTCCACGACCTGCTGGCCTCTGACGATACCGCAGTGATGCTGACGGCGCTGCGCCAACTCGGCTGCACGGTAGACCAAAGCGGCGACACCGCCGTCATCGGCGGCCTGGGCGGGCAGCTCGTCAACCGGCAAGCCACGCTGTTCATGGGCAATGCCGGCACGGCCATGCGCCCCTTGACGGCAGCGCTGGCGCTGCTGGGCGGCGATTTTGAGCTGTCCGGCGTGCCACGCATGCACGAGCGGCCGATTGGCGATCTGGTCGACGCGCTGCGCCAGCTCGGTTGCGCCATTGATTACCTGGGCAATGAAGGCTTTCCGCCCTTGCGCCTGCGTCCGGGCCAGTTAAAGCTGGACCAGGCGATTCGCGTGCGTGGCGATGTGTCGAGCCAGTTCCTGACCGCTTTGCTGATGGCCCTGCCCTTGGTCGCAACCCGGGATATCTGCCTGGAAGTGGTCGGCGAGCTGATCTCCAAACCGTACATTGAAATCACGCTCAAGCTGCTTGCCCGCTTCGGCATTCAAGTGCAGCGCCCTCTTGGTGCTGACAACTGGCAGCGCTTTGTCATTCCTGCCGGCAGCCAGTACCAGTCGCCCGGCGAGATTCATGTCGAAGGTGATGCTTCGTCTGCTAGCTATTTCATAGCGCTTGGCGCTCTTGCGACGCCGGCGTCAGATCACAAAGGCATCAGAATTCAAGGGGTCGGCGCCGACTCCATCCAGGGCGACATCCGCTTTATCGAAGCGGCCGGGCTGATGGGCGCCAAGGTCAAGAGCGGCCCCAACTGGCTCGAAGTGTCACGCGGCGCCTGGCCGCTCAAGGCCATCGACCTGGACTGCAACCACATCCCCGACGCGGCCATGACCCTGGCCGTGATGGCGCTGTACGCTGACGGCACCACCACGCTGCGCAACATCGCCAGCTGGCGCGTCAAGGAAACCGACCGGATTGCCGCCATGGCCTGCGAGCTGCAAAAGCTCGGCGCCACGGTGGAAGAAGGGGCCGACTACCTCAAGATCAGCCCCCCGGTGCAGTGGCAAACCGCCGCCATCCACACCTACGATGACCACCGGGTTGCCATGTGTTTTTCGCTGGCCGCTTTCAACCCGGCCCGGCTGCCGGTCCGGATTCTGGACCCCAAATGCGTGGCCAAGACCTTCCCTGATTATTTTGAAGCCCTGTTTTCAGTCAGCCAGACGGCGTCTGAGCACATCCCGGTGATCTGCATCGATGGGCCCACCGCCTCCGGCAAAGGCACGCTGGCAGCCTTGACGGCGCAAAAACTGGGATTTCATTACCTCGATTCGGGCGCGCTGTACCGCTTGAGCGCCTTTGCCGCCACTCGCGCGGGGGTAGCGCTGGACGACGGGCCGGGCGTCGCACGGATTGCGCGCACCATGCCGGTGCGTTTTGAAGGCGAGCAGATTGTGCTGGGCGTGGAAGATGTTTCGGACGTGATCCGGACTGAGGAGGCCGGCATGGCGGCCTCGAAAGTGTCCGCTCACCCCGAGGTGCGTCAGGCCCTGCTCGAGCTGCAGCGCAGCTTTCGGCGGCTACCCGGCCTGGTGGCCGATGGCCGGGACATGGGCACCGTCATATTCCCCCAGGCACCCCTCAAAATTTACCTGACGGCCAGTGCCCAGCACCGGGCCGAACGCCGTCATAAGCAATTGATTTCAAAGGGAAATTCAGTTACAATTGATGGGATTCGGCAGGATTTGGAGGCAAGGGACGCGCGTGACATGTCACGGCCCACCGCCCCTTTGAAACCTGCCGATGACGCCCGGCTGCTGGACAACTCCGACCTGTCGATTGAAACATCGGTGGCGCAGGTGATTGACTGGTGGCAAGGCACCCGGCCCATCTGACTCCCGTCGCGCTCACGGCGCATTGGTCAGCTGGTTCATTAACGTAACCCGCGGATCCCCGCACCAAACTGCCGCAACCAGCTATAAAAACGATAGCAATCCCGCTGTCGGAACCCTGCTTTGTGGATGAGGAACTTCCATGTCTGAATCTTTTGCCGATCTATTTAACGAATCGCTGCAGCGCTCTGAAATGCGCTCCGGCGAAGTCATCACCGCTGAAGTAGTGCGTATCGATCACAACCACGTGGTTGTGAACGCAGGACTCAAATCCGAGGCTTATGTCCCCCTCGAAGAATTCAAAAACGACCAGGGCGAGCTCGAAGTCCAGGTCGGCGACTTTGTGTCGGTGGCCATCGACTCCGTTGAAAACGGCTACGGCGACACGCTCCTGAGCCGCGACAAGGCCAAGCGCCTGGCTTCCTGGATGAGCCTGGAAAAAGCCCTGGAATCCGGCGAATTCGTCACCGGCCAGACCAGCGGCAAAGTCAAGGGTGGCCTGACCGTGCTGGTCAACGGCATCCGCGCCTTCCTGCCCGGCTCGCTGATCGACACCCGTCCTATCAAGGACCTGACGCCCTACGAGAACAAGACCCTGGAATTCAAGGTCATCAAGCTCGACCGCAAGCGCAACAACGTGGTGCTGAGCCGCCGCGCCGTGGTGGAAGCCAGCATGGGCGAAGAACGCGCCAAGCTGATGGAAACCCTGAAAGAAGGCACGGCTGTCAAGGGCGTCGTCAAGAACATCACCGAGTACGGTGCATTCGTTGACCTCGGCGGCATCGACGGCCTGCTGCACATCACCGACATGGCATGGCGCCGCGTGCGTCACCCCAGCGAAGTGGTGACGGCTGGCCAGGAAATCGTGGCCAAGATCCTGAAGTTCGACACCGAGAAAAACCGCGTGTCCCTGGGCCTGAAGCAGATGGGCGACGACCCGTGGATGGGCGTGAACCGCCGCTACCCGCAAGGCACGCGCCTGTTCGGCAAGATCACCAACATCGCCGACTACGGCGCGTTTGTGGAACTCGAACCCGGCATCGAAGGCCTGGTCCACGTGTCCGAGATGGACTGGACCAACAAGAACGTGGCACCGAGCAAGCTCGTCGCCCTGGGTGACGAAGTCGAAGTCATGGTTCTGGAAATCGACGAAGACAAGCGCCGTATCAGCCTGGGCATGAAGCAGTGCAAGGCCAACCCATGGCAAGAGTTTGCCCAGGACACCAAGCGCGGCGACCGCGTCAAGGGCCCGATCAAGTCGATCACCGACTTCGGCGTCTTTGTGGGCCTGGCTGCCGGCATCGACGGCCTGGTGCACCTGTCTGACCTCTCGTGGAACGAGCCCGGCGAAGCCGCCGTGCGCAACTACAAAAAGGGCCAGGAAGTCGAAGCGATTGTGCTGGCTGTCGACGTCGACCGCGAGCGCATCTCCCTGGGCATCAAGCAGCTGGACTCTGACCCGTTCACCACGTTCGTGTCGATCAACGACAAGGGCGCGATCGTGACCGGCAAGGTCAAGACCGTTGACGCCAAAGGCGCCGAGATCGATCTGGGCGAAGACATCATTGGCTACCTGCGCGCCAGCGAAATCAGCCGCGACCGCGTCGAAGACGCGCGCAACGTGCTGAAAGAAGGCGACGAAGTGTCTGCAGTCGTGGTGAACGTGGATCGCAAGACCCGCAACATCCAGCTGTCCGTCAAAGCCAAGGACAACGCTGACCAGCAGGAAGCCATGGCCAACCTGAGCCAGCAGTCCTCGCGTGAAAGCGCCGGTTTGACCAACCTGGGCGCCCTGCTGCGCGCCAAGCTGGACAATACCGACAAGTAAGCAAGGGCCTCGGCCCGGTGATGCGCCTGGCGCGCATCACCGGGCTGTCCGCAAGGTTTGTCCATGACACGAAGTGATCTTGTAGAAGAACTGGCTGCGCGTTTTGGCCAGCTGACGCACCGCGACGCCGAATATGCTGTCAAGACCATTCTTGATGCCATGAGCGACGCCTTGGTGCGCGGGCATCGCATCGAGATCCGTGGTTTTGGCAGCTTTTCCATCAACCGCCGCCCGCCCCGCATGGGCAGGAATCCGCGGTCCGGTGAAAGCGTGGCCATTCCAGAAAAGCGGGTTCCTCATTTCAAGCCGGGCAAGGCGCTGCGCGAAGCCGTGGATGCCAGGACCGAAGAAATGCTGGCGGTCATCCCCGGCAAAAAATGAAGCCATCCACGGGTGGCTGGCTACAATCGCCAGACCACTAGGGGGATTGCCAAGTGAAATACCTGATGTGGCTGCTCAAGGCAGCCATTTTTTTTACGCTCTTTGCGTTTGCGCTGAACAATCAGCAAGCTGTTTCTGTCTATTTCTTTTTTGGCACACTCTGGCAGGCACCTCTGGTGCTGGTAGTTTTGATCGCGTTCACCGCCGGACTGGCACTGGGCATCCTCGTCATGATGCCGCGCTGGTGGAAAAAGCGGAGAAATGCCCACCTGAACGCCTCCCATGGCCATACAACCGTGACTGACAATCCCTCCACGTTTCACCATGGAATTTGATTTCACCTGGGTGCTGCTCGGGTTTCCCATTGCATTCACACTGGGCTGGCTGGCCTCCCGCCTTGACCTGAGGCAGGTCCGGATCGAGAACCGGCAAGCGCCCAAGGCTTATTTCAGAGGTCTGAATTTCCTGCTCAACGAGCAGCAGGACCAGGCCATTGACGCCTTCATTGAAGCCGTGCAGAACGACCCCGACACCTCCGAGCTGCACTTTGCGCTGGGCAACCTGTTTCGCCGCCGCGGCGAGTACGAGCGCGCCGTCCGTGTCCACGAGCACCTGATGTCCCGTGGCGACCTGACGCAGCCCGAGCGTGAGCGGGCGCAGCATGCGCTGGCACTTGATTTCCTCAAGGCCGGCCTGCTGGACCGCGCCGAAGCGGCCCTGAGAAAGCTTGAAGGCACCACCTACGAAGAAGAAGCCCGGCTGGCCCTGCTGTCCATTTATGAGCGCTCCCGCGACTGGCCGCACGCCAAGGAGATCGCCGCCAAGCTCGACAGCTCCAGCCACGGCAGTTTTGACACACGGCAGGCGCACTACCTGTGCGAGCAGGCCATGGCGCAGGCTGGCGCGGGCGACACCGGCCAAGCCCTGCAGACCTTGCGACAGGCTGCGGCGTTGGCCCCCCATGCCCCGCGTCCCCTGATCGATCTGGCCAGGCTGCAAAACCAGCTGGGCCAACCGCAGCAAGCCTTCCAAACCCTGGCCAGGCTCGAAAAGACCGCGCCCCAGGCCTTCCCGCTGGCGGCCGGCTTGCTGGCCGGCATGGCGCAAGGTCATGAGCAGCAGGCCGCCGCCCTGGACCTGCTCAAAGCCCACTACAAGGACATGCCCTCGATGGATGTGCTCGATGCCATCATCCGGCTCGACCACGCCTCGACATCGCCCCGCCAGTGGTACGTGCAGCACCTGGAGCGCGAAGCGTCGCTGGTGGCCGCAGCCAAGTGGATCGCCGGTGAAAAACTGGACAATGAACAGCACCATGCCCTGGTGCAGCGGGCGCTGGACAAGGCCACCAAACCCCTGATGCGCTACCGCTGCGCGGCCTGCGGATTCGAGGCCACGCAACACTTCTGGCACTGCCCGGGCTGCCAGGCCTGGGACAGCTATCCGGCGCGGCGCATTGAAGAATTATGAACACCCCCGTCGGATGCTCACTTCGTGTAGCACCTTCCCCCCTTGCAGGGGGCAGACACCAGCGGCCCGGCAAGCCGGTTCCGCGGCGTCCGCTTGAATAAGAGTTGATGAACATGACCTTACATTTCGACTTGTCCCGTGAACAGCTCGCCAAGGCCCGCGTGCTGGTGGTCGGCGATGCCATGCTGGACCGCTACTGGTATGGCGCGGTCGACCGCATCTCGCCGGAAGCCCCGGTGCCGGTGGTGCGCGTCACGCGCCAGGAAGAGCGCATTGGCGCCGCCGCCAACGTGGCCTACAACATCGTCACCCTGGGCGCGCAGGCGTCGCTGCTCAGCGTGGTCGGCGACGACGAAGCCAGCCACCAGCTGGAAGCCCTGGTGGCCAAAACCGGCATCACCCCCTACTTTGGCCGCGACTCGCAGCTTAAAACCACGGTCAAGCTGCGCGTGATCGGCCGCCAGCAGCAACTGTTGCGCCTGGACTTTGAAAACACGCCGGAGAACGAGGTACTGGCATCGCAGTCGGCCGCGTTTGAAAAGCTGCACCGCCAGCATGACGCCGTGCTGTTTTCAGACTACGGCAAAGGCGGCCTGGCGCATGTCGCCCTGATGATTGACCAGGCCCGGGCGGCCGGCAAGGTGGTGCTGGTCGACCCCAAGGGGGCGGACTACTCGCGCTACAAAAACGCCAGCGTCATCACCCCCAACCGCGCCGAGCTGGAGCACGTGATTGGCCCCTGGCGCGATGAAGCCGAGCTGCAGGTCAAGGCCCACAACCTGCGCACCTCGCTCAACCTGCAGGCGCTGCTGCTCACGCGCAGCGAAGAAGGCATGACGCTCTTTGACGCGCAGGGGCAATTGCATGTGCCCGCCGTTGCCCGGGAAGTGTTTGACGTCACCGGCGCCGGCGATACCGTGATCGCCACGCTGGCGGCGATGGCGGCGGCCGGCATGAGCCTGCGCGACGCGGTGCCCGTGGCGAATCGGGCCGGCGGCATTGTGGTGGGCAAGTTTGGCACGGCCACGGTCAGCTACAGCGAGCTGTTTGCGGCGCATTGAAGCGAAAAAAAAGGAATCGTCATGAAAGTAGCAGTCACCGGCGCGGCCGGATTTATCGGCGCCAACCTCATCAAGGGCCTCAATGCCCGCGGCATCGACGACATCATCGCCGTCGACGACCTCACGCACGGCGACAAGTTCCGCAACCTGGCCGACCTGCAAATCGCCGATTACGTCGATGCGGACGATTTTTACGACCTGTTTGCCGAAGGTGCGTTTGGCCAGCTGGAAGCGGTCTTTCACGAAGGTGCCTGTAGCGACACCATGGAGCCCGATGGCAAGTACATGATGGACAACAACTACACGGTCTCGTGCGAGCTGTTCCATGCCTGCCAGGACCAGGGCACGCGCCTGCTGTATGCCTCGTCCGCCGCCACCTATGGCGGTTCGGCCACCTTCAGGGAAGCGCCCGAGTTCGAGCGGCCGCTCAATGTCTACGGCTACTCCAAGCTGCTGTTTGACCAGCGGATGCGGCGTGAACTGGGCAGCCGGTTTGAGAACGCCGCCACCCAGGTGGCGGGCTTTCGCTACTTCAATGTCTACGGGCCGCGCGAGCAGCACAAGGGCCGCATGGCCAGCGTGGCGTTTCACCAGTTCAACCAGTTCCAGGCCGAGGGCAAGGTCAAGCTGTTTGGCGATTACGGCGGCTACGGCGCGGGCGGCCAGATGCGCGACTTCGTGTTCATTGACGATGTGGTGGCCGTCAATCTCTGGTTTTTCGACCACCCCGAAAAATCCGGCATCTTCAACCTGGGCACCGGCAAGGCCCAGCCTTTCAACGATGTCGCGCTGACGGTGGTCAACACCCTGAGGCAGCGCCAGCAGGCCCCGGCCCTGGGCCTGGCCGATGCCGTCAGCCAGGGCCTGATCGAATACATCGGCTTTCCGCCCGCGCTGGTGGGCAAATACCAGAGCTACACCCAGGCCGACCTGTCGGCGCTGCGGGCCGCCGGCTGCCACCATGTCTTTGCCGATGTGCAAAGCGGCGTGGCCCAGTACATGGACTGGCTTGCTCAAGACTAGCGTGGTGTTGCATGCTTGACGGCACAGATAAAACCGATGGATTTTTGTTCAGGACAAGGCGCAAACCACAGCAATAGCCCCGCTATTGCGCGGATTTGCAACGCCGTCATGGACGAAAAGACGCGGTTTTATGTGCCGGATAGCGTGCAA
>NZ_JAKFDR010000075.1:0-20489 GCF_036676035.1 Polaromonas sp.
CGTCGAGCACCTGCTGCAGCCGGCTGGCGATGCCCGTCGCATAATGAGCCGTCGACAGGTCGCGGGACACAACCACCAGTTGGCCGTCGCGCGAGCCGTCTTTATATGTTGCGAGTTTCATCGTCAGGCGTTTGGGAGGCCTTGACTGCGCATGCGCCCGTCAAGACTCCAGTCCCCTGCGCCCGCCGCACCAATGCAAAGCAGGCCGCCCATGATGGCGACGTTCTTCAGGAAGTGGTTCAGCTGGTTCTGGTATGCCGGGGTCTCCGCGGCCCAGAAGGCGTGAAAGATCACGGCTGCCAGACCCGTGAAGACCAGCAAGGCCCATGCGGCGTACCGGACTCGCCATCCGACGATCAATGCCAAGCCACCAGCCACCTCAAGAGCAATCGTGGCCAGGAGCATCAGTTCGGCGGCGGGCAGGCCTTTCGATGTCATGAAGCCGGCCACGGCGGCAAAGCGCCCGATCTTGCCGAGGCCCGACACCAGGAACAAGCTGCCCAGCAGCGCACGCGCGGCAAGGAGATGGAGGGGTAGGTTGTTGCGGTTCATTGAAGTCTCCGTTGTGTTTTTAAAGGATGGTATTGGCAAGCCGTTATTCCAGCGTGATGCCGCGCTCGCGGATCAGTTTGTGCCACTTCTGCGTTTCGGCGACGGTGTACACGGACATCAGGGTTTCATCGCTGGGTACGGCTTCCCATGCGGCTTCAGCGAGTTTCTTGCGAACCGCCGGATGGTTGACGGCAGCCTGCATTTCCAGCGAAAGCTTGCGCTGAATGTCCCTGGGCGTGCTGCTGGGAACGACCAAACCTTGCCATGCGTAGGCTTCCACCTCCTTGTAGCCAAGTTCGACCATGGTGGGCACGTCGGGCAGTTGTGGGATGCGCTTGCCCGACAGCAGCGCCAGCGGCACCAGCTTGCCAGCCTTGATGGCGCTCATGGCGCTCGAAGTATCCACCATCATCAGCGGTATCTGGCCGCCCATCACATCCTGCAGCGCGGGCGCCGCCCCGCGGTAGGGAACGTGTACCACGAAAGCTCCGGTTCGGCTCTTGAAAAGCTCCATCGCCAGATGGTGCGGGCTACCGTTGCCTGGTGAGCCGTAGCTCAGCTTGCCGGGGTTTTTCTTCAAGGTGTCCAGCAACTCCCGTGCGTTCCCTATGCCGGCATTGGGGGCGGCCACGATCAGCAGCGGCGCGCGCGCCATCAGGCCAAGGGGCGCGAAATCGCGGGCCGGGTCATACGGCAACTTTTTGTACAGCGCCGGGTTGTAGACCAGCACCCCATTGTCCGCCGTGAAGAGTGTGTAGCCATCGCCCGGGGATCTGGCCGCCGCTTCGGCGCCGATGCTGGCGCCAGCTCCGGGGCGGTTGTCGATGATGACCTGCTGGCCCATTTGCACCGATATTTGTGCTGCGATGGTGCGTGCCAGAAAGTCCGAGCCGCCCCCGGCGGGGTAGCCAACGATCCATTTGACGGGTTTGTTGGGGAAATTCTGAACTTGGGCTTGGGCCCCGGCCGTTGCCGCGATGGCGGCCCATAGCATGGCGCGCCGGACCCAGAAATTCAAGCGAAGCATAGTTGTCTCCATGTGCGTGGGTGAAAACGCTAGTCGTTTTTGAAACCGTTGCCATTAGAGAGCGGCTTGATCTATTATTCAATCAACTTTTTCTGATCAATATATTAGGTTATCCGATGAATGTGACCTTGCGCCAGTTGCGCGCTTTTGTGGCCATTGCCAAGTTTGCAAGCTTCACCGGTGCCGCAGGCAAACTGCACATCACGCAATCGGCACTGAGCGGGCTGATCAAGGAGCTGGAGCAGGCGCTGGGCGTGCAGGTCGTGTACCGCAGCACGCGCAAAGTCCAGCTGTCGGAGGTCGGCGGCGAGTTCCTGCCCCTGGCCGCCCGCATCCTGCAAGACCTTGACGAGGCGCTGCACGCCATCGCCGACCTGAAAGCGTTGAAGACCGGTGTTGTCCGGGTTGCCGTGCCGCAGCTGATGGCTTGCACGTTGATGCCCGAGGCCATCGCGGCTTTCAACGAGAAATATCCCGAAGTTCAGGTTCGCCTTTCGGATTCCGTGGTGGAGGGGGTGCTGTCTAAAGTGCACAGCGGTGAAGTCGACTTCGCTATCGGGCCGGAACGCCACGCGTCGCAGGAAATCGCCGCTCAAATGCTGTTTGAAATGCCATTTGTTGCCGTGTTCCCGCCGGGGCACCCGCTCGGCAAGCTCAAGCGCGTTACCTGGGCGGACATCGTGCGGCATCCCCTGATTTCCCTGCAAGGCGAATACACCCAGATGCTCAGTGCCGACCTGCAGGCATCGTCCAGCAAGTTGACGCTAAACCCAAGCGTGGAGGTTGCCTTCATGACGACGGCGCTCAGCATGGTGAGTGCGGGGCTTGGAGTGACGACCTGCCTGCCGTATGCCGCCTCGCTGCTAAAACTCTACCGGCTGCAGACGCGCCCACTGCTTGCGCCTGAGCTCAGCCGGAAGTTTCATGTATTGACCAAGAAAGACCGCCCGCTGTCGCCGGCCGCCCAGGGGTTTGCCGATTTTCTGTTTGTCTACGTCGCGCAGCACAAGTGGAGCGCCGAGCAGCGGCCGGTAAGCCGGGGTGACAGGGCCACTACTCGCCGGTGACGCGCACCAGCTCTCCGCGGGGGGCAAGTCGTGACGCTGTCATACCAGTTTCACACAGCCCATGCACAGTCCAGCCACTAACTTGGAGGATGAGCATGTCGGTTTTCTGGAAATTGAGCGCCTTGACAGTGTCGGCGCTGGTCATGCTGCCGGGCCTGGCCCAGGCGCAAACTGCGGTTGAAGCCAGACTGGCCGGCCACGCGACGCTGGCCGCCACGTCGGCGGTGGCCGCACCGCGCGATGCGGGTGCATTTTTTGCCACGGCCGGCAAATTTGCCAACGGCAAGCGCCAGCGCAACGAGCAACTGGGCAGCGAAAGCGCCAACACCTTCGTGGGCGACTCCAAGTACCCGCGTGCTTCGGGCGGCACGCTGCCCATCAAGGGGCAGTCGGTGCAGGGCTTTTCGGGTATGGTGTCCCTGGGCGGCAATGAGTTTCTGGTGCTGACCGACAACGGCTTTGGCAACAAGGTCAATTCGCAGGACGCCCTGCTGATGGTGCACCACATGACGGTCAACTGGAGCAAAGGCCAGGTGGCCCGCCGCAGCACCACCTTTTTGAGCGATCCGAAAAAGCTCGTGCCTTTTCATATCCAGAATGAAAACACCCAGCGCCGTTACCTGACCGGGATTGATTTCGATCCCGAGTCGATTCAGGTGGTGGGCAATGAATGGTGGATCGGCGACGAATTTGGCCCCTACATCCTGCGCACGGACCAGCAGGGCCGCGTGCTGGGCGTGATCGAGGCCACGGTCAGCGGCAAAACGCTGGCTTCTCCTGATCACTACATGCAGGGGCGTTTGCCCAATCTGCCGAGCGAGGCACTGTTTGAGGTGCGCCGTTCCAATGGCTTTGAGTCCATGGCCAAATCGGTTGACGGCAGCAAGGTTTACCCGATGTTTGAAGGCCCGCTGTATGACGCGGCCAGCAAGAGCGTCGAAAAAATAGGCGACAAAACCTATGTGCGAATCATGGAGGTGGACGTGGCCACGCGCCGCTACACCGGCAAGCAGTGGAAGTATCTGCTCGAGGAGATTGGCAATGTGGCCGCCGACTTCCAGATGCTCGATGCGAGCACGGGCCTGGTGATCGAGCGCGACGATGCCACGGAAGGCCAGTCCCCGGCCTGCCCCAGCGAGGCACGCACCGACTGCTTCACGCGGCCGGCACGCTTCAAGCGCGTCTACAAGATTGACCTCTCAAGCCCGGACGCCGAGGGCTTTGTGCGCAAGGTCGCCTACATCGACCTCACGCGCATCGCCAACCCCAAGCGCCTGGCCAAACTGGGCCCCAACGAAGCCAGCTTTGTGCTGCCGCATCTGGGCCCCGAAGGGCTGGCGATTGTGGACGCCACGCACATCGTGCTGGTCAATGACAACAACTTTCCCTACTCGTCAGGCCGCGCCCTTGGCAAGCCGGACGACAACGAGCTGACCTTGCTGGACATTCGCGCGCTGGTTGAAGCCAGGTGATTGACTGGCCCCCACGCTTTTCGCTTCGCGTAATGCGCTGCCCCCCGAGGGGGCTAATTTTCCTTGGGGCGGCCCTGCGGAAAATATAAGAAAAGAAGACCCGAAGGAGATGAAAAAGCGGGCCGCGGCCCGCTTTTTCTTTCAACCTGCTTCAGGCGAAATGATCAAATGATGAAAAGTGTCGGGTCAGCGCCTGGCCCTGGGTATCGACCAGCCGCAAGCCGGGTTCTTTCTCAATGCTGCCGATGCGTGTGACCGGGGTTTGCGCCTGCTGCGAAGCCGCCAGCACCGCGTTACGTGCAGATACCGGCGCCGTGAAAGCCAGCTCGTAGTCGTCACCACCTGCCAACACGTACTCGAGCTGCTGTTCAAAGGAAATAATGCCTGTAGCCCAGGAAGTGTGAGCGCAAGCAGCTATTAAATTAATAGCAATTGAGGCGTCGATGGTGGCGCCCGCGCCGGACGCCCGCAGGATGTGTTGCAGGTCACCGAGCAAACCGTCACTCACGTCAATCGCCGCAGAGGCCACGCCGCGCAGCGCCTGGCCCAGCGCGACCCGTGGCGTGGGCTGTTCAAGCCGGCTCTTGGCTTGCTCGAGCAATGCGGCCGGCAGTACGACCGTGCCGCGCATCGTTTCAAGCGCCAGCCGCGCATCGCCCAGCGTGCCGCTCACATAAAGGTCATCCCCTTCCTGGGCGCCGGAGCGCAGCAGGGCCTGGCCCTGGGGCACCTCGCCGAACACGGTGATGCAGATATTGAGCGGCCCTTGCGTCGTGTCGCCGCCCACCAGCTCGCAGCCATGGGCATCGGCCAGTGCCAGCAGCCCGCGCGAAAACGGCGCCAGCCAGGCCTCGTCAGCGCGGGGCAGGGCCAGCGCCAGCGTGAAGGCCAGCGGTTTCGCACCGCAGGCGGCCAGGTCGCTCAGGTTGACCGCCAGCGCCTTGTGGCCCAATGCGCCCGGGTCGACGTTGGCAAAAAAATGCTGGCCTTCGACCAGCATGTCGCTGGAAATGGCCAACTGCATGCCCGCTGCAGGCTGCAGCAGCGCGCAATCATCTCCCACGCCCAGAACCGCTTTGGCCGTGGGGCGTGTGAAATAGCGCGCAATCAGATCGAATTCACCCATATGGGCAGAGCATACGCAAAAAACCGGCCCTTAGGCCTGCTGGGCGTGCGTCATGCCACCGCGAAATTTCTGCGCCGCCTGCCGGATCACTTCGGCCAGCAACCGCTCCTGGCTCTGCCGTTCGCGCAGCCAGCGGGCATCGTTGTCGGCCCGCTCCACGCAGCTGCGCAGCATGTGCAGGGGGGCGCCGGCATCGACGGCCGTGGCATGGCGTTCGATCTGGTTCATGGTCAGCAGAATGTGCTCGCGCAGCGGCATGTGCTCGCCGGTGGCCGGGTCGACATACACCGCATCCATGCCGAAGCGGCAGGCCTGGAAGCGGTTGTAGGTGTAGACCAGGTAGTCGTCTTCGGTGGGCATGAAGGGCTGGTCCTGCATGAACCAGGCGGCCAGCGACTGCACGTAGCCAGCCAGCGCGGCGGCGCGCTCCACCGTGAGCGGGGTGTCGAACACGCGGATCTCGATGGTGCCGTACTCGGGCTTGGGCCGGATGTCCCAGTAAAAATCCTTCATGCTCTTGACCACGCCGGTGCGTGTCATCTTGTTGAAGTACTCGGTGAAGTCGTCCCAGGTCAGCGCAAACGGGGCGCGGCCCGACAGCGGAAAGGCAAACACCGAATTGAGCCGTGCCGAGTCAAACGCCGTGTCCTGCCCCTGCACATACGGGCTTGAGGCCGACAGCGCAATGAAGTGCGGAATGTAGCGCGACATGCGGTGCAGCGTGAGCAGGGCCGTGTCGGCATCGGGGCAGCCCACATGCACATGCTGGCCAAAAATCGTGAACTGCTTGGACAGGTAGCCATACAGCTCGGACAGTTCGCGAAAGCGCGGCTTGTCGTAAATGCGCCGCTCGTGCCATTGCTGAAACGGGTGCGTGCCGCCGCCGACCACGGCGATATTGAGCTTGTCAGCGCTTTTGACCAGGGCGTCGCGGATTTGCGAAAGCTGGCCCAGCACTTCCGACGACGAGTGGCAGACGCCGGTGGAGATTTCGATCATGCTCGAGGTCATCTCGGGCACCACGGCGCCGGGCAGCGGGGTCTTGTGCATCAGGCGCAGCATGTCCTCGGCATAGGGGGCCAGGTCGTAGTCGTGCGTGTTGACGAGCTGCAGCTCCAGCTCCACGCCCAGCGACAGGGCGGCAGATTGGTGGAAGGGCTCAAGCGCCATGTGTTTCTCCTGCCTGGTCACGGCTATCCCCGGCCTGGGCGCCCAGCGACACCGGCCCCCAGGGTTTTGAACTTTCACCGGCCTTGTAGATGGCCACGGTGGCCAGGATCGCCCCCAGCACTTCCATCAGCAAAATCGCGGGCAGGGCAATGCTGGCGATGCGCGGGCCCAGCGAGCTTGACGCGACGACAAACTGCGAGACCAGCAGCAAGGCCACCGATGACATCGGCCACATTGCGCAGCCGACCCACAAGGCCTGCTTCCAGCTGGCCCCGGTGCCCACATTGCCCAGCGCGACCCCGACAAATTTGGCCGCGCCACGTGCGGCGAGCAGTACTGCCACCAGGCCGGCGACCTGGCCGCTCCAGTCGGCCTGCGCGGCCACCACGGACACCAGCACGAACATCAGCATGGTCAGCATCGAAGACGCCGTGCCCATCTGCCGCGGCCAGGACCAGGGGCGCGGGTTGAGTTGCTTGAGCAGCATGCCGCCAAGCAGGGCCGCCAGCGGCGCCGAGCCGCCAAAGTGCGCGGCCAGCGCGGCGCCCGCTGCGATCAGGGTCAGGAGCAGGATGGCGGTGTTCTCGCTGGTGGGGCTCATCACCCGCAGCGCCGTGCGCAGCGTCAGCGCCAGCACCGCCCCCACCACGACCGACAGGCCCAGCACCACCAGCACCGGGTAAAACGTTTCGCTCAGGTATTGCTCGCCGCGGTGCATCATGCCGGCCCGCGCGCTGCAAAAGGTCAGGGCATACAAGGTGCTCAGGGTCGAGAGCACCAGCGCCCGTTCGGTCACCGGCCCCGAAGCACGGGTGTCCATCACCACCCGCGACAGCACGGCGGGCGAGGCGGCCATGGCCAGCAGGGCCAGCGGTTCGGCCACCACGCTTCGCACCTCCAGTTGGCTGAGCACCCAGTAAACGGCGCCAAAGGTCAGGGCCGATTCGAGCAGGCTTTGCACCAGCACCATCGGGTTGTGGCGGAACCAGCGCAAGGGAACGCGCCCGCCGGCTTCGAACAGCACGACGGCAACGCCCAGTTCCAGCAGAAACAGCCCGATGCCCTGCAGGGGCCACACAGCGCCGGTGAAGCCGGCCAAGCCGGCCAGCGCGCCGATGGCGGAATAACCCACCACCTTGGGCAAGCCGGTGTAGCGTTGCAGCAGATGGCCGGCGGCAGCAGCCAGCGCCAGCAAAATGGACCATTGCACGGTAGGCAGGCCAGCCGATGGTTTGATCCATTCGGCCCAGATGGCCATGATTTCGTTCATGCGGGTTCGTCTCCCTTCTTGTGTCAAGAGGATGCCTTGCCCGAGGGCCAGGAAGGTGCTTGTTCACGGCTTCGCCTGAGAAGCCTGGAGGCTGGGAGCCGGATGTGAAAAGCGTCTGCGGTCTTTCAATAATTTACATGCACTCACAAAATTCGCATGTAGGACAAGGGCTGAAATTCGCTGACCGTACGTCAGTGTTCAGTCGGGAAAGAAAAAACGCCGCGGATGGCTGCGCCAGCGCGCCCAGATGGCGGCGCGAATGCGTGCACGGTCGACCCCGCTGACGTTATGGGCTTGCAACGCCAGTCGAAATGCGAAGTAAAAACTCACACCCAGGTTCAGTGCGCCAATCAGGGGAATGGCCGCCAGGCACCACCACAGCGCCGGCTGCCGCAGTGCGTCCAGGCCTATCGCCGCTCCGGCGGCTGCCAGCTGGCCGGTGGACAGGGTGACATGCCGCACTTCGAGCTCGAAGCCAAAAAAGCCGGTGAAGGCCGGAATCAGGCCCAGCATGAAGCCCAGCGAGATGTTCGAGGCAAAGCCGGAAATGTGGTCGCGCATGAACCGGGCCCAGCGCGCGGCACGGGCCGCACCCAGCACGCTGGTAAAGCGCGGGTTGTAGCGCATGGCCGAGTCCAGCCGGTGCAGCACAAACCAGTTTTCGACCCAGCCCGCGATCAGGCTGGCGGTGAACAGCACGATGCCTGTAAAAGCCGCCCACATCAGCGTGGGGCCGAGCAGCGTCAGCGTCTCGAAGACATGCTGCGCCTCCTTGACGCTGATCATGGCGCGACCTGCGACCAGCTGCACCAGGGCGTTGATGAGCAGCACCGCCGGGAACACCATGAAGACATTGCCAAAGACAGCCGCCACCTGCGAGCGAACCAGATGCGTGACCTCATCGACAAACTCGGTGATGGCCTGGCTGGAGTCCAGCTCCTTGAGCTTGGCGGCCATGGCCGGGGCCGTCATGGCCGGCTGTTTGGTGGCCAGCGTGAAATGCAGCAGCTGGATCAGCACAAAACTGCCGGCGTAAACCAGGCCGGCCCAGAAACCGCTCCAGAAAGCGGACAAGCCAACGGCCACCACCATGAACTTGAGCAGGGTGGTCAGCGCCGTCAGGGCGCCGCCGCCCATGGCATTACCCAGCATGTCCTTGTACTCGGCACGGTTGCGGGTGATGTAGTTCTCGCCGGTCTCGGCACTGCGCTCGGCCATTTTGGCGGCCAGCAGGGTCGAGTTGGCGCTGATCAGCGCGCGTATGCTTTTGGTGTCCTGGCCCACGTTGACCATGCGCGCCAGCAGCTTGATGGCCGCCGCCGCGGGGGTGGGCGACAGCAGGCAGTCAAGCAGCTCGCGCACGCGCAGCATGCGCGAGCGCAGTTGGCGCAAGCGAAACACCAGGCCGACTGAAATACCGTGTTCCTCCAGATGTGCGTAGATGCTGTTGATGGCCCGGCGGCAGGCATCGAGCCGCTCGCGGTATTGCAGCACGGCAGTTGCCAGCTCGGCTTCATCGCGCTCGGGCCGGAAAAAAATCGCACGCAGCGCTTCCACATCGGACGGCAGCGCGTGAAACGCCCGGGTGTTGTGCTCCTGCCGGCTCATGCGAAGCCGCAACTCCGGGGCAAAGCCGGAGGCGCGGATTTGCGCCGAGCAGTAGGTGATGGCGTCAAGCAGGCTGTATTGCCAGTGCAGCTTGTGCATGGCGCCGCTGGCTGACAGCAGGCCGGTCAGGCGGCCGATCTGCGCATCGTCCAGCGCATTGAGCCATTGGGCGTCAAAGCGTGTGGGCGTGACCAGTGAAAACAGCTCGGACGCATCGATGGTCTCGGGCGTGGCGGGCAGCAGCTTGCGGCGCAGGCGCTCTGCGAGTTCGCTGACAAAGGCGGTGCGCGGCGCGAAGCCGAAATCCGCCAGCAAGGTGGTGATGTCCACCGTCTGGATCAGCGTTTGCCACCAGGCCTGCAGGCGTGCCTGCAGCTCCGGTTGGGCTTCGACCGTTTCGATGAATTGCTGCACCCGCGCCACGGCGGCTTGCGGCGCGGCCTGGTTACCGCGAATCCACTCAAACAGCCGGATCAGCCAGATATGGCGCGCGGCCAGATCGGCATCCGGGTCCAGCCTGGCCAGCAGCTGGGGCAGGTATTTCATGCGCCGAGGTTCAATGCAGCACGCGGCCGGCAGGGTTGCCGCCGGGGCCGGCTTCCAGCACAAACATGGGGATAGCCGCCTCAAAGCGCTCACCGTCTTCCGCCACACAGAAATAGCTGCCGTGCATGGTGCCGCTGGGCGTGCGCAGGCGGCAGCCGCTGGTGTACTGGAAAGATTCGCCGGGTTTGAGCAGCGGCTGGTGGCCGACCACGCCCAGCCCCTTGACCTCTTCGGTGTGGCCCTTGGCGTCGTTGATGATCCAGTGGCGCGAAATCAGCTGGGCGGTCACCTCGCCCGTGTTGGTGACCGTGACGGTATAGGAAAACCCATAGACATGGTCTTGCGGCGCCGACTGTTCGGGCAGGTATTGCGGGATGACTTCGCAGAAAAATTGGTATTTCGGCATGGCTTTGAAAACGGTTGCACCCATGTTAACCGCCCGACGCCTGCACTACCCCGGCCGCCCCGGTCGCTTAGGTGGTTTTGGGGGGTGACGGACAGATCGCCGGGCTTGCTGCGACAATTCGGGAATGAGTAAACCGAAGCCCCCCTACCGTATTGCGCCGTCCATCCTGTCTGCCGATTTTGCCCGCCTGGGCGAAGAGCTCAAGACCGTCATTGCGGCAGGCGCCGACTGGATCCATTTTGACGTGATGGACAACCATTACGTGCCCAACCTGACCTTCGGGCCCATGGTGTGCCAGGGCCTCAAGCCGCATGCCAAAACAGCCGGCGGCACGGCGGTGCCGATTGATGTGCATCTGATGGTGCAGCCGGTCGATGCACTGGCCGCCGGTTTTGCCGACGCGGGCGCCGACCTGATCAGCTTTCACCCCGAAGCTTCCGCCCACGTGCACCGCAGCGTGCAGGCGATCAAGGCCAAGGGCTGCAAAGCCGGGCTGGCGTTCAACCCGGCAGAGCCTCTGGATGTGCTCGACTGGGTGATCGAGGACATCGACCTGATCCTCATCATGAGCGTCAACCCCGGCTTCGGCGGCCAAAGCTTCATCGAATCGGCCCTGCGCAAGATCGAAGAGGCGCGCAAGCGCATCGACGCTTCGGGCAAGGACATCCGGCTCGAAGTGGATGGCGGCATCAAGACTGACAACATTGCCCGCGTGGCCGCTGCCGGGGCCGATACCTTTGTGGCCGGCAGCGCGATTTTCGGCAAGCCTGACTACAAGGGCGTGATTGATGCTATGCGGCTGGAGCTGGCGAAATAATGCGTTGGGTGACGGTACTGTGAGCATGCGTTTTGAAGCCGCGATGGTCGATCTCGACGGCACCATGGTGGACACCCTGGGCGACTTTGTGGCGGCTCTTAACCTGATGCTGGCTGAGCTGTCGCGCCAGCATGCCGAGCCCGGGCTGGTGGGCCGCCAGCTTAACGCGAAGGCGGTCGAGCGCATGGTCGGCAAGGGCTCGGAACACCTCGTCAGCTCAGTGCTAAATCACGTCCTGACCCAAGCGGATACTGCGCAGGTAGCTATCAAAAGCGAAGCGCTTTTCACGGCGGCGTTTGCCAGTTACCAGCGGCATTACGACGCCATCAACGGCCGGCATTCGGTGGTCTACCCGGGCGTGCTGGAGGGTTTGCGGCAGCTCCAGCAGTCGGGGCTCAAGCTGGCCTGCCTGACCAACAAGCCGGCGGCGTTTGCCCGGCCGCTGCTCAAGCTCAAGGGGCTGGACGGTTTTTTCGGCGCGGTGTTTGGCGGGGATTCATTCGAGCGCAAGAAGCCACACCCCATGCCGCTGCTCAAAACCTGTGAGGCGCTGGGCGCGCCACCGGCGCGTACGCTGATGATCGGTGACTCCAGCAACGATGCCCAAGCCGCGCGTGCGGCTGGTTGCCCGGTGGTGCTGGTGACCTACGGCTACAACCACGGTGAGCCGGTGCGTGCGGTGGACGCCGATGGTTTTGTCGATTCGCTGGCCGACATTGCGCTGGCCAATATAAGCTGACATCAACGATAACGGGGCTTGCGCCCCGTTAATCGTCATGAAAGTCAGGCCGAGGATCAGGCGGGCTTGCCCAGCAGTGCGTCCTTGAGCTTCCAGTCTGCGGGCTGGGGGCCCAGCCAGATGCGCATCAGGGCGTTGAAAAATTCAACCTCCTTGAAGGGCTCGCCTTGCTGCTTGCCCTTGGCGGTGATGACGGTGCCGGTGCCTGGCACCCATTCGATCAGGATGGATTCGCCGGTCAGCAGTTTTTTCTGGTCGGAAAAAATCTGCCCCATCCTGATCAGGCCGGGGACCAGTTTGGACATTTCGCCTTTGGGGGCGTTGTCTTCCACGCCGCGCGTGAACAATTTGCCCAGTTCGTTGGAGTCAATGTCGCGCAGCATGGTGATGCTGAAGCGTTTGGGGCCCGGCATGGCCAATACTTCTTCGGGGGTGGACGCTTTCTTGCCGAGGTACAAACCGGCTACATACACCTTGAACACCGCCTTGTAGCGAACGCCTGCACCGTTGAGCTGGAGTTTCGTGCCGCGAACCTCGACCGGATCATCGAGCTTGATGCCCGAAATCTCAATCGGAGCGGCCAGGACGCCCAGCGACAAGGTCAAACCAGCCAAGCCTGCGATGCATCGCTTCATCAAAGTCATGAAAGCCTCCAAAATGATTCTTGAAATAGAACGAGCGTTCTTTTTTGCAAACTCATTGTCAAGTCGGCTGCCTCCCCCTTGCAAGAGGGTTTGCGAGATGAGCATTAGTACTAGTTCTTGCGAATTGCTCCCGTTGGGCGGGAGAGTCCTGGTCTTTGCTACACTTTGGGCTTCATGTTCATTCATCGCATCATTCAAACAGGTTGTGGCGACCGGGGAGCCTGGCCCTGGCGTACCTGTCATCTCGCGCACGCCTGAAGCGTCCACGAGGCAGCAGCTTTGCCTGGCCCGTGTATCTCCTCAGTCCCTGCGCCATCCCGGTTTTGATGCGCTCTTGGCTTTTCGCAAAGAGCACCCCGGCCCCGCACCTCGGGGCGTTTTGAATGACAGGTGGCGACGTCAACAACGCGTTGGCCCCTGGTGAAGGACCCCATCGTGATTACTGAACTCGAATTCAAAAGTCTGGCCCAGCAGGGCTATAACCGCATTCCTTTGATGACGGAGGCGTTCGCCGACCTCGAAACCCCGCTCTCGCTCTACCTGAAACTGGCGCACTCCAAGGGGGGCGGTAAATTCAGCTTTCTGCTGGAGTCGGTGGTGGGCGGTGAGCGCTTTGGCCGCTACAGTTTCATTGGCCTGCCGGCCCGTACGCTGGTGCGCGCCAGCGGGTTTGGTGTCGATGCGCTCACCGAGGTCGTGAAAGACGGGCAGGTGGTTGAAACCTCCCGGCAAAACCCGCTGGACTTCATCGCTGACTACCAGAAGCGCTTCAGGGTGGCGTTGCGTCCGGGCCTGCCGCGCTTTTGCGGTGGCCTGGCGGGCTACTTTGGCTACGACACGGTGCGCTACATCGAGAAAAAGCTCGAGAAGTCCTGTCCGCCCGACACGCTGGGCTGTCCCGACATCTTGCTGCTGCAGTGCGAGGAACTGGCCGTCATCGACAACCTGTCGGGCAAGCTTTATCTGATTGTCTACGCCGACCCGGCCCAGAGCGAGGCTTACGCGAATGCCAAAAAGCGCCTGCGCG
The DNA here is from genome assembly GCF_036676035.1 of Polaromonas sp. Lineage (GTDB taxonomy): Bacteria > Pseudomonadota > Gammaproteobacteria > Burkholderiales > Burkholderiaceae_C > Polaromonas. The sequence goes on from NZ_JAKFDR010000075.1 coordinate 13,472, forward strand.
AGCTCAAGGAGCAGCTCAAGTACTCGGTCAGTGCGCCGGTGGTCAAACCCTCGCAGGGCTTTCCGGCCGAGCGCGACTTTGCCAAGGCCGACTACATCGCTGCCGTGGAGCGGGCCAAGGAGCTGATTGCCGCCGGCGACTTCATGCAGGTGCAGGTCGGCCAGCGCATCAAGAAGCGCTACACCGAGTCGCCGCTGTCGCTGTACCGCGCGCTGCGCTCGCTCAATCCCTCGCCCTACATGTATTACTACCACTTCGGTGATTTCCATGTGGTGGGGGCCTCGCCCGAGATTCTGGTGCGGCAGGAAAAAATCATGGTGGATGGCCGCGACGAGCAGAAAATCACCATCCGCCCGCTGGCCGGCACGCGGCCGCGCGCCTCGTCACTCGAGGCCGACAAGGCGGTCGAGCAGGAGTTGATCAACGACCCGAAAGAGCGGGCCGAGCATGTCATGCTGATCGACCTGGCACGCAACGACATTGGCCGCATCGCCAAGACCGGCACGGTCCAGGTGACGGAAGCGTTTGCGGTCGAGCGCTACAGCCATGTGATGCACATCGTGAGCAACGTCGAAGGCGTGCTGCTCGATGGCATGACCAGCATGGACGTGCTCAAGGCCACCTTTCCGGCCGGCACGCTGAGCGGCGCGCCCAAGGTGCATGCGATGGAGTTGATCGACCAGCTCGAGCCGACCAAGCGCGGCCTGTACGGCGGCGCCTGCGGCTACCTCAGCTACGCGGGCGACATGGACGTGGCGATCGCCATCCGCACCGGCATCATCAAGGACCAGACGCTCTATGTGCAGGCGGCGGCTGGTATTGTGGCGGATTCGGTGCCCGAGCTGGAGTGGAAAGAAACCGAAGCCAAGGCGCGCGCCTTGTTGCGCGCCAGCGAACTGGTCGAGGAGGGCCTGGAATGAACAAGGCGACTGTCCAGCACTGCGAGACCATGGCCGAGGTGCGCCAGCACATCGATGCGCTTGACGATCGCATCGTGGCCCTGCTGGCCGAGCGCAGCGGCTATGTGGCCCAGGCGGCGCGCATCAAGCAGCGTGCCGACCAAGTGCATGACCAGCAGCGCATCGACTTCATCGTCGACCGCGTCAAGGCGATGGCGCGCGAGCGCGGCGCCCCCGAGGCGGTGATGGAAGCAACCTACCGCGCCATGATTGACGCATTCATCGAGTTTGAGCGTGGCGAGTTCACGCGGCTGAAAGAAGGGGCTGGATCATGAAACTCCTGATGATCGACAACTACGACTCTTTCACCTACAACATCGTCCAGTATTTCGGCGAGTTGGGAGCTGAGGTTGAAGTCTTCCGCAACGACGAGATCACGGTCGAGGGCATTGCAGAACGTCGGCCGGACCGTCTGGTGCTCTCGCCCGGCCCCTGCTCGCCGGCCGAGGCCGGCATTTCGGTGGCGGCGATCCAGCATTTCGCCGGCAAGCTGCCTATCCTGGGCGTCTGCCTGGGCCACCAGAGCATAGGCGCGGCCTTTGGCGGCAAGATCATCCGCGCCCAGCAACTGATGCACGGCAAGACCAGCGTGATCACGACCACGCAAGAGGGCGTGTTTGCCGGGCTGCCGGCGCAGTTCACCGTCAACCGCTACCACTCGCTGGCGATCGAGAAATCGTCCTGCCCCGAGGTGCTGGCCGTGACGGCCTGGACCGACGATGGTGAAATCATGGGCGTGCGCCACAAGACGCTGCCGATTCAGGGCGTGCAGTTTCACCCTGAATCGATCCTGACCGAGCACGGCCATGCCATGCTGAAGAACTTTCTGGAGCAGCGCGCGTAGCGGCAACGGGTTTTTGCTATCAAAAACATAGCTGTTTGCGCCTATTACATAAGGGCTAGAGGCCAAAATGACCAAGACTGTTGACCTGAGAAGCGATACCGTCACGCAGCCCACCGAGGCCATGCGTGCCGCGATGCTGGCGGCCCCGCTGGGCGACGATGTGTTTGCAGGCGACCCCAGCGTCAACGCGCTGCAGGAAAAAATCGCCGGCCTGCTGGGTTTTGAGGCCGCGCTGTTCGTACCCACCGGCACGCAGAGCAACCTCTGCGCCATTCTTTCCCACTGCCAGCGCGGCGACGAGTACATCGTCGGCCAGTTGGCCCATGCCTACCGCTGGGAAGGCGGCGGTGCGGCGGTGTTCGGCAGCGTGCAGCCGCAGCCGCTGAACCACCAGGCCGACGGCACGCTGGCGCTGGCTGACATCGAAGCCGCCATCAAGCCCGACGACGCGCATTTTGCCCGCACCCGCCTGCTGGCGCTGGAAAACACGCTGGGCGGCAAGCTGTTGCCCTTCGACTATCTGCAGCAGGCCACCGGACTTGCCAAAAGCCGGGGCCTGAGTCGGCATCTGGACGGCGCGCGCCTGTTCAATGCCGCCGTGGCGCAAGCGGCGCAAACTGGCGCTGGCCCCATGGCAGAAGCGCGCCGGATCGCGCAATGCTTTGACAGCGTGTCGGTCTGCTTCAGCAAGGGCTTGGGCGCGCCCGTCGGCTCGGCGCTGTGCGGCTCGCGCGACTTCATCGCGCGAGCCCACCGCATCCGCAAGATGGCGGGTGGCGGCATGCGTCAGGCGGGTGTGCTGGCGGCGGCGGCCTCGCATGCGCTGGACCACCACATCGCGCGGCTGGCGCAAGACCACGCGCTGGCCAAGCGTCTGGCTGACGGCTTGGCGGGGATTGAGGGCTTGCAGGTCGAAGCGCCGCAGACCAACATCGTGTTTGTTGACCTGACGGGCGCAGCCAGGGAGCAATCCGCGGCCCTGCTCAAACATCTGGCCGATCACGGCATTGCGGCCACGGGCCTGTATCGCCTGCGTTTTGTCACGCACCTGGATGTGGACGCCGCGGGCGTGGACCGCGCCGTGGCGGTCATCCGTCAATTTTTCAATCCCAGAGGATCAAGCCATGCCTGACTTTCAACACCTGTTGCTTTTCATCGCGGCCGGCTGGCTGCTCAACCTGACGCCGGGCCCCGACGTGCTTTACATCGTGACCAATTCGCTGCGCTCGGGCGCTCGCGCCGGCATGGTTGCCGGCCTGGGCATCACGGCCGGCTGCTTCGTCCACATCTTCGCGGCGGCCGTAGGCGTCAGCGCGCTGCTTGCCACCTCGGCCACCGCCTTTACCGTGCTCAAGTGGATAGGCGCAGCCTACCTGCTGTGGATCGGTATCAAAATCCTGTTCTCCAGGGCCCCGCAGGTTACGACCGATCTGACCGCTGTGGCCGCCAGCGAGCCGCAGCGCCACCTGAAGGCGGTGTTCATAGGGGGCTTCTGGACCAATGTGCTGAACCCCAAAGTGGCGATCTTTTTCCTGGCGTTTGTGCCGCAGTTCATTTCGCCTGACACCGGGAACAAGGCCCTGGCTTTCGCGCTGCTGGGCGTGCTGTTCAACCTCAACGCCATCCCTGTCAATTCGGGCTGGGCGCTGGCCGCCGCCTGGATGGCCCGGCGCTTGAGCGCGGCCGACCGCCGCTGGGCCGCTCCCGAGGCGGGCGAGCCCCCTCGGGGGGCAGCGCCGGCACGTAGTGCCAAGCGTGGGGGCATATTTGTCTGGCTGGACCGCGTGGCTGGCCTCATGTTCATCGGCTTTGGCCTGAAGCTGGCTTTGTCCGACAATCCGAGCAAGTAAGGAGACCGCCATGCCGAGCACCCACAAAATCACCCCCCAGGAAGCGCTGCAGCGCACCATCGAGCACCGCGAGATCTTTCACGACGAGATGCTGCACATCATGCGGCTGATCATGAGCGGCGAGATGTCGCCGGTCATGATGGCGGCGCTGATCACCGGCCTGCGCGTCAAGAAGGAAACCATTGGCGAGATCACCGCCGCCGCGCAGGTCATGCGCGAGTTTTCCACCAAGGTCAACGTGGCGGACAAAACCCATCTGGTCGACATCGTGGGCACCGGCGGCGACGGCTCGCACACCTTCAACATCTCGACCTGCTCCATGTTTGTGGCGGCCGCGGCCGGCGCCAAGGTCAGCAAGCACGGCGGGCGCAGCGTCAGCAGCAAGTCGGGCAGCGCCGACGTGCTGGAAAGCCTGGGGCTCAACATCAACCTGCCGCCGGAGGCGATTGCCAAATGCATTGAGCAGGTCGGCGTCGGCTTCATGTTTGCGCCCAACCACCACCCGGCCATGAAAAACGTGGCGCCGGTGCGCAAGGAGCTGGGCGTGCGCACCATTTTCAACATCCTGGGCCCGCTGACCAACCCGGCCGGCGCCCCCAACATCCTGATGGGCGTGTTCCACCCCGACCTGGTCGGCATCCAGGTCCGTGCCCTGCAGCGCCTGGGCGCCGAGCATGCGCTGGTGGTCTACGGCAAGGACGGCATGGACGAGGTGAGCCTGGGCGCCGCGACCGTGGTCGGCGAGCTCAAAAACGGCGAGATCACCGAGTACGAAATCCACCCCGAAGACTTTGACCTGCCCATGGCCAGCAACCGCGCGCTGCGGGTCGAAACGCCCGAACAGTCAAAAGCCATGCTCATGAGCGTGCTCGACAACCAGGCCGGTGCGGCGCGCGACATCGTGACCCTGAACGCGGGCGCCGCGCTGTATGCGGCCAATGTGACCGACTCGATGAAAGCCGGGGTGCAGCTGGCGCGCGGCGTGATCGAGTCCGGCGCGGCCAAGGCCCGGCTGCTGCAGCTCATTTCCACCTCCCAATCCCTGGCGGCGTGACCATCGCCGCCCGAAAGTTGTATGTCTGACATCCTGAACCAGATCATTGCCGTCAAGCGCGAAGAAATCGCCGCGGCGCTCAAACGCAAACCGCTGGCGGCCATGCGCGAAGACGCCGAGTCGCGCGTGCTGACGCGTGATTTTGTGGGCGCCCTGCGCACCAAGATCGCCGCCGGCCAGCCCGCCGTGATTGCCGAAATCAAGAAAGCCAGCCCGTCCAAAGGCGTGCTGCGGGCTGACTTCATTCCGGCAGACATCGCCCAGAGCTATGCAGAGCACGGCGCTGCCTGTTTGTCGGTGCTCACTGACAAACAATTTTTTCAAGGCAGCGTGGACTACCTCAAGCAGGCCCGGGCCTCCTGCGACCTGCCGGTGCTGCGCAAGGACTTCATGGTGGACGCCTACCAGGTCTACGAGGCGCGGGCCATGGGCGCGGACTGCATTTTGCTGATCGCCGCCTGTCTCGACGACGCGCAAATGAAGGCGCTGGAGGCGCTGGCCTTGTCGCTGGGCATGGCGGTGCTGGTCGAGGTGCACGATGCGGCCGAACTGGAGCGCGCGCTCAAGCTCAAAACCCCGCTGCTGGGCATCAACAACCGCAACCTCAAGACCTTCGAGGTCTCGCTGGACACCACGCTGGACCTGCTCAGAGATGTCCCGGCGGACCGCCTGCTGGTCACCGAATCGGGGATTGCCACCCCGGCCGACGTGAAGCGCCTGCGTGAGGCGAAAGTCCATGCATTTTTGGTCGGCGAGGCCTTCATGCGGGCCGACGATCCGGGCGCGGCGCTGGCCAAGCTGTTCTTTTGATGCTATTGATTTAATAGCTGCTTGCGCACATGAAACAAGGGGTTCAGGCCAATCTGGCCTTTGAAAATGAGGCTTTGCCGGGTTTGGCAGCGGGCTTGACATCAGGCTTGGCTGTTGCGGGGTCGCAACTGACCGGCTGGAGCCCCGTCCAATGGCCGGTTAGCCCAGACTGGCAGCCGGTGCTGCAGCCTTTTCTGGCCGGTGCCGCGGGCCGGCAGCTGGCGGCCTTTCTGGCCGGGCGGCTGGCGGCGGGGGCGGTGGTGTATCCGCCGCAACCGTTTCGGGCGCTGGAGCTGACGCCGCTGGCCGATGTTAGTGTCGTGATTTTGGGGCAAGACCCCTACCATGGGCGCGGGCAGGCGCATGGGCTGGCTTTTTCAGTGCCCGAGGGCGTGAAAATTCCGCCCAGCCTGCGCAATATGTTCAAGGAGCTGGCCCGCGATCCGGCGTTGCAGCTTGCACCGGCGGCCAGCGGTTCGCTGGAGCGCTGGGCGCGCCAGGGGGTGCTGCTGCTCAACGCCTGTCTGACGGTGGAAGACGGCCAGCCCGCCAGCCATGCCCGGCAAGGCTGGGAGGTGCTGACCGATGCCCTGATCCAGACGGTTTCCGGGCAGGCCGAGCCGGTGATTTTCATGCTCTGGGGCGCGCACGCCCAGGCCAAGCGCGCCCTGATCGACGAGGCGCGGCATCTGGTCTTGAGCGCCAATCACCCCTCGCCTTTGTCGGCTTTGCGCCCTCCGCAACCCTTCATCGGCTGCGGTCATTTCAGCCGGGCCAACGCCTGGTTGCGCGAGCACCGCAGAAAAGAGATAGCGTGGTAGTCAAAATTCACAAAACCGTGGCATAATCCGAGGTTCGCTTGATGGATGGGTGCCCGAGTGGCTAAAGGGGGCAGACTGTAAATCTGTTGGCTAACGCCTACGCTGGTTCGAATCCAGCCTCATCCACCAGATTTTTTGAGGATTTTGGCCAAGCGGCGGGTTCAAAGACGTGTCACCGCAAGGTGTTTTAAGCGTTTTGGGCTTGCGTGAATAGTGAGGTTGCGAGTTGAATTGGCAGAGCTGCGCGGGAGTAGTTCAATGGTAGAACCCTAGCCTTCCAAGCTAATGACGCGGGTTCGATTCCCGTCTCCCGCTCCATAAGGCGTATTTATGGTGTGGCTGCTTGGTTTTGCTGGTCGATGTCGCAGTCAGGGATTTTTGAAGAGATTTTGAGTTCAGCCCATGTGGCTCAGTGGTAGAGCACTCCCTTGGTAAGGGAGAGGTCGCGGGTCCGATTCCCGCCATGGGCACCATATTTTGAGTTGGTGCGGTGCAAGGTTTGTGTTGCGGCTGGCGCTGGTGTTAAGTTAATTAGGTTTTGTAACTTCTCGGAGTTGAAAAATGGCAAAAGGCAAATTTGAGCGGACCAAGCCGCACGTCAACGTAGGCACGATCGGCCACGTGGACCACGGCAAGACGACCCTGACGGCAGCGATCACGACCGTGCTCGCCTCCAAATT
>NZ_JAKFDR010000076.1:0-17731 GCF_036676035.1 Polaromonas sp.
CGGCGTTGCTCCTCCTTGCGGGCATTAGCCCGCAGCGTCGTGCGCCGCGAAGGGCCGCCCCCGAGCAAGCACAACCCCCTCGGGGGGCAGCGCAGTACGCGAAGCGACAAGCGTGGGGGCTACTCTCGCCTTGCCAGCCCACCCCATGACGGCCCACTCGGGCACGTCCAACTGCCGTTTCTAGGTTAAAAGAAATCAGCCTCAAGCCCGCAATTATCCTGCGCGAGCAGCTATCAAAAACATAGCGGACTTGATGCCTGCGAAGGTCAGCAGCAGCGAGCCGAACAGATGTAGCGCAGCCGTGCCCAGCGCTAAGCCGTAGCGTGCCTGCTGCAGCAGGCCGACCACTTCGGCCGAGAAGCTTGAAAACGTGGTCAGGGCGCCCAGAAATCCGGTGATGAGCAGCAGCCGCCACACCGGGTCCAGCTGCGGCAGGGCCTGAAACACCGCGACGCACACACCGATCAGGTAGCCGCCAATCAGGTTGGCGGCCAGCGTGCCCCAGGGCATCAGCCCGCCGGGATTGAGCCACAGCCCCAACTGCCAGCGGGCGAGTGCACCTATGCAGGCACCGATACAGATTGCAATGACAGGCAGCATGGCGGTTGAACCTAGAAACGGCAGTTGGATGCGCCCGAGAACGGTGCAATCGGGCGCATCGCGCTGTCACCCAGACGGTGAACGCGCTCGAAGAGGGAAAAGTCAATGTGCATGGCGGCTTTCCTGATGTTTGCGAGCGGTCAACTGCTGTTTCAATAGGTTGAATGGGTTGTTTGGCGGGAAAATACAGGCATGACTTTAACCGCAGCGATGATTGCACGCGAGGCCTCGATCAAGCCTTTGAGCGGCGATGCTGGATTTCTTGGCGTTGTGATGCTGGACACCCGGTTTCCAAGGCCACCCGGCGATGTGGGCCATCCGGACACCTTCGATGTACCGACCCGCCGGTTCGTTGTGCACGGTGCCTGGCCGGCAAAAGTCGTTCAGTCGGGCGAGGGCTTGCGGGCCGCGCAGGTGGCGCCTGCTTTCCTTGACGCGGTGCAAGCTTTGCAGCGCGATGGCGCCAAAGCCATCACGACGAGCTGCGGTTTTTTGGTGCTGCTGCAAGAAGAGCTGCAGGCGGCGGTCCAAGTACCCGTGATCACTTCCAGTCTGCTGCAGTTGCCCGGCTTGCTGGCCGATCAGCCTCAAGTTGGCGTGCTCACCATCAGCGCCAGTCAGCTGGGCGCCGAGCACCTGTTGGCGGCCGGTGTGCCGCATGAGCGGCTGGGCGATGTGATTGTGCAGGGCGTTGACCCTGCGGGTGAATTTGCCACGGCCATCCTGGGCAATCGCGAGACCCTTGATATTCAAAAGGCAGCTACCGATGTGGTCGCCGCAGCGATGGCGCTGAAAAAGCGAGAACCAACGCTTGCGTCCGTGGTGCTGGAGTGCACCAATATGCCGCCCTACCGACAGGCGATTGAGGCGGCGACGGGCCTTAAAACCTGGGCGCTGACCGATGACTCGCGGCTCACCCAGCCCTGGCGATGAAAAGCCACTTGCCGGTGCTCAGGCGTCAGCCGTCTTGGCCATCAGCATTTGCGGTCACATCTTGCCGGGCAGCCAGGTCGCTATCTGCGGGAAGAACCACAGCAGCAGCACCATGCCGCACATCAGCAAGAAAAATGGCAGCGTGACCCGCGCAATGTAAGTAATCTCCTTTTTGGTCATGCCCTGCAGCACAAACAGGTTGAAGCCCACGGGCGGGGTAATCTGCGCCATCTCCACCACGACGACGATGAAAATGCCGAACCAGATAAGGTCCAGGCCCGCCGTCTGCACGGTGGGCAGGATGACGCCCATGGTGAGCACCACCATCGAAATGCCGTCAAGAAAGCAGCCCAGAATCATGTAAAACACGCTCAGGGCGAGAATCAGCATGAAAGGGTTCAGGCCCAGACTGGATACAAACTCGGCCAGGTGGCGCGGCAGGCCGATGTAGCCCATGCTCAGCGTCAGGAACGCGGCGCCCGCCAGAATCAGTGCAATCATGCAGTACAGGCGCGTTGCGCCCAGCAGCGACTCTTTGAAAGTAGTCCAGCTCAGCGAGCGTTGCACCAGCGACAACACCAAGGACCCGACCACGCCAATGGCCGCAGCCTCCGTGGCCGTGGCGATGCCTGCGTAGATGGAGCCGAGCACGGCACTGATCAGCAGCACCACGGGAATCAGGTGGCGCGATTCATGGATCTTCTGACCAAACGTCATGGGCGCGTCCGGCGGCGGGATTTTTCCCTTGTTCATCAGCGCCCAGACAATCAGGTAGCCTGAGAACAGTGACGCCAGCAACAGCCCTGGGAAAACACCTGCGATGAAGAGCTTGGCAATCGACACATCGGCGCTGACGCCATAGACGATCATGATGATGGAGGGCGGAATGAGCAAGCCCAGCGTGCCGGCCCCCGCCAGCGAGCCGATCGTGATGTCTTCGGGGTAGCCGCGTTTGGCGAGTTCCGGCAAGGTCATTTTTCCAATGGTGGCGCAGGTCGCTGCCGACGAGCCCGACACCGCCGCAAAAATGGTGCACCCTATCACGTTGGTGTGCAGCAGCCCCCCCGGCAGACGGCTGACCCATGGTGCCAGGCCCTTGAACATGCTTTCACTGAGTTTGGTGCGAAACAGGATTTCGCCCATCCACACGAAAAGCGGCAGAGCCGTCAGCGTCCAGCTCGATGAAGAGCCCCAGATGGTCACGGCCATGGCATCGCCAGCGGCGCGTGAAGAAAAAAGCTGCATGCCGATCCAGGCGACGCCAGACAGGGTGAGGCCTATCCATACGCCCGAGCCCAAGATGAGGAACAGCGAAAGAATCAGCAGCGAGGTGATGGCAAGTTCAGACATGGGGTTTGTTCTTCTGATTATTCGTAGTGCAAGGTCTCGGCTTCGTCGCTGCCCGTCTGAACGCGGCGCCCGATGATCTCCAGTACCAGCTCATCGATGAAGGCAATCATCAGGATCACGGCCCCGACGCCCATGGTGAGCTGTGGAATCCACAACGGCGTTGCGTCATTGCCGGTGGAGACATCATTGAACTGCCAGGAGTTGATGGACAGTTTCACGCTGTACCAGGCGAACAGCATGGCGAGTGCAGTCGCCGCTGCCAGCGCCCATATCTCAATCGCCCGCCGGGCCCGACCCCTCACCGCGTTGAGAATCAGCGTGACACGGATGTGTTCGCCTTTTTTAAGGGTATGCGCCAGCGCCAGGAAGCCGCTGGCCGCCATGCAGTAACCCGCATACATGTCGGTGCCGCGCAGTGACCAGGCAAACTGCCGGTCCAGCACGCCGGCCAGCACGGAGAGCAGCGTGCCAATCATGAAGAGGGCCCCCATCCATGCCGCGCCGTCATAAAGCGCATCAAGTAGCCGGCGCATGTTTATTTCTTGGTCGCGGTTGATTTCTCGTAGGCTGACAGCAGCGCTTCACCATCGGCGCCGGCGCGTTTGGTCCAGTCTGTTTTCATGATGCTGCCGACCTGGCGGAAGTCGGCGACCAGCTTGGGCGAAGGCGCCATGATCTTCATGCCCTTTTCAGCCAGCGCCTTTTTATAAAACTCGTTTTTCTCTTCGCTGATTTTCCAGCCGCGCAGCTCTGCATCCGACGCCGCTTTCAGGACGGCAGCCTGGGTGGCCGCATCCAGCGCGTCAAAAGATTTCTTATTGACGATGACCGCGTTTTTGGGTAGCCAGGCCTGCACGTCATACCAGTACTTGATGCTCTCGTAGGTTTTGGTGTCGTAGCCGGTCGAGCCCGAGCTCATGTAGCTGTTGACGACGCCCGTGGCCAGTGCCTGGCTGAGCTCGGCGGCCTGCACGGTCACAGGCTGTGCGCCTACCAGCTCTGCAATTTTGCTGGTCGCGGGGCTGTAGGCACGCCATTTGAGGCCTTTCATGTCGGCGACTGAGGTGAGTTCCTTGTTGGCGTAAACACCTTGTGGAGGCCATGCCACGGTGTAGAGCAGTTTCATGCCTTGAGCGCCCAGCAGTTTGTCGAGCGCCGGCTTTTGCGCATCGGCCAGCTTGCGGGCGGCCGGATAGCTTGACGCCAGAAATGGCAAGCCGTCGGCGCCGTAAATCGGGTTTTCGTTTTCAAAGTTGGCGAGCAAAATCTCGCCCAGCTGCGCCTGGCCGCCCTGCACTGCACGCTTGATTTCATTCGCTTTGAAAAGCGATGCGTTGGCGTGCACCGTGATCTTGAGCTTGCCAGCGGTGGCTTTGTCAATATCGTTGGCGAACTGCGTCAGGTTCTCGGTGTGAAAGTTGGACGCAGGGTAGGCCGCCGGCAAATCCCATTTGGTTTGGGCAAATGCCGCGGTGCCGACGCTGAGCACGGCGGCGATCAGTGCAAGTTTGAATTTCATGACAGCTCCAGGATTAAAGAATGGTGTAAGAGATGGTAAGTACGGATAGGATAGACGCAAATACTGCGCCAGCTTCCCCGGGCATACCCCAAAAAGTGCTCCTCGATTTGGAAGCTTCCTATCATTGGCGAGCCGGCCCTTGCAAGCTCTGCCAGGCATTCACGGCGGCCAGCACCGTTTCCATCTGTACCGAGTGGGCGAACCGGAACGCTTCGCCATCAATCGTTTCGTCCGGAAACTCCGTGATCAGCGTGACCGGCGCACCAGGGCGGGTCGTTTCCGACTGCGTGCAGGCCGTGCCATGGATGACTTCGAAGGGCAACTCGCCCGCATGCTGTTCGTAGAGCGCCATCTGGCGGGCGTTGTAGGCAGGCAGGCCAGGGACCTTTAACAGTGCCGCGCTGACCTGCTCCAGCAAGGCGCGCCCCTGTGCCTGCCAGCCGGGGTGATGGCGCAGGATCAGGAAAAACCCTTTCGGAATGGTCCAGAGTTCAAAGCCGCGTGGCACATAGCCGGACAGCGGCCGGGTCCATTCATGGGCCGGGTAGCCGTGCAGATTGATGTGCAACTGGGCACCCGACAAGGCCAGCGCCTGTTCACGCGCTTCGCGCTCGTAGAGCGGCGCCTGCTCACGGTATTCAATGTCATCGCCCAGGGCGCTGTAGCGTGCGGCATGATGCATATGGTGCGGATGCTGGGCGCACAGCTCGCGGTGCAAGGCATAGCCATCGGGGTTTTCCAGCGCGATCAGTGCGAAGTGCGCCTTGTCCCCTGTGTCTTCGCGCGCCTTAAGGGCCTGTGCCGCACGCAGGGCGCCGACCACGCCGGAGGTTTCGTTGGCATGCTGGCCGCCGCTGATCAAGACGGCTGCAGCGGGCCCGGCATGGTACAGGCCGGCGACCTGGCGCCCTTGGCGAGTCAGAGCCGTGAAACGCTGGCCACCCAGGCGATCCATTTCGGCGGCAATGCGGGCCGGGTGCGCTGCGGTGTCCAGCAAGTCAAGGGCTTGTTGCGCGCTGGGGCTGGGGTTGGCATGGACGTGAGCGCGAAGGTCTTGTGCCTGCACGTCGAAGCGGCTTAAGGCTATGCGCAGGCGCGGTGCGGTGGTGCTGGCGCGCACGTCCGGCACGATCTGCCCGGGCTGCAGGCGGCGGTCGTTCTCCAGCCGCCCGGATCGGCGCTGGAAGATTTCAAGCAGGGAGAAATAAATGTCTTCATGCAGCGCTTCATGGCTGCTGATGCACTCGTGATCCACCGGCAGGGCTTGCTCGATGCCGGGCAGGTCAGCGCGAATGTCCAGCCGCTCGAAATAGGGTTCTTGCGCGGGCCAGGGGTGCTGCTTGACGGTTTGCAGTATCTGCGCGAAGAGCTGTTCGTAATCCGTCTGCTGGGCGCTGTCCATGCCTGCCGCAAGGCCGTGCTCGGGCTGTATCTGGGCACGCAGCCAGCCCGTGGGCGACAGCAGGGTGGCGCCGATGTGGTCAACATGGACGCGGTTGGGGGCAAAGACGCTGGCTTGTAGTTGCCGGCCACTCTTCAGCGTGAGCGCCAGCTGGTAATGCAGATCGTCCGTACCGGGCACAAACTCAAGCTTGCAGTCGGGCAGCAGCCCGGCCAGCGGGTAGGCCTCCAGCAAGAAACGGCGTGGCGATGCGTTCGGATGCAGCGGGTAATGCACCGTGACGGCGGCCAGCGTGCTGCAATCCATCTCTTCAAGAAAGTAGTGCACCAGCGGCTTGTAGGCGCTGCGCAACTGCGCCTGTACGCCTGCAGCCGCCAGGCGGCGCTCTGCGGCGCGGCGCGCGGCAAGGCCTTCAAACAGCCAGCCCTGGACCTGTGCACCCTGCCATTCGCTCTGCTCGAATTGGGCAACCCAGCCATCGAGTGTGCGCGGCAGGCTTATGTCCAGAAGCGGGGTGCTCTTCATTGCAGTCTTTCCGTTAAAGTTTTCCAGTAGGGTCGATCCGGTCGCGCAGCCAGTCACCCAGCAGGTTCAGGCCCAGCACCATGAGCATGATGGCCACGCCGGGGAAGACGCTGACCCACCAGGCGGTCTGCATGTAGGTGCGGCCATCGGCCAGCATGCCGCCCCAGCTGGGAATCAATGGGTCTACACCCAGGCCCAGAAAGGTCAGGCTGCTCTCGAGCAGGATGTTGTTGGCCACGTTCAGCGTGATCAGGATGATGACCGGCCCGATCACGTTGGGCAGGATGTGGTGGCGGATCATGGCCAGATCGCGCACGCCAAACGCACGCGCCGCCTGAACGAACTCGCGCTCGCGCACCGACAGCACCATGCCGCGCACCAGCCGCGCGTATTGCACCCACTGCGAGACGATCATGAACAGGATGATGTTACCCAGGCCGCCGCCCAGGATGGAAATGAAGGTGAGCGCCACCAGGATGAAGGGCAGCGCCAGCTGCACGTCCACGCAGCGCATCAAGAGCATGTCCCAAAAGCCCCGGTAATAACCGGCGACGAGGCCAATCACGATGCCCAGCACCGAGGCACCGAGCACCGAGAGGAAGCCGACCACCAGGGAGATCCGTCCGCCGACCAGCACGCGCGCCAGCACGTCGCGCCCCAGGGGGTCGGTGCCCAGGGGGTGCGCCCAATGGGTGAAAGGTTGGGTCAGGCGCGCGCCCAGGTCCATGGCGGAACCGCGGTCCGGAAACAGCCAGACCGACAGCAGCACCAGCAGCAGCATGGCGCCGGTCAGCAGGGCGCCGAGCATGAATTCGAGCGAGCGCCATTGCAGCGAGCGGGAGACGGGAGCGGCGATGGGGGTGGGAGGAACAGTTTGCATGGACGTTATTTGCTGCGAATGCGGGGGTCGACCAGCCCGTAAGCAATGTCGACCAGCAGGTTGACCGCCACAATGATCACGGACAGCACGGTGACCGTGCCCTGCAAGACCGGGTAGTCCCGGCCGGCGATGGCATCGAAAGCCAGGGTTCCCAGCCCCGGCCAGTTGAAGACTTTTTCGACCACCACGAGGCCGCCGATCAGGTTGCCAAATTGCAGGCCGATGTAGGTGATCAGGGGGATGGCGCAATTGCGCAATGCGTGCTTGTAGAGCACGACACGGTCCTTGAGTCCTTTGCTGCGCGCCACCATGATGTATTGGGCCGACAGCGTTTCCAGCATGGCGGTGCGTACCAGGCGCACATTGGTGGCCGACAGGATGATGGCCATGGTCAGCGCCGGCATGACCAGGCTGATCGCCCCATCCCAGCCCGAGGGCGGAAGGAGGGGGAAGGTGATGGACAGCAGCAGCACCAGCATGATGGCCAGCCAGAAGTTGGGAAACGACAGCCCGACCAGCGAGATGATGCGGATGAACTGATCCACCCCCTTGCCTTTTTTGACGGCGGCCTGAATGCCCAGTGGCACGGACACCAGAACCGACAGCAGCAGCGAGACAAAAGCCAGCGCCAGCGTGGCCGGCAGGGCGTCTCCGATCAGGCGCGCGACCGGCGTTCCGCCCATGAAGCTCAGACCGAAGTCACCGACCACCGCACCGCGCAGAAAGTCGGCGTATTGCACCAGGAAGGGCCGGTCCAGGCCCAGGCCCTTGCGGATGTTTTCGAGGTCTTGCTCCGTCACGCTGCCCGCGCCCTGGCTGAGCATGAGCGCCGGGTCGCCCGACAGGCGCACGGCGTAGGAAACAAACAGGGTCACCACCAGCACGACGAAGATCGCCTGCAGCAGTCGCTTGATAAGAAATCCGCTCATGGTGTCGGCAGCTCGGTTCGGCTCAGGTCAGGTTGGATGAGGCGTCAATCGACAGAGGCTTCGACAAAGCGGAAACGACCGTCGACCGGCAACGCCAGGTTCTTTGCACGCTTGTTCAGGCCATAGATGGTGTTCAGGCTGTACAGGGGCATTTCCAGCGCCTGGTCGGCGACGTAACGGCCGATCTCCTGCAATGTTTTCTTGCGCGCCGCCTGGTCCCAGGTGTTGCGCTGGGTGTGCAGCAGGGCATTGAGCTTGGCATCGTCGTCGAACGGGTTCCAGCGCTGCTTGGTGTAGTACATGGAGTAGGCCGTGTTGTCATAGTCAAAGGTCCAGCCGCCCCACTGGTTCTGCCACATCTCACCGGTCTTGCCGTTCGGGATGATGTCGTTGAGCAGCACATTGGTTTCATACGGCTTGAGCGAGGCGGTGATGCCCACCGCCTGCAGGTAACCCGCCACCGCCTGCGCGACTTCGCGGAAGTTGCTGTCAGAGCCGCGGAAGTCGAGCTGGATCTGCGTGCCTGGTTTGACACCGGCTTTTTGCAGCATGGCTTTGGCCTGCGCCGGGTTGAAAGGCAGGGGCTTGAG
The DNA here is from genome assembly GCF_036676035.1 of Polaromonas sp. Lineage (GTDB taxonomy): Bacteria > Pseudomonadota > Gammaproteobacteria > Burkholderiales > Burkholderiaceae_C > Polaromonas. The sequence goes on from NZ_JAKFDR010000076.1 coordinate 8,729, forward strand.
GGCCGGGTCATTGCCAAACGACAGCGTGCCCTGAAAGCTGGCGATGGGCTTGGCATTGCCCAGCAATATGGTCTTGATGATCGCGTCGCGATCCACCGCCATGGTGAGCGCCTTGCGCACTTCGCGGTCCTTCATGATGCCGCGCTGCGTGTTGTAGCGCATGGCCAGCGCGACCGGACCGTCCATGCTGACGACGTCAAGCTTGCTGTCCTTCTTGAGGGTGTCGATCATCGCCAGCGGGATCTGGTTGGCCACGTCGAGACGGCCGGCCTGCAGTTCGGCCGCCTGGGTGGCGGGCTCGGTGATGAAGCGATAGACCAGTTGGTCCAGTTTGGGGGCGCCGCCCCAGTAGGCTGCGTTGCGCTCAAACGAGAGGCTGATTTTGGGTTTGTATTCCGTGAACTTGAAGGGGCCGGTGCCGACCGGATTCATGCCGAAGAACTGGCTGCCTTTTTCCTTGATGTACTTGGGCGGCACAATCATCGCGCCATAGCCGGCCAGCTTGGTCAGCAGCACCGGGTCAGGGCTCTTGAGCACGAAGTCCACCGTGCTCGGGTTGACGACAACGACTTTCTCGATCGCGTTGTAGTTGGACTGCTGCGGCCCCTTCTTGCCCTCTTCACCGAGCAGGCGGTCAAAGGTAAATTTCACGGCTTCGGCATCGAAGGGCTCGCCGTTATGGAACTTCACATTGGGGCGCAGGGTAAAGCGCAGCTTGGTGTTTTTCTCCAGAAACTCCCATTTGGTGGCCAGGCCGGGCGCCAGCTTCATGTCCGGCGTGCGCATGATCAGGCCATCGAAGACCTGGCCGCCGACAGCGCCCCAAGACACCAGGAAAGTAGCAATCGGGTCCCAGTTGCCCGGGTCCTGGTGCAGTGCCACGGTGAGCGTCCCCGCGGCATGGGTGCTGGGGGCCGCCAGGCTGGCGAGCACCAGGCTGGTGGTGGCTAAGAGGTTTTTCAGCTTCATCGGTTTTCTCCTGAGTACAAATGTGCGAAGTGCGAGGTGCGAGGTGCGAGGTGCGAGGTGCGAGGTGCGAGGTGCGAGGTTGCAGGATTACAAGGGTGAATGAACCGGCCGGTGCTCAGGCCGCTGCTGCGGATTGCGCCACACGATGGCCCGGGTTGATTTCAATGAGCTTGAGGATGTCGGGCTCATGGCCGACCTTGCGCAGCGGGCTGGGGATCTCGCCCTGGATCAGGCGCGGGTCGATCAGCCTGCCCGGCTCGGCCACAGGCACGGCCGCCAGCAGCTTGCGTGTGTAGGCATGTTGAGGATTTTCAAAAACGTCCTGGCGACGGCCGATCTCGACGATCTGCCCGAGGTACATGACGGCCACCCGGTGGCTGATTTTCTCGACCACCGCCATGTCATGCGTGATGAACAGGTAAGACAGTCCGCGCTCGGCCTGCAAAGCCATCAGCAAGTCAATGATCTGCGCCTGGATGGAGACGTCCAGTGCGGAAACGGATTCGTCGGCGATCACCAGCTTGGGATTGCAGGCCAGCGCGCGGGCTATGCAGACCCGCTGGCGCTGGCCGCCGGAGAACTCGTGCGGATAGCGGCCGGCGTGTTCGGGCTTCAAGCCGACGCATTCGAGCAGCTCGGCCAGGCGCCGCTGCACCGCTGTGGGGTCGGTGAGCAAACGGTGGGTGAGTATGGGCTCGGCAATGCTGAAACCCACCGTTTTGCGCGGATCGAGCGAGGCATACGGATCCTGGAAAATGTACTGGATGTCTTGCCGCAGCCGCTGCTTGCCGGCTGCATTCAGCGTGCTGATGTCCTGACCGGCGAAGCGGACCGTGCCACTGGAGGCGTCGACCAGCTGCTGCAGCGTTTTACCGATGGTCGATTTGCCGCTGCCGGACTCTCCGACCAGGGCCAGCGTCTCGCCCGGATAAATATCGAAGCTGACTTCTTCGACGGCATGCACGCGGTGCGTGACACGTCCCAGCAGGCTGTGGGCCACATCGAAACGGGTGGTGAGCCTGTCGACCGTGAGCAAAGGCGCACGGGAGTCCACCGTGTCCTGTACCTGCTCGGCGCCCACTTCGCGTGACTGGTCGCCTTCCAGCACGATGAGAGGCGTGCGTTTTGGCAGCGGCTGGCCGCGCAGGCTGCCCAGCCGGGGGACCGCCGACAACAGGGCGCGGGTGTAGGGGTGCTGCGGGGCATTGAAAATTTGCTCGACCGGACCTTGCTCGACCATGCGTCCGCGCCACATCACCACCACGTCATCGGCCATCTGCGCCACCACACCCATGTCGTGGGTGATGAACACCACGGCGGTGTTCAGGCCCTGCTGCAACTCGCGGATGATGTTCAGGATCTGCGCCTGAATGGTCACATCCAGCGCCGTGGTGGGCTCGTCGGCAATCAGCAGCGCCGGCTGGCAGGACAGCGCCATGGCAATCATGGCGCGCTGGCGCATGCCGCCGGACAGCGAGTGCGGATAGGCATCAAGCAGCCGCTCGGCATCCGGCAGGCGTACTTTTTCGAGCAGCGCACGGGCCTGCCCGCGCGCCTGGGACGGGCTCAAGCCCTGGTGCAGGATCAACGTTTCCGCGATCTGGTTGCCGATGGTGAACACCGGGTTCAGCGAGGTCATGGGCTCCTGAAAGATCATGGCAATTTCATTGCCGCGAATGGCGCGCAAGGTGTCATCGCTGGCTTGTGTCAGGTCCTGCATGCCGCTGACCGGCGACTGAAACAGGATTTGGCCATCGACAATTTGTCCGCCCGAGTAGTCGGTCAATCGCATGATGGCCTGCGAGGTCACCGATTTGCCCGAACCCGACTCGCCGACGATGGCCAGGGTGCGTCCGGCCGTGACATCGAAGCTCAAGTTGTCAACCGCACGAAAGCGCCCGCCCGGCACCTCGAATTCGACGCTGAGGGAGCGAACGGAAAGCAGCGGTGATGCGCGGGACGGGGCAGGCTGACTCATGGGCAGGATGTTCGGCGAGGTTGCGGTGCGGCTTGCAAAAGCGGTGCAGCGGGTAGCAGGAAAGCCCGGGTCAGCGGGCGGCGTTCATAAAAACTCCATGGCATTCGGGAAGGCCAAGTACGGCGGTAAATGTAAGGCGCATGGGCGGAATCACGGTTGGTGTTTTCCCTAAACGTCAACAAATTGTTGATAAATTGTAGATTACATACCTACAATCCGAACTGAATTATTTGGGAAGATGCCAATTTCGGAGGTTGTCGATGGCCAAGAAGCGTCCTGTCAGTGTGTCTGCGGCACCGCCTCAAGCGGAGCAGCCACCCATCGTGTCGTCCGCGCATCTGGTGTCGCCCAGAAGCTCGGAGATGAGTGAGTTCGAATTCGGCCTGATCGTGGCGGGCAATGCCTTTCACCGGTGGATTGCCCACTGCATGAGTGCCGCCGGCCTGAAAGACCTCACACCGCTGGATGTGCTGGTGCTCCACCATGTGACGCACCGCGCCCGCGACAAGCGCTTGGCCGACATTTGCTTCATCATGAATGTGGAAGACACCCACCTGATCAACTACTCGCTCAAAAAACTGCAAAACCTGGGTGTGGTGGCGTCCAGCAAGAGCGGCAAGGAAGTGACCTATGCCGCGACCGACCTGGGGCGTCAATATGTCGAGCGGTACCGGGAGATCCGCGAGTCATGCCTGATCAATGCGCTGAACGCCGACGACGCCTTGAACCGCGATATTGGCGACTTGGCCCGGCTGCTGCGGCTGCTCTCGGGTATCTATGACCAGGCGGCACGGTCTGCAGCCAGCCTGACGGCTTAATTTTGGAATAGAAATTCATGGAAAAAAATGGCACGAAACGCTGGCAGTTCTGGATAGACCGCGGCGGCACCTTCACCGACATCGTGGCCAAGAAACCCGATGGTTCACTGATCACGCACAAGCTGCTGTCCGAAAACCCCGAGCAGTACCGCGATGCCGCGGTGGCCGGCATCCGGCACCTGCTGGGCCTTCAACCTGGCGAACTGATCACGCCCGAGCTGGTGGAATGCGTCAAGATGGGCACCACCGTGGCCACCAATGCGCTGCTGGAGCGCAAGGGCGAGCCGACGCTGCTGGTGACCACGCGCGGCTTTCGCGATGCCTTGCGCATCGCCTACCAGAACCGTCCGCGCATCTTTGACCGCAACATCGTGCTGCCCGAGCTGCTTTACAGCGCGGTGGTCGAGGCGCAGGAGCGCGTCAGCGCGCAGGGCGAGGTGCTCCAGGCGCTCGATGAGGCGCTACTGAAAAAGGATCTTATTGCGCAATACCAGCAAGGGCTGCGCAGTGTTTCCATCGTGTTCATGCATGGCTACCGCTACACCGCGCACGAGAAAATCGCCAAACGCATCGCGCAGGAAGTCGGCTTCACGCAAATCAGCACCTCGTTTGAGACCAGCCCGATGATGAAGTTCGTCAGCCGCGGCGATACGACCGTGGTCGATGCCTACCTCTCGCCCATCCTGCGCCGCTATGTCGAGCAGGTGGGCGCGGAGATGCCGGGCGTCAAGCTGTTTTTCATGCAGTCGTCCGGTGGGCTGGCCGACGCGCATGCCTTCCAGGGCAAGGATGCCATCCTGAGCGGCCCGGCCGGCGGCATTGTCGGCATGGCGCGCACGGCGGCCATTGCCGGGATCGAGAAGGTCATCGGCTTTGACATGGGCGGCACCTCGACCGATGTGTCGCACTACGCGGGCGAGTTCGAACGCGAGTTTGAAACCCAGGTGGCCGGCGTGCGCATGCGCGCGCCCATGATGAGCATTCACACCGTGGCTGCCGGCGGCGGCTCCATTCTGGCGTTTGACGGCGCACGTTTTCGCGTGGGTCCGCAAAGCGCGGGCGCCAATCCCGGCCCCGCCAGCTACCGCCGCGGCGGGCCACTGGCCGTGACCGACGCCAACCTGATGGTCGGCAAGATCCAGCCGCATTACTTTCCCCAGGTGTTCGGCCACCAGGCCGATGAGCCGCTGGACGCGGAGGTGGTGCAGGCGAAGTTCGATGAGCTGGCCCGCCAGACCGGACGTCCGGCCGAGGTGGTGGCCGAAGGTTTTATCAACATCGCGGTGCAGCAGATGGCCAACGCGATCAAGAAGATCTCGGTGGCGCGTGGTTACGACGTGACGCGCTACACCCTGCAGTGCTTTGGCGGCGCCGGCGGCCAGCATGCCTGCCTGGTGGCCGATGCCCTGGGCATGACGCGGGTGTTTGTGCACCCGCTGGCCGGTGTCCTCTCAGCCTACGGCATGGGCCTGGCCGACCAGAACGTGATTCGCGAGCAGGCGGTCGAGCTCAAATTGTCCGACGCAGCCCTGCCCGAGATCACCGCCAGGCTGGATGCGCTGGCCACTGCGGCCGAGGCTGATCTGCAGCGCCAGCAGGTCGGCCTGGGGCCCATCAGCACGCACCGCCGCGTGCACGTGCGTTACGAAGGCAGCGACTCGGCGCTGGTGGTGCCGTTTGGCGACCTGGACCGGATTGAAGCCGGCTTTGAAGCGGCCTACCGCCAGCGCTTTTCTTTCCTGATGCAGGGCAAGGCCTTGGTGGTGGAGGCCGTGTCGGTCGAAGCCGTGGTGGCCGGCGATGCGCCGGCTGAAACCCGCCACGCCACGCATGAGGCGCGCGAGGTGCCGCGCCGCGAAACCGTGCGTATGTACTCGGGCGGGCAGTGGCACGAGGCGGCGCTGGTGGTGCGCGAAGACCTGCAGCCGGGCGACCTCATCTCCGGCCCGGCCATCATTGCCGAGAAAAACGCCACGACGGTGGTGGAGCCGGGCTGGGAGGCGAGCCTGACGGCGCTCGACCACCTGGTGCTGGACCGGCGCGCGGCGCGTGCCGTCCGGTTTGCGGCCGGCACCACGGTGGACCCGGTGCTGCTGGAAGTGTTCAACAACCTGTTCATGAACATCGCCGAGCAGATGGGCCTGCAGCTGCAGAACACGGCCTACTCGGTCAACATCAAGGAGCGGCTGGACTTCAGCTGTGCGCTGTTTGATGCCGAGGGCAACCTGATTGCCAACGCCCCCCACATGCCGGTGCACCTGGGCTCCATGGGCGAGAGCATCAAGACTGTGATCCGCGAAAACGCGGCCACCATGCAGCCGGGCAATGTGTATGTGCTCAACGACCCCTACCACGGCGGCACGCATCTGCCGGACATCACCGTCATCACGCCGGTCTATTTAGCTCCCTCCTCCTGGAAGGGGGAGGGTCGGGGTGGGGGTGAGCACATGCCGCCGAAGGCCCCAGAACCCACGTTCTACGTGGGTTCTAGAGGCCACCATGCCGACGTTGGCGGCATCACGCCGGGCTCGATGCCGCCGTTTTCAACCCTGATCGAAGAAGAGGGTGTGCAGATCAACAACTTCCTGCTGGTCGAGCGCGGCGTGCTGCGCGAGGCGGAAATGATGGCCCTGCTCAAGAGCGGGACCTACCCCAGCCGCAACCCGCAGCAGAACATGGCTGATTTGAAGGCGCAGATCGCCGCCAACGAAAAAGGCGTGCAGGAGCTGCGCAAGATGGCCCACCAGTTTGGCCTGGAGGTGGTGCAGGCCTACATGCGCCATGTGCAGGACAACGCCGAAGAGTCGGTGCGCCGGGTCATCACGCGGCTCAAGGATGGCCAGTTCACGCTGCCGCTGGACAATGGCGCGCAGATCAAGGTGGGTATCCGGGTAGATGCGCAGAGCCGCAGTGCCGAGATCGACTTCACCGGCACGTCGCCCCAGCAGACGAACAACTTCAATGCGCCCACGGCGGTCTGCATGGCGGCCGTGCTCTATGTGTTTCGCACGCTGGTCGACGACGACATTCCGCTCAATGCGGGCTGCCTCAAACCGCTCAAGGTGATCATTCCGGCCGGCTCCATGCTGAACCCGAACCCACCGGCCTCGGTGGTGGCGGGCAATGTGGAGACCTCGACCTGCATCACCAACGCGCTGTACGGCGCGCTGGGGGTGATGGCGGCCGGCCAGTGCACCATGAACAACTTCACCTTCGGCAATGCGCGGCACCAGTATTACGAAACGATTTCGGGCGGCAGCGGCGCCGGTGCCGTGATCGACGCCGAGGGCCGCGTCGTCGAAGGCTTCAACGGCACCAGCGTCGTGCAGGCCCACATGACCAACTCGCGCCTGACCGATCCCGAGGTGCTGGAGTTCCGCTTCCCGGTGCGGCTGGAGAGCTACGAGATCCGCGAGGGTTCGGGCGGCGCCGGGCGCTGGCAGGGCGGCCATGGCGGCGTGCGGCGCGTGAAGTTCCTCGAACCCATGACGGCCAGTATTTTGTCGAACGGGCGCAAGCACGGTGCTTTTGGCATGGCCGGCGGCGAGGCCGGCCAGGTCGGCCTGAACCGCGTGGTGCGCGCCGACGGCCGGGTGGAGGTGCTGGACCATATCGGCCAGGCCGAGATGCAGGCCGGCGATGTGTTTGAAATCCATACGCCGGGCGGTGGAGGATTTGGCAAAGCCTGAAGTCTGACGGCGCGCTGAGCCGGCTTGAAGTCATTCTTTTATGCAAAAATGGCTTCAAGCCCAAGCAATACTTGCGCAAGTAGCTATCAATTCAGGAGTATCCGGCATGAGCACAGCGTTTCTCGATAGCTACCGTTTCCTGGCCCGGTACAACCGCTGGATGAACCAGCGTCTGTACCAGGCCTGCGAAACACTGACCGATGAGGAGCGCAAGCGGGAACGCGGTGCGTTTTTTGGTTCCATTCACCACACGCTGACACACCTGGTGCTTGCCGACAAGATGTGGCTGCATCGCTTCGCCTGTCAGGACACGGCATTTGCAGCGCTTCCCCCCGCTTTGTTGACCCTGCCCGACGGGTCAGACTACACCAGCGATTTGCACCCGGATTGGCCGGACCTCAAAAGCACCCGCGAGGCTCTTGATGCTGCCATGGAGCTTTGGTTGGCAGACATGTCGCCTGAATTCCTGCTGAGCACCATGCGTTATGCCAATACAAAAGGTGTGCCGCGAGCGCACCCGGCCTGGCAGGCGATGACGCATTTCTTCAACCACCAGACCCACCATCGCGGGCAGCTCACCACCTTGCTCACACAGGCGGGCGTGACGGTGGGCGTGACCGATCTGATTGCGCTGGTTTGAAATTATTTTGCTATATTTTTAATAGCTAACAGCGCAAATTAATCAAGGGCTGCAGGCCAAAATGGCTTGTAAGCAGACATGAAAAAACCCGCCGGAGGGCGGGTTTTTTCGAGAAGTGCGTGGCTTGCCCGTATTACTTCTTGGGAGCGCTGGCCGCAGGTTTGGCAGCGTCTGCCTTGGCAGCAGGCTTGTCACTCTTCTTGGCAGCGTCGGCTTTGGCGGCTTTCTCAGCATCGGCCTTGGCTTTGGCTTCCGCAGCCATTTTCTTTTTCTCTTCGGCCTTGGCTTTTTTCTCGGCTTCTTTTTTGGTCTTGGCTTCGTCGGCCTTCATTTTGGCTTCAGCCTTGGAGTCTTTTTTCTCTTCCTTGGCAGCGGGGGCGGCGGCAACGCCCTTGAAGCTGGCGCCACCAACGGTCATGCCTTGGGCGGAGTACTTGGCCGCATTGGCTTCGCCCACGCCCTTGACGCGCTCGATGAAGTCGTTCCAGTCCTTGAAATTGCCTTTCTTGCGCTCGTCGATGATCTTGCCCGAGATGCCGGGGCCTATGCCTTTGATGCCGTCGAGTTCGGCAGCCGTGGCTTTATTGACGTCCACGGCAGCAAAAGACACGGCCATGTACATAGCGGCGAAAAACGCCAGAACCTTCTTGAACATGAAAAACTCCTCACAGTTTTGGAATGAATCAACCCGGCGTCCAGAACAGGCGCAAACCGGGGTGCCCGCAACTATAACGACTGGCAGCAAACCCGGGTTGACCCGGCCAGTGCATTCTGACTAGGCTAAACCCTAGTGTGGTGTTGCACGCTATCCGGCACATAAAACCGCGTCTTTTCGTCCATGACGGCGTTGCAAATCCGCGCAATAGCGGGGCTATTGCTGTGGTTTGCGCCTTGTCCTGAACAAAAATC
>NZ_JAKFDR010000077.1:0-8850 GCF_036676035.1 Polaromonas sp.
TTTTCGGGCGGTCTGCGGCGTTGCACTGCTTGCCAATAGCCGGGCTATTGGCGGCGCACTGCGCCTTGCACCCCATCCCGAAAAGACACCTGCGCGACCCCAAATAAAGCGTGAACAGGCTCTAAACTGCCACCATGCAGATTTACATGGTCGGTGGTGCGGTGCGCGATGCCTTGCTGGGCTTGCCGGTGCAGGACCACGACTGGGTGGTGGTGGGCGCCACGCCGGAAGAACTCGTTGCGCAGGGCTTTCTGCCGGTCGGCAAGGATTTCCCGGTGTTTCTGCACCCCGACACCAGGGAAGAGTACGCGCTGGCGCGCACCGAGCGCAAAACCGCGCGCGGCTACCACGGCTTTACCGTGCAAGCCGCGCCCGACGTCACGCTGGAGCAGGACCTGGCGCGGCGCGACCTCACTATCAATTCGATAGCTGTCAGCGCACAAGCTTCAAGGACCAAAGGCCAATTCGACATTGACCTTGAAGCCCTGATCGACCCCTACGGCGGCCGGCAGGACCTTCAGAACAAGGTGCTGCGGCACGTGACCGGGGCCTTCCGCGAAGACCCGGTGCGCATCCTGCGCGTGGCGCGCTTTGCGGCGCGCTTTGCCGATTTCAGCGTGGCGCCGGAGACCCAGGCGCTGATGCGGGCCATGGTGGACGACGGCGAAGTGGACGCGCTGGTCCCCGAACGGGTCTGGCAGGAGCTGGCGCGCGGCCTGATGGAACACCGGCCCTCGCGCCTGTTTGACGTACTGCGCGACTGCGGCGCCTTGCAAAAGCTCTTGCCCGAAGTCGACAGGCTCTGGGGCGTGCCGCAGCGCGCCGACTACCACCCCGAGGTCGATACCGGCGTGCACCTGATGATGGTGCTGGACATGGCGGCGCAGCTAGGCGCTTCGCTGCCGGTGCGTTTTGCCTGCCTCACACATGACCTGGGCAAGGGCACGACGCCGGCCGAGGTACTTCCGCGCCACACCGGCCACGAGGAGCGCAGCGTGGAGCTGCTCAAGGATGTCTGCCAGCGGCTGCGCGTGCCCACCGAGTGCCGCGAGCTGGCCGACGTGGTGGCGCGCGAGCACGGCAACATCCACCGCAGCAGCGAATTTGGCGCGGCCGCGCTGGTGCGTCTGCTGGAGCGCTGCGACGCCTTTCGCAAGCCGCAGCGCTTTGCCGAGGCGCTGCTGGCCTGCGAGTGCGATGCCCGCGGCCGCCTGGGGCTGCAGGACCAGCCCTACCCGCAGCGCCAGCGCCTGCTGGCGGCGCTGGCCAGCGCCCAGGCCGTGCCCACCAGCGCCATCGCGGCCAGCGCCCAGCTGGCGGGCGCCGACGGGAAAAAGATTGGCGAGTTGATCCATGCCGCCCGCGTGCAGGCCGTCGAACAGTGGCTGGCCTCACCGGCGCCGCACTAGGGCCAGCCTTGCTATGCTTGCCCCATGGCCCATTTACTGATTGCTGAAGACGACGAACTGCTGCGCGACGCGCTGGCCGCCCTGCTGGAGCAAAGCGGGCACAGCGTGGCCTGCGCGGCCAATGGCGCCATCGCGCGTGAGCTGCTCGAATCCACCCGTTTTGACGGCGTGATCCTGGACCTCGGTCTGCCGCTGGTTGACGGCATGGACGTGCTGCGCTGGATACGCCAGCGGCTGCTCGCCCTGCCGGTGCTGATCCTGACGGCGCGCGACGGCATTGATGACCGGGTGCAGGGCCTGAACGCCGGCGCTGACGACTACCTCACCAAACCCTTCATCATGGCCGAGCTGCAGGCGCGCCTGCAGGCCATGCTCAGGCGCTCCCGCCTGCCGGCCTTTGGCGGCTCGCTGGAGATCACCACCGCCGGTGCCCACAAGCTGCGGGTCGATGCCACGCTGCCGCGCGCCTGGCTGGGCGACGAGGCGCTGGAGCTGACGCAGCGCGAATGGGCACTGCTGTCGCTGCTGGTGGCCAACGCCGGCCAAGTGGTCAGCCGCGAAGACGTGCTCAACGCCTGGCAGGCCGAGCCCGCCGAAAGCGGCGTGGGCTCCAACGCGCTGGAGGTGTATGTGCACCGCCTGCGGCGCAAGCTGGGGGATTCGGGCTTGAGCATCCGCAACGTGCGCGGGCTGGGCTACATGCTGGAATCGGGCGCCGCATGAAGCAGGCCGGCCGGCCGCCGGGCCTGTCGCTGAAGCGGCAGCTGCTGCTGTGGCTGCTGCTGCCGCAGCTGGTGCTGTGGCTGGCCGGCGGTGTGCTGGCCTGGCGCGTGGCGCTCAATTACGCCGAGAAAGGCATTGACCAGTCGCTGACGCAATCGGTGCGCTCGCTGGCGCGGCAGGTCAAGCCCATCGGCTCGGGCCTGCTGGTGGATTTTCCGCGCGCGGCGCAGGACATCCTGGAGCAGGACCCGACGGACCGCGTGGGTTACATGGTGTCGTCGCCGCCGGGCCGCTTTGTGCTGGGCAATGGCCAGCTGCCGCCGCCCCCGCCCGAGCTCATCATCGAAGCCGGTGAGCCACTGATTTACGAGGCCCGGCTGGCCGGCAAGCCGGTGCGCGTGGCCTTGCTCGAGGTGAACTATGGCGAAGCGGATTCGCCCCAGCGCCTGCGCGTGCAGGTGGCCAAAAGCCTGGCGGTGCAGCAGCGCATTGCGCGCGAGCTGGTGGCCGACATGCTGCTGCCGCTGCTGGTGCTGGGCTTGCTGCTGGGGGTGCTGATGTACGCCGGCATCACGCGCGGCCTGCGCCCGCTCAAGCGCCTGGAGGCCCAGCTGGGCGACCGCACCGGCCGCACGCTGACCGCGCTGCCGCCGATCGAGCTGAAAGAGGCCCCGCAGGAGGTGCATTCGCTGGCCGCCGCCGTCAACCAGCTGCTTGACGCGGTGCGGCGCAGCCTGGGCCAGGAAAAGCGCTTCCTCAACGACGCGGCGCACCAGCTGCGCACCCCGCTGGCCGGGCTGGTCAGCCAGACCGAGCTGGCCCTGCAGGAGAGCGACCTCCAGGCCCTGAAAGAGCGGCTGGGCAAGGTGCATGCCGGGGCCCTGCGCAGCGCGCACCTGGTGCACCAGCTGCTGTCGCTGGCCCGCACCGAGGCTGAGGTGAGCCTGCAGCCGCTCGACGTCGCCGCGCTGGCGCGCGAGGTCGCCCGCGAATGGACGCGGCGCGCCCTGGCGGCCGGTATTGACCTGGGCTATGAAGGGGAAGACACGCTGGCGCTGCACGGCGAAAAGCTGCTGCTGCGCGAGTCGCTGAACAACCTGATCGAGAACGCGCTGCACTATGCCGGCCAGGGCACTGCCGTCACGGTGCGGGTGCGGCGCGAGCCGGACCACTGCCTGCTGGAAGTCGAAGACAACGGGCCGGGCCTGCGTGAAAACGATCTGCCCCATGCCTTCGAGCGCTTCTGGCGCGCCAGTGAACTGCCCGGCGGCTGCGGCCTGGGGCTGGCCATCGTGGCTGAAATTGCCCAGCGCCATGGCGGCACGGCCAGCGTGCATGCGGCGCAGCCTTCGGGCCTGCTGGTGCGGCTGAGCTTGCCGCTGCCTGGCCCTAAAGACCGAGCCTAGAGCCGGACCCCGCTGCCCACATCAAACCAGTTGACATGCGCGGCACTGAGCTGCAGGCCCACTGCGTCGCCGGGCTGAACCCGGGTCTGCGGCGACGTGCGTACCGTGATGTCGCCGGCGCCGGTCCTGACCACCACAAAGGTGTCGGCCCCGGTCGGCTCCACCACGCTGACCTCGCCACGCCAGGGGGCGTCGTCGCTGAAGCTGAGGTGCTCGGGCCGCACGCCGAGCAGGGCGTCTGCACCGGCCGGGCAGGCCAGCGGCAGGCTCGCACCTTGTATATCAAACAAGCCACTAGCCCCCGTTTTATTTGCGCTGCCAGCTATCAAATTCATAGTAGGCGAGCCGATGAAGGAGGCCACATAGGTGTTGGCCGGGCGGCTGTAGATGTCGTCGGGTGTGCCGAGCTGCTGCAGCACGCCGTCTTTCATCACCGCAATGCGGCTGCCCAGGGTCATGGCTTCGATCTGGTCGTGCGTCACGTAGACGCTGGTGATGCCGCTGGCCTGGTGCAGACGCTTGATCTCGGCGCGCATCTCGACGCGCAGCTTGGCGTCCAGGTTGCTCAAAGGCTCGTCAAACAAGAACAGCTGCGGCTGGCGCGCCAGCGCCCGGCCCATGGCCACGCGCTGGCGCTGGCCACCCGAGAGCTGCGCCGGGCGGCGGTCCAGCAGATGGGTGATTTGCAGCATGGCGGCCACCTCAGCGATGCGCTTTTCGCGCTCCGCCCTGGGCACCTTGCGCATCTCCAGCGCAAAGCCAATGTTCTCGGCCACGCTCATGGTCGGGTACAGCGCGTAGCTCTGAAACACCATGGCGATGTCGCGCTGGGCGGGGGCAACACCCACCACGTTGCGATTGCCAATGCGGATTTCACCCTCGGTGGGGTCGTCCAGCCCGGCAATGATGCTGAGCAGGGTCGATTTGCCGCAGCCCGAGGGACCGACCAGGATGAGAAATTCGCCCGGTGCCACATCGATGTCGATGCGCTTGAGCACCTCGACGGTTTTGTCGCCGCTGCCAAAGGTTTTGCGGATGCCGGAAATATGCAGTGCTGAAGCCATGGTTAACCTTTCACGGCGCCGGCCGTGAGTCCTTTCACAAAATATTGACCCGCCAGCACATAGATCAGCATGGTGGGCAAGCCCGCGATCACGGCAGCCGCCATGTCGACGTTGTAGTTTTTCACGCTGCTGCTGGTGTTGACCATGTTGTTCAGCCCCACGGTGATGGGTTTGCTGTCGGCGCCGCTGAAGGCCACGCCGAACAGGAAGTCGTTCCAGATGTTGGTGAACTGCCAGATCAGCGTGACCATCACAATGGGCGTGGACAGCGGCACGATGATGCGAAAGAAGATGCGCCAGAAACCCGCGCCATCAATGCGCGCGGCGTTCACCAGCTCTTTGGGAACGGCGGCGTAGTAGTTGCGAAAAAACAGCGTGGTGCCCGCCAGGCCGGCCAGGCAATGCACGAAGATCAGGCCGCCGACCGAGCTGGAAATGCCCAGCCAGCCCAGCACCTGGCTCATCGGCAGCAGCACCACCTGAAACGGCATGAACACGCCAAACAGCATGAAGCCAAACAGCAAATCACTGCCGCGAAACTTCCACAAACTCAGCACGTAGCCATTGATGGCGCCCCACAGGGTCGAGATCAGCACCGCCGGGAACACGATCAGCACCGAGTTCCAGAAAAAGGGCTGCAAGCCCCGGCAGTCGGTGCCGGTGCAGGCGCTGGACCAGGCCAGCGTCCAGGCTTCAAAGTTCAGGCTGGAAGGCAGGCTGAGCAGGTTGCCGCTGCGGATTTCTTCAGCGTCCTTGAACGAAGTGGCCAGCATCACATACATCGGGGCCAGAAACAGCACCGCCGCCAGCAGCAGCACGCCATAAATCAACACACGGCTCATGGAAATCCAGCGGCTCCCGCGGAGCGTGCCTTGCCCGGCCGCAGGGGACGCCCTCTTGAGGAGGGAGGCAGGCGCGCGGAGTGAGTCCGCAACGGGGGTGGGCTCAATGTTCATGGGGCTTGCTCCGCAGTTCACTGTACAAATAAGGCACCACAATCGCCGCCACGGTGGCCAGCATCATGGTGGCGCTGGCGGCGCCCAGGCCAATCTGGCCACGGGTAAAGCTCATCACATACATGAAGGTGGCGGGCACGTCGGTGGCATAGCCGGGGCCGCCGCCGGTCAGCGCCATCACCAGGTCAAAGCTCTTGATCGACAGGTGCGACAAGACCATGACGGTGGAGAACACCACGGGCCGCAAAATCGGCAAAATAATGCGCCAGTAAATACGCGGCAGGCTGGCGCCGTCGATCTGCGCGGCCTTGATGATGCTGTCGTCAATGCCGCGCAGCCCGGCCAGAAACAGCGCCATGGCAAACCCGGCCGACTGCCAGATACCGGCAATCACCACGCAGTAAATGGCGGTGTCGCTTTGCACCAGCCAGTCGAAGCTAAAGCTGCTCCAGCCGATGTCGTGCATCAGCTTTTCCAGCCCCAGGCTGGGGTTGAGCATCCACTTCCAGGCCGTGCCGGTGACGATGAACGACAGCGCCATGGGGTACAAATAAATCGTGCGCAGCCAGCCTTCGGCGCGGACCTTCTGGTCCAGCACAATCGCCAGCGCCATGCCAATCAGCATGGCCACGCCGACGTACAGCACGCTGAAAATCCCCAGATTCTTCAGTGCCAGCCACCAGCGGTCCATCTCCCACAGTTTGGCGTACTGCGCCAAGCCGGCGAACTCGTCGTAGTTGGGCAGCATGCGCGAGGTGGTCAGGGACAACACCCCGTTCCAGATCATCAGCCCGTAAATAAAGGCGAAACCCAGCACAAAGCCGGGCGCAATCACCAGCTTGGGCAGGGTCTGCTCAAAGGTCGGTTTCATGGGAGTGGCTCTCAAAAAAGATAAACCCCCCATCCCGCGACCAAGGTGCCAGGAGGGGATGGGGGAAGTGCTGATGCACCGAAGCCTGACGCTACTTATTTCGTAGCAGCCGCGGACGCAATCGTCTTCATGGCGTCAGCCACGCTGATCTTGTCGTTGTTCCAGAACTGGCTGACGGCGTCCTTGATCGCGCCTTCAGCTGCGGGGCTGACGGCCATGCCGTGGGCGATGGAAGGCAACAGGCTGCCGGTCTTGGCGGTGTCTACAAAGTCTTTGGCAGAGGTTTTGGCGCAGTCGTCAAATTTGTCCATCTTCATGTTCAGGCGCACCGGAATGGAACCCTTGTTCAGGTTGAACACTTCCTGAAACTCGGTTCCCATGATCGCTGCGGCCAGATCGCCCTGGGCTTTTTGCGCATCGGCGGCCTTGAGCTTGAACATGGCGAACGAATCGACGTTGAAGGTGTAGGCGTTGGCCGTGCCGGGGGCGGCGGCGCACAGGAAGTCCTTGCCAGGCACCTTGCCAGCGGCCAAAAACTCGCCCTTGGCCCAGTCGCCCATGAACTGAAAGCCGGCCTTGCCCTGCATCACCATGGCGGTGGTCAGGTTCCAGTCGCGCCCGGCGGAGGCCGCGTCGGTGTAGCCCTTGATCTTGCGGAAGGTTTCCAGCGATTTTTTCATCGTATCGCTGCCCAGCGCCTTGGCGTCGAGCTTGACCAGCGCATCGTTGTAGAACTTGGCGCCACCCACGCCCAGCACCACCGATTCAAAGGTGGTGAAGTCTTGCCAGTTCTGGCCACCGTGGGCCACGGCGATCAGGCCGGCGGCCTTGATCTTGTCGGCCGCCGCAAAAAACTCGTCGTAGTTCTTGGGCATGCCGGCCACCCCGGCTTTTTTCAGCACCTCGGGGCTGGCCCAGACCCAGTTCACGCGGTGCACATTGACCGGCGCGGCGACGTAGTTGCCCTTGTACTTCATGACATCGGCGACAGCCTTGGGCAGCAGGCTGTCCCATTTTTCGGCCTTGGCTGTTGTGTCCAGGTTAGCCAGCACGCCTTCAGCGGCCCATTCCTGAATGGCCGGGCCCTTGATCTGGGCGGCCGCGGGCGGGTTGCCCGAGACTACACGGCTCTTCAGCACGGTCGCGGCATTGTCGCCACCGCCACCGGCCACGGCAAAGTCCTTCCAGACATGGCTCTTGGCCTGCATGATCTTCTTGAGTTCAGCCACCGACTTGGCTTCGCCGCCCGAGGTCCAGTAATGCAGCACCTCCACCTCACCAGCCTGCGCAGACACAGCGGCGGTGGCCAGTAATACGGCAGCCGTCAGGTTTGAAATTTTGAACATGTTGTCTCCAAGTAAGCCCCTTCGGCACACAGCGCCAGGAGCATGAATGAATTCGGCGAACACCATGCCCGTCGAATTAATTAATTATTCATTAATCTTTCAACTTCAGCCCTAGGACTTACCCGGAGAACCGACCCGGCGTGGTGTCATGAGCGAGGAATCAAATGAAGTCCGGCCGCAAAAGAGCGGCCGGAAGAGAGAAAAAGGACGAAACGACAGCGGGGGCAGGGGAAACCGCCCGAAAAATCAGGCCACCAAGGCCAGCGCGCCGTAGTCGCCCACTTTGTCCTGCAGGCCGGCGGGCACCAGCATGACACCCTGCGTCAGCGAAGGCAGCTTGCCGCTGAGGTGCGACTGCAGCCTGGGCAGCAGGTAATCGCGGTGGTGCCAGAACACGCTGCCGCCCACGCTGATGCCTTGCAGGTCCAGCGTGACCACCAGGTTGTAGAGCGCCCGGCCCATGACCCGGCATAACTCGTCAACAATGGTCACAGCCCCCGACTCTCCTGCGCGAGCAGCTATCAAAAGAGTAGCAGAATCGGCATAGCCCTGCGTGCCAAAACGCCGGGCGATGGCGTTGCCGGCGACCAGCGCCTCCAGATCACCCACATTGCCGCAGCCGCACAGGGCCTCGTCGTTGTCGCTGACAAACATATGGCCGGCATGTCCGGCGTTGCCGTTTTTGCCGCGCAGCACATGGCCGTCCACACACAGGCCCATGCCGATGCCGGTGCTCCAGGTGACGTAGGCGCAACTGGCCATGCCCTGCAGCGCCCCCCAGCGGCGCTCGGCTTCCAGTGCGGCGATACCGTCGTTTTCAATCCGCACCAGCCCGAACGCTTCACGCAACGGTGCCTCCAGCACGGCGCTGGTCCAGTCGTTGGGCAGGCCGCGCGCTTTGCCAGCCAGACCGCCGCAAATATTCGGTGCTGCCAGCTCCACCAGGCCCTGGTTCAGCACAAACGGGCCGCAGGAGGCCACGCCAACGGCCGACAGCGCGCCCTGCGAAATCCCGGCCAGGCGGCAGCTTTCACCAATCATGCGCAGCACTTGCCGGCCCAGCGCATCGCTCGCG
>NZ_JAKFDR010000078.1:0-1994 GCF_036676035.1 Polaromonas sp.
CCAGCGCGCGCCAGGGCGGCTCAATCGGGTGCGTAGCGCTGTCACCCAAAAAGTGAACTCGCGCGTGAGCGAATAAGTATGTGTTCATGCGGTCTTGCCAGCGGTTAATGAGCGGTCAACTGCAGTTTCTAGGATCATGGGCAAATCTTATCAGCCGGGGCCATGGCCATCTTTTGGCCGGATTTAGGCGGACAATCTTGTATTGACCCCTTTTGTGACCCTTTCTGCAGGAAAACCAGCGCCTTGATCCTTCGCTACACCTTCACCCCGCCCAACAACACCCGCATGGGCCATTTGTGCGGGCCCATGGACTCGCACATCCGCACAATCGAGGCGGCGCTGCAGATCACGATTGCACACCGCTTCGAGCAGTTCAAGATCGACGGTCCCAAGGCCAGGGCGCAGCAGGCGCTGGAGGTGCTGCAGGCGCTGTACGAGATGGCGCAACGCCCGATTCCTGAAGAAACGGTGCAGCTGATGCTGGCCACCGACGCTTCCAACACCGGCCTGGGCGCCGCACCGAACGGCGCCATCACCCTGTCCACCCGGCGCGCCGACCTGCGCGCCCGCACCCCCAACCAGAGCGTGTACCTGGAAAACATCGCCACGCACGACATCACCCTCGGCATTGGCCCGGCGGGCACGGGCAAGACCTACCTGGCCGTGGCCTGCGCGGTCGACGCGCTGGAGCGCAGCGCGGTGCAGCGCATTGTGCTGACCCGCCCGGCCGTGGAAGCCGGCGAGCGCCTGGGTTTTCTGCCCGGCGACCTGATCCAGAAGGTCGACCCCTACCTGCGGCCGCTGTACGACGCGCTGTACGAACTGATGGGGTTTGAGCGCGTGCAAAAAGCCTTTGAGCGCCAGCAGATCGAGATTGCGCCGCTGGCTTTCATGCGGGGCCGCACCCTGAACCATGCTTTTGTGATCCTGGACGAGGCGCAAAACACCACGCCCGAGCAGATGAAGATGTTCTTGACGCGCCTCGGCTTTGGCACCAAGGCCGTGGTGAACGGCGACGTGAGCCAGGTCGATCTGCCGCGCACCCAGCTCAGCGGGCTGATCGACGCCGAGCGGATTTTGAAGCGGGTCAAGGGCATCGCCATCACCCGGCTGACCAGTGCCGATGTGGTGCGGCATCCGCTGGTGGCCCGCATTGTCGATGCCTACGACAAGCAGCGCAGCCCGGACATCAGCGCCGCCACGGTAGACGCTATTGATTCGATAGCTGGTCACGCACGAACCTCCAGGGCCAGGAGCAGAAGTGGCTCTTAAAAAACTCAGCCTGTCGCTGCAGTTCGGCGAGGTAAAAGACGCAGCCCGGCACCGCGCCGCCCTGCCGCGCCACAGCGTGGCTCGCTGGATACGCCATGCGCTGCAAAGCGATGCCGAAATCACGGTGCGCATTGTGGACGCCGAAGAGGGCCAGGCGCTGAACCGCGACTACCGCCAGCGCGACTACGCCACCAACGTGCTGACCTTTGACTACACGCAAGAGCCCATCGTCACCGCCGACCTGGTGCTGTGCGCGCCCGTGGTGGCCAAAGAGGCGAAAGAGAACAAAAAGACACTGCAGGCCCACTACGCCCATCTGCTGGTGCACGGCACGCTCCACGCCCAGGGCTGGGATCATGAAACCAGCGAGGCCGATGCGCAGGCCATGGAGGCGCGCGAGGTCGAGATTCTGGCTGGACTGGGGGTCAAGAATCCCTATCTTTGATTGGTTTCATGCATAAAATTTGCCTCCAGCCCTTTATTTACGGGCGTAAGCAGCTACTTAATTTATAGCAACTCGCTGGATACTCACCGTTCGGGCTGAGCTTGTCGAAGCCGCGCATGAGTTCACCGCAACGCCCTTTACCACCAAGCCGGGTCTCGCCCCGGCGGGCGAGGCACTTGTTCTTTGCTTCGCCAAAGAAAAGTACCCAAAAGAAAGGCGACCCTACTGTCTGCGACCCTTCGCTGCGCTACGGGCACCCTGCGGTGCTCGCTTCAGG
>NZ_JAKFDR010000079.1:0-15739 GCF_036676035.1 Polaromonas sp.
TGCACCAGTAGCTCAGCTGGATAGAGTACTGCCCTCCGAAGGCAGTGGTCGTGGGTTCGAATCCCGCCTGGTGCACCATATAAAACAAGGGCTTAGGTGAAAACCTAGGCCCTTTTGTTTTGGGCTGTGCCAATTCTGTGCCTAAACCGTGCCGCACCATTAAGTATGGGTTGTCTGGCCTCGTGGGCTAGAAGGG
This sequence comes from Polaromonas sp., assembly GCF_036676035.1. Lineage (GTDB taxonomy): Bacteria > Pseudomonadota > Gammaproteobacteria > Burkholderiales > Burkholderiaceae_C > Polaromonas. Next base: position 197 of record NZ_JAKFDR010000079.1, read on the forward strand.
CCGAGAAGACTTACTTCTCAGCGAATGACTCAGCCCAACATGCCCCCCTCATGCTCTGCTGCAGTGACGACTTGAGCACCGCATCGCTGGCCATCAAGCGTGGCGACCCGCTGGACACCGAGTCCATGGTCGGCGCCCAGGCCTCGCAGCAGCAGTTCGAGAAAATCCTCTCCTACCTTGAAATCACCCAGCAGGAAGGTGCCGAACTGCTCGCCAGCGGCTACCACATCCAGCCGGCCCTGCTCAAGGGCCACAACAAGATGCACGTCTTCCAGAAGGAGATCTTCGGCCCGGTAATCGGCGTCACCACCTTCAAGGATGAAGCCGAAGCGCTGGCGATCGCCAACGACACCGAGCTCGGCCTCGGCGCCGGCTTATGGACGCGCGACATCAACCGCGCCGACCGCATGGGACGCGCGATCAAGGCCGGGCGTGTCTGGACCAACTGCTACCACCTGTACCCCGCACATGCCGCCTTCGGCGGCTACAAGAAATCCGGCTTCGGCCGCGAAGGGCACAAGATGATGCTCGAACACTACCAGCAGACCAAGAACCTGCTGGTGAGCTACGACATCAACCCGCTCGGCTTCTTCTGATCCCCCCCGGAGGGGCGCATGCACGCGAACCTCCGCACTCCCCGCCCGGTCAGCCATGCAGTTCCGGGCTTCTGCACTCGCTAGCGCAACTGTTGCGAACGAAGTTCGACAATTGACTGCCAGATACGCTCGGCCAAAGCCTCATTCGCCTGGTAGAAGCCCTGGTTGACCAGCAGCGACCATTGCTCGTTGGCCGACTCGGCACTGGCCAGGGCGCCGTAATGCTGCACCAGCAAAGCGCCGATTTCACGGCCGTCAAGCTGCTTGCTCCAGGTCGCGCCGGCGTCATTGCTGTGCAGGATCACGCCATCGTTGCCCACCGCCCAGCCTTGTTCGGCAGTGGGGAAATGCACGGCATTCAGATCGGCGCAAAGTCTGCCCGACGTCGACCGGGCAAGCGGAGCAGCGTGAAACCTGGTTCAACGGATCCCAGCGCATGCCAGGGGACATGAGATCCATTGGGCCTTGCATACCAGCTAGCAACCTACATTCCAGCCGTCACTGCCGCTGCAGAATTCGAAGACCTGAGCGGCTGGCATGGCGGCCGCCAAAATGGACGAGGCCAGCAGGCTGCGTCACATGGATATAAGTATTTGATTATTAATGTATTTTCATCTTTATTGTGGTTGGGCTGCAGAATGACAGTGGTCCAGCGTACGGGCCTGGCTGGAAGGGTCAGGTCCGGCGCTGCACAAGGGGTTACTCGGCAAACCGATAGTCGCGGAACTGCTCGCGCAGCTTGAGCTTCTGCAGCTTGCCGGTCGCCGTGTGCGGCAGTTCGTCGACGAACACCACGTCATCGGGCAGCCACCAGCGCGCCACCTTGTCACCGAGGAAACCCAGCAGCTCTTCGCGGCTGGCGGCCTGCCCGGCCTTGAGCACCACCACCAGCAGCGGACGTTCCTGCCATTTGGGATGGGCGATGCCAATCACCGCGGCTTCGGCGACGGCGGGGTGGCCGACGGCGGCGTTTTCCAGATCGATGGAGGAGATCCACTCTCCACCGGACTTGATCACGTCCTTGGCGCGGTCGGTGATCTGCATGTAGCCGTCCGGGTCGATGGTGGCGATGTCGCCGGTGTCGAACCAGCCGTCCTGGTCGAGAATGGGGCCACCTTCGCCACGGAAGTAACTGCTGGCGATCCACGGGCCCTTAACCAGCAGGTGGCCGAAGGCGCGGCCATCACGCGGCAGGTCGTTGCCCGCTCCGTCGGTGATCTTCATCGACACGCCGAACAGCGCGCGGCCCTGCTTGGCCTGCAGGTCGAGGCGCTGCTCCAGACTGGCGTTGGCATGCTTGGGCAGCGGGTGGCAGACGGTGCCGAGCGGCGACATCTCGGTCATGCCCCAGGCATGCATCACCCGCGCATCGAAGTGGCGCTCGAAACATTCGACCACGGCACGCGGTGCAGCGGCGCCGCCAATCACCACGCGGTTCAGGCACAGCTCGTCGCGGGGATTGAGGCCGCCAGCTTCGGCATGCTGCTGCAGCATCATCCACACGGTGGGCACACCCAAGGCCAGGGTCACGCGTTCGTCGCGCATCAGTTGGTAGAGGCTGGCACCGTCCAAGGCCGGGCCCGGCAGCACCAGCTTGGCACCACACAGGGCACCGGCATAAGGCATGCCCCAGGCATTGACGTGGAACATCGGCACCACCAGCAGTGCGGCATCGGCGGCCGACAGGGCAAAACCCTCGGAGGTGCACGACATCAGCGAGTGCAATAGGGAGGAACGGTGCGAATACAGCACGCCCTTGGGGTTGCCGGTGGTGCCGGAGGTGTAGCACATCGACGAGGCGCTGTTTTCATCCAGCAGCGGCCAGTCGAACTGCTCGGGCTGCTCGACGATCAGCTCTTCATAGCAACGCAGGTTGGCGACTTTGATGTCCGGCATGTGGGCACGGTCGCACAACGCGATAAAGGCTTTGACTGTCGGCAGCTTGGGCGCCAGTTCCTCGACCAGGGCGGCGAAACTCAGGTCGAAGAACAGGTACTGATCATCGGCATGGTTGGCAATGAACTCGATCTGTTCCGGGAATAGGCGCGGGTTGATGGTGTGCAGCACCGCACCCATGCCGGAAACACCGAAATACAGCTCCATGTGCCGATAACCGTTCCAGGCCAGGGTGCCGATGCGCTCGCCAGGCTGCACGCCAAGAGTGGTCATGGCATTGGCGACCTGCTTGGCACGACGGCCGATATCGGCATAGCTGCAGCGATGGATCGGACCCTCGACTGTACGCGAGACGATCTGAGCATCCGGGTGGGAGACGCAGGCGTGCTCCAGCAGGGATGAAATCAGCAGAGGTTGGTGTTGCATCAGGCCAAGCATCAAGAATCACCTCATTTTATTGGACTTGTTGTATCTGATCGTTGGCATACCGCTGACCAAGGGTGAAGTTCACGCGCTGCTCGCGGCAACCAGGACCGCGGGCAGTTCAGCTATTGCATGCAACAGGCGCATGGTTGTTGCCGGCAGCGTCGGCGCTAGCGGCGGTCATGTCGTCGAGGTAGCGCTGGCTGGCACGGTAATAGGCATAGGCGGCACCCAGGCTGACCAGCGGCACCACCGACATGGCCACCTGCAGATTGAACAGGTCAGCCAGCAGGCCGGTGATGAATGGACCAGGCGCCAGACCGACGATGTTGTTGGCCAGCACCAGGGTGGCCAGCGCCGAGGCGCGAATGGAGGCATGAGTGACATCCGACACCACGGCTCCGGAGGGCCCGGCGAAACCGCCACCGATCAGCAGGCCGCAGGCGATCACTACCAGTTGCAGCGGGCTGTTCGGCAGAGAGAAGGCCACCAGCAGGATGACGCCCGAGATCAGTGCATAGACCATCGGCACAAGCAGGCGATTACGTTGGTTGTGACGGCTCAGGCGGTCGGCGAGCATGCCGCCGAAGATCATGCCGAGACCGGCGGCCAGCAGCAGCACGCCAGCCACGGTGGCCGACTTGGCCATGTCCATGCCGTGGAAGCGATTGAGGTAGCTGGGAATCCAGGCAACTACCGCACCCTGGATAAACATCTGCAGGCCCGAACCCAGGTATGTCCAGAGGGCGGTACGGGTAGTCAGCAACTGGCGAATAACCGTCTTCAGCGGCAGGCGCTCGGTCGTGCTCTGTGCCTTAGCCCGGGTCGGCTCACGCACCACCAGGGGGTAGATCAGCGCGAGGATCAAGCCACCGGCACCGACCACGATAAAGGCCATGCGCCAGCCATAGTGCTGGGCCAGCACGCCGCCGAACACCACCCCGAGCACCGAGCCGAACAGCGCAGCGGCAAGGAAGGCACCGACCACAGTGGAGTGCAGGCGTCGCGGGAATACGCTGAGCAGGATGGCGCCGCCGGCGCTGCCGTAACCGGCCTCCCCCAGGCCTACCAGGGCGCGTGCCACGAACATTGCCAGGAAGTTGCCGCTCAGGCCGCAAGCCACGGTGGCCAGGCCCCAGACGATGGCCATGAGGGTGGCGCTCTTGACCCGGCCCCAGCGATCGGCCATCAGCGAGATGGGGAAGCTCATCACCCCGACGGTCAGGGCAACAACGCCGACCAGGGCACCCAGCTGGGTATCGGTCAGCGCCCATTCGACCTTGAGCGAGGGGAATACCGCATTGATCACCTGGCGCGACATGTAGTCGGACAGCATCAGACCAAAGGTCAGGGCGAACACCAGCCAGGCATAACCGAGCGAGACCTTGGGCGCCTCGTCGTCCCGGCTGTTGTCGGTGCTGCTCATGAGCAAGGCCATGCTGTTTCTCCTGCCAGATTATCGCTGGCTATTGTTCGGACTACCCCCGGCGGCTGCGTATAGGCAGCAGCCGGACAGTCACATAACCAGGGATGGGGCGCGCGACTAGGGCGCCCCATCGGTCTCAGGCTAGTCCCACATCAGCTGGCCGCGCTGACCGGGTTTGCGATTCGGTGCCCAACCCAGGGCCTTTAGGGTTTCATCGGTGCTGGCATAGGTCTGGCCAATCTTCATGGTGGCGCGCGCTTCGTCGGCGCTGGCGATGTCGCGGCCCAGGTGCTGGGCCTGCTTCACGCACCACTCGATCTGCTGCACCGAGGTCATGCGCTCGTAACGCGGGCCGGTCAGGCCGTCCTCGATGCCGACGCGCACGTGATGGCCCATGGCAATGGCGATGGCGTTGGTCGGGAACATGCTGCGCATGATCGACTCGTTGGTCAGCACCGCACCGTCCGGCACGCGGCGGGCGAATTCGACCAGGTCGGCCGGGTGACGACCGGCCGCACCGCCGCCAATACCGACGTAGCAGAGGTTCAGCGGCCCCTTGTAGAGACCGTTGCGCACGATGTGCTCGACGGTTTCCAGCTGGTGCACATGGCCGAGCATGAAGAACGGCTGGATGCCGTTCTCGCAGAGCAGGCGCAGGTTGGTTTCGACGAAGCTCGGACCGGCCTCCAGGTACATGTCGCGGAAGGCCGCGCACATGGCCGGATCGGCCAGCGAGGTGCCCTCCACGTCCTGGGCGGTCAGCAGCTCGGTGATATTCATCTGGCTGGTGTTGATGGCGATGGTCACCTGGTCCGGCTTGGGCTCGAGCAGGGCCAGGGCATGCCGCGAATCGTTGGCAGGCCACTTGGCGCTTGCACCAGGCTCGGGGGCGAAGGAAATCGAGCCGCCGACCTGCAGAATCATCTTCGGCACGGCTTCACGCAGGCGATGGAGCAGCTCGTTGAACATCGACATGCGCTTGGAGCCCTTGCCGTCGGCTTCGCGCACATGCACGTGGAGCAGCGTGGCGCCGGCGTTATAGCAGTCGACCGCCTTCTGCACCTGCTCGTCCATGCTCACCGGGATGTCTTCCGGGAAATCGGACGGCACCCACTCAGGGCCGTAGGGGGCAACGGAGATGATCAGTTTTTCCTGGTTTTCCGGGAACAGCGAGTCGTGGGTGTAAAACATGGAGGTAACCTCGTCTTATGGTGTCCGGATGTTAGTAAGTGCCCTGCACGGGGCCGTCACTGGCCAACTTCTGTGCCTCCTCAATCAACATCGGTGCGCCTAGGGCCATGCTGTGGATGCCCAGCACGGAGGTCAGCTGCAGCACGGCCAGAATCTCCTCGACGCTCACCCCCAGCTCCAAGGCCTTGCGGATATGCCGGCGCACGCCGGGAGCAAACATATGGGTGCAGGAAACATCGACGGCGATGGCGATTAACTCGATGGTCTTGGGCTCCAACACGCCCTGGCGCATAGGGTGCACTGCCATGCCGAGGAACTTCTCCATCCACTCACTATCCAGCTCAGCCAGCGCGTCCCAAGTGGGATTCCAGTTGCCGGCCTCGCGCAGGGCGTCGCAGATTGGGGACTTAGGCAGATCGCTATTCATGTGTGAATCCTTCGTAGAAACCTGGAATTAGTCGATTCTAGAGCGGCCGGAGGGCTGCAGATTGACTCTGCGGGACATCCACTTGACAACTCGGGACAGGCTGTCGATCCGACTGGATAGCCTCAGATGTAGGTGCCACCGGAGGCATTGATGATCGAGCCCACCAGGTAGCACTCGTCGGACGCCAGGTGCGTCACCAGCGCCGCATACTCCTCGGGCTCACCGATCCGCCCCAGCGGCAGGATCTGGCTGAGCACATCGAGTTGCTCGGGCGATTGATTGGCGAGGAACTGATCGAAGGCCGGGGTGCGCACGCCGCCGGGGCAGATGGCATTGACCTGCACATTGGCGCCGGCCACCTCGTAGGCCACCGAACGGGTAAAGGCGATCACCGCCCCCTTGGTCGCCGAGTAGTGCGGGCTGTGCGCACTCATGGCGGAGATGCCGGCAATGCTGGCGATGTTGACGATCTTGCCGTAGCGCTGCGGCTCCATGCGATTGAGGGCGGCGCGGGTGCAATAGAACACGCCGTCGACATTCACCGCCCAGTAGCGCTTCCATTCCGCATCGTCCATGTTGCGGGTGATCTCCAGCGACTGACGGGCAATCGGCTGGGTCACCAGCGCGTAATGGCGCTGGCGCCGCACTTCATCATGGGCCTGAGCCGGCACCATTGCCGCGTTGTTGACCAGGATATGCAGGGGGCCGAAGCGTTCGTCGATCCGGGCGAACATGGCCTCGACCTCGGCGCTCGAGGAGACATCGCAGCGCAGGGCCAGGCACTGCGCGCCGCGGCTCTCGATCTCGGCGCGGGTGGAGTCGAGGGCTTGCTCGTTGATATCGCAGATGATCACATGGGCGCCTTCGTCAGCCATGCGCAAGGCGATGGCCTTGCCCAGCCCGCCAGCGCCGCCGGTAACCAATGCAACACGATTGTTCAGCTTCATTCAGGGGTACTCCGCTTGGGGGATGCCCCAGTGTCGCCCCTGCGTCGACTTTTGACTTGACCTAACGGGACATCGACTTGCTAAGCTGGCAAATCACTGTCCCGGATTGGTAAGTCGCTTATGTTCAGTCTCGTTCGCAGTGCCAGCCTCACCAACTACGCGGAAATCGCCCGCTCATTCGGCCTCGATCCGATGCAGCAGTTGCGTCTCGTCGGCCTCGATCCGCGCAGCCTGCAGGACCCCGACCTGAAGATTCCCACCGAAGCGGTGGTGCGCCTGCTGGACAATTCGGCACGCGCGGCCGGCGTGGACGATTTCGGCCTGCGCATGGCGGAAACTCGCAAACTGTCCAACCTCGGGCCGCTGGCGCTGCTCTGGCGCGACGAGCCGACTATCCGCTCGGCCCTGGAAGCCTTCCGCGACTTCCTCTACCTGCACAACCAGGGCTTGGTGCTGAATATCGAGGGGAGCGGCGGCGTGGTGGTGTTGCGCATTGAGCAGGTCACGGTGGGCAACCTGTCCGTGCGTCAGGCGATGGAGCTGTCGGTGGCGGTTACCCACTGCCTGCTGAAGACCTTGCTTGGCAACCACTGGCACCCTTCAGTGGTCTGTTTCCGTCATGCCCCGCCGCTGGACGACAGCCGCCACCGCCGCTTGTTCGGCACCTCGGTGCAGTTCAACAGCCTGATGGACGGCCTCGTCTGCCGCAGCAGCGATCTCGACAAAGCCCTGCCCAGCGCCGATCCGGACATGGCCCGCTACGTTCATCAGTACCTGGAAAGTATCCGCGAAGAATCCAAGAAAGCGCTGCTAGAGCAGGTACGGCAGATGATCTGGATGCTGCTGCCGACCGGGCGCTGCTCGGTAGAGCGGGTGGCAGCGAACCTGGGGCGTGACCGGCGCACGCTGCATCGGCAGCTGGAGCGTGAGGGCGAAACCTTTTCCTCGTTGCTGGATCAGGTGCGCGCGGAATTGGCGATGCGCCATCTGGAAAGCTCTGATCATCCCTTGAGCGAGATTGCCGGCGTGCTGGGCTTTTCCGAACTCAGCGCGTTTTCTCGCTGGTTCAGTCGGCAGTTCGGTTGCAGCCCCTCGACCTGGCGAGTTCGTCAAGGCAAACAACGGGATTAGGCGGTATCAAGCCCAGCAGGCGCTGATTGCCTTCGGCCTCCGTGATGGACTTGTGGAGCAAACAATGGCGTGGGTGAACTGCAGCAGGCGAGAAGATTGCTGTGCGGTATGCAGACGACAGCGTGCTTGGGTTTGAGAAGCATGACGATGTATAGAGTCTTCGACATGCTTTGGCCGACATGCCCGCAAGGTGGGGCTTTTTCGTTATTGGGGGGCCGTACCTGTTCTGTACCCGTCAGGCGGCAGGGGGCACTTGGAGTCACGGACACGGCGGCGCCCCACAGAAGTCGAGCCTGGCTGCCGAGGCCAACCCCGGCAGCCGCTGATGCCGGCGGCCCCGCACAGGGAAACAGCAGTGCGCAGGTTCTGCCTGCGCGCGTCGGCCGCGGCCATCATCCGAGAGCCCGCTGCAGGTATCGTCCACCCCTCTCCAGCAACCTGATAGGCACGCGACAGAGCGCCAAGCGGCCGCTCGACACCGAGCCACGATGCGCGCTCTGCGCCAGGAGCCGGGCCCAGCGCTTCATGGCCCGGCCCTGCGCAGCTGGCGCGGACCTTCCCGGCAGGCAAGCCCGTAGATCAGCAGCGCCAGCACCTGCAACGCGGCGACCCCCAGCGCCAGGTCGAGCGTGCTAGCCAGCAGCAGCGGCACGATCAGGGCCGAGGACAGGGCATTGACGCCCTGCTGCAGGGTCGCGTAGCCACTGGAAGCCAGGCCCCGGCGATCCGCGAAGCACTCCAGGGCAAACAGTTGCAGGGCCGGCTGGGTCAGGGTCATGCCCAGGGCGAACAGCGGCAGCGTCAGGATCGTCCAGGGCAGGCCCGGCGCCAGCCAGATGGCCAGGCCTATGTTGATCAGGTTGGCCAGGCTCATCAGCCCGTGACCGAGCAGGATTCCGCTGCCGGGCGCCAGGCTCGAGGCGAGCCGGAAAGCTAGCAGCGCACCACAGAACATGCCGCCGACCAGCGGGATAAAGACCCAGCCGAAGGACTGCGGGCTAAGGCCCAGGTGCTGGGTCACCAGGGTGGGAGCCGCCAGCACATAGAGATAGATGGCCGCATTCACCGCCGCATTGCTCAGCGCGATCAGCATGAAGTAGCGGTGGCCGAGCAGCCCAGCAAAGCCCCTGGCCAACTGCAGCGGATGCAGGGACTGACGCCTTGCTCGTGGCAGGGTTTCCGGCAGCCAGTACCAACAGGCCAGCCACAGCACGGCGGTGATCGCCGCGAGCAAGGCGAAGATACTGCGCCAGCCGCCCAACGGCAGCAGCCAGCCACCGCAGATCGGTGCCACCGCCGGTGACAGGGTGAAGAAGATGGCGAACAGCGCCATCTGCCGTTGCGCCGCCCTGCCCTCGTACAGGTCGCTGATCATGGTCCGGCCCACGACCAAACCGATCCCGGCGCTCACCCCCGGCAGGGCGCGCCCGACATACAGCAATTCGATGCTGTCGGCGAAGGTGCAGATCAACGAGGCGAGCAGGAATACCAGCAGGCCGCAGAGAATGAAGTGGCGTCGGCCCAGCGCATCGGCAATGGCTCCATGCTATAGCATTGCCACGGCGAAGGGCACCAGGTAGGCGGTCAGTGAGTACTGCACCTGTGCCGAGCTGGCGCTCAGCGACCGGCCTATCTCGTCGAAGCCGGGCAGGTAGGCCGAAATGGAAAACTGGCCGAGGCTGGCCAGCGCCGCAACGAGCCCGGCAAGCAGGGGTGGCGGCGGCATCCTGCCGGATGGCGGCAAAGCACCAGTCACATCGGCACTCTCATGCGGGGCATAACCGGGTCAGGACCTTCGCCCGCCCCCGCAACGGTTGCAGATCCGGTGGCATGCGCGGTGTGGAGAAGTGGAGCGGGGCCAAGACGGCCCGGCTCCGCGGAGAACGAACCGACCTCAGGCCGAGGCCGGTTCGAGCCCCCTGACCCGCGCAACCGCACGAACGGTCAACAGGAAGCAGAGGATCGCCAGGCCGACCAGCAGGTCGCTGGCTACCAGCACCGTCTGCAACGGGTTGGCATGCTGGTGCGCCGCCAACCAGTCGCTGGAGACACCGAGCAGCACGGTACCCAGGGCGATGGCCACCACGTTCAGGCACATCATGGTGAAGCCGATGATCGAGGCCCGCATGCTGTGCGGCACGCTGCCCTGGATCAGGCTGAGCGTGCTGCCGTACACCGAGAAGGGCAGGAAGAAGCTGGCGGCCAGGCCGATATAGAGCAGCGGGCTGCCCAGATCGGCAAAGCGCCCCAGCAACATCAGCGGCAGACAGATCAGCAGCGACAGCAACGGGAAGGCGGCCAGGCGCAGGCGGCTGCCCTTGGCCAGGCGGTCGGCCGCGATACCGCCGCCGACGGCGCCGATGCAGCCGAAGGCGATCTGCAGCAGGCCGATCTGCTTGGCGATCGTGGCCTCCTGGGCGCCCAGTTCGCGCACCAGCCACAACTGTACGAAGGAGTTCTGCGCATAGACCAGGTGAATGAGCACGAAGCCGGCAATGGCGAAGCACAGCGCCGGCTGCGCACGCAACTCGGCGAGGATGGCCTTCATCTGCGGCAGGAAGGCCTCGCCATGCTCGGCATCGGCGCCGCCGCCATCATCCTTGGCGAACCACAGGCAGGTCGCGATGACGATGCCGACCACGCCCAGCCCCATGAAGGTATGCCGCCAGCCGAACTCCGCCCCCACTGTGCCGCTGAGCAGGTAGGACAGGCCGACACCGATCGGGATGCCCATGAAGAACAGGCCGTTGGCCGTGCTGCGATGGCGACCGTCGAACAGGTCGGCGATCAGCGCCATCGCCGAGGGCACCAGGGCCGCCTCCCCAGCCGCCACCATGAAACGGGCCATCGCCATCTGCTCGAAGTTCTGCGCCAGCCCCGAGAGCACGGTGCAGATGCTCCAGATCAGCATGCCGCCGGCGATGATCCGGGTCCGGCTGAAACGGTCGGCCATTGAGCCCAGCACCAGCACCATGATGCTGTAGCTGAACACCCAGACCGCGCCGGAGAGGAAACCGAACTGGGTGTTGTTGAGGTCGATGTCCTCGGTGATCTGCGGCGAGAAGCCGAGCAGCATGGTGCGGTCGATATAGCCGAGGATGTTGATCAACAGCAGCACACCCAGCACGGTCCGCGGAAAACGTCTTAGCATTGTTATAACTCCAGGGAGGAGGGTTCCGGGGTCGGTTCAGGGTTCAGTCGGCCAGATGCAGGAAGGCCACGAACAGCCCCACCAGCACCGCCGACTCCATGATCATCAGCAGTATGGGCCGCACGCCGACGCTGGCCAGTTCCTGCAGACGGGTCTTCATACCCAGCGCGGCGATGGCCGTGACCAGGCACACCTGGGAAAGCTCGCTGCCCAGCGCCGGAAGGGCCGGCGGCAGCCAGCCGGTACTGTTGATCGCTGCCAGCACCACGAACCCGACGGCAAAGCCCGGCAGCAGGGGCGGTTTCTGCGCCCCGGCGGCGCCCTGGCTGGCACGGGTGATCAGGGTCGTGCAGAGGATCACCGGCAGCAGCATGGCCACGCGCATCAGCTTGATGACGGTGGCCGTGTCGCCGGTTTCGCTGCCCATGCTGTAGCCGGCGCCGACCACCTGGGCCACGTCGTGGATGGTGCCACCGAGGAAGATCCCCGCAGCCTGCTCGTCGAAGCCCAGACTGCGGGCTATGGTCGGGTAGAGAATCATCGCCAGGGTCGACAAGGCCGATACGCCGATCACGGTGAACAGCGTGGCGCGCTCCTTTTTCGCGTTGGCCGGCAGCGCGGCCGACAGCGCCAGTGCCGCCGAGGCGCCGCAGATCGCGGTGGCGCCACCGGTGAGCATGCCGAACATCCAGGTAAAGCCCAGCACCCGCGCCATCAGCACCGAGATGCCGATGGTCAGCACGACACCACCGACCACCATCAGCAACGGCGACCAGCCCAGCGACAGGACCTGCTCCAGGGTGATGCGCAGCCCCAGCAGGGCCACGCCGAAGCGCAGGATCTGCCGGGCGGTGAACTCGATACCGGCCTTGCAGCGGCCTTCATCGGCCAGAAAGTTCATGGCCATGCCGAGCAGCAGCGCCAGCAGCAGCTTGGGCGTGGCGTAATGCTCGGCCAGGTAGCTGGCGGCGGCACCCACTATCAGGCTGGCCATGATGCCGGGGAACAACTCGCTCCCCCGCGCCCGCCAGGCACCCAGATCAGGCATGCGCATGGTTCAGTCCTGCACTCGGGCAAAGAATTCCAGGAAGCGCTCGGCCACCCATTGCGGCCGCTCCTCGGCGATCCAGTGTCCGCAGCCATCGGCGATGCCGCCGCTGACGTCGGTGCCGACGCGCTGCCAGGAGTCCAGCGCGGCATTGGCCCGGCCGCTCTTGGCATCGCCGCCACCGTAGACCAGGATCGGCATCTGCAGCTTGCCGTCGGCGAGGTAGCGCTGGTGGGTCTCCACGTCCTGCGGCAGCGCACGGTAGTAGTTGAAGCCGGCGCGCATCGCGCCCGGCTGGGAATAGGTGCGGATGTACTCCTGGCGGGCCTCGGCACTGATTGCATCGGGACGGGCAGCGGCCTTGTCGAAGGCCCAGTTGAGGTAGAGCGCCTCGCGCCCGGCCACCAGGGCCTCGGGCAGATCCAGTTCGCTGTGGAAGCCGTAATGCCAGCGCGCTATGCCCGCCAGCGGGGTGCCGTCGCCCGGCACCGGCACATCGAGGATGGCCATGGCCCGCACCGCCTCGCGATGTTGCGCGGCCAGGGCATAGGCCACCGGGCCACCCCAGTCGTGCGCGGCGACGAGGAAGCGCGATTCGCCCAGCACCTCGGTCATCAACCGCCAGATGTCCTGGCTGACGGTGGTGGTGTCGTAGCCGCCCAGCGGCCGCGAGGAATCGCCCAGCCCGCGCAGGTCCACGGCCACCACCCGGTAGTGCTCGGCCAGGGCCGGGATCACGTCGCGCCACATGAACCAGGTCTGCGGCCAGCCATGCAGCATGACCAGGCTGGGGCCGCTGCCGGCGGTGACATAGTGCATGCGCACTTCGCCGAGGTCGGCGTAGTGATGGGTCAGTTCGTGTGGCATCTGGAACTCCGCAGGGCAGAAAAATAAAAAATGAAACGCAAATGCCCCGGCAATAGTCGCCATGACTGTTGCCGGGGATCGGCACTCATCAGAACGGCTTGTCGCCGATGATGGTGGCGCGGTTCATCTTGCGGTGGCACGGCGGGTAGTCCATCACCGCGTAGTGCTGAGTGCAGCGGTTGTCCCACAGCGCCACAGCGTTCGGCGTCCAGCGCCAGCGCACCTGGTATTCCGGGATGGCGGACTGGCTAATCAGGTACTCCATCAGGTTGAAGGCGCCGGGGTGCCAGTCCTGGCCGTAGCGCACGTTCTTCGCCGTGTGGAAGTTGGTGAAGTGGGTCAGGAAGCCGCCGGTCAACAGGCTCTTCTTGCCAGTTTCCGGATGGGTACGCACCACCGGGTGCTCGGGATCCGGGTAGCGCGCCTTCATCGCCAGGCGCTCGTCGATCGGCTTGGCGGCCATGAAGGTGGACTCCATGCTGTGGCGCCCCCGCAGGTCGGCAATGATTTCCTTGATATGGTCGGGCAGGCGCTCGTAGGCCAGCTCCATGTTGGCCCACATGGTGTCACCGCCCACTTCCGGGCGCTCCACGCAACGCAGCACCGCGCCCATAGGAGGGCATTCGCGCCAGGTGGCATCGGTGTGCCAGCTGTTCTCGTAGCGCTCGGGCGGGCTATCCGGAGATTTCCAGATATGGATGACGCCCGGCTCCGTGTCAGCACTGGCGGCCAGCGGATGGGCTTCCAATTCGCCAAAGCGACGGGCGAAGGCGGCATGCTCCCTGTCGCTGATATCCTGATCGCGCAGGAACAGCACCTTGTGCTTGAGCAGCAGCTCCTTCATCTCACCGAACAGGTCGTCGTTAGTGATGGCTTCGGTGAGTTTGACGTTCTTCAGTTCGGCGCCCAGGGCGCAGGTTAGTTGTTCTACTTTCATTCATGACTCCTGGCGGGATGCTGTGAACAGCCGACGGATGGCCATCAGCGAACACTTTTGAGTCTAGGGGGATCGACCGCCCCGTGTTTCTCATATCGTGCCATTCGTTTATCATTTCACGCACTACCGAGCCATCGCGTTCCCCCTCGAATCTCGCCACCGGAAGACTGCAGATGCTGATGATGCGCGCCGGAATTCTGACGAACTACCCCAAGGTGGCCCGCGAACTGGGCCTCGACCCGCAGGCGCTGCTGCGCCAGGTCGGTCTGTCCATCGACTTGCTGGAGAACCCCGACCGGCTGATCCCCGGCGATGCGGTGATCGGCCTGTTGGAAGAGTCCGCCCAGGCGAGCGGCTGCGCCACCTTCGGCCTGCGCCTGGCGAGGGTCCGCCAACTGTCCGAATTCGGCGTCGCCGGGCTGTTGCTCACCCAGCAACGCAGCATCCGCGATGCCCTGCGCGTCGCCCAGCAGTACATGCACCTGCTCAACGAAGCGGCAGTTCAGTATGTCGACGAACAGCAGGACAGCGTGGTAGTGCGCGTGGAGCTGCTGACCGCAGGCAAGCTGCCCACTACCCAGGCAGTCGAGCTCTACCTGTTCGCCAGCGTGCAGCTGTTCCGCGCCATCGCCGGCAGCCAGTGGCGACCGCTGGCGATGCACTTCAAGCGCCCGGCGCCGCCCTCCCAGGAAGAGTACCAGCGCATGTTCCGCTGTCGCTGCGAATTCGCCAGCACCTTCAACGGGATCACCCTGAGCGCATCGGACCTGGACCGGGTGAACCCGGATGCGGACCCGGCCATGGCCAATTACGCCCGCCACCTCATCGACCTGTTGCCCGGCGGCAGCCCGGCCTCGACCCTGGCCGAGCTCAAGCGGCACACCTACATCTTCCTGCCCATGGGTCGCGCCACCCTCAAGCAGCTGGCGCGGGCGCGAGGCTGTAGCGTGCGCAAGCTGCAGCGCCAGCTCGAGGATGGCGGCGAATCCTTTTCCAGCCTGTTGTGCGGCATTCGCCGCGACCTGGTGCTGCAGTACCTGGCCAACCCGCGCCTGGATATTGGCCAGGTGGCCGGCCTGCTGGGCTTCAGCCGCCATGGTTCCTTCACCCGCTGGTTCGTGCAGCAGTACGGTCTCGCTCCGCAGCAGTGGCGCCGGCAGCAGCTTCACCCTGCTGCCGCCAGCGCTGCGGCGACATCCCCGTCCAGCGCACAAGGGCCCGACTGAAGTTGCAGGTGGCGCTGCCGATCCGGCAGCCGAGGCGTTCATGACCAACTACGACCAACTGCAAAGCCACAGACCCAATCTGCGGCGCAAACTGCTGCTGGAAGGCGTCGGCTACAACGCCCCGGAGGAGTGTCCGGAGCGGGTCAGCGGCCGGCGAATCAGCCGGTGATCTCTTTGCCGAAGATGCCGCGCGCGATCACCATCTTCTGGATCTCATTGGCCCCTTCGTAGATCTCGGCAAT
Organism: Polaromonas sp.; assembly: GCF_036676035.1. GTDB lineage: Bacteria > Pseudomonadota > Gammaproteobacteria > Burkholderiales > Burkholderiaceae_C > Polaromonas. Next base: position 15,705 of record NZ_JAKFDR010000079.1, read on the forward strand.
CTTGCAGTCGCGGTAAATCTCCTCGACGCGGTAGT
>NZ_JAKFDR010000080.1:0-12981 GCF_036676035.1 Polaromonas sp.
CTTGTCCTCGCGGAAGATGATTTCCACCGCCCCCTTGGGCCCCATCACCGCGATCTCGGCGTTGGGCCAGGCGAAGTTGACGTCGCCGCGCAGGTGCTTGGAGGCCATCACATCGTAGGCGCCACCATAGGCCTTGCGCGTGATCACCGTGATCTTGGGCACCGTGCACTCGGCGTAGGCATACAGCAGCTTGGCGCCGTGCTTGATGATGCCGCCATATTCCTGGCTGGTGCCGGGCATGAAGCCGGGCACGTCGACAAAGGTCACCACCGGGATGTTGAAGCAATCGCAGAAGCGCACAAAGCGCGCGGCCTTGATCGAGCCCTTGATGTCCAGACAGCCTGCCAGCACCAGCGGCTGGTTGGCGACGATGCCGACCGTCTGGCCTTCCATGCGCGCAAAACCGATGATGATGTTCCTGGCGTACTCGGGCTGGATCTCGAAAAAGTCGCCGTCATCCGCCGTCTTGACGATCAGCTCCTTCATGTCGTAGGGCTTGTTCGGGTTGTCGGGCACCAGCGTGTCCAGCGACAGGTCCATGCGGTCGGCCGGGTCGTTGCTGGGGCGCACCGGCGCCTTTTCGCGGTTGTTCAGCGGCAGGTAGTTGTACAGGCGGCGCAGCATCAGCAGCGCTTCAACGTCGTTCTCGAACGCGAGGTCGGCCACGCCGCTCTTGGTGGTGTGCGTGATGGCGCCGCCTAATTCCTCGGCGCTCACCTCTTCGTGCGTCACGGTCTTCACCACCTCGGGGCCGGTCACGAACATGTAGGAGCTGTCCTTGACCATGAAGATGAAGTCGGTCATGGCCGGCGAATACACCGCGCCGCCGGCGCTGGGGCCCATGATCATGCTGATCTGCGGAATCACGCCGCTGGCCATCACGTTGCGCTGGAACACATCGGCATAGCCGCCCAGCGAGGCCACGCCTTCCTGGATGCGGGCGCCGCCCGAGTCGTTCAGGCCGATCACCGGCGCGCCGACCTTCATGGCCTGGTCCATCACCTTGCAGATTTTCTCGGCATGGGCTTCGGACAGCGCGCCGCCGAACACGGTGAAGTCCTGGCTGAAGACGAACACCAGACGCCCGTTGATCATGCCGTAGCCCGTGACCACGCCGTCGCCCGGAATTTTGTTGGACTCCATGCCGAAGTCGGTGCAGCGGTGCTCGACGAACATGTCCCATTCCTCAAACGTGCCTTCGTCCAGCAGCAGCTCCAACCGCTCGCGCGCCGTGAGTTTGCCCTTGCCATGCTGCGCGTCGATGCGCTTCTGGCCGCCGCCCAGGCGTGCCGCGGCACGCTTCTTTTCGAGTTGTTCGAGGATGTCTTGCATGGTTTACCTTTTTGACGCTACTTCTTTATGCTATTTATTTGATAGCTGTTGACGCTTGTTTTGATTGGGCTGAGAGCAGATTTCGCGCTGCAGTGGAGGCGGCAAGCTGGCCGCTTTCCACCTGGGCCTGCAGCTGCGGCAGCAGCGCACTGACCGCCGGATCATGCCGGAAAGCCTGCTTCAACCCCGCGTCAATGCGCTCCCACATCCAGGACAGCGATTGGTGCCGGCGGCGCTCCGCCAGCTTGCCGTTGTCTGCCTGCAGGGTTTTGAACTGCGTCACCGCCGCCCAGAAAGCATCCACGCCTTGGTTGTGCAGGGCGCTGAGCTGGATCACTTGCGGATGCCAGATTTTCTTGTCGTGGTGTGCGTGGTCGGGGTGGCCGTGTAGGCCAAACAGCCGCATCGCCGAGGTAATCTGAGCCTCGGCCCGCATGGCGGCGTCCGCATCCAGATCGGCCTTGTTGATGATCACCAGATCGGCCAGCTCCATCACGCCCTTCTTGATGGCTTGCAAATCGTCACCGGCATTGGGCAACTGCATCAGCACAAACATGTCGGTCATATTGGCCACGGCGGTTTCGCTTTGGCCCACGCCCACGGTCTCGACGATCACGATGTCGTAGCCCGCCGCTTCGCAGATCAGCATGGCTTCACGCGTCTTCTCGGCCACGCCCCCCAGCGTGCCGCTGGACGGGCTGGGACGGATGTAGGCGCGCTCGTGCACCGAGAGCTTTTCCATGCGGGTCTTGTCGCCCAGGATGGAGCCGCCAGACACTGTGGACGATGGATCAATCGTCAGCACGGCGACGCGGTGCCCTTGCTCAATAAGGTACAGGCCGAGCACTTCAATGAAGGTGGATTTGCCGACGCCGGGCACGCCGCTGATGCCGAGACGGAACGCCTTTCCGGTGTGGGGCAGCAAGGTCGTGAGCAGCTCATCGGCTTGCGCGCGGTGATCGGTGCGTGTGGATTCGAGCAGGGTGATGGCTTTGGCGATGGCGCGGCGTTGGGCCAGAGCCGAACCATGAGTAATCGGTTCGATCGCGCTCACACCAGCACTCCGCGTGCTTGGTACCACTGGTAGTCCAGATCAAACTCGCTTTCATCGATCTGAATGAATCCGTGGCGCAGGTAAAAGCGATTGGCTGCGCTTTGTACCGGGTCAAAGCGCCCCAAGCGCTCAAAATTTTCGCGCAGGGCCTCTATGCGAATGGCCACCAACTCGTCGAAGTCGCGGGCGGCAACAGGGCCAAGCGAGAGCATGGCCTGGGTCACGCCCAGTTCTCCAAGCGCAAGCCCTCAATACGCTCAAATTCGCGTGTGTTGTTGGTCACAAACACAACATCCATCGCCAAAGCCTGGCAGCCCAAAAGCAGGTCAATTTCGCTAATGGGCGTTCCCGCTTTGAACAAGCGGTTTCGCTGCTGCCCAAAATGCCACATGGCCGATTCGTCCCAGGCGATGACGTGCATGCTTTGCAGGAACGACTCCAAATTTCTTTTGTTTTCGTCGAAGCGCTGACTTTTTTCGACCCCATAAGCCAACTCAGCGGCGACTAGTGATGAGATCACTAATGCATCCTTGCCGTGCTCATTGAATTTTTTCAATACGCTCAATTGCCCTTTCATAGCGTAGATGCAAATGTTGGTATCGAGCATGTAGACGGGCGCCAGCATCAATCAAAATCCGCTATGTCGTCACGAAGGGGCGCGCGCACCCGTTCAACGGGCTCCATGCCTTTGAATGCCGCCAGAGTCTTCTCCATATTCGCCCACCATTCGTCTTTGCTTAGCTTGGGCCGCAACACCACGGCATCTCCCTGCCGCTCTATCGTGACTTCTTTGGTGTTGAACCGAAACTCCTTGGGCAAGCGCACCGCCTGGCTGCGGCCTGTGGTGAAAACCTTGGCAGTGCTAAGTGTTATTGCTGTCATGACAAACTCCAAAATAAGTATGATATGTATCAAAAATATATATCAATTGAAGCCTTGGGTCAATCCTTATTCACCTCAGAACTTCCATGCTTTATTTTCAGCTTGGCTTTGATCGCGTCGCGGGCTGCGCCCGTTTCGTACGGTGCCTCGCTGCCGTGCAAAGCCAGCGCCTCCTTGATCTGCTCCAGCACATCCTTGGCGGAAGCCGGAATCGGCGTGCCGGGGCCGTAAATGCCCTTCACGCCCGCCTCATAAAGCATCTCATAGTCCTGCCGGGGAATCACGCCACCCACGAAGACGATGATGTCGTCGGCCCCCTGCTTCCTGAGTTCGGCGATGATGGCCGGCACCAGCGTTTTGTGGCCGGCGGCCAGCGTTGAAACACCCACGGCGTGCACGTCGTTTTCAATCGCCTGGCGGGCGCACTCTTCGGGCGTCTGGAACAGCGGGCCCATGTCCACGTCAAAGCCCAGATCGGCAAAGGCGGTGGCCACCACCTTGGCGCCACGGTCATGGCCGTCCTGGCCCAGTTTTGAGATCATCACGCGCGGGCGGCGGCCTTGGGCCTGGGCAAAGGCGTTGATCTCGGTCTTGAGGGTCTCCCAGCCTTCGGCCGAGTCATAAGCGGCTGCATACACACCGGTCACCTTTTGCGTGTCGGCGCGGTGGCGCCCGTAAACTTTTTCGAGCGCGTCGCTCACCTCGCCCACCGTGGCGCGCAGGCGAATCGCCTTGATGCTCAGATCCAGCAGGTTGCCGTCCTTATTCTCGGCGGCGGCGGTCAAGGCGTCCAGCGCCGCCTGCACCGCAGCGCCATCGCGCTTGGCCCTGATGGCCTTCAGCCGTGCAATCTGGCCATCGCGCACGGCCACGTTGTCAATGTCGCGCGCTTCAATGGCGTCTTCGGTTTTCAGCTTGTACTTGTTGACGCCGACGATCACGTCCTTGCCGCTGTCGATGCGCGCCTGCTTTTCGGCTGCGGCCGCCTCGATCTTGAGCTTGGCCCAGCCGCTGTCCACGGCCTTGGTCATGCCGCCCATGGCCTCGACTTCTTCAATGATGGCCCAGGCCGCGTCCGCCATGTCTTGCGTGAGCTTTTCCATCATGTAGCTGCCGGCCCAGGGATCGACCACATGGGGAATGTGGGTTTCTTCCTGGATGATGAGCTGGGTGTTGCGCGCAATCCGTGAAGAAAATTCGGTGGGCAGGGCTATCGCCTCGTCGAAGCTGTTGGTGTGCAGGCTTTGCGTGCCGCCAAACACGGCCGCCATGGCTTCGATGGTGGTGCGCACCACATTGTTGTACGGGTCCTGCTCGGTCAAGCTCCAGCCGCTGGTCTGGCAGTGGGTGCGCAGCATCAGGCTTTTCGGGTTCTTCGGCTTGAACGCTTTCATGATGCGGCACCACAGCAGGCGAGCGGCGCGCATCTTGGCGACTTCGAGGTAGAAGTTCATGCCAATCGCCCAGAAAAAACTCAGGCGGCCGGCAAAGTCGTCCACATCCAGCCCCTTGCCCAGCGCCGTCTTCACATACTCCTTGCCGTCGGCCAGCGTGAAGGCCAGCTCCAGCGCCTGGTTCGCGCCGGCTTCCTGCATGTGGTAGCCCGAGATCGAGATCGAGTTGAACTTGGGCATGTTCTGCGCCGTGTACTCGATGATGTCGCCGATGATGCGCATGCTCGGCTCGGGCGGGAAGATGTAGGTGTTGCGGACCATGAACTCCTTGAGGATGTCGTTCTGGATGGTGCCGCTCAATTGAGCCTGCGAAACGCCCTGCTCCTCGGCCGCCACCACGTAGCCCGCCAGCACCGGCAACACGGCGCCGTTCATGGTCATGGAGACGCTGACCTTGTCCAGTGGGATATGGTCGAACAGGATCTTCATGTCCTCCACGCTGTCGATGGCCACGCCGGCCTTGCCGACGTCGCCGGTCACGCGCGGGTGGTCGCTGTCGTAGCCGCGATGGGTGGCCAGGTCAAACGCGACCGACACGCCCTGGCCGCCGGCGGCCAGGGCCTTGCGGTAGAACGCGTTGGATTCCTCAGCGGTGGAAAAGCCGGCGTACTGGCGAATCGTCCACGGCCGCACGGCGTACATGGTGGCCTGCGGGCCGCGGATAAAAGGCTCAAAACCCGGCAGCGTGTTGGCATAGGGCAGGTCTTTCACGTCGTCCGCGGTGTATAGCGGCTTGACGCTGATGCCATCGGGCGTGTGCCAGTTCAGCGCGTTCACGTCGCCGCCGGGGGCCGATTTGGCAGCCGCTTTGGCCCAGGCTTCAAGGCTGGCAGGGGCGAAGTCAGGGCGAGAAGGAGGTTGTTTGTTGCTCATGGCGCATTCGGTTGGCGTGGCATTCCCCATGGTCATCCACATTCGTCCACAAGTTTACATCATTTATAATTATTGATGCAAAATTCACTTTCGAGTAAAATGCACCCATGATTGCTTGGCGTGGTGCCGCACGCTAGTGTGGTGTTGCATGCTTGACGGCACCAATAAAACCGATGGATTTTTGTTCAGGACAAGACGCAAACCACAGCAATAGCCCCGCTATTGCGCGGATTTGCAACGCCGTCATGGACGAAAAGACGCGGTTTTATGTGCCGGATAGCGTGCAACACCACACTAGCACCCGCCCGCTTGGATCCCACTATATATAAGTCTCTTTAACCATGGCTGCTGTTTCCCTGACTCCCCGGGCGCTTTATGAGGAAGTGGCCGAGCGGCTGCGCCAGCGCATTTTCAGCCGCGAGCTGGCCCCCGGCAGCTGGATTGACGAACTCAAGCTGGCCGAGGAATACGGCATCAGCCGCACGCCGCTGCGCGAAGCCCTCAAGGTGCTGGCCACCGAGGGGCTGGTGACCATGAAAGTGCGGCGCGGCGCCTACGTGACGGAAGTCTCCGAACGCGACCTGACCGATGTCTACCACCTGCTCGCCCTGCTGGAAAGCGATGCCGTCGGCGTGGTGGCCACCCAGGCCAGCGAGGCCCAGCTCAAGGAACTGCAAAGCCTGCACCACGAACTGGAACAGGCTGTGGGCAACCGCGAGCGCTTTTTCGAGATCAACGAAACCATCCACATGCGCCTGCTGGAAATTGCCAACAACCGCTGGCGCGACCAGATGGTGGCCGACCTGCGCAAGGTGATGAAGTTGAATCGCCACAACTCCCTGCTCAAGTCGGGCCGCATCAGGGAGTCGCTGGCCGAGCACCAGGCCATCATGGCCGCCCTCGTCCGCCGCGACGCGCCCGAGGCCATGCAGAAAATGCAGGCACACTTCAAAAACGGGCTGGAAGCGGCCATCTGAGTTGAGCTATCGTCGGGGCTTCACTTCTCGCCCATCCTGAACATGCCCACACCGCAACCCGGCGTGCTGGCGCCCATCCCGGCCCATGCCCGCTACCTGACTTTTTCGCTGGGCGCTGGCGTCAGCGCCCAGCAACTCAAGCAAACACTGACCCAACTGGCCGCTGCCACCGATGGCCGGCAGGTCGTGGCCGGGCTCGGTGCGCCCCTGGTCGCCGCCCTGGGCGCCAGCGTGCCTGGGCTCAAGACATTTGAGCCCGTCCCCGGCTCGCTGGTGGACCTGCCCGCCACGCAAACCGCCTTGTGGCTGTGGCTGCGCACCCTGGACGGGCAAGACCCCGGCGATTTGCTGCACCGCACGCAAGCGCTGGAGGCCCTGCTGGCGCCCGCCTTCACGCTGAGCGAGGTGACTGATGCATTCAAATACCGCAGCGGGCATGACCTGACGGGCTTCGAAGACGGCACCGAAAACCCCGCCGGCGACGACGCGGTGGCCACGGCACTGGTGCACAACGCCGCCGCCGGCCTCAATGGCTCGAGCTTTGTCGCCGTGCAGCGCTGGCAGCACAACCTGGCGCATTTCCAGTCACTGGGCCCGGCCAAAGAGACCGAGCTGATAGGTCGCGACCGCGAAAGCAATGAAGAAGACGAGGATGCGCCAGCAACCGCCCACGTCAAGCGCACGGCGCAGGAGAATTTTGAGCTCAGCGACGGCAGCCAGGCTTTCATGCTGCGCCGTAGCATGCCCTGGATGCAAGGCAGCAGCGCCGGGCTGGTGTTTGTGGCGTTTGGCCGCAGCCTGGAGGCGTTTGAAATCCTGCTCGCCAGCATGACGGGCGCCCGCGACGGGCAGGTAGACGGCCTGTTCCAGTTCAGCCAGCCCTTGAGCGGCGCCTACTTCTGGTGCCCCGCCCTGCGCGAGGGCCGGCTCGATTTGAGTCCGCTGGGGCTTTGAATTTCAGCCCCTTTGAATTTCAGCCCCTTTGAATTTCAGCCCATTACTCCGCCCGGAGTAACAATTCACTATCAAAACAATAGCTGCTTGCGCACGTATTTAAAGGGCTGCAGGCATTTTTTGCATATACCTTTGAGCCAAAAGACGCCGCAGACACTGCGCTCCAGCCACCAGCGGCGCGCACCGGGCAAGCAAAAACTCAACTGCCGGTCAATTTCTTGCCCCTGAGGGGGAGTCCCCACATAGAGGAAGGGTCGGAAGGGTCAGCCTCGCACCTAGTACTGCAACCCGAAAGTAGCGAAACAAAATGAAAGTGATGGATTCGTGCCCAGGGCAAGGCGCAAACCGCAGCGAAGGCTGTGCGCCTTCGCAAGGGTTGCAACGCCGCCATGGGTGCGAAGACGCGCTTTCATGTTTCGATATTTTCGGGTTGCAGTACTAGACACGCGAGGCCTCCATCTTTCCGAGCAACCATTGCAGCCCAGCGAGATGCTGCTGGTCATGGCTACAGAGGTAGTGCACCAGGCTGCGCAGCGTCAGTGGGCCGTAGCCTTCAAAGACCGCGGTACGGTTGAATTGATCAGCAGTCAGACTGGTGACGAGCGCGACAGTCCTCGCACGCGCCTCGCGGAAAGACTCAAAGACTGCACTCGCATTTGCCGTGGCGTAGGAACGTGCCTTGGCAAGAGCTTCGCTGTCGATGGACGCCAGCGTTGGGTTGGATTCGTCCAGCGTGCGGTGCAAGCGCACGTGATACCCCTCGACCTCAATGTCACGCACATGGCAGATTTGCTCAATGGCGGTGAACGGTTCACTCGGCACACCATCCCACGACGGAGGAGCCCAGTGCTTGAACTCGGAAGGAATGGCGGCGTAGTGCGCCTCCAGCTGCTGCGGGAAGGCTTTGAGAGTGCTGAGAGTGATGGGGTTCATGTGAGTTGGGAGTATGAACGAGGGGACGACGAATGAATGAGCGGCACCGCGCTACTTTCGATTGGCAAAGAGTGCATCGTACGCGGCAGGCGAGAACCCTTGGACTCGTTGACCACTTGCGAGGAGCAACGGGACACCCTTGCCGCCGCCAGATTGTGCGAAGGCGGTCATCCCATTGTTCGTGTCAATGTCGACCTCTTGGTATGTGACGCCCTTGCTCGCCAGATAAGCTTTTGCCTGCTTGCAGTAGCCGCACCAAGTTGCCGAGTACAAGACCACTCCATTTGTTGGCGGCGTGCTTGGAGTAGCCGAGGCCCTCATTCTGCGCAGCTGTTCAACATACGAAGAAGCTGAGGCGGGCAACGCGCTGCTTGGCAAGTTCTCAAACCTCATCGTCTTCTCGATCCGACCTTCGGTTGGTGGACGGTCGCTGTAGACGACCCTGCCGTCTGGTCCGACGGACTTGTACAGATTCTGCGCGACTGCTCCTGTGACTGCCACGAAGGCCCAGAACAGAAGCATTGCGGATCGCGTGATGCACCTCATGGGAGCGACCTTTCGTGAGGCTCACCGCCAGATTGGCGATGGACCTCGGCGAGGAGGCTCTTGTAGCCGGCAATGAAATGAGCTGCGAAGTGGGGATCTACGACCATGAAACAAAAGCCCTTGTAGTTGGTATCAGCGCAAGCCGAAGGTGGTCTGGCGCAATAAATGGGGCAGACCTTTCTGCGGTGCGCTCAAGACCTGGCGTGGCGGTATTCATGCAATGGCAGAAGTGGGCCACCCGACACGAGCCGCTCTGCGCAGGCCGGACTTGACGACCATCCGATGGAACGGAGCGATAAGCATGATATACGCGCGCCCCAAGCGATTGTGGCAATGCACAACGGTTGACACAACCAGGTAGGGCGTGCTTTCGGCAGACACCGTCCTTGTCTGGTGCAACACCGACAGCCTGAAGTCGAGGTGCTTGTCGTCCTCGCCTAAAAGAATCTCGTGCGTGCTCGTCTCATAAATCTTGAAGATGTGGATGCGCTTGTCGCCACTTGCCCCATCCGATCTTTGCAACTGCTTCGATGTCTTGAGGCCGAATCCGGCAACAAGCGCGTCGCGCAGTCGCATGAGTGTTGCAACCCATGGCGCTTGCTGGGAGAAGAGGAAGCGTGCAAGCAACTCAGGGTCGGTGCTTGCGTCCTTCGGCAAGCGAATCGCATAGGCATCAGCCAAGTTTGTTGTTTCGTACACGCGAGAGACGCGTGATTCGCTGGGCAGCGCCACGGCGCTTACGGACCAATCGTTGTCATGCATGGGCAGGTGATGTCGAAGTAAAGTCTGAAAACGTTTGGTGAGATTGTGCACCACCCACTCGCGGTCGCGGTCGTGCTCTTCATGGTACTGCTGCCCCGTCTCCACGCAGGCCGGCCCTTTTGTGCGCATGAAGTACACCAGCCGGGCCAGTTTGTGCGCGGTGGCCGAGATCAGGCGCACGGTGCAGGGAAAATTTTGAGCTTAGCGATGGGAGCCAGGCTTTTAATTTGAGTCCGCCGGGGCTTTGAGTTTCAGCCGGCCACGCTTGCCGCGGCAGCGATTTGCTATCAAAACAATAGCTTCTTGCGCATAAATTTAAAGGGCTGCGGGCACTTTTCATTCATACCTTTGCGGCGAAGGGCGTCGCGGCCAGCGGGCCGGGGTTCAACTATCGGTCAGTTTCTTGCTGTTGAGGGGGAGTCCATATACGACCTGTTATGCCTCATCCTCTGCCTCCCCGAGCAAGCGGCGACATTCGGTCAACACCAATGGCACCGTGTTCTCCCTGTTAAAGCCAAGTGCGTCGTGTCCGTCCTGTTCATGAGCGAGAGCGGAGAATGGAACGAGAGGTTCCGGCCAGTCGTTCAGTTCGCACAGTTCCGCGATCCATGCACACCCTTCACCAGGTGAGAGGTCCCCAGAGAGCACCCTACGCGCTAAGGCCTTTGCTTCCAGTAGTACTTCGTGAACTGGCTTCATTCGTCACGCGCGTGTGGTGAGGCATAACGTTGAAGTTGAGCCGCAGACCGAGGCTTGCCGAGGGCTGTCGGCTCGAACGACCGGTTAGCCTTCTTGTTACTCAAGCACATCTGTGTACCTGAAGGAAACAGAAGAAAGCTTTGTTTCTCGAAGCAGGTCGCGTCGCATGGCAAGAACAATCTCGCCAACAGCCTTTCGGCCCGCATCTAGGTTTGGCGCTGTGCCCCGACTCGCAATAACCAACTGCACAAGCGCGTTGATTGCTTCGACCACCTCATCCGAGGCGTACAACCAAGATTGGTACTGCTCTTCGAAGAACTCTCGCTTCAATTTGGCAGAGGTTGTGGTTCCAACAAAACCCTGAAGCTTGACCAACAGCTTTGCGTACTTTTCCTCCTTAAAGCGAACGATTGATTCGTCTCGCTTTGCGCGCGAAGTGAACCAATAAGCAAGGAACGCGGCGAGCGCGGCACTCACTAACGGAACGACGGCAAGAAGAATGTCTTTCATGTGGATAGAGGGCTAACGTGATACAGACCGCAAGCCTACCAAATAACATAACCGACAGTTCATGTTGGTCACCTCCGACCTTTGTTATAAGTCATTGGTTTATATCAGCATTTTTCCAAGCAGCAGCGGCGTCGCCGTGATTTACTCAGCAGTCCGTAATGAAGGCGACGCCACCCATGCTGTCATTCTGAGCAACGCGAAGAATCTTGCCGGCATACCGGGATCCTTCGCTGCGCTCAGGATGACAAAGTATGTCGCACTACTTTCGGACTGCTGAGTAACAAACCTGCAAACCCCGCAAAACTGCGGAATAACATCGGTTGGCCGATCAGTTGGTTTGCATGCCGCCGTTGGCTATGGGCTTGACTTCCCTGGCCTCGGCCGCCACTTCAGGCATCCAGTCTCCCAAGACAGGTTCGATAGCCCGATTTGCTACATTTTTAATAGCTATTCGCGCAATATTTACGGCGGCTGGCAGCTAATTTTGCACTCAACCAATAATTACTCAGCACTTCCTGTCGCTTGAACAGCGATGTTTCCCGTTTTACGCCTTCCCGCCTTTGGGAGAAGGCTGGCATGGGAACTGCGACCAATGCGAAAGACTGCCGTTTTTATACGCCGCTGGCCCTCACCCCAACCCTCTCCCAAAGGGCGAGGGAGCAAGAAAAGCGTATCGCACGCACTGAGCTGAGAGTTGCATCAACCACAAGCCAAACGCCTTACGCCGCCTCTTGCACAGCCCCATGCGCCAGTGCCATCACATCGCGCGGGTGCAGAGCCTTGAGCTTGTGGTCGCTCCACACCTGCCGCCAGCGGCGCGCGCCGGGCAGGCCGTGGCGCAGCCCCAGCATGTGGCGGGCAATGCTGCTCCAGGGCGTGCCGTGTTCGGCGGCTTCGCGTGCCATGTAGTCCACCATCTGCGCCTCCACCGATTCGCGCGTCCGCTCAGGGGTGGTGGCACCGTAAAACGCCGCATCCCAGGCGCTGAGCCACCAGGGGTTGTGGTAGGCCTCGCGGCCAATCATCACGCCGTCGAGTTGCTGCAGCTGCTCGGCCACCTGGGCGCTGGTGGTGATGCCGCCGTTGATGGCGATGGTGAGTTGCGGAAACTCGGCCTTGAGCCGGTGCACCAGCTCGTAGCGCAGCGGCGGCACCTCGCGGTTTTCCTTCGGGGAAAGGCCCTTGAGCCAGGCGTTGCGCGCGTGGACGATGAAGGTGCTGCAGCCCGCCTCGCTGACCGCGCCCACAAAATCGCGCACGAAACCGTAGCTTTCACCCTGGTCGATGCCGATGCGGTGCTTGATGGTCACGGGCACGGACACCACGTCGACCATGGCTTTGACGCAATCGGCCACCAGTTGCGGCTCGGTCATCAGGCAGGCGCCGAAGGAGCCGCGCTGCACCCGCTCGCTGGGGCAGCCGCAGTTCAGGTTGATTTCGTCATAGCCCCACTGCTCGCTTAAGCGGGCGCACTGGGCCAGCTCGGCCGGCTCGCTGCCGCCCAGCTGCAATGCCACCGGGTGCTCTTCCACGCCAAAACGCAGATGCCGCGCCACGTCGCCGTGAATCAGCGCGCCCGTGGTCACCATCTCGGTGTACAGCAAGGCGTGGCCGGACAGCAGGCGGTGAAAGTAGCGGCAATGCCGGTCCGTCCAGTCCATCATGGGGGCCACGCTCAGGCGCCACGGTGAAAACGGGCCGTTATCAGTAGCAAAATGCGAGGAACCGGCTAAACCGGGGGCGGGCGTTGACATAGGCCCAATTATCCCAGCAGCGCAGAAAGCGCACCGTGGCCATTGCGCATTGCCCACTGGCAACCAGCGGGTAGCCACCCAGGCAAGCGGCCACACAAGCCGGGTAATATGCCTTGAACCTAGAAACCGCAGTTGACCGCTCATTAACCGCTGGCAAGACCGCATGAACACATACTTATTCGCTCACGCGCGAGTTCACTTTTTGGGTGACAGCGCTACGCACCCGATTGAGCCGCCCTGGCGCGCGCTGG
>NZ_JAKFDR010000081.1:0-4714 GCF_036676035.1 Polaromonas sp.
GCTTGCAGTTGAAGTGGAAACGCTCTTCGCCCGTGTACAAGCACCGCCAGAAAATGGGCTTGGAATGGAATTGAGCCCCACAGTGGAGCCTTATTAAAGTAAAGTGCTGTTATGTTTAATAGCGTAAAACCTTATTCAAGGCTCGTTCGCCATGCGTCGTGAAGTGACAGGCCGGTATGCCGCCAGCATAGCGGGGGGAGAAACCGTCCACGCCTTCGTCCCCGACCCATTGCCGCCCTTGCCGCCGCTCGATCTGGGCGGCACTCGGCAAGCAGCGTTGGAGAAGGCCACCTTGGCGCTGGGTCGCCTTGACAGCATCGCGCTGCTGCTGCCAGACCCGCAACTCTTTCTTTATGCCTATGTGCGGCGCGAGGCGGTGCTGTCCTCGCAAATTGAGGGCACGCAGTCCTCGCTGTCTGACCTGCTGCTGTTTGAGCTGGACGAATTGCCCGGCGTGCCCTTCGACGACGTGGTGGAAGTCTCCAACTACGTCGCGGCACTGGAACACGGCATGACGCGCTTGCGCGAGGGCTTTCCCCTGTGCAACCGACTGTTGCGCGAAATGCATGCCCGGCTGATGGCGCGCGGGCGCGGCAGCGAAAAGGCCCCCGGCGAGTTCCGTCGAAGCCAGAACTGGATCGGCGGCACCCGGCCCGGTAATGCCCGCTTCGTGCCGCCCCCGCCCCAGGAGGTCGAGTCCTGCATGACCGCGCTGGAGCGCTTCATTCACGGCAAAAATGACGACCCAGGTGGCAACGCAAATGGCGACTTGCCCGTGCTGCTCAAGGCGGCACTCGCGCATGTCCAGTTCGAGACCATTCACCCCTTTCTGGACGGCAACGGCCGGCTGGGGCGCTTGCTGATTGCGCTGCTGCTCCATGTTGGCGGCGCGCTCCAGCAGCCGCTGCTCTACCTGAGCCTCTATTTCAAGCAGCACCGTCCCCTGTATTACGAGCTGCTCGACCGTGTTCGCACCGAAGGGGATTGGGAGGCGTGGGTGGATTTTTTTCTCGAAGGCGTGGAGCAAACCGCCACCAGCGCCGTGCAGACTGCCCGACGGCTGGTGGACTTGTTCCAGCAGGACACCCAGCGTGTTCAGAACGGTGAACATGTTGGTAGGGGTGCCGCCAACGTCCTGCGCGTGCTCGACACCCTGCGGCAGCGGCCGTTATGCAGCCTGCGCCAGATCGGCCAAAGCGCCGGCATCACCTTTCCCACCGCCTCCAAGGCCATGCTGACACTGGTGGAGCTGGGCATCGCTCGCGAACTCACCGGCCAGCGCCGCAACCGGGTGTTTGTGTACGACGCTTATCTGAACATCCTCAATGAAGGCGGCGATGCGCTATGAAATTAATAGCTACTCGCGCCCGTTAAATAGGGGCTGAAGGCCGATTTTGCTACGAACCTGCCGCCTCAAACACCGCCACCGGCCGCTCCCCCGCCAAAGCCTGCAGCAGGTTGCTCGTCGCCAGCACCGCCATCGCATGCCGCGTCTCGAACGTGGCCGAGCCGATGTGCGGCAGGGCCGTTACTTTGGGGTGGGTGCGCAGTGGTGAGTCCATAGGTAGCGGCTCGGTGGCAAACACGTCGAGCCCGGCGGCGCGCAGGGTGCCGTGGTTGAGGGCGTGGAGCAGGGCGTCTTCCTGCACGGTGGCGCCGCGCCCGCCGTTGATGAAGATGGCGCCGGGTTTCATCAGGCCAAACTCGCGTGCGCCCATGAGGCCGCGGGTTTCGTTTGACAAGGGCAGCACGGCGGCGACGATGTCGGCGCGTCGCAGCAATTCATCCAGCGGTGCGTGCGTGGCCTTGCCAGCCAGCTCAGGCACATCCACGGGCCGGCGGCTGTGGTACAGCACGGGCATGCCAAAGCCCAGTGCGGCGCGGCGGGCCACGGCTTGGCCGATGCGGCCGAAGCCGAGGATGCCCAGCGTCTTGCCGTGCACGTCCCAGCCAAACAGTTCTTCGCCGATGTTGCGCGTCCAGCGGCCTTCGCGCACATGGCTGGCCAGTTCGACCAGGCGGCGGCTGCTGGCCATGATGAGGGAAAAGATGGTGTCTGCGGTGGTTTCGGTCAGCACGCCGGGCGTGTGGCACAGCATGATGCCGCGCGCGGCGAGCGCGGGCAGGGCGTAGTTGTCGACGCCCACCGACACGCTGGAGATGACCTTGAGCTGCGGCGCCGTGGCAAGCAGGGCCTCGTTCACCGGATAACTGGAGCCGATCATGCCTTCGGCGCTGGCCAGCGCGGCGTGGAAGGCGGCGGCTTGCTCGGGCAGGCGCGGGTTGGCGACTGTCACGTCGTGCTGCGCTTCAAGGCGGGCCAACTGGTCGGGCGGCAGTTCCCGGAAGACCAGGACTTTTTTGCGCGTTGATGTACCCATCGCTTAAACCTAGAAACCGCAGTTGGACGCGCCCGAGTGGGCCGTCATGGGGTGGGCTGGCAAGGCGAGCGGGAGCCCCCACGCTTGTCGCTTCGCGTACTGCGCTGCCCCCCGAGGGGGTTGTGCTTGCTCGGGGGCGGCCCTTCGCTGCGCACGACGCTGCAGGCTGATGTCTGCAAGGAGGAGCAACGCCGCCAGCGCGCGCCAGGGCGGCTCAATCGGGTGCGTAGCGCTGCCTGCCAAAAGGTGAACTTGTGCGTGAGCGAATAAGCGTGTGTTCATGCGATTCTTGCCAGCGGGCAATGAGCGGTCAACTGCGGTTTCTAGGTTAAAGCTTTGCGGCGTCCAGCTCGGCGCGGGTCGGCAGGCCCTCGCTGTCGCCCAGCACCTGCACGGCACGCGCGCCTATCCAGGCGCCGCGCTTCACCGCCTCGGGCACGCTCAGGCCGTCGAGCAGGGCGCTGATCACGCCGACCGC
Source organism: Polaromonas sp. (assembly GCF_036676035.1). GTDB lineage: Bacteria > Pseudomonadota > Gammaproteobacteria > Burkholderiales > Burkholderiaceae_C > Polaromonas. The sequence continues at coordinate 2,860 of NZ_JAKFDR010000081.1, forward strand.
AAAGCCGTCGCCTGCACCCACGGTGTCTATCACTTCTGCCACCGGAAAGCCGGCCACATGGCCGTTGCCTGAGGCGTCTTCAAAATACGCGCCTTCGCTGCCGAGCTTGACGACGACCAGTTTGGCGCCGCGCTGGCGGTAGAAACGCGCAACGCCTTCGGGCGTGGTTTCGCCGGTCAGAAAGCGGCCTTCTTCCAGGCCTGGCAGCACCCAGTCGGCGCGCGTGGCCAGGTCGTTGATGGATTCGCGCATGAGCTCGGGCGTGGCCCACAGCGTGGGGCGCAGGTTGGGGTCAAACGAGACGCTGCGGCCGGCGGCGCGCATCAGGTCCATGGTTTTGCGGGCGGCGGGCAAGGTCGTGGCCGAGATGGCTGCAAACACGCCGGTGGCATGCAGGTGTCGTGCCGACAGCAGCCAGGCTTCGTCAATGTCGTTCACGCCCATGTGGCTGGCGGCCGAGCCCTTGCGGTGGTATTCCACCGGCGGGTCGCTGCCGTCGGTGACCTTGCCCTTGAATTGAAAGCCGGTTTTCTGGTTGGCGTCGCAAATGACGTGCGAGCAGTCAATGCCCTCCTTGGCCATGGCGGCCAGCAGGTAGCGGCCCATGGAATCGGTGCCCAGGCGGCTGGCCCAGCCGACCTTGAGGCCCAGGCGCGCCAGGCCGATGGCCACGTTGGTTTCAGCGCCGGCGGTGCGCTTGTGAAAGGCCTCGGCATGCTCCAGCGGGCCGGGCTGGTCGGCCACCAGCAGCATCATGGCTTCGCCGAACAGGGCGACGTCGAAGGGGGTCTTTGCGTGGGGGGTGTTCATGCGAGGGTGGGCTCCGGTTGCAGTGTACGGGCCGACAGTTGCGCGGCCACGGCACGAAGTTGGTGGATCTGTTCGCGCGTCACGGCCAGCAGGTCGTCGCCGATCAGCGGGTATTCAATGGCCCATGGTACGTTGGCCGGCAGGGCGCGCAGCACGGCGCGCCAGGGTGCGCTCGACTCGGCCAGCGGCACGGCCACCCAGCGCTGCGGCTGGCGCTGCACGCCTTTGCAGTGCACATAACGCACCTGCTGCGCCAGCGCCGCGGCGGCCTGCAGGGGGCACTCGCCTGTCCAGTGCCAGTTGCCCATGTCAAAGGTCATGCCCAGAAAAATCCCCTGGTCATTGGCCGTGTCAAAAAAGTCCTGCAGCGCGGCCAGCGTGCCGGCGGCCGGCGTCTGGTCGTTCTCGATCACCAGCTCGGTCTTGCCTGCATGCAGGCGGTCCAGCAGCGGGGCGAGCGTGCTGTGCGATGCGGGGCCAAAGCCGCCAATGGCCATTTTGAACCGCGGTGCACACAGGGTTTCGGCCGCAGTCAGTGCCCGCTCCAGTGCGGGCTGGTCCAGCGTGCCATCGCTGGCCCACAGGCCTTCAGGGCTGGAATAAACCACGCGCATGGCCGCCTGGCGAATCGCTTGCGCCAGTGCCGGGAGCTCGGCGGCGGCGTCAACCAGCAGCTCACCGCGCACCTCCACGCCGTCGGCGCCGGCCGCGTGTGAAAGCCGCGTGAACCAGAGCTGGCCATGGCGGCGCACTTCAGCCGCGCCAAAGGACGACAGCGAGATTAAAACGGGAGGAAGCATGGGGGCGAGGGAAGAAAACACTGACGAGGCTTTACCCGGCATGTTGATGCGAGCTCAGAATTTGTCCCAGGAAATTGCGCGTGGTTTCGTGCTGCGGCTTGCTGAAGAACTGCTGCGGTGGCGCCTGCTCGATGATCTGGCCGTTGGCCATGAAGATCACGCGGTCGGCCACGCTGCGGGCAAAGCCCATCTCGTGCGTGACGCACAGCATGGTCATGCCGTCGTCGGCCAGGCCGATCATGGTG
>NZ_JAKFDR010000082.1:0-8070 GCF_036676035.1 Polaromonas sp.
TCGCAACCCGAAGGGAAGGGGTCCCATCGGGCGCAACTCGGCGTTGCCTACCTTGCCCGCACATCAGTGCGGGCGGCAGCAGGCGCCTTGATTTGCGCCCGATGGAACCCCTTCGCACCTCCAGTATCAGTGTGAGCAGGCCCTAGGGAAAGAAACGATGAGAAAACTGCGTCTGATCGCTCTGAGCTGCGTCCCCTTCTGGCTCGCTGCCTGCGCCACCCAGGGGCCGCCCGCGTCGGTTTCAGCGCCTCCTGCGGCTCAATGGCAAGCCCCCTTGCCGCACCAGGGCACGCTGACCGACCTCTCCCAGTGGTGGCAGCAGCACAAGGACCCGCTGCTGGTGGCGCTGATCGAGGCCGCGCAAGCTGCCAGCCCCTCGGTCGCCTCGGCCCGCTCGCGCATCGAGCTGTCCCGCGCCACCCGCGTGACGGCCGGCGCGGCCTTGCTGCCCTCGCTCGATGCCTCCCTCAGCGCCACGCGCAGCCGCGCGCAAATGGCCGGAGCAGCGACACCGCCCGCCATCACGACGACGGCAGAGGCCCATTTGCAGGCGTCCTGGGAACTGGACCTGTTTGGCGGCCGCCAGGCCGCCCGGGATGCGGCACAGGCCAGATTCGAAGGCGCGCAGGCCCAGTGGCATGACGCCCGCGTCTCGGTCGCCGCCGAGGTGGCCAACCAGTACTACAGCCTTAGAACCTGCCACCAGCTGCTGACCGTGGCGCGCGCCGATGCGTTGTCGCGGGCAGAAACCGCACGCCTGTCCGACCTCAGCGCACAGGCCGGTTTCACGGCCCCCGCCACCGCCGCGCTGGCCCGCGCCAGCGCGGCGGAAGGCAACAGCCTGGCAACACAGCAGCGCGCCCGCTGCGACCTGGACATCAAGGCCCTGGTCGCATTGACGGCATGGACAGAGCCGGATTTAAGAGAAAAAATGGCCGTACCCGTTGCAACACCTGCGCAAGAAGCTCCCATTTCCATAGCAAGTGTGCCGGCCCAGGCACTGGCACAGCGCCCCGACGTGTTCAACGCCGAGCGGGAAGTCCATGCGGCCAGCGCGGATGTCGGCCACGCGCAGGTGCAGCGCTATCCGCACCTGAGCCTGAGCGGATCGGTGGGCAGCTCCCGGATCCGGTCCCGCGGTGTTACCCAGGACTTCAGCACCTGGTCGTTTGGTCCGCTGACCCTGGCCATTCCCCTGTTCGACGGGGGCGCCCACGCGGCCGAGCTTCAGGCCAGCCGTGCCCGGTACGAGGAGGCCGTAGCCCAGTACCGCGGCACGGTCCGGCAGGCGGTGCGCGAAGTGGAAGAAGCCCTGGTCAACCTGGACAGCACCGGCAGCCGCCAGGACGATGCCCGGGTTGCCGCCGAAAACTACCGCGCCTCCTTCACCGGCACCGAGGCCCGCTACAAGAGCGGCCTGGCCAGCCTGGTGGAGCTGGAAGACGCACGCCGCACCCGGCTGGCGGCTGAAACCTCGCTGCTCCTGCTGCAGCGCGAGCGGCTTACCGCCTGGGTTGCGCTGTACCGTGCCGTCGGAGGCGGCTGGGACCGCAGCGCCCCCGTGGCTGCCCATGACGAAGCGCTCGGCACCTCTGCGACCCCCGCGGCCTTGCCGCAATAAGCCGGGCCCCGACCATTGCCGAATTTGATGATTGACCCAGCCTTATGAAAAGCTTCAAATCCAACCCAATTGCTATTACTTTGATAGCTGTCAGCACCATCACCGTGGTCGCGCTGTTTGCTTTCTCATCCCGGTCCGGAAGCGCCTCCGCGAGTGCGAATGCGGCACCACCCAAGCCCGCGCTCACGGTGACCACGGCCCAGCCGCAACAGGTGCGCCTGCCGGTCAAGCTCGCGGCCAATGGCAACATCACGGCCTGGCAGGAAGCCAGCGTGGGCACCGAGGCCAACGGCCTGCGGCTGACCGAGGTGCATGTCAACGTCGGCGACAGCGTGCGCAAGGGCCAGGTGCTGGCCACCTTCGCACCCGACACCGTGCGTGCCGACCTGGCGCAGGCCCGCGCCAGCCTGATGGAGGCCGAAGCCAACGCCGCCGACGCCGCGGCCAACGCCGAGCGTGCCCGCACCCTGCAGACCAGCGGCGCACTGAGCGCCTCGCAGATCAACCAGTACCTGACGGCCGAGCAGACCGCCAAGGCGCGTGTCGAAGTGGCGCGGGCGGCGTTCCAGACACAACAGGCTAGGCTCACGCAAACGCAGGTGCTGGCGCCTGACCATGGCGTGATCTCGGCGCGTACCGCCACCGTGGGCGCCGTGCTGGCCTCGGGCACCGAGCTGTTTCGCCTGATCCGCCAGGGCCGGCTCGAATGGCGCGCCGAAGTGACCTCGGCCGAACTGGGCCGCATCACCAAGGGCACGACGGCGCAGGTCACGGCCGCCAGCGGTGCGCGGCTGGCAGGCCGGGTGCGCATGATAGGCCCCACGGTCGATCCGCAGACCCGCGCGGCGCTGGTTTATGTGGACCTCACCCCGCTGCCAGGCAACGCAGCGACCAGCACAGAGGCCCCAAAATTTTCCGCCGGGCCGCCCCAAGGAAAATTAGCCCCTATACGTCGTGAAAGGGGCAGCGCAACGCCGGAGGCACGCGAAGCGACAAGCGTGGGGGCAGCAAAAGCCGGGATGTTCGCACGCGGCGAGTTTGATCTGGGCAACACCAGCGCACTCACGGTGCCGCAGGCTGCCGTGGTGGTGCGCGACGGTTTCAGCTATGTTTACCGCCTGGGCCCCGACAACCGCGTGAGCCAGGTCAAGGTGCAGACCGGCCGCCTGGCCGCCGACCGCGTCGAGATCACCGGCGGCCTGAACGCCGACGCGCGGCTGGTGGTCCAGGGTGCCGGCTTCCTCAACGACGGCGATCTGGTCCGCATTGCCGATGCACAGCCAAATCAGGCCACAGCCCCTGTTACACCTGCGTCAGCAGCTACAAAATAAGGAGTGACTTTCATGCTGAACGTCTCCTCCTGGTCGATCAAAAACCCGATTCCAGCGGTCATGCTGTTCGTGCTGCTGAGTTTTGCCGGGCTGCTCTCCTTCAAGGCGATGAAGGTGCAGAACTTCCCCGACATTGACCTGCCCACGGTCAGCGTCTCGGCCTCGCTGCCCGGCGCGGCGCCGGCCCAGCTCGAAACCGATGTGGCGCGCAAGCTGGAAAACGCGATCGCCACGCTGCAGGGCCTCAAGCACATCCACACCAAGGTGCAGGACGGCGGCGTGACCGTCACGGCTGAATTCCGCCTCGAAAAACCGGTGCAGGAAGCGGTGGACGATGTGCGTTCGGCGATCTCGCGCGTGCGCGGCGACCTGCCCGGCGACCTGCGCGACCCGGTGGTCACCAAGATGGACCTGGCCAGCCAGCCGGTGCTGGCCTTCACCATCCGCTCGGCCCGCATGGACGAAGAGGCGCTGTCCTGGTTTGTCGACAACGACATCTCGCGCAGGCTGCTGGCGGTGCGCGGTGTCGGCGCCGTCAACCGCGTCGGCGGCGTGAGCCGCGAGATCCGCGTGGCGCTGGACCCGTCGCGGCTGCAGGCGCTGGGCGCGACTGCCGCCGACATCTCGCACCAGCTGCGCCAGGTGCAGACCGAAAGTGCCGGTGGCCGCACCGATGTGGGGGGCGGCGAGCAACCGGTGCGCACCCTGGCCACCGTGAAAACCGCACAGGAAATTGCCAAACTGGAGCTGGCACTGAGCGACGGGCGGCGCATCCGCCTCGACCAGGTCGCGGATGTCAGCGACACCTCGGCCGAGCCGCGCGCGGCCGCGCTGCTCAACGGCAAGCCGGTGGTGGGCTTCGAGGTGGCGCGCAGCCGTGGCGAAAGCGAAGTCAGCGTGGGCGCCGCCGTGCAGAAGGCGCTGGCCGAATTCAAGGCCCAGAACCCGGACCTGGAGTTGACCGAGTCCTTCAACTTTGTCACGCCGGTCGAGGAAGAGTACGACGGCTCGCTGCTCCTGCTCTACGAGGGCGCGATTCTCGCGGTGCTGGTGGTCTGGCTGTTTCTGCGCGACTGGCGCGCCACCTTTGTCTCCGCCATCGCGCTGCCGATGTCGGTGATCCCGGCCTTCACCGGCATGTATTTGCTGGGCTTTTCGGTCAACGTGGTGACCTTGCTGGCACTGTCGCTGGTCATCGGCATTCTGGTCGACGACGCGATTGTGGAGGTGGAAAACATCGTGCGGCATCTGCGCATGGGCAAGACCCCTTACCAGGCCGCCATGGAGGCCGCCGACGAAATCGGCCTGGCCGTGATCGCCACCACCTTCACGCTGATCGCGGTGTTCCTGCCCACGGCCTTCATGAGCGGCGTGGCCGGCAAGTTCTTCAAGCAGTTCGGCTGGACCGCCTCGCTCGCGGTGTTTGCTTCGCTGGTGGTGGCGCGTGTGCTCACCCCCATGATGGCGGCCTACATGCTCAAACCCATCGTGGGCGAACACCGGGACCCGCGCTGGTTGACGGTCTACATGCGCTGCGTGAACTGGAGCATGAAGCACCGCGTGATGACGATGATCTTCTCGACCCTGTTCTTCCTCGGCTCGCTGGCCCTGATCCCGCTGCTGCCCACCGGCTTCATTCCGCCCGACGACAACTCGCAGACCCAGGTCTACCTGGAGCTGGCGCCAGGCTCGACCCTGGCGCAAACCAGGGTGGCCGCCGAACAGGCACGCCTGATGATCAGCCAGGTCGAGCATGTGAAAAGCGTCTACACCACCATAGGCGGCGGCAGCGCGGGCGGCGACCCGTTCGCGCCGCAGGGCGCGGCCGAGGCCCGCAAGGCCACGCTGACCATCCTGCTGGCCGAGCGCACCAAGCGGCCGAGAAAGCAGGGCATCGAGAACAAGATTCGCGCCGCGCTGGAACCCCTGCCCGGCGTGCGCAGCAAGGTCGGCCTCGGAGGTTCGGGCGAAGCCTACATTCTGGTGCTCACCGGCGAAGACCCCAACGCCCTGCAAGCCGCCGCGTTCGCGGTGGAAAAAGACCTGCGCACGATTGCCGGCCTGGGCAGCGTGGCCTCCACGGCCAGCCTGATCCGGCCCGAGATCGCGGTGCGCCCCGACTTCGCGCGCGCGGCCGACCTCGGCGTGACCAGCGCCGCCATCGGCGAGACCCTGCGCATCGCCACCGTGGGTGACTACGACACTTCGCTGCCCAAGCTCAACCTGTCACAGCGCCAGGTGCCCATCGTGGTGAAGCTGGACGAGGCGGCGCGCAAGGACCTCAGCGTGCTGGAACGCCTGGCCGTGCCGGGCCTGCGCGGGCCGGTGATGCTGGGCCAGGTCGCCACGCTGGAGATGACCGGTGGCCCGGCCGTGATCGACCGCTACGACCGCTCGCGCAACATCAACTTCCAGATCGAGCTCTCCGGCCTGCCGCTGGGCGACGTGGCAGCCGCCGTGCAGCAGCTGCCGTCCATCAGAAACCTGCCCCCCGGCGTCAAGGTGATCGAGATCGGCGATGCCGAGGTGATGGGCGAGCTGTTTGCCAGCTTCGGGCTGGCCATGCTGACCGGCGTGCTGTGCATCTACATCGTGCTGGTGCTGCTGTTCAAGGACTTCCTGCACCCGGTGACCATCCTGTGCGCGCTGCCGCTGGCGCTGGGCGGCGCCTTCGTGGGCCTGCTGATCGCGCAGAAGAGTTTTTCCATGCCCTCGCTGATCGGCCTGATCATGCTGATGGGCATTGCGACCAAGAACTCTATCCTGCTGGTGGAGTACGCCATCGTCGCGCGCCGCGACCGCGGCCTCTCGCGCTGGGACGCGCTGCTCGACGCCTGCCACAAGCGCGCGCGGCCCATCATCATGACCACCATCGCCATGGGCGCCGGCATGCTGCCGATCGCCATCGGCTTCGGCCAGGCCGACCCGAGCTTTCGCTCGCCGATGTCGATTGCGGTGATCGGCGGACTGATCACCTCGACCGTGCTGAGCCTGCTGGTGGTGCCGGTGGTGTTCACCTACCTCGATGACCTGGAGCACCTCATCCGGCGCATCGCCGGCAAGCTGCGCCGGCGCGACAAGCCGGCCCTGGCCGCCGAGCCGTCGTCCAAGACCTGAGGAAAGCAAGGGTGGTGAGCGCCTGGTCTGGCACAGGTGGCTTGCCTCACGCGGCAGGCGTGGCTTTTTTAAGCTCCGGCGTCTCAAAGCGGCGATTCTCAAGAACCGGCAAGACCTTGCGGGCATACGCGATTCGTGCCGGATCGATATCCGCAAAAATCAGGGCTGGCGCTTCAGCAGCACGTGCCACGGCAACCCCTAAGGGATCGACCACCATGCTGTGGCCGATATTGCGCTCGCCGCATTCGCCAGTGGCCACGACATAGCAGGTGTTTTCGAGCGCACGCGCGGTGACCAGCACGTCCCAATGCGCCTCCTTGAGCGGGCCTTTGACCCAGGCTGCAGGCAGCACCAACACGTCGGCGCCATCGAGCGCAAGGCGTCTGGCCAATTCGGGGAAACGCACGTCGTAGCAGGTCATCAGGCCTACTTTCAGGCCGGCCACCTCGACCAGGGCTGGAATCTCGTCTCCCGGCGTGACATTGGTTGACTCCTTCATGGAAAAAGCGTCGTAAAGATGAAGCTTCTGGTACTGCGCCAGAATTTTCCCATCGCGAATGGCGATCAGGATGTTCCCGATCCGGCCATCCGGAAACGGAATATGCACGCACATCATCACGGTCAATTCGGAACCGCGGCTGGCCTCCAGCAGCTGCGTCACGAAGGGGCCGTCGAGCGGCTGTGCCGCCTTGCGGACCAGATCCGGATCGGCAATGTCGCGTGCCAGGATGCCTTCTGGCAATACGAGGAGGTCAGCCCCCCTGCTTTTCGCCTCTGCCATCAGGTCAAGACAGATTTCGGCATTTTTCTGCCACTCACGGCTGACGGCAAATTGGCCCAGTGCAGCTTTCATCATGGATTCCTTTTCCGAGGTCGTTAACAGAGGCGCTATCGGGATATGGACGGGAACAGCTCCCGGGCCGAAAGACACTTCCGGGTGATTTTCTGGGCGTGAAGTTCCCTGCCGAAATCGGTGATCATCTGTTCGTTTTCGCGGTAGCCATTGCGATTCCATGAGGCGGGAAGATCCCGTGCCGTCTGTTGCAGCTCGTCGATGATCCAGGGCGTGGTGTCCGCGTATTTCTGGCGCTTCTCCAACCAAATCCTGGATGATTCGTCGAGCAACTCACTAAGCGCATGCGGCAAGCCCGGGTGCGCCGCCACCACGGCGGGTTTGATGCCCAGTACGTGAATACCGGGCACGTAACCCGTCGACTTGAAGTAGCCGACTTCTGTTTGCCGGCAGTGCGGTAGCAATTGCCTGAGCCCGGAGTCAGGATTGAAGAAACCCGGAGGCATAAAGGGCGTGAAAACGGCGTCCAGTTCGCCCGTTCGCAAGAGTTCGACCATGGGGCGCTCCCCCGGGACCGCCTCGATGCGGCCAGGCCTGCCATAGCCGTTCAGGCGATCCACGATGGGGTGTTCTGCCGTCAGGCGCCCCACGAACCATTGGGCGTCTTCAACGCCGATGCCCACTTGCCGCAGGATCGCCCGGGTCCACACGTTGCCAGAGTCCTGCCAGCCGGTCAGCCCGATCCGCTTACCGGCCAGTTGCTGGACTTCTGTGAGGGGGCTGTGGGCGGAGGTAATGATGCAGCGGTGGCGGAATGCCCGCATCAAGAAGTGAGGCACCCCAACGATCGACGTATCGCCCCGTGCGCGCGCCAGGGCGTAGCGGCTGAAAGACATCTCACCAGCGTCGTAGCGCGGGTTGGTTGCCAGATCGTCGGGCACGGTCCCTACGCGATGAACTTCGATCTCGAAGTCGCTTGAGCGAACATCGCCCAGCGCCAGGGGAACCATGTAGTCCCAATCACGCACCACCAACTTGATCGTCGTCTTCATAAATCTTTAGTCGGCCATTGAAAATGCTGCTGGCTAGGGCCTGTTCACACTAATATTGAAGGATGCGTTGCGAGCCAAAAAGGCCATGAGCAAGGCGCAAAACGCCGTCGGGGTAGGCCCCCGACAAGGCTTTGCAACGCCGCGCATGGCCTTTTT
>NZ_JAKFDR010000083.1:0-1576 GCF_036676035.1 Polaromonas sp.
TCGAAGACTTTTTGCAGGAAGCCACGCTCGATACTCTTGCGCTTCAGGCGCAAATCGCGCATGGCTTCGAAGAAGGTATTCTGCTCGGGATTGCTGGTGGCGCGGTCGGCCATCTCGAACAGGGTATCGTCGGCATTGTCGAACAGCGCCTGCAGGGCCTGCTTGAGCTGTTGCGCAGCTTTGTCACGCACTTGGATGAGCGCCACGGGCAGCCTTCCTACCGGCGAAGTGTGAGACTGCTCGGAGGCCACCTTGCTCAGGTGCACCACTTTCGCATCAGTCTTCATTGCGAGTCTCCTGCAGACTGCCCCTCTTGGGCGACCGATCTGCACAGCGATCAACTGAGCGTCATCCGTAACGTCAAAACCCTGGCGCCAATATTTATAAAAGTAAAGCCATTATAGGGATGTGCCCGCACATACCAAGCTGACTTTTCTTTCAGACATGACCCAAGTCACAGATGCAACGCACCAGCCTCCCAACGGCTACCCACACGACATTCGACCACTGCCGTCGAAAACCACTGCATATGACCCTCACCCAGGGGAGCGGCGCAATACCTATCAACCCCTCCGCCAGCGAGGCCTGCCACTGATTAGCATAGCCCCTGGCTATCCGGCAGCCAGCGCCGCCACGGACACCCGCCGACAAGGATGGCACGGCCCACGGCCCATCCGTAACAGGCACGCCGCCTGGACGAGCACGGGCCTTAGCAACCGTTCATCCGATAAACACCAGTCAATCCCGCTGCATCGGCCGCCGGCTATCCCTATAATCGCCCGACCCAGACCGTGGAGCCCGTCATGCCCAATCTCACCCTCGCCGACCTGACCGCCGAAATCGAGGCCAACGTGCGCCGCGCCCTGGCCGAGGACATTGGCAGCGGCGACATCACCGCCCAACTGATCCCCGCCGAACGCCTGGCCCACGCCACCGTGATCACCCGCGAAGCCGCGGTGATCTGCGGCACCGCCTGGGTCGACGCGGTATTTCGCCGACTCGACCCGCGCGTGGCGGTGCACTGGCAAGTCCGCGATGGCCAGCGCGTCGCGCCCAACCAGGCCCTGTTCCACCTGGAAGGCCCGGCGCGCGCCCTGCTCAGCGGCGAACGCAGCGCCCTGAACTTCCTGCAGACCCTTTCCGCCGTGGCGACCCGCTGCCAGCACTATGCCGACCTGGTGCAGGGCACCGCGGTGAAACTGCTCGACACCCGCAAGACCCTGCCCGGCCTGCGCCTGGCGCAGAAATACGCGGTCACCTGCGGCGGCTGCCACAACCACCGCATCGGCCTGTACGACGCCTTCCTGATCAAGGAAAACCACATCGCCGCCTGCGGCGGCATCGCGGCAACCGTACAAGCCGCCCACGCCATCGCCCCCGGCAAACCGGTGGAAGTCGAAGTGGAAAGCCTGGAAGAACTGCGCGAAGCCCTCGACGCCGGCGCCGACATCGTCATGCTCGACGAACTGTCGCTGGACGACATGCGCCGCGCCGTCGCCCTCAACCAGGGCCGCGCCAAGCTGGAAGCCTCCGGCGGGATCAACGAGAGCACCCTGCGCACGATCGCCGAGACCGG
>NZ_JAKFDR010000084.1:0-23264 GCF_036676035.1 Polaromonas sp.
CGTTCGCTCGGTATCGATATCGAGCTGGAACGCAGCTAATTACAGGAAAGAAAAGGATTTAACACATGAAATCATTACTCGACCTGTTCAAGCAATTCACGCCGGATGAGCATTTCGATGCCATCAAGATCGGCATGGCATCGCCCGAGAAGATCCGTTCGTGGTCTTTCGGCGAAGTCAAAAAGCCTGAAACCATCAACTACCGCACTTTCAAGCCCGAGCGCGACGGTCTTTTTTGCGCCAAGATTTTTGGCCCCATCAAGGACTACGAATGCCTGTGCGGCAAGTACAAGCGCCTCAAGCACCGCGGCGTCATCTGCGAGAAGTGCGGCGTTGAAGTCACGCAGACCAAGGTCCGCCGCGAGCGCATGGGTCACATCGACCTGGCTGCGCCCTGCGCGCACATCTGGTTTCTGAAGTCGCTGCCGTCGCGTCTGGGCCTGGTGCTCGACATGACGCTGCGCGACATCGAACGCGTGCTGTACTTCGAAGCCTACGTGGTGACCGATCCCGGCATGACGCCGCTGAAGAAATTCAGCATCATGTCGGAAGACGACTACGACGCCAAGCGCAAGGAATACGGTGACGAGTACACCGCCAAGATGGGCGCCGAAGGCATCAAGGACCTGCTCGAAGGGCTGGACCTCGACGTCGAAATCGAGAAGCTGCGCAATGACCTGACCGGTTCCGAAATCAAGATCAAGAAAAACGCCAAGCGCTTGAAATTGATGGAAGCGTTCAAGAAATCCGGCATCAAGCCCGAGTGGATGGTGCTGGACGTGCTGCCTGTGCTGCCGCCGGACCTGCGTCCGCTGGTGCCGCTGGACGGCGGCCGCTTTGCGACCTCCGACCTGAACGACCTGTACCGCCGCGTCATCAACCGCAACAGCCGTCTGCGCCGTCTGCTGGAGCTCAAGGCTCCCGAGATCATTGCCCGCAATGAAAAGCGCATGCTGCAGGAAGCGGTCGACTCGCTGCTGGACAACGGCCGCCGTGGCAAGGCCATGACGGGCGCCAACAAGCGCGCGCTGAAGTCGCTGGCCGACATGATCAAGGGCAAGTCAGGCCGTTTCCGTCAGAACTTGCTGGGCAAGCGCGTCGACTACTCCGGCCGTTCCGTGATCACCGTGGGCCCGACGCTCAAGCTGCACCAGTGCGGCTTGCCCAAGCTGATGGCCCTCGAGCTGTTCAAGCCGTTCATCTTCTCGCGCCTCGAAGCCATGGGCATCGCGACCACCATCAAGGCGGCCAAGAAGGAAGTCGAATCCGGCACGCCAGTGGTCTGGGACATCCTGGAAGAGGTCATCAAAGAGCACCCAGTGATGCTCAACCGTGCGCCTACGCTGCACCGTCTCGGTATCCAGGCCTTTGAACCCATCCTGATCGAAGGCAAGGCCATCCAGCTGCACCCGCTCGTCTGCTCGGCCTTCAACGCCGACTTCGACGGTGACCAGATGGCCGTTCACGTGCCGCTGTCGGTGGAGGCGCAGATGGAAGCCCGCACCCTGATGCTGGCTTCGAACAACATCCTGTTCCCGGCCAACGGCGAGCCCTCCATCGTTCCGTCACAAGACGTGGTGCTGGGCCTGTACTACACGACCCGCGAGCGTACCAACGGCAAGGGCGAAGGCCTGATTTTCTCCGATACCGGTGAAGTTCAGCGCGCCTTCGATGCGGGGCAAGTGGATCTGAACGCCAAGATCAATGTGCGTTTGACCGAGTACACCAAGAACAAGGAAACCGGCGAGTTTGTGCCATCGACCAAGCTGTGGGAAACCACCGCAGGCCGTGCGCTGCTGTCCGAAATCCTGCCCAAGGGTTTGCCTTTCTCCAACATCAACAAGGCGTTGAAGAAAAAGGAAATCTCCAAGCTGATCAACGTGTCCTTCCGCAAATGCGGCCTGAAAGAGACCGTGGTGTTTGCCGACAAGCTGCTGCAGTCGGGCTTTCGCCTGGCGACCAAGGCCGGCATCTCGATCTGTATCGATGACATGCTGGTGCCCAAGCAGAAGCACGACATCATTGCGCGCGCCCAGAAGGAAGTCAAAGAGATCGAGCAGCAGTATGTCTCGGGTCTGGTGACGGCCGGTGAGCGCTACAACAAGGTGGTGGACATCTGGGGCAAGTCCGGTGACGAAGTCTCCAAGGTCATGATGGCCCAGCTGTCCAAGGAAATCGTGACGGACCGCCACGGCAAGCAGGTGGAGCAGGAGTCCTTCAACTCCATCTACATGATGGCCGACTCGGGCGCCCGCGGTTCCGCGGCGCAGATCCGCCAGGTGGCCGGCATGCGCGGCCTGATGGCCAAGCCTGACGGCTCCATCATCGAGACGCCCATTACCGCGAACTTCCGCGAAGGCCTGAACGTGCTGGAGTACTTCATCTCCACCCACGGTGCCCGTAAGGGTCTGGCCGATACCGCCTTGAAAACGGCCAACTCCGGTTACCTGACGCGCCGCCTGTGTGACGTGGTGCAGGACCTGGTGGTGACCGAGGAAGACTGCGGCACGCAAGAGGGCTCGCTCATGCGCGCCATCGTCGAGGGTGGTGAAGTGATCGAATCGCTGCGCGAGCGTATCCTCGGCCGTACCGCGGTCGAAGACGTGCTGCACCCCGAGAACCGCTCGGTCCTGGCCAAAGCCGGTGTCATGCTGGACGAAGACCTGATCGACGAGCTCGAAGCTGCAGGCGTGGACGAGGTCAAGGTGCGTACCGCCCTGACCTGCGAAACCCGCTTCGGCCTGTGCGCCAAATGCTATGGCCGTGACCTGGGTCGCGGGGGCCTGATCAACATCGGTGAAGCGGTCGGTATCATCGCCGCCCAGTCGATCGGTGAGCCCGGCACGCAGCTGACCATGCGTACCTTCCACATCGGTGGTGCCGCATCGCGCGCAGCGATTGCCTCCAGCGTCGAAGCCAAGTCCAATGGTGTGATCGGTTTCAACGCACCGATGCGCTATGTGACCAACAGCAAGGGCGAACTGGTGGTGATTGCCCGTTCCGGCGAGATCGTCATTCATGACGAACATGGCCGCGAGCGTGAGCGCCACAAGGTGCCTTACGGCGCCACGCTGACCGTCAAGGCGGATCAGACCATCAAGGCCGGCGCCATCCTCGCCAACTGGGACCCGCTGACGCGCCCCATCATTACCGAGTTCGCCGGCAAGGTGGCCTTCGAGAATGTGGAAGAAGGCGTGACGGTGGCCAAGCAGGTCGACGAGGTGACCGGTCTGTCCACCCTGGTGGTGATCGATCCGAAGCGCCGCGGCGTGGCCAAAGTGGTTCGCCCACAGGTCAAGCTGATCGACGCCACCGGCAACGAAGTCAAGATCCCCGGCACTGATCACTCGGTGACGATTGGCTTCCAGGTCGGCGCGCTGGTGCAGGTGCGTGACGGTCAGGACGTGGGCCCCGGCGAAGTGCTGGCCCGTATCCCCATCGAAGGTCAGAAGACCCGCGACATCACCGGCGGTCTGCCTCGCGTGGCCGAGCTGTTTGAAGCCCGTACCCCGAAAGACAAGGGCACGCTGGCCGAGATGACCGGCACCGTGTCGTTTGGTAAAGAGACCAAAGGCAAGGTTCGCCTGCAGATCACCGATCCGGAAGGCAAGGTCTGGGAAGACCTCGTGCCCAAAGAGAAGAACATTCTCGTGCACGAAGGCCAGGTGGTGAACAAGGGGGAATCGATTGTGGACGGCCCGGCCGACCCACAAGACATCCTGCGTCTGCTGGGCATGGAAGAGCTGGCCCGCTACATCGTCGACGAAGTGCAGGACGTTTACCGTCTGCAGGGCGTGAAGATCAACGACAAGCACATCGAAGTGATTGTTCGCCAGATGCTGCGCCGTGTGGTGGTCGAAAACGTCGGTGACTCCAGCTACATCGCCGGCGAGCAGGTCGAGCGTTCGGCCATGCTGGACGCCAACGACGCCCTGCGTGCCGAAGGCAAAGTCCCGGCGACCTTCAGCAACCTGCTGCTGGGTATTACCAAGGCCTCGCTGTCGACCGATTCGTTCATTTCCGCGGCTTCCTTCCAGGAAACCACCCGCGTGCTCACCGAGGCTGCCATCATGGGCAAGCGCGACGAGCTGCGTGGCTTGAAAGAAAACGTGATCGTCGGCCGCCTGATTCCTGCCGGTACCGGCATGGCCTACCACGAGGCACGCAAAGCCAAGGACCGGATGGACGACGCCGAGCGCCGCGCCATTGCCGAGGCTGAAGCGGCTGAGCTCGAAGCCGTGTCTGCCGCCCCGGAAGGCAGCCATGAAGGTGAAGCCACGGAGTAATCCAGCCGCATCCCTGGTGCTGTAAAAAGCATAGCGCCCCGCGCCCCGCGCCCTGTTGACAGGGGCCCGGGGCGTTTTTCATGGTGATTATGAGATTTCAGGCCAGCTTTGGCTCAGCGCCTGTAAAGTACCGGAATCTGAAAATTCAAGAACCCTGGCCCTCAATCATCTGGAGAAACCATGTCCGTCTCTTCCATCACCCTGATCGTGGCGCTCGCCCTGCTGGTTTTCTGGGCTGTGGGCGCCTACAACCGGCTGGTGCGGCTGAAAAACACAATTGCCAATGCGTTCGGGCCGATCGATGTTCAGCTCAAGCGACGTCACGACCTGATTCCGAATCTGGTGGAAGCGGCCCAAAAAAACCTCCAGCATGAGCATGACATGCTGGAAGCGGTGATTGCTGCCCGCAGCCAGGCGCAGGCCGCCAGTGAGGTGGCGCGCAGCCACCCGACCCATGCCGCCGCCGTGGCCAGTCTGACCGCCGCCGAGCAGGCGCTGGACGGCAGTCTGGGCCGCCTGTTTGCGGTGGCCGAGGCGCACCCCGAACTCAAGGCCGATGCCACCCTGCGCGAACTGAGCGAAGAGCTCACCAGCACGGAAAACAAGGCGACGTTTGCGCGGCAGGCCTACAACGACTCGGTGCTCGACTACAACAACGCCCAGGGGCAGTTCCCGACGGTGCTGATTGCCCACCTGTTTGGCTTTGCCCCGGCCGCGATGCTGTGCGCCACCGAATAAGCGCATCACCTGTTATTCGAACGCCAGTACCAAGCACTTGAAACTGCCCGCTACTTGCTATAGGGTGGTGGCCCATGTCGCGTTAAATTGTCCGTTTGTTGAAACCGTCTGGAGACGTCATGAAAAAAATCCCAAGAATTGCAGCGGTGTTGTCGTTTGGTGCGCTTGTGCTCAGCCCGCTGGCGCAGGCCCAGGGCAACGGTGGCAAGGAAGCCCTGTATGCCAAAAGCCTGGCGGCCACCTGCGCCAACTGCCACGGCACCAATGGCAAGGCGGTTGAAGGCTCCAGCGTGGCCTCTCTGTCCGGTCTGGAGCAGGGCTACCTCGTGGCCCAGATGAAAGCCTTCAAGGCGGGCACCCGCACGGCCACCGTGATGCACCAGATCAGCAAAGGCTACAACGACGCCCAGATCGAAACGCTGGCGGCCTACTTTGCTGCCCAGAAAAAATAAACCACCCGCATCGACAGCGAAGGACCGAACACCATGAACTCCAATCTCTCCCCGAATTCGATGGCTGGTTTCAAGCGCCGCAGCTTCCTGCAGGGCACGGCCGCATTGGGCCTGCTGGGGCTGGCCGGCTGCGCCAGCACCTCCATTCCGTCCCGGGCCAAAGTGGTGGTCATTGGCGGTGGCTACGGGGGCGCCACTGCCGCCAAATATGTGCGCCTGCTGTCGGACTACAAGATTGACGTGGTGCTGATCGAGCCGCAAGACGCCTTTGTTTCCTGTCCCATCTCCAACCTGGTGCTGGGCGGCAGCAAGCAGATGCGTGACCTCACCACGCCTTACACCGGGCTGGGCAAGAATCACGGCGTCACGGTGATCAAAGACATGGCCAGCGCCATCGACACCGCCAAAAAAACCGTCACCCTCGCCGGTGGTGCCTCGATTGCCTATGACAAGCTGGTGGTCTCGCCCGGCATCGAGCTGATGTACAGCAGTATTGAGGGCCTGAAAGAGGCGCAAGCCTCGGGCCAGATCCTGCAGGCCTGGAAGGCCGGCGCGGAAACCGTGGCCTTGCGCCGGCAGCTCGAAGCCATGCCCGATGGCGGCGTGTACGCCATCACCATTCCCGAAGCCCCGTACCGCTGCCCACCCGGCCCCTACGAGCGCGCCTCCGTGATCGCCGGCTACTTCAAGGCCGCCAAACCGCGCAGCAAGGTGCTGATTCTCGATGCCAACCCCGATGTGACCTCCAAGGGCCCGCTGTTCAAAAAAGTCTGGGCCGAGCAGTACAAGGGCATCATCGAATACCGCGGCCAGCACAAGGCCACTGCGGTGGACGCCAAAGCCGGCGTCATCAAGTTCGATGTGCAGGATGACGTCAAGGCCAACGTGCTGAACGTTCTGCCCGCCATGCGCGCCGGCGCCATTGCCGTGCAGACCGGCCTGAACAACCAGGCCAACAACCGCTGGTGCGGCGTGAACTACCTGACC
The DNA here is from genome assembly GCF_036676035.1 of Polaromonas sp. Classification (GTDB taxonomy): domain Bacteria; phylum Pseudomonadota; class Gammaproteobacteria; order Burkholderiales; family Burkholderiaceae_C; genus Polaromonas. Next base: position 6,464 of record NZ_JAKFDR010000084.1, read on the forward strand.
TTCGAGTCCACCGCCGCCAAAGACGTGCATGTGCTGGGCGACTCCATCCAGATCGCCCCGGGCATGCCCAAGAGCGGCCACATGGCCAACAACCATGGCAAGGTGGCGGCCGCTGCCATCGTGGCGCAGCTGTCCGGCTGGGACGTGAACCCCGCGCCCATGCTGACCAACACCTGCTACAGCTTTGTGGACAGCAAAAACGTCATCCACGTGGCCAGCGTGCACGAGTATGTGGCACTTGAGAAAACCTTCAAGACCGTGGCCGGTTCGGGCGGCGTCAGCCCCGGGCCGACCGAGCTGGAAGGCGTGTACGCGCTGAACTGGGCGAGCAACATCTGGGCTGATATGCTCAGTTAGCCCCCACGGTCGCTCACTGCGTGTAGCTCCCTGCCCCCCGAGGGGGCCGCCCGCCTGCGGCCTGGCAAAGCCAGTTCCGCGGCTCGAGCTTGCATTTGGGACGGGCTCCGGACGGCGGCGACCTATGGCTGGTCTAATACGGGTTGGGCGTCCGTTTCGGGCGCATAGATGAGCCTCATGCAAGACAACCCCACCCCAATCCCCCTGTGGCGCCAGCTTCAGGGGGCTGCTTCCCTGCTGATGGCCGTGCGCGACGGCCAGTCCATGACGGCTGCACTCGAAGATGTCGATGCCCAGTTGCGCCCCGGCGTGCAGGCGCTGGGCTTTCATGTGCTGCGCTGGCTGGGCCGCGCCGAGGCCTTGCGCCAGCAACTGGCCAAACGTCCACCGCCGCCTGAAGCTGACGCCTTGCTCTGTGTTGCCCTGGCGCTGACCTGGACAGAACAAGATGCTCCTTATACAGCCCACACACTGGTCGACCAAGCCGTTGAAGCCGCCAAGCGCAGCGAAGCCACGCGGCACCAAGCCAGCTTCATCAACGGCTGCCTGCGCCGCTTTTTGCGCGAGCGGGATGCGTTGGTGGCATTGACCGACAACAATCCGCAAGCAGTGTGGAACCACCCGCAGTGGTGGATAGACCGGGTGCGCAAAGACCACCCCGAGCACTGGCAGGCCATCCTGCACGCCAACAACGCCCGGGCGCCCCTGATCCTGCGGGTTAATGAGCGAAAAACGACTCAAGCCCAATATATACGTGCGCTGGAAGCTATCAATTTGGAAGCAAAACCAGTGGGCCGGTACGGCGTGATTCTGGCCACGCCGCGTGCCGTGACCAGTCTTCCCGGCTTTGCGGAAGGGCATTTTTCAGTGCAGGACGCCGCCGCCCAACTGGCCGCGCCCTTGCTGCTGGAAGGGTTGACCGAGGCCACGGCACCCGCGTCCAGGCTCCGGATTCTGGACGCCTGCGCCGCACCTGGCGGCAAAACCGCGCATCTGCTCGAACTGGCTGACTGCGAGGTGACGGCGCTGGACATTGATGCCCGCCGCTGCGAGCGGATTGCGCAAAATCTGCACCGCCTTGGCTTGGAGGCCGACATCCTGGTGGCCGATGCCGGCCGGCCCGCCGACTGGTGGGATGGCCGGCCCTACGACGGTATCCTGCTCGACGCGCCGTGCACCGCCTCGGGCATTGTGCGGCGTCACCCCGATGTGCGCTGGCTGCGTCGCCCCGGCGACATTGCCCAGCTGGCCGCGATTCAGGCCCAACTGCTGGCCGCGCTGTGGCCGCTGCTCAAATCGGGCGGGCGGCTGTTGTATTGCACCTGTTCGGTTTTCAGGGCCGAAGGTGACAAGCAGCTACAAACGTTTGTTGCACACCACAAAGAGGCCTCATTAATGCCATCGCCAGGTCATTTACTGCCCCAAACTGGGGTGCAAACGACGGTCTTCCCGGACAATTTGATGCGTGAGCACGACGGTTTTTATTACGCCCTTCTTGAAAAACGCAACGCTTAAAGCCGTCCTGCGCTGGACTCTGGCGTTTTGCCTGGGCAGTGTGCTGGCGCAGGCCGGCAGCAGCGCCCTGGCGACAGAAATCACCCAGCTGCGCACGGAGCGTGCCGACGACGGGGTGTACCTGTCCGCACAGGTCAAGTTTGAGTTGCCCGCCGTCGTCGAAGACGCCCTGACCAAGGGCATTGCCATGGTTTTCGTTGCAGAAGCCGACATTTACCGTGGCCGCTGGTACTGGACCGACAAGCGCGTGGCCAGTGCCAGCCGCAGCATGCGCCTGGCCTTTCAGCCCCTGACCCGGCGCTGGCGGGTCAATATTGCCGCAGGGGCTATCGGCAATGTGGCCGGCCTGCGGGCCACCCTGAACCAGAATTACGACACCCTGCCCGAGGCCCTGTCCGCCATTCAGCGCGTGACACGCTGGAAGATCGCCGACCTGGCCGAGGTGGACGCCGATGCGGCGCATCGCCTGGAATTCCGTTTCCGCCTGGACCTGTCGCAACTGCCGCGGCCCTTCCAGATCGGGGTGGCCGGCCAGCGCGACTGGGCCATTGCCGCCGAAGAGGAGCAGCGCCTGCAACTGGAGCCGGCCAACGCAGCGGGTGGCGGCAAAGAGGTGGCCAAGTGAGCCTGACCAGGCAGGTCTCGTCGATCAAGAGCAGCCGGGCCTTCCGCTGGACCGTGGGCGTGGGCGTGGGCATTACCGCGGCGCTGGCGCTGATCCTGATGTTCCTGCTCACGCAGGCCACCGGCAACCGCGAGCTGTACGAGCAAAACTACGCCCGCCTGTTGGCGCTGAACGTGGCGGTCGCGGCCCTGTTGCTGCTGGTGATCGGCTGGGTCGGCCTGCGCCTGCTGCTGCGCCTGCGCCAGCGCAAGTTTGGCAGCCGCCTGCTGGTCAAGCTGGCCGCCATTTTTGCGCTGGTGGGGCTGCTGCCGGGCATGATGATTTATGTGGTGTCCTACCAGTTCGTCTCGCGCTCCATCGAGAGCTGGTTTGACGTGAAGGTCGAAGGCGCGCTGGACGCGGGCCTGAATCTGGGCCGGGTCACGCTGGACACGCTGGCCGCTGACCTGGCCAACAAGACCCGGCAGGCGGCCACGCAGCTGTCGGAAACCTCCGACGCGGGCGCCGGGCTGGCGCTCGAACGCTTGCGCGACCAGCTGTCGGCCAATGACGTGGTGCTCTGGAGCGCCTCCGGCCAGGTGATTGCGAGCACCGGCGAGTCGCGCTTTGTGCTTCAGCCCGAGCGGCCTGCCGCATCGCTGCTGCGCACGGCGCGCAGCCAGCGCGTGGCCACGCAGATCGAAGGCCTGGAGGAGGCCGCGGTGGGCAACGCGGGGGCGGGCGCCGCCGCCCCATCGACGCCGCCCCGCATCAAAGCCCTGGCGCTGGTCAGCAGCACCAGCGTGGGCCTGCTGGGTGAAACCCGTTACCTGCAGATCACCCAGGTCTTGCCCGCGGGGCTGGTGGCCAACGCCATTGCCGTGCAGGAAGCCAACCGCGAATACCAGGAGCGCGCGCTGGCACGCAGCGGCCTGCGCAAGATGTACATCGGCACCCTCACGCTGAGCCTGTTCCTGGCGGTGTTTGGCGCGGTGCTGCTGGCCGTGGTGCTGGGCAACCAGCTGGCCAAGCCTCTGCTGGTGCTGGCCGAAGGCGTCAGGCAGGTGGCGCAGGGCGATTTGACGCCCAAGACCGCGCTGCAAGGCCACGACGAGCTGGGTGGTCTGACGCGCTCGTTCGCCGACATGACCCAGCAGCTGCTGGAAGCCCGTTCGGCCGTGCAGCAAAGCATGAGCCAGGTCGATGCCGCGCGCGCCAACCTGCAGACCATTCTGGACAACCTGACCGCCGGCGTCATGGTGCTCGACGTGCAGGGCCGCATCCAGTCCAGCAACCCGGGCGCCACCCGCATCCTGCGTGCCCCGCTGGCCGTCTACCACGGCAAGGCCCTGGGCGACGTGCCCGGGCTGGAGGCCTTCGGGCAGGGTGTGCAAAAACAGTTTGAGACCTACTTCAGCGAAACCAGCCAGCGCGGACTGGAGCACTGGCAGCAGTCATTTGAGCTCAATGCCGCCTTGCCCGGCTCGCCCGACAACGCCATCACCCTGATTGCCCGCGGCGCCCGTATGCCCGGCACCGAAGAATGCCTGCTGGTGTTTGACGACGTGTCTGAAATGGTCTCGGCCCAGCGCGCCCAGGCCTGGGGCGAGGTGGCGCGCCGGCTGGCGCATGAAATCAAGAACCCGCTGACCCCCATCCAGCTGTCGGCCGAACGGCTGGAGATGAAGCTCAGCGGCAAGGTCGCCGAGCCCGAGCAGGCCATCCTCACCAAGTCCGTCAAAACCATCGTCGACCAGGTCGATGCCATGAAGCGGCTCGTCAACGAGTTCCGTGACTACGCCCGCTTGCCGGCCGCCGAGCTCAAGCCGGTGGACCTCAATGCCCTGGTGACCGACGTGCTGCAGCTCTACGCCAGCGAAAACGCCATCGCCCCGGTGCAGACCGAGCTGGACCCGCATTGCCCGCGGATTCAGGGCGATGCGCAGCAGCTGCGCCAGGTCATTCACAACCTGTTGCAAAATGCCCAGGACGCGCAAGAGGGCCTGGAACGCGCGGCCAAAGCCAGCATTTTGGTCAAAACCAGCTATGCCGAAACCACCCGGCGCGTGCGCCTGAGCGTGCGCGACAACGGCACCGGCTTCCCCGAACACATTCTCAAACGGGCGTTTGAGCCCTACGTCACCACCAAGGTCAAAGGCACCGGCCTGGGGCTGGCGGTGGTCAAGAAAATCGCCGATGAGCACGGCGCCCGCATCGACCTTTCCAACCGCGTGACGGCCGATGGCGTGGTGGAAGGGGCCCAAGTATCGTTATCATTCGCAGTGGTGACTTAACAACACTTGCAGCGGCAACGCTTCATCGATAACAACTGAGCAATTGGGTAACCGGATAACCGGACAACTGGGTAAGGGCAGCAATTCAATCATGGCAAACATTCTGGTGGTCGACGACGAGTTGGGCATACGCGACCTGCTTTCAGAAATCCTCAACGACGAAGGCCATCAGGTCGAGCTGGCTGAAAACGCCGCCCAGGCCCGTGCCGCCCGCGCCCGCGCCCGGCCCGATCTGGTGCTGCTCGACATCTGGATGCCCGACACCGACGGCGTGACGCTGCTCAAGGAGTGGTCGTCCAGCGGCCTGCTCACCATGCCCGTCATCATGATGAGCGGCCACGCCACCATTGATACCGCCGTGGAAGCCACCAAGATCGGCGCCATGGCCTTTCTTGAAAAACCCATCACCCTGCAAAAGCTGCTCAAGGCCGTCGAGCAGGGGCTCACCAAATCAGCCGGCCGCAAGCCCGTCGGCCCCAACGCCGCGGCGCATCCGGTCGACCTGACGGTAGAAGCCGCCATGACCGGCGGCGCCCTGCCCATCGCCGTGGACATGGGCCCGCAGCCCACGCAGAGCTTCATGCTCGAAAAACCACTGCGCGATGCGCGCGATGAGTTTGAAAAAGCCTATTTCGAATTTCACCTCGCCAAGGAAGGCGGCTCCATGACCCGCGTGGCCGAAAAGACCGGGCTGGAACGCACCCACCTCTACCGCAAACTCAAGCAACTCGGTGTGGATCTCACACGCGGCAAGCGCGGCTGACTGGCCCGGGCCGGAAGGCCCCGCCGGCTGATATATAATCTGCGGCTCAGGCCCGGTAGCTCAGTCGGTAGAGCAGAGGATTGAAAATCCTTGTGTCGGTGGTTCGATTCCGCCCCAGGCCACCATATTTGAAACGCCCCAGCGCCCTTTTCGGGTTCTGGGGCGTTTCTACATTTCGGGGTTGTTTTCTACAAAACGAACAGCTGTAGTTTGAACTGGCGCTAAATCAGGGCCTCTGCCTGCTTGAGGCATGCTGCGGTCAGAGGAAGTCCCCTTTTCTCCAATGCATCAATCAATTCTGCTGCTGACCGTTGAGGATTTCTCCAGCGTGCGCGCATTCTCTTAATGGCTTGAATGGCAAGCAACTCCTGTAACTGAAGTTGGTTCATTACGAAGTCGTCTGGGTGCTGAACTTCGATGCCGTGAGGTGAAAGGGCGTCTGGAGGGAAGTGTTTGATATTGAATGTCACGATTGCATCTGCATGACCAGCAATTGCTGCGGCTACGACATGCTGGTCGCTCGCGTCCGGCAGGGCAACACACCCGATAAGAGGTTGGTAATGTTCTACGATGCAATCTGGAACCGCACGGTTCATGGCTGCGACGACGCTTGGCAAGTGATGCGCTATCTCAGGTCGATCTTTGGCCAAATTGCGAGTCCATTCATCATGAATCGCCGCGGTCCAGCGCGCGTGATAAAGGCCAGCAGTGGCAAGGCTCAACAGTAGATCTCGCACCAACATTGGATACAGCGTATTTGCATCCAAGATAGCGGTATACCTTGCTGAGCCTGCCATTCAGAACTCCATGCCCAGCGATTCAGACATGGCAGTTAAATTCTGTAGCGCATCTTCGGTGCTCTTTTGTTGCGCTGCTTCATAGCGTTTGAGCTCAGCGAATTCGATGCGTCGATGTCTATTAACTTTGTGACACTTCAATCGACCAGCTTCAATCTCTTTGATGACGAAAGGTCTTGAAACATTTAGGAAAGCAGCAGCTTCTTGAGTGGTGAGCTCATGTTTTTGTGGCATCAGCACAATAGGTTGCTGCTGTGCCATTCGCTTCAGCATTTCTGCAAAAAAGCGAAGTGCTTGAGGGGGCAATATCAAAGCGGGTGCATCTGTTTGCTCCCCATTCTCATCAACCAATACGATTCGAGGCGCATTGGAATGATCTAAGGCGGTCGTAAGGCAGCGAAGCGCTACCTTGGCCATTTCCGCCTCTTCCTCGCTGGCCACCGGCGCTAGCAAGTCTGGCGATTTCATGATTTCTTCCTTGGGTTGTAAGCCGAAGTGGCTTGAAAGAAATTCTATACCAATTCGAATTATTCGCAATAAGCGAAATAAATGAATCGTTGAGTGTGTGGGATTTAGTTAAAACTCATCGGTTCAGCATCCACTTACCTTAACGGTTTGACCCGTTCCCCCGCACCCGCGCCTTGACGTAGTGTTCAGTCATATCCCGGTTTTTGTGTCCAAGCAAGGTTTGAGAGTGCGCCAAGTCGCCAGTGTCGGTCGCAGCCTTCGCCCGAATATCCCGAAACTGAAAATCCACCTTTGCCAGCGTGCGAGCCTTGTCGGAGCGTGAGCGCAGCGCGAACTGCGTCAGCGGCTGGCCGTTTTCGTCCTGGATGATGTAAGCGCTGATCGTATGCCGGGGACGCTCGTTGATTCTGGTGATGACGGCCCCCAGCTTGCCGGTAATCTCAATGCCCAGGCGGGCGCCAGTTTTGTTCTGCTCGATCCAGAGCGCACCGTCACGGATAGCGACAGTGCAAAGCACGGCGCATCAATCACAAGTCATGTGCCCTCTGCTGTACGCGTGGACTGGCGTGATCCGGCGCGGGCGGAGCGCTTGAATGCAAATCATTGTTCGCGCGCGCGAACCCGGTACCATTCTTTGCCTGCAACGTCAGTGTGGACGCCCCCTGGCTATCCAGTCTTCCACGGCCCGCATGGTCAGGCGGTAGCGGGCGCAGTTGTTCACCGTGAGCTTGGCCAGCTCGTCTTCAAGCATCGCGGCAAATCGCTGTGTTTCATCGGCTGACTCCAGCGCGCCCGTTGTCTCGGTGGCGCTCAGGCCCTCGCGCACGATGGCCTGAATGGCCTTGTTTAGTCGCTCGCGATGCTTGACGCGAAACGGGTCCGGCACGCCCATCGATTCAAGTATCACGGCGTACTTCTTCAAGGCGCGTCGATAGGTCCAGGCAAAAAGCTCACTCGCCAGGGACACATCCAGAAGCTCGTACACGCCGATCATGGCGAGCGCATAGTCGTGTGGGTCAACGTCCAGGAACGACAGCGGCGCGCAGTTGTACAGCATCAGGGGGATGTTGGCCGCAAGCCGGCTCGTGCGCTTGTTGCCACCTTCAAATGGCTGCAGGTAGGCCAGGTTGACCCACAGGAAGAACGCGGCTTCCACGGGGTTCTTGATGAGCCGGGCGCGCTCGACAATGGTGCTCAACATCTCGGCCAGCAGCGATGGCACTTGGGTCGGCACGTACACCGTGTCGCTGATGTTGACGACCTTGCTTCGGATGGCGCCGAGTGCGTCGGCGTCTTCCAGTAGGTCCTGCATCAGCAGGGCATGCAGGTTGGGGATGACGGGCCCGGTCAAACCATACTGGGGGACGGCGTCCACCATGAATTCGATGGCGTGCTTGTGGTTGAGCAGCATGACTGCGTCGCGGCCGCCGTCATGCACGCCCTTTTTAAACAGCTGCTCGGTCGCCAGCAGGCTGTAGGTGTTGCCCTCCAGGCGCGAAGAGGACCAGGACAGGTCAATGAGCAACTGTTCAAGCACCTTGCGCGCATAGGTGCCCGCGGCCTGCTGCCCTTGCATACGCCCTTCGCTGTATAGCGCCTGGGCCAAATCCGCAGGCAGCAGTGACGACACGTTGGGCTTGTAGTCATCCACAAACTTGCGCTGGTAGGTGACCGGACTGCGAGACGCCAGCGGGCGCCGCAACGCATCCAGGAGCGCCCGCGCGGGCTCGGACCAAGGCGGCGAGATGGTTGCCACCCACCTGTCTTTGGCATGCGCCACGCTCTGGAGGTCTGCTGCGGCATCGCCGGCCAGGCTGTACCGGGTGGCTCGGGCCTTCCCGGTGCGCGTCAGCCGTTGCTCGCGGGCCAGTTGTTCCAGATGCCGCTTCAGCGTTGCCAGACTGATGCCCGTCCGTGCGGCCAGTTCGCTGGAGCTGACCGCCGGTGCACCCGCTGCTGCACGCGCGCGGATAGCGTCCAGAATTCGCTGTTGAGTCGCCTGTTGATTCATTCGTATCAGCCCAGAGATTGGCTCAATTGAGCCGATATTTAATATTAGCTCAAATTAGCTCAAATTGAGCCGATTTCTCTGGGATGCGCGAAATGGTCCGGCAATGAGGTGGTCATGCTGCCCGAGGTTGACTCTCTGAGCCAGTATTTGGAGCAGAAGGCAGTACGCCCAGGCTACGAAAAAGGACAAAAAAGAAGGCCAGTCGCTGTAATCAAAACGTCGCCAGGTTTCTGGCACTGGCGATGGGTAGTGAGTACTAACGGTTGCATTTACCCATTCCCTTTGCCGCGAATAATGGCTTCAGAAACATCGGCAGGCGCCTCCGCGTAGTGCTTGAACTCCATCGTGTAGGTGGCCCGGCCTTGGGTCAGTGAGCGCAGCGTCGTCGAGTAGCCGAACATTTCGCTCAGCGGCACTTCGGCGCGCACCAGCTTGCCGCCGCCGCCCGCGATGTCTTCCATGCCCTGGACCATGCCGCGGCGCGTCGACAGATCGCCCATCACGTTGCCCATGAAGTCTTCCGGCATTTCGACCTCGACCGCCATCATGGGCTCGAGCAAAATGGGCTTGGCGCGGCGCATGGCTTCCCTGAACGCGATGGAGCCCGCCATGCGGAAGGCGTTTTCGTTCGAGTCGACGTCGTGGGACGAGCCGAACACCAGCGTGGCCTTCACGTCGACCACCGGGTAGCTGGCCAGCACGCCGGCCGTCAGGGCGTCCTGGATGCCCTTGTCCACCGCCGGAATGTATTCGCGCGGCACCACGCCGCCCTTGATGGCATCGACGAACTCGTAGCCTTTGCCCGGTGGCTGCGGTTCCAGGTTCAGCACGGCATGGCCGTATTGCCCGCGCCCGCCCGACTGCTTGATGAATTTGCCTTCAACATCCTTGACGGCCTGCTTGATCGTTTCGCGGTAGGCGACCTGGGGTTTGCCGACGGTTGCATCCACTCCGAACTCGCGTTTCATACGGTCGACCAGAATCTCCAGGTGCAGCTCTCCCATGCCCGAGATGATGGTCTGGCCGGATTCTTCGTCGGTCTGTACTCGGAACGAGGGATCTTCCTGGGCAAGACGGTGCAGGGCGACGCCCATCTTTTCCTGGTCGGCCTGGGTCTTCGGCTCGACTGCTTGCGAGATCACCGGCTCCGGGAAGAGCATGCGCTCCAGAATGATGACCTTGTCCGGGTCGCACAGCGTGTCGCCGGTGGTGACGTCCTTCAGGCCGACCGCCGCCGCGATGTCCCCGGCGTGAACCTCCTTGATTTCCTGGCGGACGTTGGCGTGCATTTGCAGCAGCCGCCCCAGCCGCTCTTTGCGCGTCCGGCCCGGGATGTACACCGTATCGCCGGTCTTGACCACGCCTGAGTAGACGCGAAAGAAAATCAGCTGCCCGACAAACGGGTCCGTCATGACCTTGAACGCGAGCGCAGAGAACGGCTCCTCATCGCTGGGATGGCGCTCGGCCGGCTTGTCGTCCGCGGCGTGGCCGAGGATGGCAGGCACGTCGACAGGTGAGGGCAGGTAGTCGACGATGGCGTCGAGCAGCGCCTGCACGCCCTTGTTCTTGAACGCGCTGCCGCACAGCATCGGGACGATCTCGTTGGCGACGGTGCGCTGGCGCAGCCCTTGTTTGATTTCGTCTTCAGTCAGCGCTTCGCCGGCGAGGTATTTTTCCAGCAAGGGCTCGCTGGCTTCGGCGGCGGCTTCTATCATCTTGTCGCGCCAGGTATTGGCGGTGGCGAGCAGATCGGCCGGAATGTCGCCGTATTCGAAATGCACGCCCTGGCTGGTGTCGTCCCAGACGATGGCTTTCATCTTCACGAGATCGACCACGCCGTGGAAGTGGTCCTCGGCGCCGATCGGAATCTGCACCGGCACCGCCACGCCCTTCATGCGCTCGCCGATATGGCGCTGCACGCGGAAAAAGTCGGCGCCCACGCGGTCCATCTTGTTGACGAAGGCGATGCGCGGAACCTTGTACTTGTTGGCCTGGCGCCACACGGTTTCTGATTGCGGCTGCACGCCGCCGACCGCGTCATAGACCATCACCGCGCCGTCGAGCACGCGCATGGAACGCTCGACCTCGATCGTGAAGTCCACATGGCCCGGCGTGTCGATGATGTTGATGCGGTGCTCGGGGTAGTTGTTGGCCATGCCTTTCCAGAAGGCCGTGGTCGCGGCCGAGGTAATGGTGATGCCGCGCTCCTGCTCCTGCTCCATCCAGTCCATGGTGGCCGTGCCCTCGTGGACCTCGCCGAGCTTGTAGTTCACCCCGGTGTAGAACAGGATGCGCTCGGTCGTGGTGGTCTTGCCGGCATCGATGTGCGCGCTGATGCCGATGTTGCGGTAGCGTTCAATGGGTGTTTTGCGAGTCATGACATCTCCTTGCGCACCAGGTTTAACAAGCCCTACTTGCGGATTCTGCAACAACAGGGCCCGACATGCCTGCCTGCTCAGGGTACGCGAAGGGCGCTATTAAAACAATGGCGGATTACCGCCCCGCAAACTACCAGTCCACCAGGCTCAAACCCACACTGAGCACCGCGCGCTTGCGGTTGTAGTCGAGCAGGCTGTCGCCGTAGCCGGTGAACAGTTGCACGTGGTAGCGCAGGCCGGTGTAGTCGGGGGTGGCCATGGGGGCCATCATCCAGTCCAGGCGGGCGGAGCCGCGGGCTTGCTGACGCAGGGAGTGGCGCAGCGTCAGGCCCAGGCTGTGGGTTTTGTTGATCTGCCAGTTGCCGCTCACCTCGGCGCGGCCGACGTAGTTTTCAATGCCGGGGTTGTCATCGTCGCCGGCTTTTTCGTGCATGCGGTCCCAGATCTTGGCTTGCAGGGTCAGGCTGGAGTCTTGCCCGAGGATTTTCTCGGCCGCGCCCATCAGGTAGACACGGTTCCAGCTGCGTGACAGCGGCAGACTTTGTCCGTTGGACTGGTGCACCAGCCCGAGGCCCGAGAGGCGGTAGTTCCAGCCGCCGGACAAGGGGATTTGATGCGGGTAGATGTAGATCAGCTCGGGTTCGTGGTCGGTGTTGCGAAACGGACGTGAGAGGCCCGCGGTAAAGAGCTGCCAGTAGCTTTGCTGGCTGTAGCCAAACCACAGCGAGTCGTGGTCGTCTTCGTCCTCGGGGCCGCGTTTCAGAAAACCCTTGGCAATCTTGCTGCGCACCGACAGCTGGATCTTGGTTTCGGTGCGCTTGTAGGGCAGCGGTGCCAGCGCCGTGTGGCCGGCGGACGGGGAGCCCGGTTGCAGGTTCACACTGTTGGAGCCGACCACCGCCAAGCTGATGGGCCGGTAGCTGCGGATGCCGAAGGTGTCGCAGTCGCTGCCGCGCTGCAGTTCCCAGAATTTCGAGAGTGCCGAGTACTTGTCGTTCTTGCAGCCAATCGGCTGGCCGTTAGGGGCTTCGGTGTTCATGGCGGGCAGCAACAGCACCTGGGTCGCGGGCTGGCCGGTGGCCGGATTGGCGGGCACGGCGCTTAGCGTGGGCTCGGGCGAGTTGGCCGGGAGCTGGGAGCTGGCCCAGCTCTTGAAGCAGGCCAGCTGCGCGGCCGGGTCGCTGGCCATGGCATGGCAGACCTGCCAGCCCTGGCTGCTGGCGCGGCCCGGCAACGTCGGGGCGGCGGTCTGGGCCATGGCCGGTGTCAAGGTGCTGGCCAGCAGGCCAGCCGCCAGCAGGCGCGAAGGGAGGGGCGACAAGCTGAGCACCATCGTTACCTTACCAGCCTTGGCGCCGGGTCAGCGTGAAGGGCACGTCTGCCGCATCGGGCGGTGCGCTGTTGCTGGTGTCTTTCCAGACGCCCTTGATGGTTTTGCCGCAGGAGCCTTCCACCAGCTCACCGTTCCAGGTGGCGGTGATGCTGGTCCCGTTGGACGACTCGTCGAGCAGAAACAGGCCATCTTCCAGATCGCCGGCCAGCTGGGCCCGGGGCTTGTGCCCGGCGGGCGCGGGCTTGCCCCCAACCGGCGTCAGGTCGCGGTGGATCTCGCCGGCCAGGCTTTCACTGAACTCCTCGTGTCGCTCCAGCCGCATGCTGGCCTGGGCCGGCAAACCGGCGGGTGGATTGACGAACTGGACCGTCCACCAGCCATGCAGTTGCGCCGCGGTGATTTTCTTGGCCGGCAGGCAGGGGGCGGCTGCATCCGCCGGGAGCGGTGTTTGCGATGGAGTTTGAGGCTTGTTTTGAGCGCTAGCCGGCGTGGATATTGCACAAGCAGCTATTAAAACTATAGCTAATTTGACGAGGAATGAAGTCATGGGGATTGCTCCAGAGATCTAGGGCCTAAACCAGCGGCCGGGCGGCAGTGGCCTGGCTTTGTGCCTCGGCATGGTCTGCCGCGCGCTTGGCAAACTCGGCACGCAAGGCCTTGAGCTTTTCGCGCGGGTCTTCTTTCACGGTATTTTTATCTAGCGCCATCTCGGCAATGAAGCGGCTGGGCACTCCCGCGATCATGTCGCGGCCTTTTTTGCGCTTGCGCAGCCAGTTCACGGCCAGCGTGCGCTGCGCACGCGTGATGCCCACGTACATCAGGCGGCGCTCTTCCTGCAGGCGCAGCGCGATGTTCTCGGTATTGCTGCCATCATCGTCTTCGAGCTTGAAGGGCAGCAAGCCTTCCACGCAGCCGGCCAGCACCACATGCGGCCACTCCAGGCCCTTGGCGGCATGCAGGGTAGACAGCGTCACCACGTTCTGGTCGCCTTCGCGCTCGCTGATGGTGGAGAGCAGCGCAATCGTCTGCACCACTTCGAGCATGGTTTTTTTCTCCTTTTCGACGGTGGCACCGGCGGTGTCGTCAATCTGCCCGCCGCAGCGCTGCGCCATCCAGTCGCAAAAGTCCATCACATTGGTCCAGCGCGCGGCGGCCAGCTTCTCGCTGTCTTCGCCGTCGTACAAATGCTTTTCGTAGTCAATGTCCTTGAGCCAGTCGTTCAGGAAGGTGCGCGCGTCTTCCGCGCCAATGGTGTTTTTTGCGCGGTATTCCAGCTCGTTCACATAGCGGCCAAACTCGTGGAGCGATCCCACCGCCTTGGCGGACAGCGCAGAGCCCAGCGAGTTGCTGAACAAGGCTTCGAACAGGCTGAGCTTGTACTGGTTGGCAAAGGTGCCCAGCGCCTGCAGCGTGGTGTGGCCGATGCCGCGCTTGGGCGTGGTCACGGCGCGCAAAAATGCCGGGTCGTCGTCGTTGTTGACCAGCAGGCGCAGCCAGCCGCACAGGTCCTTGATTTCGGCGCGGTCAAAAAAGCTCTGCCCGCCCGAGACCTTGTACGGGATCTGCGCCTTGCGAAAGGCTTTCTCGAACACCTTGGCCTGGTGATTGGCGCGGTACAGCACGCAAAAGTCTTTCCATTCCTTGTGCTGGTTGCCCACGGCCTGCAGCTCGGCGCCCGCGCGCAGGCTCTGGATGCGCGCCACCACGCGCTCGGCCTCGTGCTCCTCGCTGTCGCAGTCCACCACGCGCACCGGCTCGCCCTCGCCGAGTTCGGAAAACAGCGTCTTGGGGAACAGCTTGGGGTTGGGGCCGATCACATTGTTGGCCGCGCGCAGGATGGCGCTGGTCGAGCGGTAGTTCTGTTCCAGCTTGACGACCTTCAGGTTCGGGTAGTCCTGCGGCAGCTTCTTCAGGTTGTCCAGCGTCGCGCCGCGCCAGCCGTAAATCGACTGGTCATCGTCGCCCACGGCGGTGAAGCGGCCTCGGCTACCTACCAGCAGCTTGAGCACTTCGTATTGCGTGGCGTTGGTGTCCTGGTATTCGTCCACCAGCACATGGCCCAGCGACTCCTGCCACTTGGTGCGTACCGCTTCGTGCTCTTGCAGCAATTTGAGCGGCAGGCCGATCAGGTCGTCAAAGTCCACGCTCTGGTAGGCGGCCAGGCGCTCTTCGTAGCGCGCCATGATGCGGGCGATCACCCGCTCTTCGTCGCTGCCCGCCTGCGCCTCGGCCTGCGCGGCATTGAGCCCCATGTTCTTCCACAGGCTCACCGTCCACTGCCACTGGCGCGCGGTGGCGGCATCGGTGGTGCCGCCCGCGTCTTTGAGAATGCTGGTCACGTCGTCGCTGTCGAGGATGGAGAACTGGGGCTTGAGGCCCAGCGCTTCACCGTCCTGGCGCAGCATGCGCACGCCCAGCGCGTGAAAGGTGCAGATCACCACACCCTTGGCCTGCCGGCCGATCAGGCCCTTGGCCCGCTCGCGCATCTCGGCGGCGGCCTTGTTGGTAAAGGTGATGGCCGCAATCTGCTCGGGTTTGAGGCCGGCCTGGATCAGCCGGGCAATCTTGTGCGTGATCACCCGCGTCTTGCCCGAGCCGGCGCCAGCCAGCACCAGGCAGGCGCCATGCATATAGTTGACGGCTTCTTGTTGAGCCAGGTTCAGGCCATGGGAGGCAGAGGAGGGGAGCGACGACATGCGGTGAGAAAACGGAGCGGTTACGGCCATGACCAGCCATTCGGGGGCCGGAAAAATAAAAGAAGACAGCGGGCCATCATAGCCAGTCAGCCGATTGCAAACTTTACAAGTGACAATATGCTTTGTGCTAAGCATTCTTCTGGTTACTTTTCCCTTCTTTGCGTTGGTGTTGTGCGGCTACGTGGCGGCGCGCCGCGGTTTTCTGCCGCAGGCGGCCATTCCCGGGCTCAACACCTTTGTGCTGTATTTCGCCTTGCCCTGCCTGCTGTACCGTTTTGGTGCCAGCACGCCGATTGCGCAGCTGCTCGATGCGAACCTGGTCGCGGTGTACCTGCTGTGCGCCCTGCTGATGGTGGCTTTCACGATTGCCGTGACCCGCCAGGGGCACATCGGCTGGAACGATGCGTCACTGGGCGCCTTGGTCGCCGCTTTTCCGAACACTGGTTTCATGGGGGTGCCGCTGCTGGTGGCGCTGCTCGGGGCCCAGGCGGCCGGGCCGGCCATTGTGACCATCATGATCGACTTGCTGATCACCTCGTCGCTGTGCATCGCGCTGTCGCGGCTGGACGGCGCGGATGAACACGGCGCCAGCCGGGCCGCCCGGCTGGCGCTCAAAGGGGTGTTGGCCAATCCCATGCCCTGGGCGATCGCCCTGGGCGGCCTGGCTTCCGCGGTGGGTCTGACCTTGTTTGCGCCGGTGATGCAAACCATCGGCCTGCTGGCCGATGCGGCTTCGCCGGTGGCCTTGTTCACCATCGGGGCGGTGCTGGCCCGCTCGCAAATGAGCAGCACCAGGCCGACCCCGCTCAAGGACTACGTGCCGGTGGTGCTTATCAAGCTGCTGGTGCACCCGGTGCTGATCGGCTTGGTGGGGCTGGGCGCGATGGCGGCGGGCCTGCCGCTGGACCGTTTTGCCTTGACCGTGGTGGTGCTGGTGGCAGCACTGCCCAGCGCCAGCAATGTGGCTATGCTGGCCGAACGTTTTGGCGCTGACAACGGGCGCATCGCCCGCATCATTTTGCTGTCGACCGTGCTGGCGTTTTTCAGCTTTTCGGCAGCGGTCACCCTGCTGACCTGAGGCCCCTGACGGGCTGGACCCCTGCCAGAGGGGCGAATTTCAAGCCCCTGATTGTTGTCGATCGATGAACACTGTATTGGGCGCAGGGTGCTTTTTCTTGTCAATCAGCCGTTTTAAAGTTCAGTCATCGATGAGACGAAACCAAACAAGACGCCGCATCGAGGCTGGACACTCGAGAAAATTCTTTCCCCCGTCGCCCAGAAATTGACTTAACTTTTAAAAGGAAATTTCATGTTGAATACCAAACTCGCTTCTGCCCTCGTGATCGCTGTTTCCGCTCTGGCCGCCGGCAATGTCATGGCCCAGCCTGTGTTCGCCGACAACGGCGCCGCCGGCAAAACCCGCGCTGAAGTCCAGGCCGATCTGGCCGTCGCCCGTGCCAATGGCGTGGTCGATGCACTGGACAGCGACAGCTACACCGTGTTCTTCTCCGACACCGGCAAATCAAGCGTCACGCGCGAGCAAGTGCGTGCCGAGCTGGCCGCCGCCCGTGCCAACGGTGTGGTC
>NZ_JAKFDR010000085.1:0-12658 GCF_036676035.1 Polaromonas sp.
GCCGCCGCCCTGCACCATGAAGTTGCCGATCACGCGGTGAAAGATGGTGCCGTCATAGTGCTTGTCTTTCACGTACTGCAAAAAGTTTTCCACCGTCTTGGGGGCCTTGTCGGGGTAGACCTCGACGACGAAGTCCCCTTCGCTGGTGGCGAACTTCACTTTGGGCGCACCCTGTGCCAGCGCGGAGGCTGTCAGCCCGTTGAATGCTATCAAAATAATAGCTGCTGACGCCATGGCAGCCCGCCTTGAAGCCAGAAAAGATGCCGAAAACAAAGCCTTGACTCCAGAGAAGTCCATCAAATCACCCCTTCAAAAAATATTTTCCACTGGCTGCCCTGACGGCTCCAGTACTGGCGCTTGGTGCGGCCTGTCTTGGCACCCTGAACCAGCTCGCCAAAGGTTACCACCATCGTGTCGGCGCTGTCGGTCCAGCGCAGGTAAGACACATCCTTGATCTGGATGCCGCGCCCGCCCAGCCTCTTGAGCTCGGTTTGCAGCTCGGGCGTCCATTGCGCCAGCGTTTTGCCGTAGCTGGTGAAGTCCGGCGTGTACCAGGCCGCCAGCCGTGCCATGTCGCCGCTTGATTTGGCGTTGTGCCAGCCCTGCAGCGCGTCTTCAAACGATTTGCTGTCGCTCTTGATGGATTGCGGTGCCACCCATTTGAGGCTTTGCGCGATGACCACCGGTGTGCTGCGGATTTGCACCGTGCGGATGATGCGCTCCAGATCGGGATTGGCCAGCACCACGCAACCGTCGGTGGCCAGCGGCGCGCGCGAGAATTGCGTCGGTGGCGTGCCGTGCAGCCAGATGCCGCCGCCGGTTTTGCCGCGTTTCACATCCAGCTGGTTGGGGTAGTTGATGGGCAGCGCACCGGAGCCATAAAAATCCTTGAGCGACCTGGGGTTGAGGTTGCTGGTGATGAAGTACACCCCCAGCGGTGTGCGCAGGTCACCTTCAATGGTTTTTTCTATGCCCGATTTGCCGACCGAGATGTAGTAGTCAGCCACCAGTTTGAGACCTGTGGCGGCATTTTCAAACAGGTACAGCCGCGAGCGCGAGGTATCGACGGCAATCGCGTGCTTGTTACGCGGTGACAGCGCCAGAAACTGCGAGGGCATGGTGCCGGGCGGCGGGCGTTCGCGCAGGGCTCGCAGGCGCAACTGGGACTCTTGCCGCAGCTCGGCCAGCAAGGGGGCGGCCGCCTGCGCTGTGCCGGCGGGGACATCGCCCAGGGCGTGCACGGGGCGCGACTTGAGGCTGAGCAAATCACCATAGACCAGCTGCGCCAGCTGGAAGTTGGGATGGTCCTTGACCAGGCCCTCGGCCTTGGCCAGGGCCTCGCGGGGCTGGGCTTGGCCTATGAGTTTGTAGATTTCGATCAGGCGGGCTTCTGCCTCGCCGTCGCGGCTTGCGGCCGCCTGGCGCACTGGCAGCGGGCGCTTGCCGGCTGCCAGTGGCTGCAGGTTTTTGGTTTTTTCAGTTTGCGCCCAGGCGGTGCTGAGGGCCAGGGCGCAGGCCGTGGAAAAAACAGCGATCACTACCCGTTTCATGCGGACTTCCAGGTGAAATCTCCCGAAGATCGCGGCAGGGCGCGCTTCGCACTCTTTGCACTGGCCAGGTCTGCTGCCAGTCATCAGCCGCCCGTGGATTCCCTGACGATGAGCCAGCGCTCGCCGGCCTTGGCCAGCTCCAGCGTCTTGCGGCTGGAAATGTTGAGGGCGTCGGCGCTGTAATCCTGCTTGAATTTGACGGTGGCCTTGGCGCCATTGACGGCCACCACCAGACCGCTGAGTTTCACGCTGATGTGGGACTTGCCCACAATGCGGGCGCGCCGGTCTTCTTCCCAGGCCTTGCGGGACTGGTTGCCTGGGGTGTCAAAGTCTTTGCCATAAGCGGCCAGGTAGCCATTCATGTCCTTGGCGGCCCAGGCGCTGGCCCAGGCACGCACGGCGGCCTCGACTTCCTTGTTGGCGCCCGGGGCGGTGGCGGGGGCTGCCGCAGGGACCGGGGCTGCCGGCGCGGGCGCGGCGGCAGCAGGTGGCGTGGCCACGGGGGCGGGTGTCGGCGGCGCTTTGGCCACGACCGCAGTAGGCGCCGGGGCCGGTGGGGGCGCGACCGGTGCCTTGGCGATCACCGCAGCGGCGGGGGCCTTGTTCACGGCCGGGGCCGCCGGGGTCGTGGTGGGCGCAGGGGCGGCCGGCTTCTGGCCTTTGGATTCGGGGTTTGTCAGCAGCGAGCGGATCAGGGCCAGCTTGGGCTGCACGCCGGCGTTGCCGCTGTCAAGCTGCAAGGCCTTGCTGTAGGCCTGGCTGGCCAGTTTGGCATACACATCGCCCAGGTTTTCATGGGCGGTGGCGTAGCTGGGGTTGGTGCGAATCGCCATCTCCAGCGCGGCTCTGGCCTTGTCATACTGGTTCTGGCCGGCGTAGAGCACGGCCAGGTTGTTGTAGGGCTCGGGCAGCTCGGGGTAGTCTTCGGTGATTTTGGTGAAGAGGTTGATGGCCTCGGCGGGCTTGCCGGTCTCGGTCAGGATGACGCCCTTCATGAAACGCATTTGCGGATCGCGCGGTTTGCCGGCCAGGTACTGGTCGGCCCTGGCCAGCGCTTCGCCCATCTGGCCGGCCTTGATCAGGCGGTTCACATGGTCGTAGTCGTCGGCATGGGCGGCCGACAGGCTCAGGCTGGCGGCCAGAATGGCCCAGCGCAAAGCCGCGGCCCAGGGCTTGCGTGATGCCAGTGCGGTGAGGGGGGCGGTCATGGAAAAAGCGGACGCGTGGGGTGCTGACGGGTCTGGTTGGTACATGGTGACTTTGACTGCCTTTAAAACGCTGTAATGGCTGTAACGACTGCGGTGGATGGGGGAGCCCGGACAGCCTGTTGTTTCAGACCGGCTTGGCAGGCCGCTACGAGGGCAGCAACACGCTGTCTGAGCCGGCTGGATATACTGGCAGATTGTAGCTGAGGGGTATAGTTCAATCCCGCGCAAACCGGACCTAGTCGCCGCAAGCCAATTTGCCCTTGACCCATGCCTTTTGCCACCCCCACCAGCCAATCCGTCCCTGCTTGACCTTTTCAAGCCCTGTTCAGTACCCAGACCACTCATGAGCCTTCGCATTTACAACACGCTGTCGCGTGCCGTAGAGGATTTTTCACCGCTGGTGCCCGGCCATGTCCGCATGTATGTGTGCGGCATGACGATTTACGACCTGTGCCATGTCGGCCACGCCCGCATGATGATGGCGTTCGACGTGGTCCAGCGCTGGCTGCAGACCAGCGGCTACCAGGTGACCTATGTGCGCAACATCACCGATATCGACGACAAGATCATCAAGCGCGCGCTGGAGCGCGGCATCAGCATCCGCGCGCTGACCGACGAGATGATCGCCGCCATGCACCAGGACCTGGGTGCCCTGGGGATCGCCACGCCCAGCCACGAGCCGCGCGCCACCGAGTACGTGCGCCACATGACCGATCTGATCGGCAAGCTGCAGGGCAAGGGTTTGGCCTATCCGTCGGCCAATGGCGACATGAATTTCCCGGTCCGCAAATTTGCGGGCTACGGCAAGCTCAGCGGCAAGTCCATCGACCAGTTGCGCGCGGGCGAGCGCATCGCCGTCGATGACGGCAAGCAGGACCCGCTCGACTTCGTGCTGTGGAAGGCCGCCAAGCCCGAGGAGCCGGCCGACGCCAAATACGATTCGCCGTTTGGCGCCGGGCGGCCGGGCTGGCACATCGAATGCTCGGCCATGTGCGGCGCCCTGCTGGGCGAGACGGTGGACATCCATGGCGGCGGCGCCGACTTGCAGTTTCCGCACCACGAGAACGAGATCGCGCAGAGCGAGGGCGCCAACGGCCGCCCGCTGGCCAACTACTGGATCCACAACGGTTTCCTGCAGGTGGACAACGAGAAGATGTCCAAGAGCCTGGGCAACTTCTTCACCATCCGCGACGTGCTCAAGAGCTACGACGGCGAGACCGTGCGCTTTTTCATGCTGCGCGTGCACTACCGCCGCCCGTTCAACTACAGCGACGCTGGCCTGGACGATGCCCGCCTGGGCTTGAAGCGGCTCTACACGACGCTGGCCGCCGTGCCGCCCGCCGCCGACCTTGCGCTGGACTGGGGCAATCCCTTTGCCCGGCGCTTCAAGGAGGCGATGGACAATGACTTTGCCACGCCCGAGGCCGTGGCGGCGCTGTTCGACCTGGCGACCGAAGTCAACCGCACGCGCTCGGCCGAGCTGAGCGGCCTGCTCAAGGCGCTGGCTGCTTGCCTGGGCCTGCTGCAAGGCGAGCCGGCAGCCTTCCTCAAGGCGGGTGCCGGGCTCGATGAAAGCAGCATCCAGCGCCTGATTGAAGAGCGTGCCAACGCCAAAAAGAGCAGGGACTTCGCTGCGGCCGACCGTATCCGCGACGAGTTGCTGGCCAAGGGCATTGTTTTGAAAGACTCGCCGAGCGGCACCACATGGGAGGCTTTGTCTTGAAGTTATTAAGCCATTTCGGCCTCCAGCCCTTTCCTTGTGTGCGCAAGTAGCTATGAAAAAAGTAGCGAAAAACGGCCTGAACGGCCTGGCCAGTGTCGAAGCCGTCGAGGTGGCTGAGCCGGCTGCGACCGTGCCCGGGTACTGGGCTGACGCCTGCAGGCACCTGATGAAAAAAGACCGGGTGATGAAGCGCCTGATCCCCCAGTTTGGCGACGCCTGCCTGCAGTCGCGCGGCGACGCCTTCACAACGCTGGCGCGCAGCATCGTGGGCCAGCAGATTTCGGTCAAGGCGGCCCAGACCGTCTGGAACCGGTTTGCCCTGCTGCCGAAAAAAATGACGCCCGGCAATGTGCTCCGACTCAAGGTCGACGACATGCGCGCAGCCGGCCTGAGCGCCCGCAAGATCGAGTACCTGGTGGACCTGTCGATTCACTTTGACGCCGGTACTGTCCACGTCAAGCAGTGGGAGGCGATGGACGACGACGCCATCATCGCCGAGCTGGTGGCGATCCGCGGCATCGGCCGCTGGACGGCCGAGATGTTCCTGATTTTTTACCTGACGCGCCCCAACGTGCTGCCGCTGGACGACATTGGCCTGATCAACGGCATCAGCCAGAACTATTTTTCCGGCGAATCCGTCAGCCGCAGCGATGCGCGCGAAGTGGCCGCCGCCTGGGCGCCCTATTGCAGCGTCGCAACTTGGTATATTTGGCGCTCGCTGGACCCACTACCGGTTCTGGGTAGCGAGCAGAATTAAGTTTTAAGAAGCCTCTGGAGTAGCACATGGCCAAAAAGACCTTTCTCGATTTCGAGCAGCCGATTGCGGAGCTTGAAGGGAAAATTGAAGAGCTGCGTTACGTGCAAACCGAGTCAGCGGTTGATATTTCAGAAGAAATCGACCAGCTGGCCAAGAAAAGCCAGCAGCTCACCAAGGATATCTACAGCGATCTGACGCCCTGGCAGATCACCAAGATCGCCCGCCACCCCGAGCGGCCCTACACGCTGGACTATGTCAACGAGCTGTTCACCGACTTTGTCGAGCTGCACGGCGACCGGCATTTCGCCGACGACCTGAGCATCGTGGGGGGGCTGGCCCGCTTCAACGGCACCGCCTGCATGGTGCTGGGCCACCAGAAGGGCCGCGACACCAAGGAGCGCGGCCTGCGCAACTTCGGCATGAGCAAGCCCGAGGGCTACCGCAAGGCGCTGCGCCTGATGAAGCTGGCCGAAAAGTTCAAGTTGCCGGTCTTCACCTTTGTCGACACGCCCGGCGCCTACCCCGGCATCGATGCCGAGGAGCGCGGCCAGTCCGAGGCGATTGGGCGCAACATCTTTGAAATGGCGCAGCTCGAAGTGCCCATCATCACCACCATCATTGGCGAAGGCGGCTCCGGCGGCGCGCTGGCGATTTCAGTGGCCGACCAGGTGGTGATGCTGCAGTATTCGATCTACTCGGTGATCAGCCCGGAAGGCTGCGCCTCCATTCTCTGGAAAACCTCGGAGCAGGCCCAGACGGCCGCCGAGGCGCTGGGCATCACCGCGCACCGCCTCAAGGCGCTGGGCGTGATCGACAAGATCGTCAACGAGCCGGTGGGCGGCGCGCACCGCGACCACAAGCAGATGGCGGCCTTTTTGAAGCGCGCGCTCAACGATGCGTTCCGGCAGGTCAGCGATCTGAAGGTCAAGGAATTGCTGGACCGTCGCTACGAACGCCTGCAAAGCTATGGCCGCTTCACCGACACCAAAGCCGACGCCAAGTAAGCCCGGCGGGGCCGGCCCATCTGCCGGCCACCGCCAGACCGTGAACTCCTCCCCCCCGGCGCTGAACCCGGCGCTGCCCGCGCTGGACTCCCTTGCGTTGCTTCCCCCGGTCGCCGTGGCCTACAGCGGCGGCGCCGACTCGACCGCCTTGCTGCTGGCGGCCGCCCAGCGCTGGCCGGGGCAGGTCACGGCCATCCATGTGCACCATGGGCTGCAGGCGGCGGCAGATGAGTTTGTGCGCGTGTGCCAAACCGTCTGCGCGGGCCTGAACGTGCCGCTGCAGGTGACGCATGTCGACGCCGGCCATGCGCTGGGGCAAAGCCCCGAAGACGCGGCCCGGCTGGCACGCTATGCCGCCCTGGCGGATGCTGCGAAAGCCCTCGGCATGGGCGCCGTGTTGCTAGGCCAGCATGCCGATGACCAGGTCGAAACCCTGCTGCTGGCGCTCAGCCGGGGCGCCGGGCTGGCGGGCCTGTCGGCCATGCCCGCGCAGTTCGAGCGAGGCGGCATCATGTTTTACCGTCCGCTGCTGCAAACCGGCAGTGCCAGCCTGCGCGACTGGCTGGTGCAGCAATCCATCCGGTTTGTGGACGACCCGAGCAATGCCGACGAACGCTACACCCGCAACCGTATTCGCGCGCGCCTGCTGCCGGCGCTGGCCGAGGCTTTTCCGCAGTTTCGCGAGACCTTTGCCCGCAGCGCCCGGCACGCGGCGCAGGCCCAGGCCTTGCTGGTCGAGGTGGCGCAGCAGGATTTGGCTGCCGTCGGGGTACCGCCGGCCATCAAGGCGCTGCAGGGGCTGTCGCGCGCGCGGCAGGCCAATGTGCTGCGCCACTGGTTGCTGGCGCAGCACCAGGCCACCCCCAGCGCCGCGCAACTGGAGCAGCTGCTGGCCCAGGTTGACGCCTGCACCACGCGGGGGCATCGGATCCGCCTCAAAGTGGCTACAGGCTTCGTAGAGCGGCGCGGTGAGGTCTTGGCCTACTCGGGCTAGGTATAATCCCAAGGTTTTGTACCACCGGCAAACGTGTGGGGAAACACGTGAATGTGGCTGTCACGATTGGCCCATGACCGGCAGGCAAACCCCGTGCGGACACCCCCACTGGTTTTAGCGGGCAAAGACCTGATAAAGACCTGAAGATAAGCGGCAACAGCAAATTTCATAACCAATTCCTGATTGACATCCTGCAATGGCTTTGATCGTTCATAAATACGGCGGCACCTCGATGGGCTCGACCGAGCGCATCCGCAATGTCGCCAAGCGCGTGGCCAAGTGGGCGCGTGCAGGCCATCAGATGGTGGTGGTTCCCAGCGCCATGAGCGGCGAAACCAACCGCCTGCTGGGCCTGGCCAAGGAGCTGGCGCCGCACCGGCACAACGAGGCCTATAGCCGCGAGCTCGATGCACTGGCCGCCACCGGCGAGCAGGCCTCGTCGGCCCTGCTGGCTATCGCGCTGCAGGCCGAGGGCATGCAGTCCGTCAGCTACGCCGGCTGGCAAGTGCCCATCAAAACCAACCGCGCCTACACCAAGGCCCGCATCGAGTCGATCGACGACGAGAAGGTGCGTGCCGATCTGGATGCCGGCAAGGTGGTCATCGTCACCGGCTTCCAGGGTGTGGACGAGGACGGCCACATCACCACGCTGGGCCGCGGCGGCTCCGACACCTCGGCCGTCGCCGTGGCCGCAGCCATGAAGGCCGACGAATGCCTGATCTACACCGATGTGGACGGGGTCTACACCACCGACCCGCGTGTGGTGGCCGAGGCGCGCCGCCTGCACACCATAAGCTTTGAAGAAATGCTGGAGATGGCCTCCATGGGCTCCAAGGTGCTGCAGATCCGCTCGGTGGAGTTTGCCGGCAAGTACAAGGTGCCGCTGCGCGTGCTGTCCAGCTTCACGCCGTGGGATATTGACATCAACGAAGAGGCCAAATCCGGCACCCTGATCAGTTTTGAGGAAGACGAACAAATGGAACAAGCCATCGTATCGGGCATCGCATTCAACCGCGACGAAGCCAAAATTTCCGTACTCGGCGTGCCAGACACCCCGGGCATTGCCTATCAGATCCTGGGCGCCGTGGCCGACGCCAACATCGAAGTCGATGTGATCATCCAGAACATCAGCAAAGACGGCAAAACCGACTTCAGCTTCACCGTGCACCGCAACGACTATGCCAAGGCGGTGGACCTGCTCAAGACCAAGGTGCTGCCGGCGCTGGGCGCGCAGGAAGTCACCGGCGACGCCAAGATCTGCAAGGTCAGCATCGTGGGCATCGGCATGCGCAGCCACGTGGGCATTGCCAGCAAGATGTTCCGCGTTCTGAGCGAAGAGGGCATCAACATCCAGATGATCTCCACCAGCGAAATCAAGACATCGGTGGTGATTGACGAGAAGTACATGGAACTGGCCGTGCGCGCCTTGCACAAGGCTTTTGACCTGGATCAGGGTGCCGCCTGATTTGGCGCCCAAGTCGTGAGATAATTTGGTTTCGCTACGAAATCAGGAAACGTGACCGAGTGGCCGAAGGTGCTCCCCTGCTAAGGGAGTATGGGGTGTAGAGCCTCATCGAGGGTTCGAATCCCTCCGTTTCCGCCAGTACAAAAAGCCGCCTTCGGGCGGCTTTTTTGCGTCCCTATACGGTGGCTTGCCTACCTGCTTGCCGCAGGTATGAAGCTTTGCGCCGGATCGAAAACGGCCTGTGGCCGCCGCGCACCATAATCCCCAGTGTTCGCTTGTTTGAAAAACCCAACGGAACCTGCCATGCGTCTGCGCCACATCGAAGTCTTCAACGCCGTCATGCTCACCGGCAGCGTGAGCGGTGCGGCACGCCTGATCAACGTCACCCAGCCTGCCGTCAGCCGTATCCTTCAGCATGCGGAGCTGCAGCTCGGCTTTGCGCTTTTTCAGCGCACCAAGGGCCGGCTCACGCCGACTTCTGAGGCGCTGACGCTGTACCCGCACATCGAGCGGCTGTTTGCGCAGCTTGATGAAGTGCAGCGCCTGGCGGCCAACCTCAAGACGGGAGAGAGCGCCAAAGAGTTGCGCATTTTGACCGTGCTGGCGCTGAGCTATGAAATCCTGCCGCATGCCATCAAGCTGTTTCGCGTCAAGCATGCCGACGTCGCCATCACGGTCAAGGCCCTGCATTCGCCGCAGATTGTTTCGGCGCTGGCTTTGCAGGAGGCGGATGTGGGCTTTTTGTTCAGCCCGGTGGTGCATTCGGCGCTGGCGCAGGAGCATCTGGCCGACGGCCGCATGGTGTGCATCGCACCCAAAGGCATGCTGTCGGCGCGTTTGATCAAGCGTGGCAGCGTCACGCTGTCTGATTTGACGAAACTGCCGGTGATTGGGCTGGATGTGCTGGACCCGGTGGGCCGCAGCCTCAACCAGGCTTGCCGCGAGGCTGGGGTGGGACTTGAGTTTGACATCACGGTGCAGACTTATCACTCGGCGCTGGCGCTGGCGCATCACGGGTTGGGTATTGCGGTGATCGACACCTGCACGGCCGCTTCGGCCGATTTGGCACGGGTGGACGTGCTGGCGCTGGAGCCCTTGATCCCGGTGCCCATCAAGGCCTTGTGGCCCGCCGGCAAGCCGGGCTCGGTGGCGGTCAGGGCGTTTGTGCGTTGCTTTCAGCAGGCATTGGCCCGGGCGGTCTGAACCGGCTCACCGACTTTTCTCTCTTGCAACTAGCGTGCGCAGCGCAGGGCCGCCCCAAGCAAGCACGGCCCCCTCGGGGGGCAGAGAGCTACACGCAGTGAGTGAACGTGGGGGTCAGTTCAGCAGGCCGCTGATGCGCTGGGCTGAACCAAAGGCCAATGTGAATCCCAGGGCGCCATGGCCGGTGTTGAACAGCAGGTTGCGCGGGCCTTTGGCGTGCCAGCCAATCACGGGCAGGCCAGTGGGCGTGGCCGGGCGCATGCCGGCCCAGGGGTTCAGACCTGCAAATGCACTGCACCTGGGAAAGAGCGTTTGGGTCGAGGCCTTGAGCGAGGCGATCTGCGCCGGGCAAACCGCCGTGTCGTAGCCCGACAATTCAGCCATGCCCGCCACGCGCAGGCGCGAGCCAATGCGCGCGAACACCACTTTGCGGGCGCTGTCGGTCACGCTAACAGCCGGTGCCGCATGAGGCTGCCCGTCAACTTCAATCGTGATGCTGTAGCCCTTGAGCGGGTAGATGGGCAGGTGCACGCCCAGCGTGCGGGCCATGCGGGGCGAGTGGGCCCCCAGCGCCATCACATACTGGTCGGCCTCGAGGTGGCCCTGCGGCGTGGCTATCGCCACCACGGATTTGCCGCGCAGCACCAGCTGCTCAATCGCGGTGTCGAGTAAAAACTGCACGCCCTGGCGGCGCAGCACGGTCATCAATGCATTGCAGGTTTTCTGGCAGTCGGCGGCACACTCACCCGGTGTGTAAATGGCGCCGGCAATCTGGCGGTGGCGGCTTTTCAGCGCGGGCTCAATCTCCACGCAGCGGTCGGCGCCCACGGCTTCCTGCGTGCTGCCCAGTTCGCGCTGCAACAGCATTTGCCGACGTGCGCCTGCAAACGAGGCCTCGTCGGCATACAGCACCAGCTTGCCGGTGGCAGAGAAATCGCAGTCCAGCTTTTCCTCGCCCATCATCGTGTCAAACGACTGCCGGCTTAATGCAGCCAGCGCCAGTAGCTGGGCCGTGGTGTTGCGCGAGGTCTTGCCGTTGCACGCTGCCAGAAACCGTGCGCCCCACAGCCACTGCCGCACGTCCAGTCGGGGGCGCAGCTTCAAGGGGGAAGAAGGCGAGAGCAGGAGTTTGGGAAGTTGGCGCCAGATACCCGGGTCGGCCAGCGGCTGCACGTAGGAGTAGCTCAGCTGTGCGCCGTTGCCGCCACTGGCGCCGCTACCGGGGCCGGCACGGTCAACCACTGTGACCTCATGGCCGGCGCGGCGCAAGCTGTAGGCGGTGGCCAGTCCCACGATTCCAGCACCAAGCACGCACACATGCATAAAAGTCCTTTTGCTTTTCAAAAGAACGCCACTTTACGCAGCGGCAGTGCGCTTGAACAATGCTGAATGCACCATTGGTCATGACCTGCGGTTATGTGTGCATCGCAGCCGCGCCCAGACTGGGTAAACCATGAGTTTTTGTCATGGGCTTGTCGCGAAAATGAATGGCACGTATCGGCTGGCTGTTCCTACACTAGCGATGCCAACTTCCTGAAATTCCCTAACCCCGCCCCCGAAAGGATACGCATGAAATTCTCGACCCTCATGACCGCCGTGCTGCTCACTGCAGGCCTGGCAAGCACCGCCAGCGCGCAGACGCTTAAAAAGGTCGCCGACAGCAACAAGATCACCGTGTCGTACCGCGAGGCGTCGGTTCCTTTCAGCTACCTGATCGGCTCGACCAAGGCCGTGGGCTTTTCGGTGGAGCTGACCGAAGCCATCATTGACGACGTGCGCAAGAAGGTCAAAAAGCCCAACCTTGAAGTGGCTTACATGCCCGTGACCTCGCAAAACCGTATCCCGCTGCTGGTCAACGGCACGTATGACCTCGAGTGCGGCTCGACCACCAACAACACCGTACGCAGCAAGGATGTGACGTTTACCGTCAACCACTTCTACACCGGCACCCGTTTGCTGACCAAGAAATCTTCAAACATCAAAAATTACGCTGATCTGACCAAGAAAGTGGTGGCCAGCACCACCGGCACCACCAACGCGCAAGTGATACGCAAGTACAGCGCCGACAAAAAACTCGACATGCAGCTGATTTTGGGCAAGGACCATGATGACTCGCTACTGCTGGTTGAAAGCGACCGTGCCGTGGCTTTTGCCATGGACGATATTTTGCTGTTCGGCTTGATGGCCAACGCCAAGAACCCGGCTTCTCTGGAAGTGGTAGGCGATTCGCTGCAGGTCGAGCCCTATGCCTGCATGGTCCGCAAGGATGACCCGGAATTCAAGGCGCTGGTGGACGGCACCATCACCCGGATGATGAAGTCGGGTGAATTCGCCAGGCTCTACGCCAAGTGGTTCACGTCGCCGATTCCTCCCAAGGGCGTGAACCTGAACCTGCCCATGAGCGCTGAACTCAAGGCCAATCTCAAAACGCCAAGCGACAAGCCGGCGATATAAGTGCGGCAAGGGCGCTAATGCGCCACGCCTGCCGCATCAGGTTGCCGCGTCCCTGAATCCCGGGCCGGCAGCCCTTTTCAAACAATAAGCGGGTGATCCAGTCGGGGGCTTTCAGCTCCAGGCGGCTGGCGTGCGCCCGTGCGCCCGGATGTTGGTGCCAAACCTAAGAGCCTGTTCACGATTTATTTGGGGTCGCGCAGGTGTCTTTTCGGGATGGGGTGCAAGGCGCAGTGCGCCGCCAATAGCCCGGCTATTGGCAAGCAGTGCAACGCCGCAGACCGCCCGAAAAGGCACCTGCCC
>NZ_JAKFDR010000086.1:0-16844 GCF_036676035.1 Polaromonas sp.
CCTCGCCCCCGGTGAAGTTGGGCACTTCGGCGCGGCGCGATTCGGCCATGCTGACCATGATGGAGCCGGAGAACACCGGGCCGAAGATGGCAAATACGCCGTCGTCAATGGCTTTTTGCGTCAAGCCCTTGGCCACGCCCGGGTTGCTCTGGGTGTCGGTGGTGACTGTCTGGATTTTTTTACCCAGAATGCCGCCCATGGTGTTGATTTCCTTCACGGCCAGTTCAACACCGTTCTTGAAATTTGTGCCGGCCGTGGCGCCAGCGCCCGACAGCTCGACGATGTTGGCGATCCTGATCACGTCCTGTGCAAAACTGACGGTAGCGCTCACAGTGATTGCGCAGGCAGCTATTAATTTGATAGCTAATGGTTGACGCATGAAATGTCCCCGGTTGATTAAAAATGAAGCCCCCTGGCCTGCAGGCCTGTGCCGCGTGTCTTGCTGCAGCCGTCTGGCCATCGCCCCAGGCAGGTGATTCCGGGCGAACTGTATGCCGGCCCGCAGTCGTCATAAAGCAGCAATACGCCCGCAAAGCACGCTCATCGAACGCCAATGTGCGCTGATCAGCCGTAATCAGGGTATCCACTGCAAGGCTCCAAGGCTCTGCACGCCCAGCCCTGAGGGCGGGGGGACTTGTGCTCGGGGCTCCCGGCCCTATCTGTACGCGATGATTCCTTTTTCCGTGCTGGACCTCTCCCCGATTACCGAAGGCAGCGATGCTGCGCAATCGTTTCGCAACACCCTTGATCTGGCCCAGCATGGCGAGCGCTGGGGCTACCGCCGCTTCTGGCTGGCCGAGCACCACGGCATGCCGGGCATTGCCAGCGCCGCCACCGCGGTGCTGATCGGCCATGTGGCCGCCGGCACCTCGACCATTCGCGTGGGGGCGGGCGGCATCATGCTGCCCAACCATTCACCGCTGGTGATTGCCGAGCAGTTCGGCACGCTGGAGTCGCTTTACCCCGACCGCATCGACCTGGGCCTGGGCCGCGCGCCGGGCTCCGACCAGGTCACGGCGCGCGCCATGCGGCGCAACCTCGCCTCGGACGCCGACGAGTTTCCGCAGGACGTGATCGAGCTGCGGGATTACTTTTCCGACGCACCGCGCCAGCCGGTTCGCGCCGTGCCGGGCACCGGCCTTAACGTGCCGCTCTGGATTCTGGGCTCCAGCCTGTTCGGCGCCCAGCTCGCCGCCGCGCTGGGCCTGCCCTATGCCTTTGCCTCGCATTTCGCACCGGCGCAGATGATGCAGGCGATTGCGCTGTACCGCGCCAACTTCCAGCCGTCTGCGCAGCTGGCCAGGCCTTATGTGATGCTGGGCTTCAACGTGTTTGCGGCCGACACCGACGAGGAGGCCGCGTTTCGCGCCACCTCGATGCAGCAAGCCTTTGTGAACCTGCGCAGCGGCCGCCCCTCGCGCCTGCCGCCGCCCATGGCCGACTACCTGAGCCGCACCGCCCCCCAGGAGCGGGCCCTGCTCGACCAGGTGCTGTCGTGCTCGGCCATCGGCTCGCCCGACACGGTGCGCACGGCGCTGCAGGCCTTCATCGCCCGCACCGGCGCCGACGAGCTGATGATCACCTCGCAGATCTTCGAGCACGCGGCGCGGCTGCGCTCCTACGAAATCACGGCCGAAGTGCATGAGGCCCTGAACTGACTGGGGGCTACCGCTAGCCACCAGGGCCTGCTGCGGTGTATAAAAGTGAGTGCCCCGTTCAGTTTTCCACAAGGAGACGGTCATGCTCGAAAAGCTGCCCGACGCCGTGGGCCACGCACTGCACCATGTGCGCGCCGGGCTGGACCAGATTGCCTTCAACCTGGTGGCGCTGCGCACCGGCATGGCTGCGCTGCAGTTGCGCAGCCTGGCGTTTGCCGACCATGCCCCGATACCCGCCCTCTACACTGCCGACGGCGAGGGCATTTCCCCGCCGCTGCAATGGACGGGTGTGCCGGCCGGCGCCGCCTCGCTGCTGCTGATCGTGGAAGACGCCGATGCGCCCGCACCGCATCCGCTGGTGCATGCGATTGTGTTCGACCTGCCCGCGCAAGATGGCGCCCTGGTCGACAACGCGATGGCCGACCCGGCGCTCAAGACCGGGCGCAACTCCTACCTGCAAACCGGTTGGCTGCCGCCCGACCCGCCGCCCGGCCACGGCGTGCACCGCTATGTGTTTGAGCTGTTTGCCCTGGCCGCCGGGCCGGCTTTTTCAGCCACGCCCGGGCGTGACGAAGTGATCCAGGCCCTGCATGAACGGGCCATGGCCAGCGGCCTGCTGACCGGCACCTACGAGCGGCCGGACGGCTTGATCAAGCTGGGCGTGAAGCAGCGTGAACCGGCCCTGAAACAGCTCGCGACCTAGCTCTATACTGTTCAGTCAAGTGATTCGCCATGCGCCAGGCCGTTGACTTGTCATTGCGGGCTTGACCCGCAATCCATGGATCCCGGATCAAGCCCGGGATGACAAACCAGGGCAAGGCCTGGACCGAAACGAATTGAAACAGTTTGCAGCTCCGCAACAGCGGCGCAGCGGCCCCTTTCCCCTAGACTGTCATGCCGCAGTGATATGTTGGCACTGCAAGCCAATTGGCTCAGCACGTGATTTCCCAGATTTTTCCGGAACCTGTCCTCCATGGCTTCGCTACCCGACATTCTTCAACAATGCTTTCAGGAGGCGGCCGCGGCGGCCGGCCCTGCGCTGCAGCGTTGTATCGACCATGCGGTGACCGTCCTGCAGGAAGCCGAAGCCAGAACCTTCAAGGCAGCCGATCGCCAGGAGCTGGGCACGGCCTGGCGGGACCTGCTGAGCAACAAGAACGACTGGTGCCAGCACTACCCGCGCGACCTGCTGGCGGCTTTTGAGGCGTCATCCAGCGAGGCCGACGCCCCGGAGCCAGACGGCTCATCATCCGCATCATCACGCCGCAGCCCGGTTGATCTGGACAGCATCGCGCTGGTCGATGACTCGCAAATGTCCGAAGGCATCGAGTCGGCGCGCCTGTTGCAGCACATCCTGCCCATGGTGGAGCAGGGACTGGCCGAACTCGACGCCCTGATCAGCTCCGCCCAGGGCCTGCCCAATGTGAACCCCCAGCGCAACCCGCTGCGGCCCGGCGTGTTTACCCAAACCCTGAGGACGCTGATCGACGCCGCCCAGGTGGATGCGGCCAGCAGCAGCTTGTGGATCAGGCACATGGGCACCCCGCTGGGGCAGGAGCTCAAAGCCATTTACACCCAGCTGGTGCAGCAGCTGGAACAAGCCAATGTGCCGGCGGCCAGCTACCGCGTCCTGCCCACGCCGGCCAGCGCGACCGGTGGCCGGCGCGGTGGTGCAGACTCGTCCGGCAGTCCGGCGGGCCCGCATGAAGACACTGGCGGCGCTGCGGCGACAGACAGTGCGACCGGTGAAACAAGCAGTAAGGGCGATCCCGCAGCGCCCACGCCATCCCGGTACGCCGACTTCTCGAACTACGAAATCAACCCCGAGCTGTTTCAGGAGTTTCTGTTCAACGGGGGGCACAACACACCGAAAAAACGGGCACCATCACGTCGCACCCCGGTGCCGCACGAGCCTGCCGGGCCGAAATCGGCACCGAAGATGCTGCGCTCAGACCCCTCGCCCTACGACAGCGACAACGACAGCGACGACGCCTCACCCGCCGTTGGCGCGCCGCCCAAGCGGGTCGATGGCCGAAGCCAGCTCAACCCGCAGGTGTGGGGCGAGTATGGGCGCCCGCAGGAACGCGCCCTGGTACGCACCCAGCTCAAGAAAGATGCCACCCATGTCGAGCAGGTGCTGGGACTGGAGGTGGTGCGCAAGCTGGTGAGCCAGGTCGCGCAGGACCCGCGCCTGCTGGTGCCGGTGCGCGAAGCGATTGTGGCGCTGGAGCCGTCGCTGTTGCGCCTGGCCATGGTGGACCCGCATTTCTTCAGCGACGAAGGCCACCCCGCTCGCCGCCTGATGGAGCGCGTGGCCCAGCGCAGCTTTAAATACAACGATGCGTCCAGCCCTGAATTTGCCGTCTTTTTCAAGCCGGTGACCGCCAGCTTCAAGGCGCTCAACGCCCGGACGGAGATCGCCAACGCCCGGCCTTTCGGCCAGGCCCTGGCCGAGCTGGAACACGCCTGGGACGAAAACGACCTGCTGGAGATCCAGCGCCGCGACAACGTGCTGCAGGCCATGCGTTTCGCCGAGCAGCGCCAGACGCAGGCCGACCAGATTGCGCTGGAGCTCAGCCAGCGCCCGGACCTCGACAAGGTGCCCGGTGTGGTGATGGAGTTCCTGTTTGGTCCCTGGGCGCTGGTCATGGCCCATGCCCGGATGACCGACCAGGACCGGCAGGTGGACCCACAGGGCTTTGGCTCGGTGGTGTCGGACCTGCTGTGGAGCGTCAAGCGCGATGTGACCCTCAGGCGGCCCGCCAAGCTGATCGAGATGATCCCCGGCCTGCTGGCCAAGCTGAACGCCGGGCTGGACATGCTGGGGCAGGACCCGCATGAGCGCGAGCCCTTTTTTGAGGCCCTGATGAAGCTGCACCGCCCGGTGCTCAAGCTGCGCCAGGTGAAAAACAAACGCGATGCCAAACTGTTCGAGGAATCCGGCGCCCTGCCGCTGGAGCCTGAAGCACCGCCCGCAACCCCCGAACAGCTGCAGGCCAAGGCCGCCGAACAACCCTGGCTGACCCGGCAGGAACTCGCCGAGGCCGGCTTTGAAGACACCACCCTTTCAAGGCCGGGGCAGCTCACGACGCTGATGGATGCCGGGCCCGCCGGGGCCACCGACGCCAGCTTGACGCCACTGGCAGCTGCGCCCCCAAGCCCTGCCGAAGCGGTGGCCGCCGATGGCAACGGCCCCAGTCCCGAGCAAATCCTGCAGAGCTGGCGCATCGGCTGCTGGGTCGACCTGTATTCCAGGCGGCGCTGGCTGCGCGCCCAGCTGGTCTGGGCCAGCACCAGAAGCACGCTGTTCATGTTTGTCAGCCATGGTGGCCAGCCCCACTCGATGACCCGCCGAAGCTGCGAACGGTTGATCAAGGAACAGCTGCTGCGCCCTGTCGATACGCACGGCGTGGTGGCCCAGGCGCTGGACGCCCTGGCCGCTATGCCGCCTTCCCAGCCCGCCAGCCTCGCCCCGGACGTCCGAGCGTCTGACTTTGCAGCGGTTTGAAATCAACCGATCGCTACCAAATCAATAGCTGAATGCCAAAAGAATTAGCCGGCTCCAGGCCTTTTTTACTCAAGAATCAGGCCTGCCAGACCCCATAACCGGCTTCGCGCAGGCCAATGCCCAGCTCCACCTCCATGTCGCGGGCGCCCTCATAAGGCATGGGGTTGTACATGGCGTACAGCCCGGGCAGCAGGCGCACGCCAAAGTCGCGCACAAAGCGGTTGGACTGGATGCCGGCCTTGTGTTTGTCAAAGCGCACATCCGGGTCCAGCCCGGTCATGCCGACATAGACAAACGGCTTGCCGGTTTGATAGTCGGGGTTAGCCCGGCGAAAGCGCGCGACCTCCCAGACTTCGGGCCCCAACTCGACGACATAGACGCTGTAATGGTGACGCCGCTGCCGTGCCGCCATCATCAAGCGCTTTCAGCGCCCCGGTGTCAGGGCAGGGCCTTGATCCACGCCAGCACCTGTGCGGCAGCCACATCCGGCGTGTCCAGATGCCCGGCCTGAACCACCAGATATTGACTGTGCGGGTGTGCGGGCACCTTGTCGAACGCATAGGCCTGGCCGGCTCGGTACAGCGGGTCCTGCATGCCAATGACCCACAGAAAGGGCACCGGTTTTTTGAATTTGGCCGCGCTGGTCGGCATGTCGCCCAGGCCGTCCGGGTCGAAATAGCTGAGCAGGGTCTCGGCGCTCATGCTGGGCGAGGTCCGCTTGCCCTGATTGAGGTCGTCCATCGTGAGCGTTTCGCTGCCTTTGCCGGTGGCGACCAGTTCCCTGGCCTTGTCGACCGCGGCTCGGCCAATGTTGGCGTTGTACATGTGTCGCGGAGAATGCCCCGGCGCCAGCGCAATCACGCCGTCGGCATCACCCAGTGTCGCCATGTAAGCCATGCCGGCATTGGCGCCAAAACTGTGCCCGACCAGCAACACCCGCTGGTAGCCCTGGCTGCGGTACTCCTTGACCACGGCGGCAATGTCCTGCAGGGCCACCGGATAGGGCTGGTCGTAGGCGCGGCGCTGCGACCACGGCATCTCAACCGACTTGAACACACAAGGCGGCTCCATCTTGCGGCCAAAGAAGCTCATCTCGCGCGGGGCACCCCCCTTGCCGTGCATCAACACCAGGGCGCAGGTTTTGTCCTGGGCATGGGCGGCGGAAAAAGGTGCCAGCGCCCCCCAACACAGTGACAGTGCAGCCAGCACACCGGTGAAAGATTTTCTAAATCCAAATCTTCTGGAAGTCAGGTTCATGGTTCAGTCATCCTGTAAAAAAAACAGATACTGGCAACGACGCTCAACCCATTGTCGCAGGAGCTTTTATCATCTCGCGTATTCGTTTTATCCTACCCAATATCCAACACAAGGAAAACCATGCCCACGTACCACGTTGAAATGATGGAAGGCCGCACCGTCGAGCAGAAGAAAAAGCTGGTGGCCGAGATCACGCGCGTCAGCGTCGAGATTCTGGGCGGCTCGCCCGAATCGGTCGACATCATCATCACCGACATCAAACGCGAAAACTGGGCCACCGGCGGCACGCTGTGGTCCGAGCCGCGTAGTTAAATAGGCCCCCACGCTTGCCACTGCGTGTGCTGCGCTGCCCCCCGAGGGGGCTGTGCTTGCTCGGGGCGGCCCTTCGCGGCGCACGGCTAGACCCCCACGCTTGCCACTGCGTGTGCTGCGCTGCCCCCCGAGGGGGCTGTGCTTGCTCGGGGCGGCCCTTCGCGGCGCACGGCACGCGCAGGCCCCACGCTTGTCATTGCGGGCTTGACCCGAAATCCATGGATCCCGGATCAGAGCATGCGCCGCGACAGCTCCGAGTTGCGCGCCAGCAAAAACTGCCTGAGCAGCTCGGGGTACTGCGCCGACGCGGCCTGCTGCACGGAGGGCCGTTGCGCAAGCGCGCTGCGCCAGGCGTGCAGCTTGGGTGTGGCATCGAAGAAGCCGGCCTGGCCGATTTGCTCGAACACATCGAAGTAGCGAAACACCGGGCCGAATACGGCGTCAACGAGGCCGAATTTCTCGCCCGCGAAGTAGGGGCCGCGGCTCGGCAGCACCTGCTCGATCTGCGCGAACTTCGCCAGCAGCTCCTCGCGCCGGGCCTGCAGCGCCGTCGCATCGGGCGCGGTGTAGAAGCCCCAGATCGTGCCCAGCACAGCCGAGCCGAACTCCATCCAGGCGCGGTGCTGGGCGCGCTGCAGCGCATCGCCCGGATGCAGCGGCGGCGCCACGGTCTCGTCCAGGTACTCGCAGATCACGGCCGACTCGAAAATCGGCTGCTCACCGACCAGCAGCACCGGCGTCTTGCCCAGCGGCGAGACCGCCTTGAACCAGTCCGGCTTGTTGGCCAGGTCCACATCACGCCGCTCAAAAGCCACGCCTTTTTCCGCCAGCACTATCGCCGCGCGCTGCACGTAAGGGCACAACGTGTGGCTGATCAAAGTCAGTTCGACGGTCTTCATGCCTTGACGAGGCCTTCGGCCAGCAGCGCCGCATGCACCGCCGGGCGGGCCGCGACGCGATCGAGGTAGGCACTCAATGCCGGGTAGGGCCTGAGGCTCAGGCCCAGCATGGGCGCCCAGCTCACGATGGTGAAGCAGTAGGCGTCGGCCACGCTAAAGTGGCCTCCCAGCAGGAAGCTGCGCTGGGCCAGGTGCCGGTCGAGTTCGGCAAAGCGCAGCGCGAGCTTGTCCTTGCAGGCCTGACGGGTCGAATCGGCGGTTTCCTTGTGCCACAGCCAGGGGCTGAACACCTTGTGCAGTTCGCTGGAGATGAAGGTCAGCCATTGAAGCGCTTCGAAGCGGGGCGCCGTGCCCCAGGCCGGCATCAAGCCACGTTGGGGGACCAGATCACCCAGGTACTGCAGCAGGGCGGCAACCTCGGTGTGGCGCACGCCGTCGTCGAGTTCGAGCAGCGGCACATAGCCGCGCGGGTTGATCGCGTGGTAGTCGGCGCCGGATTCGAGTTGGTGGGTCGCGAGATCGACCTTCACCAGTTCGGGGCTGAGCCCGGCTTCGCGCGCCGCGATGTGGACCGACAGCGAGCAGGCGCCGGGGGCGTAGTAGAGCTTCATGCGTATCTCCAGTGAAATGAAAAATCAGAAAAAATCAGGCCGGAGCCAGGACGGTGCTGCGGCGCGCCGCCCAACGGCCGTCGCCCAGCAGCCAGTGAACCAGCGATGCCGCCAGCAAAAACACCGGGTACTCCCAGCCGCCGTTGGCGTTGGAAAACACCCAGCCGTTGGGCAGATGTACCCAGGCTGCAACCGCGAGCACGGGGGTGAGCAGCAGTGAGGCCTGCCGGCCGTAAAAACCGAGCAGAATCGCCACGCCGCCCAGCAGCTCGGCGGCCACCACCGGATAGACCAGCACGCCGGGGATACCCACCGAGTCGAAAAACTTCACGGTGCCCGGCAGGGTGAACACCAGCACCTTGAGCAAGGCGTGGCTGATCCACATGGCGCCCAGGGCCAGGCGCAGCACGGCGGCGGCATGGGCGCTTGCGGAAATGTCGTTGTCGGTTTTCATGGTGTTGATGCGGCAAAGTGAAAGAAGGTTTGAATGTAGGATTGCGTCAAAGCAATGAAAATAGGCATTACTGAAATTTATGATTGCAAAAACGCAATACGCCTTGACGGCCGCTGACCTGGAAGTGCTGCTGGCGCTGGTGCGCGGCGGCACACTGGCCGAGGCCGCGGCGCGCCTGGTCGCCGATGCCTCCACCGTGTTCCGCTCGGTGCAGCGCATCGAAAAGCACCTGGGCCAGCGCCTGTTCGAGCGTTCGCGCCAGGGTTACCTGCCCTCGGACGCGATGCTGGACATCGCGCGCCATGCCGAGCGCATCGAGGCGGAGCTTGAGGCGGCGCGCGCGACCGCGCTGCGGCCCAGCGACGAAGTGTCGGGCCGGGTGCGTGTGACCACGACCGACTCGGTGCTGCGCGGCCTGGTCCTGCCCTGCCTGCCGGCGCTGGCCCGGCAACACCCCTTGCTTCAGCTCGAGCTGCGCTCGTCCAATGAACTGGTCAGCCTGACCAAGCGCGACGCCGACCTCGCGCTGCGCGCCACGCACAAGGCGCCCGAGCACCTGATCGGCCGGCGGCTCGGCACCATACGCTTCGTGGCCTGCGCCTCCAGGGCCCTGCCGGCGGCGCAGCGGCGCAAGGCGCTGGACCAGCTCGACTGGGTGGCGCCGGACGAGGCCATGCCGGAACACCCTTCGGTGCGCTGGCGCCGCAAGACGCTTCCAAAGGTCACGCCGCGGCATCTGGTCGATGGCATCGTGGGCGTGGTCGATGCGATCAAGGCCGGCCTGGGCGCCGGCGTGGTGCCACTGTTCATGCTGGATGGCGAACCGCAGTTGCTGCCGCTGGGCGAGCCGCTGGAAGGCTGTGAGTCCGACCTCTGGCTGCTGGCCCACCCGGAGTCGCGCCACCTGCGGCGCATCGCCACGGTGTACCAGCATTTCGCAGACCACATCCGTTTACCCTGAGCACGAAGGTAGACTGTGGATATGTCGTCTTTGGCCACCCCCGCTCCCTCACGTTGTCCGCTGTGCGGCGAGGCGAATCGCTGCGCCATGGAGGTCGAACGCAGCACCGGCGTCAAGCAGCCGCCCTGCTGGTGCACGCAGGTGAAATTCGAACATGCGGTGCTCGAGCGCATCCCGCCCCAAGCACGCCGCCTAGCCTGCGTCTGCCGGGCTTGCGCGACCCGGTCGCTATCAAATAAATAGCTTCTCACGACCGACACACAGGGGCTGGAGGCCTATATTGCTTGATAACGAGCGGCGACTGCACTCAAACAATGCCCCGCGCGGCCAGCCTGGCCTTGAGAAAGCCGCCCGTGCCGTAGCGCGTGACGCGGCTGTAAAAGCGCTCGCTGAGCCGCTGCACCATGGCCGAGTAGGTGTCGAGCAGCGGCGGCAGGATGCTGACGCTGTCGTAGTTCACCACCACGGCCACGCGCTCGCCGCCCTGGCTCACCAGAGGTTGCAGCAGCGCCGTCACTTGCTGCTCGATGGCGGCGATATCGGCCGCGCTGTCAATGCTCAGGCCTTCGAAGTTGATGAACAGCAGGCGGT
Source organism: Polaromonas sp. (assembly GCF_036676035.1). Lineage (GTDB taxonomy): Bacteria > Pseudomonadota > Gammaproteobacteria > Burkholderiales > Burkholderiaceae_C > Polaromonas. The sequence goes on from NZ_JAKFDR010000086.1 coordinate 10,252, forward strand.
GCTCGCGGTCCAGCTCGAAGCGCTGGGCCAGCGGCGTGGCCAGCAGCCGCCGGCGCAGGCCCAGCGGCGCCTCACCCAGCAGGGCGGCCTCCATCAGTTGCAATTGCGGGCTGATGGCGGGCATGAAATCCATCTGGGCCAGCACGTCGCGCTCCAGATCGATGCCGGGGGCGATCTCGATCAGCTCCAGGCCGCCCTCGCCCCCGTTGGTGTCGCCGGCCACCAGCCGGAACACGCAGCGCTCGGTCACGTAGAGCACGCGCTGGCCGCGCTTGAGCGCCTCGCGCCCGCTAAAGGTTCGGTGCTCGACCTGGCGCACGAACTTGCGCGCCGTGCCTTCGCTGGCCACCCGCAGCCTGCCGTCCTCCACCTGCAGGTCCAGATCGCCGGCGGTGAAGGTGCCGACGAAGACCACGGTCTTGGCGTTCTGGCTGATGTTGATGAAGCCGCCGGCACCGGCCAGGCGCGGGCCGAACTTGCTGACGTTGAGGTTGCCCTGCGCATCGGCCTGGGCCAGGCCCAGCACCGCGATGTCGAGCCCGCCGCCGTCGTAGAAGTCAAACTGGTTGGGCTGGTCGATCACGGCCTGGGCGTTGACGGCCGCGCCAAAGCTCAGGCCGCTGGCCGGGATGCCGCCGATCACGCCGGGCTCGGCGGTCAGCGTCAGCAGGTCGATGATGTTTTCCTCGGCCGCCACGCTGGCCACGCCCTCGGGCATGCCTATGCCCAGGTTCACCACGCTGTTGGGCCGCAGCTCCAGCGCGGCGCGGCGCGCGATCAGCTTGCGCGCCGACATGGCCAGCGTGGGCAGCGTGTCCATGGGCACGCGGATTTCGCCCGAATACGCGGGGTTGTATTGCTCGGCAAAAGTCTGCATGTGGTACGCCGGGTCGCTCGCCACCACCACCGCATCGACCAGCACGCCCGGCACCTTGACCAGGCGCGGGTGCAGCGTGCCGCGCTCGGCCAGCCGTTCGACCTGCGCAATCACGATGCCGCCCGAGTTGCGCGCCGCCATGGCGATGGCCAAGGCCTCCAGCGTCAGCGCCTCGCGCTCCATGCTCAGATTGCCGTCGGGGTCGGCCGTGGTGGCGCGAATGATGCCCACCGAGATCGGAAACGCCTTGTAGAACAGGTACTCCTTGCCGTCGATCTCCATCAGCCGCACCAGCTCTTCGGTGGTGCAGGCATTGATCTTGCCGCCGCCGTGGCGCGGGTCCACGAAGGTGTCCAGCCCCACATGGGTGAGCGTGCCGGGCTTGCCGGCCGCGATATCGCGAAACAGATGGGCGAGCACGCCCTGCGGCAGGTTGTAGGCCTCGATCTCGTTGTTGACGGCCAGCTGTTGCAGCGCGGGCACCAGGCCCCAGTGGCCGCCCACGGCCCGCTTGACCAGGCCGCGGTGGCCCAGGTGGTTGAGCCCGCGGCTCTTGCCGTCGCCCTGGCCCGCGGCATAGACCAGGGTCAGGTTGCGCGGCGCACCGGTGCCGGTCTCGGCCTGCGTGGCCAGAAAGCGCACTTCCAGTGCCACGGCAATTTCCTCGGCAAAGCCGATGCCCACAAAGCCGCCGGTGGCCACGGTGTCGCCATCGTGGATCAGGCGCACGGCCTCGGCGGCGCTGACGACTTTGTTGGGCCGGGTGCCGCGGCCCCGTTGTTCATTCCCGTTGTGCTGCAAAACGGTCTCCTCGCAAGAGCTTCTATCATGCTCAAATTGCCCGGGATGCCACTCAAGGAAAACCATGCCCCCGCTTCGCCTTACAACATGCTTGATCTCGCCCTGTTTCACGCCCTGCCGTCGACGCCACCCGTGGTGAGCGCCGCATGAGCCGCCGGGCCGCTCCCAAGGCGAATACCGCAGCGCGTAGCGCGGAGGTTACCCAATGAGCCAGAGCGCCCACCTCGACGCGCTGCGCGAGCGCTACGGCGAGCGTTACCGCTGGCTGCTCCTGCTCTCGGTGATGGTCGGCACCATGGCCTCCATCATGTCGTCGACCATCATCAACGTGGCAATCCCCGACATGAGCCAGCACTTCACGTTGGGCCAGGAGCGGGCGCAGTGGGCCACCTCGGGCTTTATGGCGGCCATGACGGTGTCTATGCTGACCACGCCCTGGCTGCTGGCGCGCTACGGCTACCGGCGCACCTATGTGGGCGCCATGCTGCTGCTGATGGGCGGCGGCATCGTGGGTGGCCTGTCCAGCCAGTTCGCGCTGGTGCTGGCGGCGCGCGTGGCCGAGGGACTGGCAGCCGGTGTGGTGCAGCCGATCCCGGCCATCATCATCATGCGGGCCTTTGGTCCGCAAGAGCAGGGTCGGGCCAGCGGCCTCTTTGGCATGGGCGTGGTGCTGGCGCCCGCCATCGGGCCCAGCATTGGCGGCGTGCTGGTTGACCTGTTTGGCTGGCGTTCGATTTTTTTCATGGTCGTGCCCTTTTGCCTGGCCTCGCTGTGGCTGGCCTACAAGTTCGTACCGGTGACCGCGCCGGGCGGCGTGGCCGCCAACCGCAAAGGCGCGACGCTCGACTGGCGCGGCCTGCTGCTGGCGGCCGCGGGCACGCTGTGCCTGCTCAATGGCATGGTGGAACTGCATGGCGGCACCTGGCTGCACGCCAGCCTGCTGCTGGCCGGCGCGGTGGCCGCCCTGCTGGCCTTTGTGGCCTGGGAGCGTCGCATGGCCCGCCAGGGCAACGAGGCCCTGATGAACCTGGCGCTCTTTGGCTACCGCCCATTCGCCATGGGCAGTGTGGTGGCCTTTATTTATGGCACGGCGCTGTTTGGCTCGACCTACCTGATCCCGGTTTACCTGCAGCTCGGGCTGGGGCTGTCACCGTCTTATGTCGGCACCCTCTTGCTCCCCGCAGGCCTGGTGCTGGCCGTCACGATAGCCATGGTGGGCCGCCTGGCCGACCGGCAGCCGACCTACTGGCTGGTCAGCATTGGGCTGGCGCTGCTGGCGGCCTCGTTTGCGCTGATGACCACCGTCCATTTCAGCACCGCCATGTGGCTGCTGGTGGCCTGGGCCACGCTGGGGCGCATCGGGTTGGGCTTTATCCTGCCTTCGCTCAACCTGGGCGCCATGCGCCCGCTGGACCCCAGCCTGATTGCACAGGGTGCCAGCGCCATCAATTTTGTGCGCATGCTGGGCGGCGCGATCGGCGTGAGCCTGTGCGGCATCGTGCTCGAGTGGCGGCTGGCCGCGCATGGGGACTCGTTTGCCAGTGCCAGCACCAGCCCGGCACGGCTGGCGGCCTTCAACGAATCCTTTCTGATGCTGGCCGCGCTGTGCACGCTGGCCATGGTGGCGGCGTGGCAGCTGCGCGCAAGCCGCGCGGAGCGGAGACAATAAGGTCATGTGCCAGCTGCTCGGAATGAATTGCAATGCGCCCACCGACGTGATGTTCAGCTTCACGGGCTTTGCCGAGCGCGGCGGCCACACCGACCACCACGGCGATGGCTGGGGCATCGCGTTCTTCGAGGGCGCGGGCCTGCGCCATTTCGTCGACCACCAGTCGGCCTGCGAATCGCCGGTGGCCGAGCTGATCCGCCGCTACCCCATCAAAAGCCGCAACGTCATCGCCCATATCCGCAAGGCCACGCAAGGCGAGGTGACGCTGGAGAACTGCCATCCGTTCGTGCGCGAACTCTGGGGCCGCTACTGGGTGTTCGCCCACAACGGCGATTTGAAAAACTTCCACCCGCGCCTGCACGCGAGCTTCCATCCGGTGGGCACGACCGACAGCGAGCTGGCCTTCTGCTGGCTGATGCAGGAGCTGGCCAAGTCGCATGCGGGCGTGCCCAGCGTCGAAGAGCTGACACTCACGCTGCGCGAACTCGTGCCGCAGATTGCCCGGCACGGCACGTTCAACTTCATGCTCTCCAATGGCCAGGCGCTGTGGGCGCACGCATCCACCCAGTTGTACTACGTGCTGCGCCAGCACCCGTTTGCGCATGCAACGCTGAGCGACGAAGACCTGAGCATCAACTTTGCCGAACACGCCGGCCCGAACGACCGGATTGCCGTGGTCGTCACCGCGCCGCTGACCACCAACGAAACCTGGACGGCCTTCGCGCCCGGTGACATCAAGGTGTTTGTAGACGGCGCGCTGGCCGGCGTCTGAGCCGGCCCCGACGTTCTCAGGCCGTCAGCGCCTGCTCCAGTGCATCGATAAACATCGCGGCCACGTCAAAGCCGGTCTGCTCAAAGATTTCCTGAAAACAGGTGGGGCTGGTCACGTTGATCTCGGTCACGTAATCACCGATCACATCGACACCGGCCAGCAGCAGGCCGCGCGCGGCCAGCACCGGGCCCAGCGCTTCGGCAATTTCAAAATCGCGTTTTGACAAGGGCTGCGCCACGCCCAGGCCACCCGCGGCCAGGTTGCCGCGCACCTCGCTGCCCTGCGGAATGCGCGCCAGGCTGTAGGGCACGGGCTTGCCGCCAATCAGCAGCACGCGCTTGTCGCCCTGGGCGATCTCGGGCAGAAACTTTTGCACCATCACGCTTTGCGCGCCGTGCCGGTTCAGCGTCTCGGTGATGCTGCCCAGGTTCAGGCCATCGGCCTTGACGCGGAAGATGCCCATGCCGCCCATGCCGTCGAGCGGCTTGAGGATGATGTCCTGGTGCTGGGCATGAAAGCGCTTGATGTCCTCGGCGCTGCGCGTGACCAGCGTCGGCCCGCTGAACTGCGCAAACTCCAGGATGGCGAGTTTTTCGGGGTGGTCGCGCAGCGCGCGCGGCTTGTTGAACACCTTGGCGCCTTCGCGCTCGGCCTGCTCCAGCAGGTGCGTGCTGTAGAAATACTCGCTGTCAAACGGCGGGTCCTTGCGCATCACCACGGCGTCAAAGCCGGCCACGGCCTGCACCCCGTCGGCTCGCGCCGGGTCGGCGGCAAACCAGGCGCCGGCGTCACCGGTCAGCGTGATGTGGCGCACCTGGGCGAGCACCTGGCCACCGGTTTGCCAGCTCATGTCCCGGGGCTCGCAGGCACTGATGCGATGGCCGCGTCTTTGCGCCTCGCGCATCATGGCAAAGGTGGTGTCCTTGTAGATCTTGAAGGACTCCAGCGGATCGGCAATAAAAAGAATGTTCATAACTAGGGGGAGGTGAAACAGGCCGCCGTACTGACAGCCGAGAGCGCAAGCGCTGTTTGCCGGGGGCTAAAGTTTTTTCGGTTGTCCGTATTGTTGTACAAATAGCGCCAACGCGCCGGCGACCACGCCCCAGAAGGCCGAACCCACGCCCGCAATCACCACGCCCGAGAGCGTGACCAGGAAGGTGATCAGCGCCGCCTCGCGGTGCGAGATGTCCTTGACCGCCGCCGCCAGCCCGCTGCCAATCGTCCCCAGCAAGGCCAGCCCGGCAATCGCCACCACCAGCTCCTTGGGAAACGCCGTGAGGATGCCGGTGATGGCCGCGCCGAAAATGCCCAGCACCACATAAATTGCACCGCAGGACACCGCGGCGGTGTAGCGCTTGTCGCGGTCTTCATGCGCTTCCCGACCCATGCAGATGGCGGCGGTGATGGCACTCAGGTTCAGCGCAAACGCGCCAAACGGCGCCAGCACCAGCGTGGCCAGCCCGCTGAGGGTGATGACCTTGGACACCGGGATACCGCCATCCGGGCTGTCTGCGCCGTAGCCTGCGGCCTGGATGGCCGCCACGCCCGGCAGGTTTTGCGAGGCCATGGTCACTACAAACAGCGGCAGGGCCAGACTCACCACCGCGCCCAGGGTGAAGCTGGGCGCAATAAACACCGGCTTCGCCAGTTCAAACGTCACCACCGACCAGGCCATCTGGCCGCGCGCCGCGACGTAAACAATGGCCGCGAGCAGCGTCAGCACCACCGCATAGCGCGGCACCGCCCGCTTGCACAGCAGGTAAACCGCCAGCATCAGCAGCACCAGCGGCAGCGCCGTCTGCGCCGCCGCAAACGCCTGGATGCCAAAGCGCGCCAGCACCCCGGCCAGCAAGGCCGCCGCGATCTCCACCGGAATGCGGTTCATGACCTTCTCGAACCAGCCCGTCACGCCAAACAGCGTGATCAGCGCCGCGCAGACCATGAAAGCCCCCACCGCCTCCGCCATGGAAAAACCGCCCGCCAGCCCGGCAGTAGCCAGCACCGCCGCCCCCGGCGTGGACCAGGCCACCATGACCGGCTTGCGCAGCCACAAGGAAGGCACCACCGAGCACAGCCCCATGCCCAGGCCCAGCGCCCACATCCACGAAGTAATCTGCGCCGGCGTGGCGTTGAAGGCCTGCGCAGCCTGGAACACGATGGCGACTGAACTGGTGAAACCGACCAGAACGGCGACGAAGCCGGCGGTGAAGGCGGAGAGATTGAGGTCTTTGAAAAATTGCATCCGGGGATTCTGGCAGGGTTGGGGAATTCCAGCTTCAAGGTTTGGTTGAACTTGTCGTCGCGCCCTTCACTACCAGGCCGGGACTCGCCCCGGCGGGCGAGGCACTTGCTCTTTGCTTCGCCAAAGAAAAGTACCCAAAAGAAAGGCGACCCTACTGTCTGCGACCCTTCGCTGCGCTACGGGCACCCTGCGGTGCTCGCTTCAGGCGGGGTCCGCGCAAACTCGCTGCGCT
>NZ_JAKFDR010000087.1:0-3061 GCF_036676035.1 Polaromonas sp.
GGCCCGCAGGGCGAGCGAAGCGAGTCAAAAGCGGAGTTTACGAGTTGTAAATGAGCATTTTGATGGGGGCGCCTAGCCTGGGCTCGCATACGAGCCTGTTTTTAACGATGCATCGGCAACGCAGGTAGTTTTTCAAGGGCCTGTTAGCGAGACGCCCTGAACTGCCGCAACCCCTTGCCGGCCTGCCGGCGAATGGCGTTCTGCACCGGCGGCGCCCAGCCCAGCAGCAGTCCCTTGAGGCCCAGAGCCTGGCGCGCCCAGCGCCACAGGTCGAAATGATCGCGATGCTCGGCGATCTTGCCGTCGCGAAAGACGAAGCGGGCCTCGATGCGGTTGACCACAGTGTTGCCGGTCTGGCTGAACAGGTAGGTCGCCACCCAATGGGCGCTGCCCTGCCGGTCGTCCGCCTGCACCTGGTCGAAGGTCAGCGAGAAGTCTTGCGCGCGCGCCGCCAGCATGCGCCACATGTCGACCGCCTCGTCGCCGCGCAGATCCTGGAACACCGGGTCGCTGAAGCACACGTCGTCGGCATAGCAGGCCGCCATGCCCTCGGCATCGAGTTGCTGGAAGGCCCGGTAGAAACGCGTGATCAGTTCGGCATTGGGATGGTTCATGCAAGAGTGCTCCGCAATAAGGACTGCACCGAGTATCGCCGGGAATGCGCCGAACGGCGATTGGCGATTACGCCAACCTTGTGGCAATAATCGCCACACTCTTCGCACCTGCGGTTCGCCATGCTCAACATCGCGCTCTACGTCTGCCCGCAAACGCTGTGCTCCAGCCTGAGCATGGCCAGCGATGCCTTCACCCTGGCCAACCGCCTGGCCGAGCGGCCGCTGTTCAAGGTGCAGCGGTTCAGCCGGGATGGCCAACCGGTCGCGCTGGATTTCGCCCACATCCAGGTGGATGGTGGCCTGCAGCTGGGCGAACGCGCCGAGTTGCTGATGCTGCCCGCCACCGGTAGTGCCATCGACGCCACGCTCGCCGCCAATGCCGCGCTGTTGCCCTGGCTGGCGCAGCGCCCGGCCAGCCAACAGCTCGCCAGCCTGTGCAGCAGCGCCTTCCTGCTGGCCGCCGCGGGCCTGCTCGACGGTCGCCGCGCCACCACCCACTGGGCCTTGGCCGAGCAGTTTCGCCAGCGCTTCCCGCAGGTCCGCCTGGACATCGACGAACTGCTGTGCCACGACGGCAACCTGCTCAGCTCCGGCGGCGCCCAGGCCGGCCTGGACCTGTGCCTGTACCTGATCGGCTGGCATGCCGGCGACGGCTTGGCGCAACGGGTCGCCAACGCGCTGGTGTTCGACAGCCGGCGCGGCCGCCAGTCGCGCTTCGCGCCGCTGCTGCCCCAGGTGAGCAGCGACGACGGGCAGATCGGCCCACTGTTGCACTGGCTCCAGCACCATCATGCCGAGCCGATCGACCTCAAGCGCCTGGCGGCGCAGGCCAGTTGCTCGCCGCGCACCTTGCTGCGGCGCTTCAAGGCCGGCACCGGGCTGACGCCCAACGACTATCTGCAGCGTCTGCGCATCAGCACGGCGCAAGCCGCCCTGCGCAACCCGGCGCGCTCGCTGGAGCAGGTCGCCGCGCAGGTCGGCTATGCCGATCGCGCCACCTTCGCCAAGCTGTTCAAGCAGCTCTGCGGGGAAACCCCGGGGGCCTTCCGCCGGCGCCTGCGGCAGACACCATAAGGCGCGGCGCAAAGCAGTAGGGTGGGTTAGGCGCATGTTGCGGTCACCCAGCCCACGCCTCTCTTGATTGCGCCGTAACCCACCATTGAGCTCAACCGGACTTATGCCTGGTGGGTTACGCGGCGCTCGGTCAGCGCGGCAAGCCGAGCGGCCATCGCCCTGCGCCGCCAACCCACGAAAAAGCAGCCGGCACAAAAAAGGGAGCCCGTAGGCTCCCTTCTTCGTTGCAGCGGGTCTTCAGTGCAGGATCTGGCTGAGGAACAGCTTGGTGCGCTCGTTTTGCGGGTTGGTGAAGAAGGTGTTCGGCTCGGCCTCTTCGACGATCTCGCCCTTGTCCAGAAAGATCACCCGGTTCGCCACGGTGCGGGCAAAGCCCATCTCGTGGGTCACGCAGAGCATGGTCATGCCGTCTTCGGCCAGGCTGACCATGGTGTCCAACACCTCCTTGACCATTTCCGGATCGAGCGCCGAGGTCGGCTCGTCGAACAGCATGATCTTCGGCTTCATGCACAGCGCGCGGGCGATGGCCACGCGCTGCTGCTGACCACCGGAGAGCTGCCCCGGGTACTTGAGGGCCTGTTCGGGGATACGCACGCGCTCGAGGTAGTGCATGGCGATCTCTTCGGCCTGGCGCTTGGGCATCTTGCGCACCCACATCGGCGCCAGGGTGCAGTTCTGCAGCACGCTCAGGTGCGGGAACAGGTTGAAGTGCTGGAACACCATACCGACCTCGCGACGCACCGCCTCGATGTGCTTGAGGTCGTGGGTCAGTTCGGTGCCATCGACCACGATGCGCCCCTGCTGGTGCTCTTCCAGGCGGTTGATGCAGCGAATGGCGGTGGACTTGCCGGATCCGGACGGACCGCAGAGGACGATGCGCTCGCCCGGTTGCACGCGCAGGTTGATGTCCTTGAGCACGTGGAACTGGCCGTACCACTTGTGCACGCCCTCCATCAGGATCATCGGCTCGGCGCTGGTTTGTTTGATTGCTGCAGACATTGAATGGGCTCCTAACGCTTATGGCCGGTGTCCAGCTTGCGCTCCAGGTGCATGGAGTAGCGGGACATACCAAAACAGAAAATCCAGAAAAGCAGGGCGGCGAACACATAGCCTTCGGTGGCCATGCCCAGCCAGGCCGGGTCGGTGGTGGCTTGCTTGATGCTGTTGAGCACGTCGAACAGGCCGATGATGATCACCAGGCTGGTGTCCTTGAACAGGGCGATGAAGGTGTTGACGATGCCCGGAATCACCAGCTTCAGCGCCTGCGGCAAAATCACCAGGCCCATCATCCGCCAGTAGCCCAGGCCCATGGCCGCCGCCGCTTCGTACTGGCCCTTGGGGATGGCTTGCAGGCCGCCGCGCACCACTTCGGC
>NZ_JAKFDR010000088.1:0-10649 GCF_036676035.1 Polaromonas sp.
TTCAGCACAAACGGGCCGCAGGAGGCCACGCCAACGGCCGACAGCGCGCCCTGCGAAATCCCGGCCAGGCGGCAGCTTTCACCAATCATGCGCAGCACTTGCCGGCCCAGCGCATCGCTCGCGCCGTCCTTGGCCGTCGGCTCAGCCACGCGGCCCCGAATGCCGCGGTGGTCGGCCACGCTGACGGCGATCTTGGTGCCGCCCACGTCCACGCAGGCCACCGGTGCGGCGCCTTCGGGCATGCGGAAGCTGAAGCCAGTTGGCAGCGGCGAAGTGTTGTCAGTCATGGAGTCCGTCCGTATGTCAATCCGGCCGTTCAGGCGCGGCCGTAGTCATCCTGCAGCCGCACGATGTCGTCTTCGCCCAGGTAGTTGCCAAACTGCACTTCGACGATTTCAACCGGGTCCTGCGTGAGATTGGCCAGCCGGTGCACCTGTCCGACGGCAATGTCGCAGGCCTGCCCTTGCTGCAGGTCAAACTGGCGATCATCGAGCGTGATGCGCGCCGTGCCCTGCACCACCACCCAGTGCTCCGAGCGCTGGTGGTGTTTTTGCAGGCTCAGCTGCTGCCCCGGGTGCACGCGAATGCGCTTGATCTTGTTGCCGGGCGCTTCGGACACGGTTTCATACCAGCCCCAAGGGCGTTCGGTCCGTTCAATGGTCTCGGTGCGGGATGTGGTTTTCATGAAATGCAGACGCCTGTGGGCCAGCTTCGTATGCTAACTGCTTGCCAGCGAAACGGTTACCAGCCCGGTACAGGTCTGTGCTCGCCCCGGTGGCCCACTTCAAATCAGGTGGCTGATCAGGCCGGCGACAAAGCTCAGCAAAATCGTGGTGGCCAGCGGAATGAACCACTCGCGCCCAAACAGCATGAAGCGCAGGTCCCCCGGCAATTTGCCGAAGCCCAGCTTGTGCAGCAGTGGCGTGAACCAGCTGATCAAGATCAGCGCGAGAAAAATGACGATGAGCCAGCGGATCATGCCGCTAGTTTAGAGGTTCTGGTCCTGCGCCGGTTCCATGCCGAAAAGCCCGGCCATGAACCAAACAGACTTGTCCACGATTTGCATTTTTCCTGACCTGCTCTTTCCTGCATCGGACAAATCAGGGCTTCAGCGAGGCTTTTTAAATCCATGAGGTTTATTCTTTTTGGCCGCTTGATCCGCAGGTTCCGAGAGTTTTTCGAGAAGCCAGGTACGCAGCGTGTTGACGGCCGGAATATTTCCCCGATTTTCAATCACGCACAGGAAGTAACCTTGGCGGGCCATGTATGGCTGGTCAATGGGATTGATTAGCCGCCCTGATCGAAGCTCATCTTCCACAAGGCAACGCGGCACCAGGCCTATCCCGAAGCCGGACATGGCGGCTTTGATGATCAAGGAGTACTGATCGAAGCGTGGTCCTACCCGCCCGTTGCTGTGCTCAAGGCCAAAGTAGTTGCACCAGTCTTGCCAGGCGTGCGGCACCTCCACATGTTGCAAGAGGGTTAGTTGGGTCAATTGCTCTGGTGTCAAAACATTCCCGCCCTTGACCACACCCGGTGCGCAAATGGGAACGGTGTCCTTTCCCGTCAGATAACAGGACGCCGCGCCAGGCCACTCACCTTCGCCGAACTGAATCGCAGCGTCGAGCTCCTGATCTTCGTAAAAATTATGAGAATGCGCGTACCTCACGAAATTCAAGGTGATTTCAGGCTGCTCCAGATTGAACTGATGAAGCCTGGGGAGTAGCCACTGCATCGCAAAGCTCGGTGGCACCGAGAGGTTCAGGACACCCCCCTTTCCCCGATGGGACATGAGATGTGCCGTCGCAGTTTCGAGGTGATTCAAGGCCTTGCGCACTGATGGGAGGTAGGTCAGCCCGGCCTCTGAAAGCTCCAGTCGTTGATGAGCTCTTGTAAAAAGAGTAACCCCTAAATAGGCCTCCAGATTGGCAACCTGTCTGCTGACAGCCCCCTGGGTGACAAACAGCTCAGTCGCAGCCCGCGTGAAGTTGAGGTGTCTGGCCGTTGCCTCAAACGCCTGCAGCTCGGTCAATGAAGGGCAAAGTCTTCTCACACTCACTATTCCAAAATGTAATGGTGAAGCGACAAAAAATGATTTTACCCCTTGTCACGAAGCTTTCACAATCAATAGCAAGCCCTTGGCACTTGAGCTATTTTTCAATGCAAGGATTGACTGTATCACCCCATAGGAACCGGAATGCCTACAAGTACTGAACCTGCAAATGCACATGTGGTGCTGCACAACTGCACCGTACTCGACACCGAAAAAGGCGCGCTCGTGCAGGGGCAGAATATTCTGATTGCTCATGGCCGAATTGAAAAAGTCTCACCCGAACCCATTCATCATCCCGCCATTCAGGCCATCAACATGAACGGCACGGTCGTGATGCCGGGACTGATCGACTGCCACGTGCATTGCGTCGCATCGAGTCTTAATCTGGGACAAAACGCCTCCCTGCCGAACGTATTTGCCACCCTGAAGTCGCTTCCCATCCTGGAGGGCATGCTGTACCGCGGATTCACGTCGGTTCGGGATGCCGGTGGTGCCGACTGGTCGCTCAGCGAGGCAACACGGACCGGGCTGGTCAAGGGGCCGCGCATCTTCCCGGCTGGCAAGGCGCTGTCCCAGACGGGAGGCCATGGCGACTTCCGTCAGCGCAACGACCTGATGGAGCCATGCGCCTGTTCTCAAAAGGTCGGCTCCATTTCCAGGGTGGTTGACGGCGTCGACGCCATCCGGCGGGCCGTTCGCGAAGAAATCCAGAAGGGCGCCACGCAAATCAAGATCATGGCGTCTGGCGGAATCGCTTCCCCCAACGATCCCATCCATTTCCTGGGTTTCAGCGAGGACGAGATAAGGGCGGCCGTGGAAGAGGCGGGCAACGCTGGCACTTATGTGATGGCGCACGCCTATACGCCTGAAGCCATCATGCGGGCGGTCCGTTGTGGAGTCCGCACCATAGAGCACGGAAGCCTGATCAATGAGAAGGCAGCGGATTTCATGGCCGCTGCGGGCGCGTTCCTGGTCCCCACGACGGTTACCTACGAAGCCCTGGCCAGAGACGGCGCCAAACTCGGCTTCCCTGCCGCGTCGGTGGCAAAGGTAGAGGCAGTGCGATCCGCTGCGAGGCTGGCACTGGCGATCGCCGAGAAAGCCGGTGTCCAGGTTGCGTACGGCTCCGACTTGCTGGGCGAAACCCATTCATATCAGGCCGACGAGCTGAGAATCCGGTCAAAAATCTCCGGCAATGCCCAGGCGATCCGGTCGGCGACCACGGTTGCAGCTGCCGTGCTTCAACAACAGGGAAAGCTTGGCGTCATCCAGCCGGGCGCCATGGCGGATCTCCTGGTGGTCGACGGGAATCCGCTGGAAGACATCAACCTGCTGCTCGGGCAGGGCGCGCACCTTAAAGCCATCATGAAAGACGGTGCGTTTGTCAAAAACGCACTCTAACCATTCAGGCCGCAACATGAGGCTGCAAAATTTCCTGACAACGGCATGGGTTCGGATGGGCATTAAAGTTGCTCGTGAAGGTGCGTCCATCCTCCTTGACCCCGGTTATTTAGGCGACACCTTGACGCCTTTCGAAACCTCCCATACCCCGCGCGCCCGGAACCCGGGCAGCAGTTTGTTCAAATCGATGTTTAGTCCCACCAACCCCGTTTAACCTCCACCAGGAATCACAAATGAAATTTCAGCGCAGAAAAATTCTCAGCCTCGCGGCGGCAGGCGCGGCAACGTCATGCATTCCATCATTGGTTCTGTCTCAAACTGCAAATACTTTTCGGATTGGTGTGCTGAACCCCATCACCGGCGCCGGCTCACCTTACGGAACCGGGATGCAGAAAGCGATTCAGCTGGCCGTCGAAGAAGTCAATGCAGCGGGTGGAGCCGCCGGCAGAAAGCTTGAGGCGTTTTACGAAGATGACCAGACCCAACCGCAGGCTGGCGTTCTGGCCGCCAAAAAACTGATCGAGATCAACAAGATCGAGGCCTTGATCGGTACATGGGCCTCCGGCGTCACCCTCGCCGTGATGCCGCTGACGGATGAAGCCAACATCATCGAGATGAATGTCTCCGGCGCGCCGGCCATTTCCACGCTGGATAAAAAAGACCTGGTCTGGAGATTCCAGGCTACCAATGACCGCTTTGGCGCCGCGTTTGCCGAGATTGCGAAAAAGCGCGGCTTCAAACGCCCGGCCACCATGGCGTTCAACAATGCATCGGGGCGGGGCAACACGGATGGATTTAAACGAGTCTGGGAATCGCGCGGCGGCAAGGTGGTGTCGGAAGTGGTGTATGAGCCGAACCGCCCAAGCTACCGCTCGGAATTGCAGAAAGTGCTGGCCGAGAAACCGGACGTCATTGTCATGGGGTCCTACTTACCCGACACGACCATCATTTTGAGGGAGTGGTACCAGTCCGGCGACAAAGTTTCGTGGATCATACCGGCCTGGGCGGCCAACCCCGAACTGATCAAGGCCGTGGGACCGGAGGTGGCAGAAGGCCTCATCTCCGTGGACACGGTTTCCAACGAAACCGCGCCCAGCTACAAACCGCTCAATGAGCGCTTCCAGAAAGCTGCCGGCTCGCCCCTGAGCGGCAACATCTATGCAGCGATGTGCTACGACATGGTCATCTCGCTGGCACTGGCCATCGAGCTGGCCGGAGCGAAGGCAACGCCACAGCAGGTCAGCAGCCATATGCGCGATGTCAGCAACTCGCCCGGCACTGCCGTAGCTTCGTTTGCACAAGGCAAGCAACTGATTGCCCGCAAACAGAAAATCAACTATGAAGGCGCCTCCAGCAAACTGGACTTTGATGCGAGCGGCGACGCCAAATCGGACTTCGGCGTCTACGTCATAGAGGGGGGTAAGCTCGTGCGCCGGGACACCATCTCTGTTGAGTAAGCGCTGGAACCTGACGCATGTCATTTTCAACCCTGATCAATCTGGTCATTAACGGGGCAGTCGAGGGATTGATCATTGCCTTGCCCGCGCTGGCACTGACATTGGTGATGGGGATATGCAAATTCCCCAATGCTTCCGCCGGGGACACGATGACCATTGGGGCCTACGCAGCGTTGACTTTCCACGCCGCAGGTCTTCCGATGTTTATCCTGGCCGTAGGCGGCGCGACGGCGCTGAGTGCGGCGCTCTCCTGGGCTTCCTACCAGCTGATCTTCGGTCGCCTGACAAAATCCCCTATGGTCGCCAGCCTGCTGGCCGCCATCGGCCTCGCGTTTGTGATGCGCAGCGTGCTGGCGCTGGGCGTTGGACCTGAGCCGCGCACATTCAATCTACCCCTGGTCAGGGCCTGGAACTTCGACGGAATTCGCCTGCTTCCGACCGACCTGGCGATTGCGGCGGTTGCGGGTCTGGCGGTTCTTGGGGTTTTCTGCCTGCTGGGCCTGACCGATGCCGGGCGCAAGCTCCGCGCCGTGGCGGACAACAGCGACTTGGCACGGCTCAGCGGTATCCGGTCCCGCAAGCTCATGTGGCTTCTCTGGGCCCTGGCGGGTGCGCTGGCCGGACTGGGCGGCGTACTGATCGGCGTCAAGGGGGTTCTCACGCCGGAGATCGGCTGGGAGTTTGTCCTGCCGGCTTTTGCAGCGGTCGTTCTGGGCGGCATCGGCAGTCCTGTGGGTGCGGTGATTGGTGCCCTGCTCATGGGTATTGCGCAAGAGCTCTCGGTACCCCTGGTGGGGCCCAGTTACAAGCTGGTCGTGGCCTTCACTGTCATGGTGGTTGTGCTTTTTGTCCGTCCTGCGGGCATGTTCGGCACTGTAGAGAAGGTGAGATAGGCCATGGATGCTTACCTTGTGTCAATTGGCATTGTCGTTTTCATCTATGCCCTGCTGGCGATAGGCTTGAACCTGCAATACGGGGAAACCGGGCTCATCAACTTCGGTCACGTGGCATTCTTCGCCATTGGGGCCTACACCTCTGCCCTGATGGCGCTTAACGGCGTGCCGCTTTGGCTGTCGTTTCCCGCAGCAGGTGTCGCTGCCGCTCTTGCTGCCGTCCCGCTGGGGATGGCAGCGCTACGCCTGCGGGAGGACTATC
The DNA here is from genome assembly GCF_036676035.1 of Polaromonas sp. Taxonomy (GTDB): domain Bacteria; phylum Pseudomonadota; class Gammaproteobacteria; order Burkholderiales; family Burkholderiaceae_C; genus Polaromonas. The sequence goes on from NZ_JAKFDR010000088.1 coordinate 6,067, forward strand.
TGGCGATCGTCACGCTGGGATTTTCCGAGAGCATCCGGTTGGCAATCCAGCAGGAAGAATGGCTGACGCATGGGGTGCAAGGCATTCCGGGCGTGCCTGCATTGTTTGCCTCTGCGGGCGGAAGCACCCGCAACCTCATGCAGTTGGCAAGCCTGGTTGCTTGCACCGGTGCGGCCATTCTGGCGGTGCGCATGCTCCAGCAAAGTCCCTTTGGCCGGCTGTTGCGGGCTATTCGGGACAATGAGCCAGCGGTGACGGCGATTGGCAAAGACCCGGCGGGCTACAAGATTCGTGTCTTCATGCTGGGTGCCGCGCTGGCGGGAATCGCCGGGGCTTTTTATGCCCACTTCGTGACCTTCATCACCCCGGAGCAATTTGTTCCGCTGGTGACGTTCTATGTGTGGATGAGCATCATTCTTGGCGGTGTCGGTTCGATGCGGGGTGCGCTGCTGGGAACATTGATTCTGGTTGTCTTCCTGGAAGGTTCAAGGTTTCTGCGTGACCTGGTCCCTGGCATTGCGGAGTCCCAGATGGCGCATGTTCGCCTGGGCGTGATTGGCCTGGCCCTGATCCTGTGCATGCTGTTCCAGCCTCAGGGTATCTTTGGAAAGCGGGGCCAGTGATGCTGTTCGTCGAAAAAATCACTGTCAAGTTTGATGCGTTCACAGCCGTGGACGAAGTCAGTCTGCGCGTCGCACCGGGAGAGCTGGTGGGACTCGCAGGTACCAACGGCGCGGGAAAATCCACGCTCTTCGCGGCGATTGCCGGCCAGATGCGGCCCTGCGGTGGGCGCATCATGTTCAACGGAGCCGACATCATACGGCAAGCGTCACACAGGCGTGCGGCGCATGGCCTGGCCCGCACCTTCCAGGTTCCCCGGGAGTTTGGGAGCCTGACGGTGCTCGAAAACCTTCTTGCCGCCGCCCCCAACGAACACAGTGAATCCATGATGGCAGCGTGGCTGTTTCGCAGGGCGGCCGCCAGGCGTGAGAGCCATTGGATCCGTCATGCTGACGCGGTGCTGGATCTGCTGGGTATTTCGCACATTCGCGAACTGCCCGCCAAGGGTCTCTCCGGAGGCCAGAAAAAACTCATCGAGCTGGCCCGGATTCTGATGAGGAAACCAAAAATTGTTTTGCTTGACGAACCCTTTGCGGGTGTCAATCCAGTCCTGATTGGGGAAATCATGAAGGCCCTGAAGACGCTGAGCGAGCAGGGCATCGCCTTGGTGGTTGTAGAGCACCATCTGCAGGCGCTCAAGTCGCTGGCGACCCGGCTTGTCGTCATGGACCAGGGGAAAATCCTGGCAGAAGGCAACCCTTCTGAAGTGCTGGAGAGCGAGAAGGTACAAGCGGCTTATATGGGAGGTGTCGTATGACCGAGGTGTTAGCGGCCACCAGTGTCTCGGGAGGGTATGGTGAGGTCGACATCATCAAAGACATCAGCCTGGCGGTACATGACAAGGAGATCGTCACCATTGCCGGCACCAACGGTGCCGGCAAGTCCACCTTGCTGCGCGCCCTGTTGGGGATGCTGCCGCGAGTCCGCGGTGCGCTCGCCTTGAATGGCCAGGACATAACCACACTGGCCGTCGAGGCGCGGGTTGAGGCAGGCCTGGCCTGCGTCCCTCAGGTTGCGAATGTCTTCCGCACGCTGACGGTCCTGGAGAACCTGCAGATAGCCTCGTCGGCTGGTAAATCAGCAATCTTTGACAAGATCTTCGCGGCATTTCCGATTCTCAAGCAGCGCTTGAAGCAATCCGCCGGCTCTCTGTCGGGCGGGGAACGCCAGCAGCTCGCCATTGCACGGGCCTTGATCAGGGATCCCAAGGTCGTCGTCCTGGACGAGCCGACGGCCGCTCTCGCGCCCTCCCTCGTGAACTCGATATTCGACATCATCCAACTGCTGCCCCTGCAAGGCGTCGCCGTTCTTCTGGTAGAGCAGCGGGCGCGTCAGGCGCTGGCGATCAGTGGCCGCGGATACATCCTGGATCAGGGCCGCATCGTACTTTCCGGAGACGCCCGCTCGCTGCTGGAAAACGAGCAAATGTCACGCCTCTATCTGGGCACGGCAGAGCACACCTGATGCCGTGCTGCGGCGCGGTCACGAGCGCCTGAAGCTTGCCGGCGAAACCCTGGAGGCGTTGTCCAGCCGGCTTCGCTTAAACGAACAGGCAACTTGCCGCGAGGCAAGCTCAGTGGAGGTTGCCGACGGTCCTTTGCCGGCGCGGCCGTTCAGCTGACCGCCAGTCCCAGTTCCTGTATGCCTATAACGTGTGGCTGCGGTCGCCAGCGGAAAAACCCATGGGCTCCCACAACGGACCTTTGGCAAAGGCGATGACCTTGAAGAGTTCGCCCATCTCGTGCTCGGCAATCAGCTTCTGCACCATGGCGCGCTCGGCGAGGTTGGCGCTGTCAACGCCGCCTTCCATGCCATCCAGCAGCCCGCAGTTGAGCAGGAAACGGCCCTGGCTGGTGTAGCCCAGCACCTGCAGCCCCGCCTCCTGGCCGGCCAGCGCCACGCCGGTGAAATTGACATGCGCGGTGATGTCTTTGCGGCCCACATCGGCCAGCGCGTCACCATCGGACAGATGCCCGCGGTGGCACATCACCGTGCCCATGCTGCGCTGCGGGTGGTAGTACTCGTGCTCGGGAAAGCCGTAGTCCAGCAGGAACACGGCACCGGCCTCCAGTTTGTCGGCCAGCGTGCGGACAAAGCCTTCGCCCTGCGGATGAATCTCGGTCACATAGTCGTGCTCGCCCGGCACTTCGACCGGGGGGCGCAGAGCGGTCGGCCGGTCCGCATACACAAGGCGGTCATCGTGCAGGGCCACGCCGCGCTCATGCCAGACGCCAGCAACGCGCGCCAATAGCTGCACCGGCATGGCATCGAGCACCTCGTTGCCCACCACCACGCCGCGCATCCGTGCGGGCAGCTCAGTCACCCAATGCACCTTGCCCGCATGGGCGGCCAGCTTCGCCTGCTGGCGCGCGCGCAGGCTGCCCGACAAATCGACTATGGTGTAGCGCTCGACCTGGGCCCCCAGCGCCTGCAGCAACTGCAGCGCGAGTGCGCCGGAGCCGGCGCCAAACTCCCAGACCTCGGCCGTGCCCGTGGCCTGCAGGGCCTGGCCGACCTGGCGGGCCAGCGCCTGGCCAAAACGGGGAGACAGCTCGGGCGCGGTCACAAAATCACTGCCGCCACCGGGCTCACCGTCCTTGCCACCCTTGCCCGCAGGCATCAGGCCGAATTTGCGGGACTCGTTGGTGTAATAACCCCAGCCCGGGCTGTACAGGGCCAGCGCCATGAAGCGGTCAAAGCCGATCCAGCCGCCGGCGGCTTCAATGGCCCGCCCAATGGCCTGCAACGGGCGCAAATCGGGGGGGGTCGTTAAACTAGAGGGTGTTGTCATGGTCGTCAGCCCCTGATTGTCAGCGATTCGCCCGCCGCCCCGCCCCAGGGCGCCAGATTCCCGACTCCTTTGCGTGATCCCTTATGCCTACTTCGCCCCGCCCACCTGTTGTTCTCGTCACCGGCGCCGCCAAGCGGCTGGGCCGCGAGATCGCGCTGGCGCTGGCCGCCGGCGGCTGGCAGGTGGCCGTGCATTACCGGGGCTCCGATCAAGACGCTAGCAAAACAGTAGCTGACTGCGCACAACTGGCGGGAGGGGCGGCCGCTTTTCAAGCTGATCTCGCGGATGAGACGGCAGTCCGCGAGCTGGTGCCGCGCGTGGTGGCCCATTTTGGCCAGCTCGATGCGGTGGTCAACAACGCCTCCACCTTCGAGCACGACAGCGCCGCCAGCTTTGGCTTTGCGGCCCTGGACAAGCACCTGCACAGCAACACCGGTGCCGCCATCCTGCTGGCCCAGGCCTTGCACGAGCATGTGAGCGCGCGCAACGGCTCAGGCGCCGTGGTCAACCTGCTGGATCAGAAGCTGTGGAACCAGAACCCCGATTTTTTCAGCTACACCCTGTCCAAAGCCGCGCTGGAGGCGGCCGGCACCATGCTGGCGCTGGCGCTGGCGCCGCAGGTGCGCGTGGTGGGCGTGGCCCCGGGGCTCACTTTGAGCAGCCACCTGCTGAGCGACGAGCAGTTTGAAGCGCGCCACAAGCTCTCGCCGCTGGGCCGCTCGTCCACGGCGGCCGATGTGGCCGCCACGGTGAAGTTTGCGCTGGACAACCAGTCCCTCACGGGCACCACGCTACTGGTCGATGGCGGCCAGCACCTGATGAAATTCGAGCGCGATTTTTCCCTGATGTGAACGCAAACACTTGACAACCGCCTGCACACCCCCTGCCCCGATCACCCTCAGACTGCCCCCATGTACAACACCCTAGGCACCCAGATCCTGACGCTCACTGGTTTGCGCTTTGACGCCAACCTGGGCATTCTGGATCACGAGAAAACCTCGCCGCAACCGATCCAGGTCGATGCCGAGCTGAGCCTGGGCACGCAGCCGCTGCTGCCCAGCGACGACGACATCAAACATGTGCTGGACTACCGCAAGGTGCGCCAGATCATCATCAACGAGTGCACGGCCGAGCATGTGAACCTGCTGGAAAGCCTGATCGGCAAGCTGGC
>NZ_JAKFDR010000089.1:0-2625 GCF_036676035.1 Polaromonas sp.
CGGGCCAGCCCCATGGCCAAGCTCAAGGTCTATTACGACGGCGCCTGCCCGCGCTGCGTGGCCGACCGCCAGCGCTACGAAAGACTGCGCGCGCACCAGGACGACAGCGTGCAGTGGGTCGATATCACCGGCCAGGAAGAGCAGCTGCGCGCCGCCGGCATCGATCCCTACCAGGCCCTCACCGCACTGCACGTGCAGGACGACCAGGGGCGCATCCACCGCGAACTGGACGCCTATATCCTGCTGATGTCGCGCACCCCGCGCCTGCGCGCGCTGGCTTGGCTAATCGGCCGGCCCGGCCTCAAACCGCTGCTCGCCTGGTGCTACCGCCACTGGGTCCTGCGCCACCTGCGCCATGCAGGACGGCTGTAGCACTCCCCCCGGCCGCCGGCCAGTGCCGAGCGGCACGCGCCAGCTACGGGGCACGGGAAGCGGCGATCACCGTAGCGTAGATTTCCTTGATGCCCTCGGCGAACTGCTCGATGGAATGTTCCCTGGCCACGATCAGGGCGTGGCTGGACATCTCGCCGCGCAGCTCGTCGTCCTCGAGCAGCAGGGCCACGCGGTCACACCACAGGGCAAGCTTTTCCGGTGTCTTGAAGCCGTTATAGCCCTGCCTGACCACATCATCGATACCGCTCGAGCGCACCGCCACCACCGGCAACCCCGCCGCCATGGCTTCCAGGATCACCATGCCCTGGGTCTCCGATTTGGAGGCGAAGAGGAACAGATCGCCGAGCCGGTAGTAAACCGCCATCTCCTCGGGCGGCACGCTGCCGAGCAGCCGGAAATGCGCGCCCAGGTTCAGCTCGTCGATGCGCTTCTGCAGGCGCTCGCGCTGGTGGCCGTCGCCGATCATCAGGAAGCGGAAGGGACGCTCGGTCCGCTGCCGCAGGCTGGCGATCGCGTCGATCAGGAAATCGATGTTCTTTTCATTCGACAGGCGGGAAACGCTGATCAGGACTTTCTCCTCGCCAATGCCCAGCGCCGTCCTGAGAGTGGCCACCTGCTCCGCCGTCACCGCCTGGAAGCGCTGGTATTCGATGCCGGTGGGCTGCACGAAGACCGGTGTTTTTACCCCGATCATCCGCAGATATTCCTCGGCGGAGTAAGTGGGCACGATCACCGCATCGCATTTGTTGGCAAAGCGCTTGATCAGGGCATGGGAGATCAAGTTGCGAAACAGCGTCCCGGGCAGCGGCACGAAGTGGGCATAGTGTTCCAGCCGGGTGTGATAGGTAAAAACCGCCGGCACCCGCAGCCGGTGCGCCAGAAACAGCCCCAGAGAGCCCAGCCAGAACGGATGGTGCAGGTGAATCAGGTCGGGGCGGAAGTCCCTGACCGCCGTACCGATACGGCGCAGAAAAATATTCGCCAAGCGGAATTCCCGGTTCTCGCCCATCGCCAGGATGGACGGCACCCTGACCACGCGCCCCGCTTCGCGCGCTTGCTCCCGGTAGCCTGGCGCGACGATCAGCACCGCGTTCCCCATGGCCTCCAGCCCGCGCCGCAGCCGTTCGATCGAGATCGGCACGCCACCGATGAACGGCAGGTAGTTGTTGGTGAACATGGCCACCCGCAGGGGCCTTTCCGTCCAGGGCGAGGGGTCCAGATCGAAGTTCGGGTAATAGTCGCGCTCGGCGAAGGCCAGCGCATACAGCTTGATGGCGGCGATGGCGAGGCCGCTAACCAGCAGGATGAAGTTCAGGTAGCCCACGTAGAACAGCGAGTAGATGAAGAACCAGAGGCTCTCGAGCCGTTTGAAGAGTGGATGCTGCCCCGCCTCGAGGCGCTGCAATTGCGTGCCGATGCCCTGCGCCGACACGGACACCTCCACGTAGTGGTGGAAGCTGGCGGCGTCATTCAGCACCAGGCCGCCCGCCCCCCCACTGGTGATAAAGCGGGTACGGCCGCGCTGCTGCTCGGCAAACAGCGGCACGTTGGCGGCGAATACCGCATCGATGGCGTATTCATCGATCAGCCCCAGCAACGCTTCGCGAAACGCCAGCGGCTGCAGGTAATCCTGCTCCTCGGCAAACCGGGCACTCGGTTCATCTTGTAGCAGCGGCTTGCCGGTAAACAGAAAGGTGTGTCGCGCCTCGCCCCGACGCAGCAGGTCCTTCAGCCAGAGAATCTGCCAGCGCCAGGGGGTTTTGCCGGTGCCGTCGAGAAAGACGAAGCGGCTGTTGCCGGCATGGAAGCTGAAAAAGTGCGGGCCGAAGTGTTCGTAGAAGCGATAGCTGCCGAACTCCTCGTACTCATGGGCGCCAAAGGTCAGCAGGTAGGGCATCTGCAGGTGGCTCAAGCTGCCGTGCAGCGCCCGGTACTTGTCCTCGCCGCCGCCACTGACCGCATTACCGGCGGAGATCATGAAGTCGACGCCGGAGGCGTTCAGCAGGGGAATGATGCGGCGCTCGAAGATGCCGACGGAGTTATTGATGTTGCCCACCACCGCGAAGTTGAAGCTTTCCCGGCGCTCCAGCTTTGCCTGAATCGTCTCGATCTGCGTGGTGTGCTCCGCCTCGAAGTCCGACAGCACGAAGTTCAGGTAGGCCTTGTAGCCCAGCAGCAGGCAGACAATCAGGACATTGCAATAGAAAAGAGCCTTGAACGGACGGCGCACTC
>NZ_JAKFDR010000090.1:0-20418 GCF_036676035.1 Polaromonas sp.
GGGCTGGAGCCTGCGGCTCCAAAGCTGCTTGAGCAGCTTTGGACAGGCGACAGAGGCGAAGCGTCTCGCGAGCCGCGGCCTGCAAGGCCTCGGGAGCTACACGCAGTGAGCGACCGTGGGGGCAGTATGATTCCGCATGAGCTTTTTTGCCGTTTTGTTCGCCCTCATTCTTGAACAGGCCAGACCGCTGGCGCGTGGCAACCTGGCGCACGCGGGCTTGCGCGCCTGGGCACGCTGGGCAAGCCGCAGCCTGGATGCGGGCAAACCGCAGCATGGCTGGATTGCCTGGTCGGTGGCGGTCGTCGTGCCTGCCCTGATCGCGTTGGGCATTCACTGGCTGCTCTGGAGCTTCAGCAGCCTTCTGGCGTTTGCATGGAGCGTGGTGGTGCTCTACATCACCCTGGGTTTTCGCCAATTCAGCCACTACTTCACCGACATCCGTGTCGCGCTCGACGATGGCGATGAAGCCACGGCCCGTGAGCTGCTGGCCCAGTGGCGGCAGGTCGACGCCAGTGAGCTGCCGCGCAGTGAGCTTGTCCGCCATGTCATTGAGTACTCGGTACTGGCGGCGCACCGCCATGTGTTTGGCGTGCTGGCCTGGTTTTCGGTGTTGGCCGCACTCGGGCTGGGGCCTGCCGGTGCGGTGCTTTTCCGCATGAGCGAATTTGTCTCACGCTACTGGATCTACAAAAGCAAGTCGTCCGGCGAGCCCGTCAGCCCGGCCCTGCAACAGGCCGCCACCCGCGCCTGGGGCGTGATCGATTTTGTGCCGGCCCGCATCACGGCCCTGGCGTTTGCGGTGGTGGGCAGCTTTGAAGACGCCATTGACTGCTGGCGCAACTACACCCAGCGCTTGCCGGCCAACTCGACCCCCGCTTCTGAAAACCGCAACGACGGCGTGATCCTGGCCGCCACGTCGGGTGCGGTCAATGTGCGGCTGGGTGGCGAGGCGCTGAAGGCCACCCCCGCACCCAATGCCGCGCCGGACTTTCAGGCGGGCGGGGCGGATGCCAGTGATCAGGCCGCCCTGGACGCCATGCCGGGCCGCGAGCCTGAAGTGGCGCACCTGCGCAGCATTGTGGGACTGGTCTGGCGCTCGGTGGTGCTGTGGATGGTGCTGCTCGCGTTGCTGACCCTGGCGCGTTTGCTGGGCTGACGAAGCCTTCGTCCGGGAGCCCGGTAATTCAGGGGACTATCTCCATTTCGCGGGGATGGCGGCAAGCCGCCTCGCCCCGCAGTACAACCCTCAGGAGTACTCGAACGTCAACTTCGTACCGTCGAAGTCCTTGCACAGGGTGGGCCCGGAGCTGCTGGTAGCCGGCTTGACGGTGGCCGGTGTGACCTTGGTAGCCACGCCGGAACCTGAACTCGGCAGCGGCGTGGAGGGCTTGATGAGCATGGTCCAGCTGCCATTGCTGAACGATGAGCCGTTGAAGGAGTTGGTGGAGCCGGCCCAGCTGCCGTCGGAACCGGTGGGCGTGGTGTCGTCGGACTTGCTGCCCACGGCCAGGTTGACGTTGGTGGGCTTCTTGGTGCCCGAATTTCCGGTGAACCGGGTCTTGGTAACGCTGGGGCTGCCGGAGAGGCTCACGCTGACCGTGGCCGAGCAGGCCGAGCGGTCGCTGTTGGCCTTGAATCCGGACAGTGTGTAGTCCTTGGTGGCCGCGAAGGCTCCACCGGTGGACAGGACAGCCGCGGCGCACGCGGCAGAGACGGCCAGCGTCTTGAATCGTCTGGTTTTCATGGGATCTCCTTCTCAGGTAGTGGCAAAAGAGCCGCTGCCAAGTTATCACTGTCCCGGCTTGGGCGCCTCCTCCAATTGAAGGAGTGTTGCCACGGCTCAGTATTTGACCGCCGAAGTCAGCTCGGCAAACAATTCGCTATACAAACGATAGCGGTTTGCGCTGATTGCTCTTGGGCTGGAGGCCGATTTGACCTCAGAGATCACACCACAGCCGGGTTCATGCAAATGCGTGCAGTTGTAGAACTTGCAGTCCTGCGCATGGGCTTTGAGGTCCGGCATGTAGCTGGCCAGGTGCATGGGGTCGATGTGGTGCAGGCCAAACTCCTGGAAGCCCGGTGAGTCGATCAGGGCGCTGGTCCTGGCCTCGTCGATCCAGTACAGCGTGGTGCTGGTGGTCGTGTGTTTGCCGGAGTTCAGAGCTTGCGAGATTTCGGCCGTCAGCACTTTTGCCGCGGGCACCAGCAGATTGGTCAGGCTGCTTTTGCCGGCGCCTGAAGGTCCCAGCACCAGGGTTTTTTTGCCCTGCAGCAGCGCCAAAAGCTCCGCCGCCTGCGTGCCCGGCTCCGCGTCTGCCGCTTTGGGTTTGATGGCCAGCGGCAAGACCTGGTAGCCCATGGCCCGGTAAGGTTCGAGCTTGGCCCAGGCGCGTGAAAACGGCTCAGCCAGGTCACGCTTGTTCAGTGCAATGATGGGGGTGATGCGCTCGGCCTCGGCGGCAATCAGGGCGCGCGTGAGCTGGCTTTCCGAGAACTCGGGCTCGGCGGCGATCAGGATCAGCACCTGGTCGAGATTGGCCGCAAACGATTTGGTGCGCATTTCATCCTGCCGGTAAAACAGGTTGCTGCGCGCCTCGATTTTTTCAATCGTGCCCTCGTCCTGCGAGGGCAGCCACTGGACGCGGTCACCCACCACGGCCTGGCTTTTTTTGCCGCGCGGGTGGCAGATCACGCGCGTCCCGGCGCTGGTTTCGACCAGAACGTGGCGGCCAAAGCCGGCAACCACCAAACCGGGCCGTGTGCCTGAAGCCGGCACGGCGCCTGTGTTGGCGGCTTTACTCAAGCCAGCAGCGCATCAACCTTGGACGCGCAGAAAAAATCGCTGACTGAAATGCCACGGACGTCATGAGTGTTGAAGCGCACGGTGCACTTGCCATAGCTCACGCTCAGGTCGGGGTGGTGATCTTCGGCGTTGGCGATGAAGGCCAGCGCGTTCACAAAACCGATGGTTTCGTGGAAGTTTTTGAAGGTGTAGGTTTTTTCCAGCGAACCGTCGATCAGCCGCCAGCCGTGGGCCTGCTCGCCATTGAGCTGGCTGAGCTGGGTGACGATTTCGGTCGCGCTGAGCGCGCGGCGGTTTTGGTGGATGGGATTCATGCGGAAGCTCCGGGGGGCAGGTTCATACGCGCCAGCCGCTCGGAAGCGGGCGGGTGCGAGTAATAAAACTTCACAAACACCGGGTCGGGTGTGAGCGTGCTGGCATTGTCCTGGTACAGCTTGAGCAGGGCGCTGGCCAAATCCTTGCCATCGGTCTGCGCGATGGCGTAAGCATCGGCTTCGAATTCATGCTTGCGCGAGAACTGGGCAAACAGCGGCGAGATGAAAAAGCCGAACACCGGCACCGCCAGCACGAACAGCAACAGGGCCAGTGCGTCGTTGGGGGAGGTCATGTTCGGCCGAACGCCGAGCCCGGTATAGAACCACAGCTGCGACGACAGCCAGCCCAGCAGGGCAAAGCCGGCCAGGCTCAGGGCGAACATCGACACGATGCGCTTGAGGATGTGCTTGTGCTTGAAGTGGCCCAGTTCATGGGCCAGCACGGCGTCCACCTCGCCGGGGCTCAGCTGCTTGAGCAGCGTGTCGTAAAACACCACGCGTTTGGCGGTGCCAAAGCCGGTGAAGTAGGCGTTGGCGTGTGCCGAGCGTTTGCTGCCGTCCATCACAAACAGGCCTTTGGCGGCAAAACCACAGCGCTGCATCAGGGCTGTGACGCGGGCCTTCAGGGCTTCATCCTCCAGAGGCTGGAATTTGTTGAACAACGGCGCGATCACGGTGGGATAGAGCACCAGGACCAGCAGGTTGAAGCCCATCCATGCGCCCCAGGCCCAGAGCCACCAGAGGCTGCCGGCGCTGCCCATCAGCCACAAAATCAGCGCCACAATCGGCAGGCCAATCACGGCGCCGATCACCATTGACTTGAGCAGGTCAACCAGCCAGAGCTTGAATGACATCTTGTTGAAGCCGAAGCGCTCCTCAATTTTGAAGATGCTGTACAGCGTGAACGGCAAATCAAGCAGGCCGCTGATGACGCCGAAAGCGGCCAGCAGGGCGATTTGCGGCACCAGCGCGCCGTAGCCGCCCAAACGGGTGCCGGCCAGGGCCTGGTTCAGCGCATCCAGTCCGCCCAGCAGGGTCCAGCCCAGCAGCACCGCAGTGCCAAAGGCCAGCTCCAGCAGGCCAAAACGCGCTTTCGTGATGGTGTAGTCGGCGGCCTTTTGGTGTGCCTCCAGGGAGATGGTGGCGGCAAAGGCGGCGGGCACAGCGTCGCGGTGCCGCGCCACATGGCGTATCTGCCGCGAGGCCAGGTAAAACTTCACCAGCAGGCCCAGCATCAGGGTCGCTGAAAATGCGAGCGTCAAGCCCAGGGAAAAGTCGGTCATGACTAGCAGTTTAGGCTATCAGCGAGAATCGCAAGATGCCTGAATCTGAAACCACACTTAAAAAATCCGACCAAAACCTGATCTGGCTGGACTGCGAAATGACCGGCCTGGACCCGGAAAAAGAACGCCTGCTGGAAATTGCCGTGATTGTGACCGGCCCGCAGCTCACGCCGCGCATTGAAGGCCCGGTGCTGGTGATCCACCAGACCAACGAGCAACTGGACCAGATGGACAAATGGAACAAGGGCACGCACGGCCGCAGCGGTCTGATTGACAAGGTCAAGGCCAGCACGGTGACCGAAGCGGACGCCGAAAAGCAGTTGCTGGCCTTTCTGGCGAAGTACCTGCCCAAAGGCACGTCGCCGATGTGCGGCAACACCATCAGCCAGGACCGGCGCTTTCTGGTCAAGTACATGCCCAAGCTGGAGGCGTTTTTTCACTACCGCAATGTCGATGTGAGCACCTTCAAGGAGCTCGCCAAACGCTGGCGGCCCGAGGTTTACAGCGCTTTCAAGAAGCGCCAAAGCCATACGGCGCTCGCGGATGTGCACGAGTCGATTGACGAGCTGGAGCATTACCGGAAACACTTCTTGAAGTGATTTCTTAAGCTTTTTAAGCTCCTGGCCCTTGCAGAATATGCACCAGTAGCTCCTGAATTGATAGCGGAGAATGGTTTTAAAACTTTGATGCCCGGTCACCCGGCCGGCCCAATAACCTTGATCTACCGGGGACTAGTAGAAACCCGTAAACCATGGCATAATCTAAGGCTTGCCGGATGCACAGGGGTGCGCCGCATTTGTACATCTACCTCACACTTTTGGACTCTACCGACAGAGTCACCGCTTCGGGCACTGCACTGATTAGCCGCCTGAGCTGCATATTCGTTTGATGGTTGGTGTTTTATTAACCATGAACGAAGCCTTCTTGCTACGCGAGGGGTGGAAGTTTCTTGTGCTTTCTCATTCAATCCATTGAGAGGCGCAAGTGATTCGTGAGAAAAACATGACTGACTCTTTTGAGGCTCGTGGCGACTTTTTGCCCGAAGCCATTGCCGATATCACCGATACCGATTTCCAGAACATCCCCGATTTTTCGGACGCTTCGCAAGCCGCGCCCAGCAGCCTGGAAGCCGTAGCCCCGCAGCCCAACGGCTTCGTCAAGCTCGGCCTGGCCAAGGAACTGCTGCAAGCCGTGGCCGACATGGGCTTCACCCAGCCGACGGCCGTGCAGATGGCGACCATTCCCAAGGCCATGCAGGGCCTGGATGCGGATGCCGCCGCCGCCAAGTTCACCGACCTGCTGGTGTCCAGCCAGACCGGTAGCGGCAAAACCGCCGCGTTTTTGCTGCCCGTGCTGCACACCCTGCTCAAGCAGCAGGAAGAAGCCGAGCGCAACGAGCGTGCCGAGTACGAGCGCGCTGCCGCCGAAGCCATCGCCCGCGGTGAAGCGCCGGCCAAAAAGTCCAAGCGCAAGGACCCGACCAACCCGCGCAACTTCAAGGCCGCCACACCCGGCGCGCTGATTTTGTGCCCCACGCGCGAGCTGGCCCAGCAAGTCTGCGCCGACGCGATCGATCTGGTGCGCCATTGCCGCGGCCTGCGCATCGCCAACGTGGTGGGCGGCATTCCTTACCAGCTGCAAATCGCCAAGCTGCAAAACGCCAACCTGGTGGTGGCCACGCCGGGCCGCCTGCTCGACCTGCAACGCAGCATGCAGATCAAGCTGGATCAGGTCCAGTTCCTCGTGGTGGACGAAGCCGACCGCATGCTGGACCTCGGTTTTGCCGAAGACCTGGCCGAGGTCAACCAACTGACGGTTGAGCGCCAGCAGACCATGATGTTCAGCGCCACGTTTGCGCCCCGCATCATGCAGCTGGCCACCCGCGTCATGCGCGAGCCACAGCGCGTGCAGATTGACTCGCCGCAAGACAAGCACACCTCCATCACCCAGACGCTGCACTGGGCCGACAACATGACGCACAAGCGCAAGTTGCTGGACCACTGGCTGCGCGACAGCGCCATCAACCAGGTGGTGGTGTTTGCCAGCACGCAGGTAGAGTGCGACGGCCTGGCCAACGACCTGGTGCAGGAAAACTTCAGCGCCGTGGCGCTGCATGGCGCTTTGGGCCAAGGCCTGCGCAACCGCCGCCTGATGGCCTTTCGTGACGGCCGCGTGCAGATTCTGGTCGCCACCGACGTGGCCGCCCGCGGCCTGGACGTGCCCACCATCACCCACGTGATCAATTTTGGCCTGCCGATGAAGGCCGAAGACTATGTGCACCGCATTGGCCGTACCGGCCGTGCCGGCCGCAGTGGCCAGGCGATCACGATTGCCGAGTTCCGCGACCGTCGCAAGATTGGCGACATCGAGCACTACACGCAGCAAAACCTCAAGCCCAGCGTGATCGCGGGTCTGGAGCCACAGCAGCGCTTCCCCGCCACCTCTGATCGCCCGCGTGGCAATTTCGGTGGTGACCGCGGCGGTCGCAGCTTCGGCGGCGGCGGTGGCTTTGCTGGCAGAAAACCCGCTGGCGGTGGTTTTGGTGGCGGCTTCGGCGGCAACCGCGACGACCGTGGTGGTTTCGGTGGCAACCGTGATGACCGCGGCGCTTCCTTCAAGGGCCGTCCTGCCGCGCCTCAGGGCAATGGCTATGCAGACCGCTCCGGTTTCAACGACCGCGGCCCACGCCGTCAGGACGACCGCGGTTTTGGCAACAACAACGCCGGCTTTGCACCACGTGAGGACCGCAACTTTGGCGCCCGCAACGAAGGCTTTGCACCACGTGAGGACCGCAACTTTGGCGCCCGCAACGAAGGCTTTGCACCACGCCCTGACTTTGCAAACCGTAAACCCGGTTTTGCCAAGCCTGCTGGCAAGGTATTTGTGCCCCGCGATGCGGCTAAAAAAGCTGGCAAGTTTTCCAAGCCTGCGCGTGACTGATCTGGGCTGATCCGCGCTTGAGCGCTAAGCCAAAAGGCCGCTGCAAACCGTGAGGTTCGCAGCGGCCTTTTTCATGGGCTGTGTGCATGTTTGCAGAAGACGCAAGGGGCTTCAGGCGGTTTGGTTGATGGTCTCGCCCAGCGCGTTGATCAGGCTGTCAATCTGGGCGGGGGTCGTGATGAAAGGTGGCGCGAGTTGAATGGTGTCCCCGCCGTAGCGCACATAAAAGCCTTTCTTCAACATGGCCATGGCAATTTCATAAGGCCTGCGAGCCGGCTCCCCCGGCAAGGCGGCCATGGTGATGCCGGCGGCCAGGCCGAAGTTGCGAATATCGGTGATGTGCTTGGCACCCTTGAGGCTGTGCACCGCGTTCTCAAAATAAGGCGCCAGCGTCTTGACCCGTTCCACCATGTTTTCTTTGACCAGCAGGTCCAGCGCGGCCAGGCCCACGGCACAGGCCACCGGGTGGGCGGAGTAGGTGTAACCATGGGCAAACTCCAGCATGTAGTCGGGCCCGCCCTGCGCCATGAAGGTGTCGTAGATGTCTTTTTTGGCCAGCACGGCACCCAGGGGCTGCGCGCCGTTGGTGATTTGCTTGGCGACATTCATGATGTCGGGTGTGACGCCAAAGGCTTCGGCGCCGGTGTAAGCCCCGGCGCGGCCAAAGCCGGTGATCACCTCGTCAAAAATCAGCAAAATGTTGTTGGCCGTGCAAATGTCGCGCAGGCGCTGCAGATAGCCCTTGGGCGGAATCACCACGCCGGCCGAGCCCGAGAAAGGCTCCACAATCACCGCCGCAATATTGCTTGCATCGTGCAGTGCGATGAGTCGAAGCAGATCGTCGGCCAGCTCGGCGCCTTGGTCCGGCATGCCGCGCGAAAAAGCATTGCTCGCCAACTGGGTATGGGCGATGTGATCAGCCTCGATGCCCTGGCCAAACATCTTGCGGTTGGCCGCGATACCGCCCACCGAGATGCCGCCAAAATTCACGCCGTGATAGCCTTTTTCTCGTCCGATCAAGCGGGTCTTTTGGCCCAAGCCTTTGGCGCGCCAGTAAGCGCGGGCCATTTTGAGCGAGGTGTCGGCTGACTCGGAGCCCGAACCGGTAAAAAACACGTAGTCGAGTCCGGCAGGGGTGAGTTCCTTGAGCTTGTTGGCCAGCTCAAATGACAGCGGGTGGCCAAACTGGAACGCGGGGGAGTAGTCCAGCGTAGCCATCTGGCGGGTGACGGCTTCGGTAATCTCCGTGCGCCCGTGACCCAGGCCGCAGCACCACAGGCCGGACAGGCCGTCAAAAATCTGCTTGCCGTTGTTATCGGTGTAGTAACAGCCCTTGGCACTCACCATCATGCGCGGATTGGCCTTGAAGTCGCGGTTGCCGGTGTAAGGCATCCAGTGCGCATCGAGCCAGGCGGCGTCGGTGCGAGGGGAGGCCAGGGCTTTGGCATCGTTCATATTCATGTTGTGTCCTGGATAGGGGGGAGATGTTGCGATTCTTCTCGGCTCTGTTACTCTTATAAATGTATAAGTATCACTATAAAGTTGTCAGTTTATGCAAGTAAATAGTCGGGCCGCACTGGGTCAGTTGAGCGATATGGACATTCGCCTGTTGCGGGTGTTTAAAAGCGTGGTCGAGTGCGGTGGCATGGCGGCGACTGAGCTGGAGCTCAACATTGGCATCTCCACCGTCAGCCGCCATATGAAGGACCTGGAAACCCGCTTGGGGCTGACCCTGTGCCGCCGGGGTCGGGCGGGCTTTGCCCTGACATCAGAAGGCGAGCAGGTCTACATCGAAACCCTGCGCCTGCTGGCCGGGGCGGACGCGTTTCGCAGCAGCGTGGACGAGATTCACCGCCGCATGGGCGGGCAGCTCAATATTGCAGTGTTTGACAAGACCGCCAGCAACCCGGCCGCCCACATCGGCGCGGCCATCGCCCTGTTTACGGATCTTGCACCCGAAGTGAGCCTGCATTTGCACGTGGCACCCATCAACGCCA
The DNA here is from genome assembly GCF_036676035.1 of Polaromonas sp. Taxonomy (GTDB): domain Bacteria; phylum Pseudomonadota; class Gammaproteobacteria; order Burkholderiales; family Burkholderiaceae_C; genus Polaromonas. Next base: position 9,338 of record NZ_JAKFDR010000090.1, read on the forward strand.
TTGAGCGCGGCGTGATCGACGGGCAGTTTCAGGTGGGCGTGATTCCGGGGCACCGCAGCTCGGATACCTTGGCTTACGAGGAATTGTTCCAGGAGACCATGCTCTTGTACTGCGGCGCGCAACATGCGCTGTTCAAGGCCGACTCTGCCAAAATGAATTGGGACGATTTGCGGGCCCATCACTTCGCGGGCCTGGGCTACCACTCGCCCAATATGGAAATCAGCCAGCAAGTGCGCCTGCCGCGCAAGGCCACCGGCTACGATCAGGAGTCCATCGCCACGCTGATCCTGTCGGGCAAATACCTGGGGTTTCTGCCCGACCATTACGCCGAGGGGTTTGTGCGCAAGGGCCAGATGTGCGCCGTCAAACCGGAGCTGTTTCGCTATGCGTGCAGTTTTTTCAGCATCGTGCGGCGTTCACCACAGCCTTCAAGGGTGACGCGGGCGTTCCAGGCGTGCCTGCTGAAGGGGCACGAATCGGCTGCGGTCCATGCCAAATAGGCCTCAGGGGGCCGTACAAACCCTGACGATATTTGTGGCACGAAACTAGCTTGCATCTCTAGAATAAGTTGACCAATTGGTTAGCTTCTTTCTGGTGCAGCCCCATCCACTACTTTGCGTGTCCATGAAAAATCCTGAAATGCCGTCATGGTCGCCTGCTGCCACGCTCTTGGCCAGCGCGCGACTGGCTGTCGAAGTCCGCAACGCCAGTGTTATTTATCAGGCGAGCGATTCACCGGTTCACGCGCTCAGTGACATTGACCTGGATATTCGTGAAGGCGAGTTCGTCTCACTGATTGGCCCCTCGGGGTGCGGCAAGACCACCTTGATGCGCGTCATTGCCGACCTGGAATCCATCAGTGCCGGCCAGGTGCTGGTCAATGGCGTCAGCCCCCACGAGGCCCGCCTGGCACGCGCTTATGGCTATGTGTTTCAGGCGCCGGCCCTGTTTCCGTGGCGCACGGTGCTGGGCAACGTGACCCTGCCCCTGCAGATTCAGGGTCGCTCCAGGGCGGACAGCAAGGCCATCGCGCTGGAGCAGCTGGCGCGCGTGGGGCTGACCGGCTTTGAGCAAAAGTACCCCTGGCAGCTGTCTGGGGGGATGCAGCAGCGGGTGTCCATTGCACGGGCGCTGTCGTTTGAGCCGCGCATTTTGATGATGGATGAACCTTTTGGTGCGCTGGACGAAATCACGCGTGACCGGCTCAACGAGCAGCTGCAGCAGCTTTGGCAGCGTGAACGCCGCACCGTGGTGTTTGTCACGCACTCCATTGCCGAGGCGGTCTACCTGTCCACCCGCATCGTGGTGATGTCGCCGCGCCCGGGGCGCATCGTCAAGGTGATTGACTCACCCCTGCCGGATGAGCGGCATCTGGGTTTGCGCGACACCACGGCATTTATCGAGGTGGCGCACGCGGTGCGCGAGGCCCTGGCCGATGGTCACCATGACTGACAGCTTCTGGAAAAGCACCGCGGTGCGGCTGAAGCTGCAGGGGCTGCCCGTGGCCGTCATTTTGCTGGCGGTGCTGCTGGCCTGGTACGGTAGCGCTTGGGCGCTCAATGCACCGGGAGCGATCGAGCGTGTGTTGCCCCAGGATGGTGCCTGGGGCTGGCAAGACCTGCTGGCGGCCACCATGACCATGCAGCGCCCGGTGATGCCTGCGCCCCATCAGGTGGCGCTGGATCTCTGGTCCAGCCTGCTGGATTGGCCGCTGGATTCCCCGCGCAACCTGCTGTACCACGTGGCGGTGACGGCCGAGTCCACCTTATGGGGCTTTGTGATGGGCACCTTGCTGGGGCTGCTGTTGTCGGTGTGTATTGTTCACTCGCGCACGCTGGACCGGGCCTTGCTGCCCTGGATTGTGGCGTCGCAAACCGTGCCGGTGCTGGCAATCGCCCCCATCGTCCTGGTGATTCTGGGCAGTCTTGGTTTTGCCGGCGTGGCGCCCAAGGCGGTGATCGCCATGTACTTATGTTTTTTCCCGGTCACGGTGGCCATGGTGCAGGGCCTGCGTTCGCCCCAGCGAATCGAGACGGAGATGTTGCACACCTATGCCGCCACCCGCTGGCAGGCTTTGTGGTTGCTGCGACTGCCCGCCGCCTTGCCTTTTTTGTTTCCCGCGCTGCGGGTGGGCATTGCCGCGGGCCTGGTGGGGGCCATGGTGGCCGAGTTGCCCACGGGGGCGCAGGCGGGCTTGGGCGCACGCCTGCTGACCGGCTCTTATTACGGCAACACGGTGCAAATCTGGTCGGCGCTGGTGATGTCGGCGCTGCTGGGCCTGACGCTGACCACGGTGGTGGCCGGCCTGGAGCGCCTGGCGCTGCGTCACAGGAGCCAGCCATGAAGCGCTCCACCAAATTCATCGCGCTGCTTGTGTTGGGCTGCCTGGCTGGCGCTGTGCTGTTGATGCAGTTCGCACCAGCCAAGGGTGAGGCGCCGCCTACGCCCTTGTTCTGGCTGGCCACGGGCATTTTGGCGCTGTTGGCTGTGCAGTCCATCCGGCGCATGGCGGCACTCGATGGCGCACGCATTTACGGCATGTTGACCGCTGCCCTGTTTGGTGTGTGGGTTGTCTATTTTTGGCAGTTGCTGGTGCTGGCCTTCGAGGTGCCCAGAGTGTTGCTGCCGCCACCCAGTCTGATCGTGCAATCCATGGCCGCCCATGGGCCCATCTTGTGGGGTGACTTTGTGCAAACGGTGCTCAAGGCGGTGCTGATCGGTTGGGCTTTGGGCTCGGGGCTGGGTTTTGGGGTGGCCATTGCCATTGACCGCATGCCCTTTCTGCAACGCGGCTTGTTGCCCCTGGCGTCATTGACCAGCACCATCCCCCTGGTGGCCGTTGCACCGATTGCCGTGATGTGGTTTGGTTTTGAGTGGCAGTCCAAAGCGGCGGTGGTGGTGTTGATGACGTTTTTTCCGATGCTGGTGTCCACGCTGGCCGGGCTCAAAGCCTCCGGCAAACTGGAGCGCGAGTTGATGCACAGCTACGCGGCCAGTTATGGGCGCACCTTGCTGGCCCTGAGGTTGCCCGCGGCGCTGCCCTTCATGTTTGGGGCGCTCAAGGTCAACGCCACGCTGGCCCTGATCGGCGCCATCGTGGCCGAGTTTTTTGGCTCCCCCACCTCCGGCCTGGGGTTTCGCATTTCTACCGAAGCCGCCCGCATGAACATGCCGCTGGTATGGGGTGCCATCGTGGTGGCCGCGGTGACGGGTTCAGTGGCCTATGCCGTGCTGGTCCAGCTAGAACGGCGTGCCGCGTTCTGGCACCCTTCTGTGCGTGAAGGTTGACAGTGTTTCCCACCGTGTGGCCAGCTTGTCCGAGCTGACCGCTTGTTTTTTCCAACCCAAGGAGCTTCCCATGATTCGTTCTTCCAAGTTCACCAGCGGCCTGCTGGCTGCGCTGCTGGCCGTGTGCGGCGCTACCGTTGGCGCAAGTGCCAGCGCGGCTGACAAGGTCACCGTCCAGCTCAAATGGTTGCCGCAAGCGCAGTTTGCCGGTTACTACGTGGCCCAGTCCAAAGGCTATTACAAGGCCGAAGGCCTGGACGTGACCATCAAACCCGGTGGCCCGGACATTTCACCGGTGCAGGTGATTGCCGGCAATGGCGCCGACGTGGTGGTGAACTGGATGCCCGATGCACTCGCCGCGCGTGAAGCCGGTGTGCCCCTGGTCAATATCGCCCAGGTGTTCAACCAATCGGGCTTGATGCTGACCTGCAAAAAAGCCAGTGGCGTGGCCAGCCCCAAAGACTTCAAGGGAAAAACCCTGGGCGTATGGTACGGCGGCAACGAATACCCCTTCCTCAACTGGATGGCCAAGTTGGGTTACAAGACCGACTCCGACATCAAGATTCTCAAGCAGGGCTTCAACGTCGATCCACTGCTGCAGAACCAGGCCGCCTGTATTTCCACCATGATTTACAACGAGTACTGGCAGGTGGTGGATGCGGGCGTCAAGGAAAGCGACCTGGTGACTTTCTTCTATGAAAAAGAAGGCGTGGCCTCGCTGGAAGACGGACTGTATGTGCTTGAGTCCAAGCTCAAGGACCCCGCCTTTGTGGCGCGCATGGGCAAGTTCCTCAAGGCCACCTTCAAGGGCTGGAACGACGCCGTGAAAAACCCGGCCGAAGCGGCCAAAATCGTGGTGGCGGCTGATACCTCTGGCAGTGCCAATCAGAAGGTGCAACAACGCCAGATGGAAAACGTGGCCAAACTTATCACCACCGCAGGCTCGGCCAAGATCGGCTACCTGGAGCCGGCCGCCTATGAGCGCACCGTCAAGGTGTTGCTGGCCGCTGGCAGCTCACCCGTGATCAAAAAAGATCCGGGCAAGGCCGCCTACTCGCACGCCGTGTGGGAAGCAGCCGCGAAGTAAGCTACGGCTTACTGCAATACACGTCACTTAACCGCTCGCCCTGAGCTTGTCGAAGGGTCGTCACAGTGCACAGGCTTCGACAAGCTCAGCCCGAACGGGGTGGTAACGCTTAAATGACCAGCATTGGCTTACTGCGACCAGGGGTCTTATCCTGACGGGTACGACCCCTTTTTTCTTCACATCATGATTCCTATCTCCACCAGCAAATCGACGGACGCGACCGATGAGGCCTCGAAAGGCCAGATTCGCCAGGCCAATGAGGCCTTGATTCTGGCCGCCGCCGAGCGCGTGTTTGCCGGCGCCGGCTTTGGCGGTGCCACCATGGCGGCGATTGCCGAAGCCTCTGGCCTGCCCAAGGCCAATCTGCACTACTACTTCGGCAGCAAGCAGGAGCTCTACCGTACCGTGCTGGCGCGAACCCTGAAAGACTGGCTGGTGCCCACCCATGGCATTACCCCGAAGGCGGACCCGAGGGAGGCGATTGAACGCTATATCCGCGACAAAATGGCCTTGTCCGCGCAGCGGCCTCATGCCTCCAAGGTGTTCGCCAACGAGCTGCTGCATGGTGCACCGGTTATCAAAGCCCTGCTGGCGACCGAGCTGCGCGAGATGGTGTTGGCCAAGGCCGCTGTGATTGACGGCTGGATCGCCGCCGGGCGCATGGCGGCGGTGGACTCGGTGCACCTGTTCTTCACCATCTGGGCGGCCACCCAGACCTATGCCGATTTTGATGTGCAGGTGAGCGCGGTGTTGGGCCGCCCCGAGTTGAGCGTGAAAGACCATGCCCGTGCCACCGAGCATGTGGTGTCGCTGATTTTGCGGGGCTGCGGCCTTTACCCGTAATTCTGACTAATCGCCGCAGTTCGAATGGCTGCAATGGCGCCACCCGAAATGTCACTTTCCCGCGGAAACAGGGGTAGCGTCACGGTCGGGTAGGGGCCCTTCGCGGTCGTGCGTAAGCTACAACTCGCCGTCCTGAAGCGGACGTTCGCCACTTATAGTTTGGCAGGCGCTTACGCCACTCCTAAGAGCTTCTTCGCAATTTCATCCGACTCAGCAATCGATATTTCTTCCACCGGCCCGAATTCAGTTCCGCCACCCTCAAGGGTACCCGCGACATGGAAATGAACGTGGCTGATTGCTTGCCCCGCAGGAACTCCATTGTTCTGCCATACAGCAATCCCGGGCTTCGAGTAGGCCCGGTCGATCAACACGGCTGCGTTTCGCACTTGGACAGCAATAGCAGCAACTTCAGCATCAGTAAGTTCGAGAATAGTTGGCACATGTCGCAGCGGCAAAACAAGTAGGTGCGGGTGTCCTCTCTGTTCGCGTGTGACGAAAGTGGCCGTATTCGCGGTGCGAGACAGGATCGTGTAAGGACGCTCGCCCCTGAGGTAGGCGCAGAACGCACACCCGTTATTTTCTGGAAGGTCAATGCTCGATTCGGTACTCATGATGATCGCAGTGATGACAAAAAGGACTGCAGCTCTAGCCGATCAAGCTTCTTGTAGTCCTCAGGTCTGACGACGATTCGAAGCTCATCACAAATCTTCGCGCCGCGCGATGCAAACATGAAAGAAAGAAGGGTGAACCGAATCGCGTCCTGTGCCGGGAGGATGCTCGATAGTCGCGCTTGCCCACCGCCGATGACCGGTATCGACAGCGTACCTCCGTTGCCTTTTTTTGAGACCTCGTCCCACAGCAAGAGAAGGCTTTTCCAAACCTTATCTGGCGTTGAGTGAGCTGTGTTGTGAGCGTCCATTTCACAGTACGCCAGAAAGAAGATCAGCCTAGCAGCATGTTTGACGGTTGCTATAGTGCCGACGCCGTACTGTGTCTGCTTTCCTGCTTTTGCAATGGTACCTACCGTTGGCTTGCCCGCGAGGGCGGTGGCCAACTGCGCGTCAAGCTCTTTCAGATCACCGCCGTAGAGCACTTGCAGCGCTTGGCCCTGAAGGCTTTCCTTAGAAATGATAATTGGCGTTTCAGTATCGAAGGTGTCATTCGTACCGATCACAAGGTGCGTCGTCTCAGCAAGCATGTCTCCCTTGACGATGCTTATCTTGGTCTTGGGGGCATCGTAGTCTTGCGTTATGGGCCTCGGCCACGACCATATGAGCCCGCCAATAAGTGAAATAACAATCACCGAGAGCAAGAACGGCATGCCTTGGAAAACCGTCACCGTAGGGTTGATCACGTTGCTGGTTTGCAGAACCGTCGACAAGCCCCCCAAGCATGCGAACGACCTCGTCAGAAAGTGGCGCCAGAAACGCCCCGTCCGCAAATCCTGAAAGATTGCCATTTACAGTCCGAGGTCGCTGTAGACCTTTGCGGGGTACTGATGCGGCCCCTTTTTGTCGCTTGCAGCGAAGTTAACGGCATAGTTGTCGAGCGCGTGCATGATGATCTTCGGCTGGAATGAGACCGACACGGTGTAGTAGTCCGCGTTCAATAGCGGATCGGGGATATAGTTTTTGTCCACGGTCCGATCTTGATCTAGGTTGACCACCACAACGGGCAGATTGAACTCGATGATCACTTCGATTTCGTGAGCCAAGAACGATACGCTGTCACTGCCCTTGCGCTTCCCATCTTTGCTTCCCAACAGGACGACCTGCTTTGCGTTCTTCAACCGCTCTCGTAGGTTCCGCTTGATCGTTTCCGGCTTGCTGGTATCGCGAGAAATGAAGAGATCGTGCGCGTCGAAGAAGTCGAAATCGATGTGCTCGTTCGCCTTCCATGCCTCCATCAGGCGGTACTTGCTGATGTCTTCGCTGGCAAACGCTACGTAGGTCTTGTTTCGATAGCCCATAAGTTCCCCGTGTTGTGCACCTGCCGAAAGCAGGCTACGAATTGTCACATACAGACTGGTACGTCCGCACCCTCTATCTGCCGAACCAGCCGACGAATGTCAAAGTAGTCGAGAGTTACATCGTCCGAGCCGGTTTTGGAGGCCCAAGTCGCCGGAGAACCGAATAGCGGTCAATGTCGAATAACTCCTTTTAGCCTATTGTGTTGAAAAACTCACTTCGTTGGTCTGAGGCCAGGTTTTCAGGGGTACTTCACCGCTTGCCCGAATCGAGATCGTCGATCCTACGGCGTTCTATGAGGTCGATTTTTCTGCGATAACTCCCAGCCAGACAGAATTCGAGTTTTTCAACACAATAGACTGATTACAGCCTTTCAAATTTCGGCAGCTATCAGCAGCCGTCACGCTTGTACGGCCAGCAACGTTGACTCAATGCCATAAAGCAGATGTCGTTGGCCAGTGCAGGGGCATCGGAGTCGCGGTTGACGCGAATTTCGCATCATCACAAATGCGTTGCCGATGCCGACGTTCACCCGGCCCACTAGATCCATTAGCTTGACCATCGCTCAAATTCACGCCGGACTTTCACCTGTGACTGATAGTCGGCATGAGTCGGAAAGTTCATCAGACGCGAATCCTCCTCAAGACAGTAGCGTGCGAATTCGCGACGCACAGCGGTCCACTCAGAAGACCCCATCTTTTGCGCAAGAAGTCCACGAGTACCCCGTAGAAACTCTTCTGACCGCAAGGGAGTAGTAAGCGCCATCTGTTCGATATATACAACTTCGTTAAAAGCCATCTCGAAGTGCATATGCCCAGATGGAGTAACAGCAATGCGGGTCGTAGGGGTGAGGACTTCCGAGTTTGGTTCATACGGCTCGATCAAACGGTATTTCACCATCACCTCAACGGCCGCGAGGACACATCGAGTTGGTACCCCCATATTTTCAAAGTAGTGGTCGACCTCCTCAAACGCGATGTATGCGCCCGGCACGTCCGATGCGGCGTTCTCCTTGTCTAGAAGTAGACGAAGCACGCTGAGTCGCAACATAGGCGAATTCAAAAATCCCGTTTCAAGTGAGAACAAGTCCAGCAGATATTCATGCGCTTCCTGCTTGAACTTGTTGTATTCGCCGTAGAGCAGTGCTTGAACGATGCGCTTCTCTTGTATCTGCACATTCCGGCTGGCGAAGTACGCAGTAACTAGCTCATCCACCTTCAATATCGGTGCGGTGATGATTTTTTGAGAAAGCTCCAACCCGCGGCGAAGATCGAAGTTGGTTAGTGCACCGATGCGTCGAGCGATGTAGTCCGTTCGAATAAACGCCTCTTCAACGCAGGCAGCAAAGGCCGGCAAGTTTTCCATGGTTATGCGGAGGCCGCGGGAAGTGAAGTACTGCTGGGATTTTTCCGGCCCCTCGTCGAGCTTGCGCTTAATAAACATCACGCGCTTCTCCAACACGCTCTTCGTCGACGGCACAGGAAGAAAGAGCGCCTTCGCAGAATACGATTGAAGTGCTCCGGCCTTGGAAAGCCTCCAGATCGTTCGGTCAGTGATTGGGACAACGACAACCGAGGGCGCGACAGCTCTGAACAATGCGTACGCATACTGGAAAACTGCGTCTTGGAACGGAATTGGGAAATTGTCCGCGTTGTCGAAGACGACGCACGGGATAACGCACCTTTGACGTATCGCACGCTTCAGTACAGAAGTCAGATAAGCATCCGGCTTGTCTCTTCTTCTATCAGAAATGAACTCGCCGAACTTAATTTTGAAAGCGTCTATGTCAGTGTCGTATAGATGCTTGTGCTCACCGGTAGACCAACGCTGATAGTGGTCGAAGAATATACCCTGCAATTCGTCGTACGAAGGATTGCGACCAGCATAAAGCGCCTGTTCGGCAGCTTCGTTGAGGCGATCAGTCAGCCACTCTTGGAGACCATCGATACTGCCCGGAGAATCAGCAAGATCAACCTTGAGAACAAGACACTTTTCTCGTAGGCTTCGGTCCAACTTGAACTTGAAAAAACGGTCGATAAATGTACTCTTGCCGGCCCCCTTATTGCCAACAATGACGACCATCTGGCCCTTCTTTGTCGCAACGGATGCCTCAATCTCTTGTTGAAGTTCCAGCCCCGCCCCATCTTTAATCGACTGCACGTAGCTGACCAGCTCACGCGTGATCTTCTCGAGCGTTCGGTCGGCCTCGTGGCTTTCCGGTGAATCGACAAAACAATGCGCCAGTAGTTCTTGGTCAGAGTCTCCCGTCAATGTTTTGAAGAACTCATTGAATATTTGGTCCATGTCGCGCGCCAAGTCGCTCTTCCGCATCAGATAGATTTCTGATGGAGGAACCACACTCAACAGCGGGTCGACGGCGCTTAGAGCACTTCCTTCTTCGCGGTCTAGATAGACCGAGTACAAACGCGCCCTGACGCCTTCCTGCGAAAACAGGTCGTAGAACTCAGCAAATCGATTTTGAATCGCATTCAGATCCGGAAAAACTGCCGCAACTCCATCGCGATACTCCACGCCATCGACCCTGAGTGCACGGAAACCGATCCATGAAAAACCGTTCGTCAATGCAGCGAAAGGCACTGACTTGCTCGCGCAATAAGAAGCAGCTTGGGCCAAGCCGTCTTGCGCATCGCGAAGAGCCGAGCCGCCGACCTTATAGTACCTTTGCTCAAGGCTCTTTGTTGTGACGAGCGCCTTTTCCGTGCGTTTGGCCTCCACGACAAACGCGTTGCGGCCACCCGTGCTGATCAAGTAGTCGATGTAGCCGGACTCGGTTGGAGGTTCCATTCGAATGCCATCCCTGCGCCAGCCGAGTACCTCCAACAAAATTCGATCAATGAGTTGAAACCTGGCATCCGCCTCTGAAACGATTTGATCTACATGAGCTTCGGCGAACTGCCGCACTCGAGCGAATTCCTCGCGCGCGTTATCTATATTTTCCATAGGCTCTCCATGAACCAAGCCAGTCTACAGGAGGAAGGACGGCGCAAAATGCCCGAGCTAGTGACTGCCTCCGTTACACCCATGCTCTGCACACGCTCGCTGACAGTGTTGAACAGTACCGTCGAAAGCTAAGCGAGTCAATTCGGCGAGGAGTGGGATCAAACCGCACGCATGTCAATTGGATTGCCAGATAGGAGCCGGTCATAAAAGTCTGGAACTGGCCGGGTCCGGATGCAGCGATCATCGAAATCGACGCCACATTGCTGACGGTCAAGCTGCTGATGTCAGTGTCGGGTATGGAGCGAGTATTTCGGATAGCCCTATGTCGGCAGTCAGTCTCAAGCGGTCATTGCCCGGGACGACTCGGACGTCCACTTCTGGCCGAGTCCAGCCCGACGGTTTGTGGTCTCCCAGGGGGGTCTGAGTGGCGGCTGCCAGGCATAGCCGCTAACGAGTCTTTGGCATTGAGGGTTGCTATTTCGAGACATGGGACGCGGCTCTGCAACAGGCAGCAGATTGCGTCTGGCAGCGCATCCCGGCCTGCTCGCTTGCTGCTATGCGTCAAAGCATCAGCGAGGTTTGCGCGGGCCTTCCCTGCAAGTGCAGCAGGCTGGTGGCCGCCGGCGATTCGGCCAGCAGTTGACCCCGCCTGAACACCTTCAGGCGCGTGGCGCGCAGGCGGATGGCTTCAACCGGGTCGCGCGCCTGCAGCAGCACAAAGTCGGCGTTGCAGCCGCGCTCCAGGCCGTAGCCCTGCAAACCCAGAATGCGTGCCGGGTTGCGGGTGACCGCGTCAAAACATTGGCGCATGGCGGCCTGGCTGGTCATTTGGGCCACGTGCAAGCCCATGTGGGCGACTTCGAGCATGTCGCCGCTGCCCAGGCTATACCACGGGTCCATCACACAGTCATGGCCAAAGGCGACGTTGATGCCCT
>NZ_JAKFDR010000091.1:0-2912 GCF_036676035.1 Polaromonas sp.
TCGCCGAAGCTGCCGAACTCCCTCACCAGCGCCAGCTTGTTCCATTCGCGCAAGTCGGCGCAGCTACGAATGCCCAGGCGGCCCAGCTTGTCGGCGGTCACCTTGCCGACGCCGTGCAGCTTGGCGACCGGCAAGGCCGCGACGAATTCCGCGACCTGATCCGGGGTGATCACGAACAAGCCGTTGGGTTTCTTCCAGTCGCTGGCGATCTTGGCCAGGAACTTGTTCGGCGCCACCCCCGCCGACACGGTGATATGCAGCTCCTGCGAGACCCGCCGGCGAATGTCCTGGGCGATGCGCGTGGCGCTGCCGCCGAAATGCGGGCTGTCCGAGACATCCAGGTAGGCCTCGTCCAGCGACAGCGGCTCGATCAGCTCGGTGTAATCACGGAAGACCGCTTGGATCTCGCGCGACACCGCCTTGTACGCCTCCATCCGCGGCTTGACGATCAGCAACTCCGGGCACAGCTTCAGCGCATGCCCGGAGGCCATCGCCGAACGCACCCCGTAGGCGCGGGCCTCGTAATTGCAGGTGGCGATCACCCCCCGTCGATCCGCCGCGCCGCCCACCGCCAGCGGCTTGCTGGCCAGGCTCGGGTCGTCGCGCATCTCGATGGCGGCATAGAAGCAATCGCAGTCGACGTGGATGATCTTTCTGGCGTTCATAATCCGCGGGATCGGGCTCAGGGCGCCGGCTGCTGCTCGGCGGCCTTCGGCGCTGGCGCCGGCGCGGCCGACTCGGGCTCGGGTTTGTCCAGGTAAGCCTGGATCACCAGAATAACGATCAGCATGAATGCCGCCAACGGCAGCAACTTCATCTTCTTTGGCAGTTCGGCGCCGCAAGCCGGGCACACCGCGGCCTCGTTCAGCACCTTCGCCCCGCAGGCTTTACATTCGCGTCGCATGGCAATCCTCCGATAAATGGGCACGGACTCTAGCCCAACCGCGGGCCGCCGGGCTACGCCGGCATTCAGCGCCCTGCCGCCGTCGATGCATCGCCGTCCTCGCGCACTGTCGCATCGACCCGCGGCAACCCGCTGCAGGCCCCGGCCGGCCTGGTCCGGCGCCTCGAACAGACTCGCAACGCGACGCTAAGCATCTGAACGAACAACAGTTTTTCCGAAACTAAAGATTGACAGCCGGCTTTTTGGCGGTAGAATTGGCGGCGCGGGATGGAGCAGTCTGGTAGCTCGTCGGGCTCATAACCCGAAGGTCGTAGGTTCAAATCCTGCTCCCGCAACCAGTTTTCCGGAAAGGCCACTCAAGCGAGTGGCCTTTTTCGTTTCTGCTCGCGCCATTAATTTAAGCATTTGATTAAAAAGCAGAAATCGATTGACAAGAAGCCATTCCCGGATAGAATGGTCGGCGCGGGATGGAGCAGTCTGGTAGCTCGTCGGGCTCATAACCCGAAGGTCGTAGGTTCAAATCCTGCTCCCGCAACCAGATACTCAAAAAGGCCACTCAAGCGAGTGGCCTTTTTGTTTTCACGGCCAAAAGCCCCGCTCAGCAAAGCTTAAGCTTCGCCCCCTAGGCTAGGCACGTTTTGAATCAACGATGCCGGAGCTGCCCCTCATGTCCTGGAAAAACACCGAAACCCGCTATGGCAAGCTGTCGATCAGCCTGCACTGGCTGATGCTGCTGCTGATTGCCGCGGTCTACTTCACCATGGAATTTCGCGGCATCTTCCCCAAAGGCAGCGATGGCCGCAGCCTGATGAAGGAGCTGCACTTCATGCTGGGCCTGTCGATCCTGGCACTGGTCTGGCTGCGCCTCCTGGCCCGGGCGATCGCACCGACCCCGAAGATCCGGCCCGCGCCGCACGCCATGCAGGAAAAAATAGCCAAGCTGATGTACCTGGCACTGTACCTGCTGATGATCTGCACCCCGCTGCTCGGCTGGCTGCTGCTCAGCGCCGAGGGCAAGCCGATTCCGTTGTTCGGCCTGGAGCTGCCGCCACTGACCGGCAAAGACCATGCTTTCGCCGAGCAAATGGAAGACTGGCACGTGCAGATCGCCCAAGCAGGCTACTGGTTGATCGGCCTGCACGCCGCCGCCGGGATATTCCACCACCACATACGCCGCGACAACGCCCTGAGGATGATGCTGCCCGGCGGCCGCTGAGCCCCGCCACAGGCGCAACGGGCTTGCCGCGCCGGCAAGCCCCGACCACTCCCGGAGCCGGCCGCAGGCCGGCACGACATCTCGCGCCGAGAGCACTGGCCAAGCCTGCGAGCTACCGCTAGAATTGCGCACTTTTTGATCAGAGGCGCCTCCAGCGCCCGTCCGCAGCCTGAGGTTCGCCGCATGTCCACCCCCGCCACGCCGAAAGTCGGATTCGTTTCACTCGGGTGCCCCAAGGCCCTGGTCGACTCCGAACGCATCCTGACCCAGTTGCGCATGGAAGGTTACGAAGTCGTGCCGACCTACCAGGATGCCGACGTGGTGGTGGTCAACACCTGCGGCTTTATCGACAGTGCCAAGGCCGAGTCCCTGGAAGTGATCGGCGAAGCCATCGCCGAAAACGGCAAGGTCATCGTCACCGGCTGCATGGGCGTGGAAGAAGGCGCGATCCGTGACGTGCACCCCAGCGTGCTGTCGGTCAGCGGCCCGCAGCAGTACGAGCAGGTGCTCAACGCCGTGCACGAAGTGGTGCCGCCGAGCACCGAGCACAACCCGCTGATCGACCTGGTGCCGCCGCAGGGCATCAAGCTGACCCCGCGCCACTACGCCTACCTGAAGATCTCCGAAGGCTGCAACCACAGCTGCAGCTTCTGCATCATCCCGTCGATGCGCGGCAAGCTGGTCAGCCGCCCGGTCGGCGAAGTGCTCAGCGAAGCCGAGCGCCTGGTCAAGGCCGGGGTCAAGGAGCTCTTGGTGATCAGCCAGGACACCAGCGCCTATGGCGTCGACCTG
>NZ_JAKFDR010000092.1:0-2299 GCF_036676035.1 Polaromonas sp.
CAAGGAGCGCGCCAATGAAGAAGAGGCCACCTGGCAGCAGATCTCCGATGCCTATATCGACTTCCTCGAGGTGGTGCTGGCCAACCCGGACCTGAAACTGCGCAGCCAGCCCGCGACCCCCGGCTTGACCGACGAACAGCGCGAACGCATGTTGCTGATCTTCGACATGCTCATCTCGCTGTTCGAGCGCGCCTACCTGCTGGTCTACGAAACGGGGATGGACGAGAAGAAACAGCGCCGCTGGCACTCCTGGGAGGACTACATGCGCGAGTGGAGCCGGCGCGAGGACTTCCGCGAACGGTTGCCGGAACTGCTGCGCGGCGAAGACCCGGATTTCGCCCTGTACCTGCAGCGCCTGGCGGATGAGGAAGCGTCTGCTGCACCGATCGGGTAGCGCGGCTGACACCCTGTAGGAGCCAGGGGAACGCCTATTGATCCGGCCCTTTAATGTCTTGATTTCCGTAGGGTGGGTTAGGCCGCAGGCCGTAACCCACCGACTGGCCCGCAGGGCCGGCCACAGGGATTGCTGACGACATCCATGGTGGGTTACGCCGCTACGCGGCTAACCCACCCTACGACTGCGGACTGCCGGCTGAAAGTTAAAACTTCAGCGGGCCGGATCAATAGTCCTTGCTGGCGATCCAGCAATGCTCGGCTCCTACACCTGGGCCGCGATTAGTCCGGCCCCGCTCGCCTGGCGTGCTGCGGGGCCGGCATTCTCAGGCAAACACGAAGTATTTGCGCACGGTCTCGACCACTTCCCAGGTGCCGCGCATGCCGGGCTCGACGATGAAGATGTCGCCGGCCTTCAGGTGGATCGGCTCCAGGCCATCCGGGGTGATGATGCAGTAGCCTTCCTGGAAGTGGCAGTACTCCCATTTCTCGTAGGCGACCCGCCATTTGCCGGGGGTGCAGATCCAGGTGCCCATGATCTTCTTGCCGTCTTCCGAGGTGTAGGCGTTGAGGTTGACGGTATGCGGGTCGCCGCCGATGCGCTCCCACTTGCAGGCGTCGAGCATCGGCACGGGGGCGGTATCGCGTAGAACGGTGATCGGGTTAGACATGTCTGCTCCAAGTTTTCCGGCTGAAAGAACACCGGCCTAACCTAGTGCCCTTGGCCCCTGCGCGGTTGTCTGTAGTCGACACTAAAGTGTCTGGAAACGCGCGGCGCGATGGCCTGGCGCAGCACGGCCTGCACGCCGAGCGTGCCGCGGGGTTGGCCGGCATTTATACGCGCCAGCTTCTGGCAACTGCGGTTTTATCGCCACTCGCACTAATCCCACGCGGCAATTCGGACTACCTTGGAACTTAGGACAGCAACAGGGAGGGCCTGATCCGATGACGATCCGCAGTATCATTTGTCGCCCACTCAGCACCCGCGTGACCCTGCACCTTGGCGCCGGCGCCGAAGCGCAGGAAGCACGCGTAACCATGGAGTCGCAGAGCCAGGCCGTGGCTGCCGGCCAACGAGGGGTAAAGTTGCAACACCGCGCATAGAGCGCAACGCCGACGCCCGCGTATGGGCAGATCGCACACCGCGAAAGCAGTCGAACAGGAGAGCCTGACCCTGGGTCAGGATAGCCAGCGCGCTAACCAAGATTCGTTCGAATTGCCCAGCGGGGCGACCCTACGCCGCACCCTGGCACTCGTCCAGGCGGCACGCAACACCGATCAGACGCTCCCACAGAGCGTACGCCGAGACGGCTGCTGACCCTCACCAGCGCCGCCTCGGCTCTAATCATCCAGCCCTTACTCAAATGCGTCCGCCATGCCTCAGCCAACCGACAACATGGCGCCCGCCGGGGTCGTGGTGCGTCCAGTGGATGACCCCCGCCCTGCGCATTCCACTCGTATTCGCCGAAGCCTCCCAGTGTCACGTCAACCTTGATATCTCGGTTCAACGCCTGGCTTGGGTGGGAGCGGCCGCCAGGTCGATGTTGTGCGCGGCCAGCAGCAGTACGGCGATGATCTTTTTCATGGGGAGCCCGCCATTCGGGTTCGAGGCGGTTTGGCGCCGGAAGGCTGCCCGCCTCAGGCCCGAGCTGGTTCGACCCAGGCGCGCACCTCGGCATAAGGGTAGCTATCCAGCGCGGCAAAGCCGGCGATGTTGCGCGCCTTGAGCTTGCCGAATAGCGGCGCGCTGATGCCGCAGAGGAAGCGGGTCAGGCATTCGGCGCTGGGGCTGCTGCCCTTGAGTTCCTGGTGGCGCTGGCTGAAGGCGCCACACAGGCCGTGCCGGTCCCGTTCGGCCAGCGGCGGCAGCGGCGGCGCAGGCGGCAGCCGGGCGATCTGGCCGTGG
>NZ_JAKFDR010000093.1:0-55046 GCF_036676035.1 Polaromonas sp.
GTGAGGCGTGTAAATGGCCTTGTGTTTGCCGCGCAAACGGAGAGCAACTTCGCTGGCTACTCGTCCGAGGACCTTGTCGGTCGCGTCAATCACAAACCACTCGTGCGTCACGTCAGCGGGTTTGGCGCTGAAGGTTTTCATGAGTTTCTCTTAAGTTTTAAGGGTTTGTCGGGTTCTTTTCCACGGTCGGTGTTCTTCTGATGAGAACCTCTTAGGTGGTCATTTGCGCAAAAATATCCGAAAGGCGAGCCTCTGGGTTAGCTTGGCGCAACCCTGCCGCGGAACCACGTGTTCGCTGCAGAGCCTTGGATTATATGAAAAATCAAGCACTTGCGTCAATTTTTGCCGCCCAGCGGGTACCATAGCCCCATGTTTTCCTACCGCCACGCCTTTCACGCAGGCAACCATGCCGATGTGCTCAAGCACACCACGCTGATCGCGCTGATGAAGTATTTGACCCAGAAAGACACGGCGCTGACCGTGATTGACACCCACGCCGGCGCCGGCCTGTACCGGCTCGACGGCGATTACACCGAAACCAGCGGCGAAGCCCTGGACGGCATTTTCAGGCTTTTATCTGAATCAAACAAGCCTCCAGCCCACGTAAAACCTGGGCAACATGCTACTAAAAATATAGCAAAACCCGTCACCCCGGCCCCTGACGCCAAGGCTGGCGCGGCCGCCAAAAGCCCCCAGCCCCCCCAAAGTGAGGCGCTGGCGCCCGCCCTGCAGGACTATGTGGAGGTTTTGCGCGGCCTCAATCCCCAGTTCGCCCAGACCGGCGACCCGACCCACCTCAGGATCTACCCCGGCTCACCGTTCATCGAGCAGCAGTTTCTGGGCGGCCGTGACAAGCTCAAGCTGTTTGAGCTGCACCCCACCGATTACAAGTCACTGTCGGGCAATATCGAGCAGCTGGGCGTGGGCCGCCAGGTCGCGGTGGCGCGCGAAGACGGCTTTGAAGCCCTCAAGACCTTTTTGCCGCCCCCCGCCCGCCGGGCCATGGTGCTGTGCGACCCCAGTTACGAGATCAAGAGCGATTACGCCCGGGTCACCGCCTGCATGGCCGACGCCCTCAAACGCTTCGCCACCGGTACCTATGTGGTCTGGTACCCCATCATTCCCCGGCCGGAAGCCCATGATTTGCCGCGGAAACTGAAAACCCTGGCCACCAAAGCCGGGCGGAGCTGGCTGAATGCCACTTTAACCGTCAAATCCAGCAAGTTAACGACCGATGCCAGCGGCGAAGTCAAGCGCCCGGGCCTGCCGGCCAGTGGCATGTTTGTGATCAACCCGCCGCACACGCTGAAGGCCGAGCTGCAGGCCGCCCTGCCGCAGATGGTGGCGCGCCTGGGCCAGGACCGCAACGCCGGCTTTACCCTGGAGCACGGCGGCTAGCTACGTCGCTCATACTCCTCCAGGGCGAGCAGCAGACTGGTGCGATGCACGCGCGCAACCTCTTGCCAGTGCAGCCCCGTGAGCGCAGCTTCAAGCGCCCACAGGAGATTGAGACTGACGTTGGCGCCGGAGCGCTTGGCCTTGGCATAGGCGGCGACCGCGCCCAGTTGCCGCAGTTGCTCGGCGGACGTGATGCCAGCGCTCGCCAGCATCTGCTGCGACTTGGGGGCGAGGTTCGGCAGGTCAGCGAGCGAGGCCTGAGTGCGCATAGGTGACTCTGCGAATGGCGGGCAAAAAAGCTCCCCGCTTCTCCTCAATACTTCAGCGCCGAACTCTTGCCCCAGAACACACGGTAGGCAAACACGGTGTAGCCCACGATCATGGGCAGCACCACCACGGCGCCGGCCAGGATCACGCCCATGGCTTCGGGTGAGCTGGCGGCCTGCCAGATGCTGATGCGCTCAATCACCAGCCACGGGAACAGGCTGTAGGCCAGGCCGTAAAACGCCAGCAAGAACACGCCGACGGTGCAGCCAAACGGTATCCAGGCGCCGTACTCGTTGCCCTGCGCCAACCGCAGCGGCAGGCGGCGCAGGCTGCGCTCTATCACCGCAAACAGCACCATGGTGGCCACGGGGATGGGCAGCAGCAGCACGATGTAGGGAAAGGCAAACCATTTGTCGAAAATGGCCTGGCTCACAAAGGGCGTGGCCAGCGAGATCGCGGCGATGCCCGCGGCCGTCAGCCACAGGCTGGCGCGCGCCCAGCGCACCGCCTGCAGCTGCAGCGGGCCTTCGGTCTTGATGATCAGCCAGCCGGCGCCCAGCAGGCAGTAAGCCGCCACCAGCGCCAGGCCAATCGCGGCATTGAACAACATGGGCCAGAGGTCGGTGCGAAAGCCGGTGATCAGGGAGCCGAGCATATAGCCTTGACTCCAGCTGGCCAGCAGCGAACCGGCGTAGAACGAGCGGTTCCACATCGGCTTGTGCGCCGCATGCGCCTTGACGCGAAAGTCAAACGCCACGCCGCGCAAGGTCAGGCCCACCAGCATCAGCGCCACCGGCAGGTACAACGCGCCCAAAATCACGCCGTGCGCCACCGGAAACACCGTGAGCAAAATACCAACGCCCAGCACCAGCCAGGTTTCGTTGGCGTCCCAGAAGGGGCCGATGCTGGCGATCATGGTGTCTTTGTCGTCCTCGCTGGCGCGGCGCATCAGCACGCCAACGCCCAGGTCGTAGCCGTCCAGGATCACATAGGCCAGCATGGCCAGCCCCATCACGACCATGAACACGACGGGCATCCAGCCCGCGGCCTGCGTCAGGTCAGGAATGAGTTCACGCATGGCGGGCTCCTTCTTTGTCGGGGTAATTGAGGACGTTGAGATCGTCCTCCAGCGCCGTGCCGGCCGGCGCGCCTGCGGGCGTCGGCAGGGCCTTGCGCGCCAGGTAGAACAGCACCGAGACATAGGCCGTGATGAGCGCCGCATACAGCGCCAGGTACATCGCCAGGGTCAGGGCAATCCGCGGCGCGGGGACGGTGGAGGCGGCCTGCGCGGCGGTCAGCACGCCGGACACCAGCCAGGGCTGGCGGCCGATCTCAGTCACATACCAGCCGGCCACCAGTGCCAGCCAGCCGGCAAAGGTCATGGCCAGCAGCATTTGGGCCTGCCAGGGCCTGATGTCGCGCTCGTTGCCCGCCCGCCAGGGCTTGAGCTGCCAGACGCTGAGCCAGCTTGCCAGCAGCATCAGCATGCCCACGCCGACCATGATGCGAAAAGCAAAAAACACCGGCGCCACGGGCGGGTGCTTGCCGGGAAAATCGTTGAGCCCTTTGACCTCGCCGTCAATGTCGTGCGTCAAATAGAGTGAGGCCAGCTTGGGAATGGCGATTTCGAATTTGTTCCCGCGCGCCTTGCTGTCGGGCCAGGCCAACAACACTGCCGGCGCGCCGCGCTGCGTTTCCCAAATGCCTTCCATCGCGGCGATTTTGGCGGGCTGGTGCTGCAGCGTGTTCACGCCATGCTGGTCACCCACGAAAATTTGCAGCGGGATCAGCACCGCGGCCAGGTACACCCCGGTGCGCAGAGTGGCCCGCACTTCGGCGCCCCGGTCCTGGCGCAGCCAGCGGTAAGCCGAAACACCGGCCACCAGAAAGGCCACCGTCAGGCCGGAGGCCAGCAGCATGTGCGTCAGCCGGTAGGGGAAAGACGGGTTGAAGATCACCTCGAACCAGCTGGTCACATGCGCCTGGCCGTTGATCATTTCAAACCCGGCGGGCGTTTGCATCCACGAGTTGAGCGCCAGAATCCAGAACGCCGACAAGGTGGTGCCACCAGCGACCAAAAATGTCGCCACCGTGTGCATGCGCTCACTGACACGCGCGCGGCCGAACAGCATCACGCCCAGCATGGTGGCTTCCAAAAAGAAAGCGGTCAGCACTTCATAAGCCAGCAGCGGCCCGGCGATGTTGCCCACGGTTTGCATGAAACCGGGCCAGTTGGTGCCGAACTGAAAGCTCATGGTGATGCCGCTGACCACACCGAGCGCAAAGGTCAGCGCGAAGATCTTCACCCAGAGCTGGTAGGCGTCCATCCAGTGCTGCTGCCCTGTCTTGACGAAACGCAGCTTGAAAAACAGCAACACCCAGCCCAGAGAAATACTGATGGTGGGAAACAGGATGTGGAAGGTGATGTTGGCGGCAAACTGGATACGGGCCAGAAGGAATGCGTCAAGTCCATCCATCGTCAACTCCTGTCTTCATCGGGAAGCTTATCGGCAAGCTTGGCGGGCTGCGCTGCCACTGTGTCCGCTACGGTCCGGCCTGTCAAACCGGCCTTGACGGTCTTGGCCACTTTGTCTTTGGCTTCGAGCAGTTTTTGCACCTTGGCGCCCATCTTCATGAGGCTGGCCAGCGTGGCCGAATCCATTTTCTGTACATCGGCCAGCCAGCCGGTCATCAGCTCGATCAGGTCGTGCATCTGTTTCATGCGGCGCTGGGCATAAATGTCGTCCGGGGCCGCCGGCTGCTCCATCAGCGCATCGCGCAGCATCGACAGCGTCGGGTCGATCTCGCGCTTGCGGCGCTCTTCGGCCAGCGTACGGAAAATCGCCCAGACGTCTTCGGGGGCGCTGAAATATTCACGCCTGTCGTTGGGCAGGTGCTGCAGGCGCACCAGGTTCCAGGACTGCAGCTCTTTCAGGCCCATGCTGACGTTGGAGCGCGAAAACGCCAGCGCTTCGCCAATTTCATCGGCATTCAGGGCGCGCGGCGACACGTACAGCAGCGCGTAAATCTGCCCAACGGTGCGGTTGATGCCCCAGCGGCTGCCCATTTCACCGAAATGCAGGACAAAACGCTGGGTCAGAGGGGGAAGATTCATGCTTTGATTTATTGAATTTTCAGAAATTACTGAAATTCTAATAAATAAAGCAGATTTGTGCCAGCACGGACCAGCCTTGATCAGAGGGTTGATTTTGGGGGGTGCCGACGTTACGCAGCAGTCAGAAGTCCAGGCGCTGGACCAGCTTGGTCTGGATTAGCAGGCAGGTGCGCGACAGCGACCGGCGGTAAATGGCATTGGCGAATGTCTTGTTCGGCGCCTCGTCGTGCAGCTGCGGGTACGCGGCTTCCTCTACGGCACTCACCCTGGGTCACAAGCTCGAACCCACGATTCATTGCAAACAAACAGTTTCTCAAACAATCCCGTCGACGATGACATGACCGATACCCATTGAGCAGCGCTCGATGCGGGCCTCTATCCTGTACACCTCGCGAAGCATCTCGACGGTGATGACATCCTCGCAGGGACCGCTTCCCCGCACAGTCCCGTCAGCGATCACCAGAACCTGGTCTGAAAAGCGCAACGCCTGGTTGAGATCATGCATGGCGACGAAGACGACAAGTCCCCGCTGCCTGGCGAGCGCACGCATGAAACCGAGGACCTGAACCTGCCGGTGCAGATCGAGGGCGCTGGTCGGTTCGTCCATGAGCAGAATTTCTGGTTCGCGCGCAAGCGTCTGCGCAATGGAGGCCAGCTGGCGTTGCCCACCGCTCAGTTCGCCCAGGTTGCAAAACGCGAGATCGGCGATGCCAAGTGACGCCATGATTTCATCAATCAGCATCAGGTCCGTGTCGTGAACCGACCAGGACGGCGTCTGCTGCTTGCGCGCCAGAAGAACCGATTCGTAGACCGTCAGTCTGGCATTTGCCGTGATTTCCTGCGGCATGTAGCAGATGCCGTCGTCTCCTTTGCGCGAGCCTTCCAGGAGAACGGTGCCGGGCCCATCGAGGAGGCCGGCCATGCGCTTGAAGAGCGTCGACTTTCCCGCCGCATTGGGGCCTATGACCGAGACCACCTCACCACCAAGGAAGGAAGGCGTGCTGATCCCCGAGATAATCAGACGTTGGCCATAGCCGGCGCCAACGTCTTCCAGCTGTAGCTTCACCATGAGTTCTTCTTGCTGCCGAGGATGAGAGACATGAAAAAAGGCACGCCGATGAGCGACGTCACGACCCCGATGGGGAAGATGGCGCCCGGAATCAGGGTTTTGCTCACCACGGAACTGAGGGAGAGGACCAGCGCCCCGGTCAGCAGCGACGCAGGCAAAAAGAAACGCTGGTCTTCACCGATCAGCATGCGCGCGATATGCGGGCCGACAAGGCCGACAAAGCCGATGGTGCCGACAAAAGCCACGGGGAATGCAGCCAGAAGGCTGACCATGACCAAGGTCTGAAATCGCAAGCGCGGCACGTCGACGCCGAAGCTTGCGGCCTTGTCGTCGCCCAGACGCAACGCGGTCAATGCCCAGGCGCGGCGCGCGAAGATCGGCAGTGTGACCAGGATGACGAGGCAGGTCACGCCCAGTTTCGGCCAAGTGGCCTTGGTGAGGCTGCCCATGGTCCAGAACACCACGGCGGCCACCGCCTGCTCGGTCGCGAAGTACTGCACGAGTGCGAGCAGCGCATTGAAGGTGAACACCAGGGCAATGCCGAGCAACACGATCGTCTCGCCAGTCACGCCTCGCCGCATGCTCAGCACGTGGATCAGAAAGGCCGACAGCATCGCCATGGCAAAGGCGTTGAGGGGAACCATGTACTCGGCGGCGACAGGAAACAGCTTGAGGCCGAAAGCAAGCCCCAGGGCAGCGCCGAAACTGGCTGCGGCGGAAATGCCCAGCGTGAAAGGGCTCGCAAGAGGATTGTTCAGGATGGTCTGCATCTGGGCGCCGGCCAGTGACAGCGCGGCGCCCACGACGACGGCCATCAAGGCCACGGGCAGGCGAATCTCCCACATCACCACCCGCACCTGCAGTGGCGCGCTGCCTGGCCAAAACAGCGCTCGAACGACTTCTTCGAGACTGTAGCGGGCTGGTCCGAGCGCAAGGTCAAGCAAAAGGCTTAGCAACAACAAGAGGGTGAATCCGCCAAGCAGCAAGCGCTTGCGCCGTATCAGCGCCCGATAAGCCTCGCGCTGGGCATTGTCCGACTGGAACACGGAACTCATGGCCTGGCCTCTGTGTTTTCGCCGAGACTCACAAAATAGCCCGGCCTGTAGGGGACGGGCAGAAAGCGCTCATGCAACTCACGAAAGGTGGCGTCCGGATCGAGATCGGCGAAGAGCGCCGGATGGAACCACTTGGCAAGCTGCTGGATCGCGACGAACTCGTAAGGACTGTTGTAGAACTGATGCCAAATCGCATGAAACGCGCGATGTTGGTTCGCCTTGATGCCGGCGTATGCCGGCCGCTTGGTGTAAGCCTCAAGCTTGCGAGCGGCTTCGGTCGGATCCGCTCCGGGGCCAACGCCGACCCAGCTCCCCCCAGGAGCATAGGCCTCCCAGTTGGCACTGGTGACAACCACCTGGTCGGGATTGGCCGCAATGACCTGTTCGGGGTTCAGTTGGCCGAAGGTGCCCCGAATGACATCCTTGGCAATATTGCCGCCGCCCGCCATCTCGACGAATTTGCCGAAGTTCTCATTGCCGAAGCTCAGACAGCAGTCCTGGGTATATCCGCCGATACGTTCGATGAATACCTTCGGTCGTGCCGGTTGACGTGCGCTAATGACGTCGGTGACGCGCTGAAGCTGCTTGGCGCGAAACGCAATGAACTCCTCGGCGCGCGCTTCCTTCCCGAAAAGCTTGCCGAACAGGCGCATCGTCGGTTCGGTGTTTTCAATCGGGTAATGACGGAAATCGATGTAGACCACCGGAATGCCTAGCGCACCCAATTTCTCGATAGTGCGTGCATCCTCGGTGGCGCGTTGGGCTTCGATGTTCAGAAAAACGACATCGGGCTTCTGTGCGATAGCCTGTTCGACATCGACCGTTCCGTCTTCGAAGCCGCCAAAGGTGGGAATGCCGGCGATCTTTGGAAACTTGCGCAGATACAAAGAGTAGGTGTCCGGGTCGGCCTGAATCAGATCCTTGCGCCAACCGACTATGCGTTGAATCGGGTCTTCCGTATCAAGCGCCGCAGCCAGGTACAACTGGCGCCCCTCTCCGAGTATGACGCGCTGCACCGGCACGCGGACATGGACCTTGCGCCCGAGAAGATCGGTCACCGTGGTCGTTGCAGGAGATGCAGCCGCCACGACGGCCGTCCCCTTGCGCTGGTTTGAAAAAAAGAAAACCGCAGCCAGAAGACCGAGCAGCATGAGGACAATGAGCACGCTGACCCATCGACGTTGAATTGCCATCGTAAAAACTCTCATATGGATATTGATATTGATATTTATTGTTCCGCCGGTATTTCGGCATTCCGGATGGCGTCATGTCCCCGTCTCATGAGCACCATGGCGATAACCGCCAGAACGTATGAAAGCGAAACGAAGAAGTAGGTGTATTGCAGTCCGGCGACATGGCTAAGCCAGCCGCCCAGTGCAATGCCGGCGATCGAGGAAAATTGTGCGGTACTTTGCGCGATTCCGAGGATATAGCCTTGCTGGAGACTGCCGGCTGCCTTCGATATCAGTGACATCAGCACCGGCGTCGTTGCTCCCAGCAGGACACCCCACGCAAAATGAATCGCAATGAACACGCCGATGCTGCGCGTGATGCCTGCGACCGCCATCAAACCAGCACAGGCTGCGGCGACATAGGCCATGCGGCAGAGCGCATCGGGCAAGGGCTTTTCCTCGAAGTGCCTCGCCCATAGCGAAGCGGACACCACAAAGCCCAGCGCAAGCAAGCCATAGCACAAGCCCACGACCCAGTTGCTCACTTCGAAGACCGAGTGAACATAAAGGGAGAACGGGGTCTGCGTAATCATGCGGCTTACGAGCAATATGCCGATGATGCCAAGCAGCCCAAAGATAGTCGATGATCGCCAGATGGGATGCGGTCCGACAGCCGACACGGTATTGGGGAATTGCGCCGCCGGCGATGCCGGCACGCCGGGCAATATCAACGCTACGCCAACAGCACAGATCGCGCACAGGATCGATGCGGCGATATTGATCCAGAAAAATGTCGCATGGTCGAGAATCAGGCCGCCGGCGATCGCCCCCGCCAACGATCCCACATTGGTCGATACCTGCAGATAAGCAAACAGGCGCGCCCGGCGTGCCGGAGACTCGATGCTGACGCTATAGGCTTGAGCCGGCGCAATGTATCCCGCGCAAGCGCCTTGCACGAAGCGCAGCACGAGGATGATCCAGACATCGTTCGACCAGGCCAGCGCCAACTGGGTCAGGGACAAACCCACCAAGGCCCTGATCATCATCGGCTTGTGCCCGAATCGATCGCCGATTCGTCCCCAGAACGCGCTCGTCAACACAATGCCGAGCATCGGCCCGACATAGACGGCGATGCCGGCAAAGCCGAACAACAGGTCGGATGAGCTAAGCGCCCTCAGGTGAATGGGCCAGAAGGGGCCACTCATTTCCATGGCGCCCATGGAAATCAGCTGAATCACGAAAAGAACGTGAATCAGGCGCGACACCTGGTCCGGTGCGACCGTAGCATTCGACATCGGTCAGTTTGCGCTGTGCGCTGCCATCAGCGGGTTGGGCAGATGGTGTTGCAGCCGGTAGTCGGAATACCTGAGCAGATGCATGCGCAGCACGGAGCGTGTCGGCCAGGGCTTCTCCAGAAACTCCATTCGCTCCGCCTGCCATAGGGCCCTGGAAACACGTGGCGCCGCGGCATCGAAAGCGCCTTCCGTCTCTTCACGCAAGATCTCCCACAAACGCGATGCAGCGAGTTCGTATTCGTTCGTAAGCAGCAGCGCCACTTCGTGCAGGTGGCACACGAAGCAGGCATCGAGCACAAAGGTGCGAACCGGCTCGATATCGCCGGAAAAGACAGTCGGAAGAATTCCGGAATGGACGTAGGGCTTGAGTTCATATCCTCGCGCGGAAAGCAGCGGCGCATAGGTGCGGCCATCCCCGAAGTCGCGTATCAGCAAGCTTTTGGGCATTCCTTCCGGGGAGAACAGCACTGAAGTATTCTGTTGATGCGCCTCGAGCCCGATACCGTACAGCAGGTAGATGCCGATCACGGGGCGCGTGACGACGCGCGCATACTGCCTGAACCAGGTTTCCACCATTTCCGACGGTGGACGCTCGCCATCGCGCTCGATCAGTTCCGAGATGAGCGGCCTGCCGCTCGATGGCGACTTGGCGAATAACGCGGCCACGGTAATGGGAAGCAGTCCGTCGGTTCGCTCAAATGCTTCCCTGCTCGCGCGGTACGCGACCGACAAGTGACGTCCGGGCCTGTCCTCCTGCTTGACGGCGTGTTTGTAATGAAATGCGACCTCTTCCGGAAAGATGTCGAGTGTCTTGTCGAATCCGTTTTCGTCGATCAGGATGCGTTTGATCACGGTACTGATGCGCGGCCCCATGTGGATCGATTTCGCTTGCAGGCTGCGCTGTTCGCTGGTCAGCCACAGCGCCAGCGGCAGCTTGATGAACGGCGCCGTTTCCGGCAGATGCGGCATCATGGTCCTGAAGGACATGGTCGGGAGCGTCTCGATATCGGGACCTTCGGTGATCAAGATGCCTTCCGCGATCTCCGCTGCGTATTCCTTCTTCACGTAGTGTTCGAGCTGCCAGGAGTGGATGGGCAGAGGCAACCAGTCCTTTTCGTTGAACTGTCTTGCGTTCAGCTGTTCTTTCCAGTTCTCCCACAGCACCGGAAAATTGTCGGCGAACCAGTCATGGTAGCTGTGAACGTGCGGCATGCGCTCCATATACGCCATATCCGCCCGCAACGAAGCGATGCGCACTCCGACCCTCGCGTTGAACTCCGGGGACAGCAGGGCCACTTCTTCAGGGCTCAGGTCCGGCTTGGATTTCCAGGTCGGGTAGAACGGGTGCCCTTCGAGCGAGCCCCATTGGTCCAGCAGCACGGCCGCGTCCCTGACGCTGGATTGCCTGTGCAAGGCGTCCACCAGACCACTGGCGCCCGTCGAGCCGATAAGCTTGCTCAGGTCTGCATTCCACGCATCACGATAGATCCGGGCAAGCGCGTCATTGTCAACGCTGTTCGCAATGTCCGCCTTCAGGCCGGCAACGCCTTCGTCACTTGGAGAAAAATCAAAATCGTTGCGCAGCAGATCGATCAGTTGATCGGGCGTTTCGATGGCCGTCCGAACGCCGCTGGATTCGATCAAGGTAATGGAACCGCGGTTGATGAAAGTGTCCGCCGGTGCCGCCCTCAGGTCTTCAAAAAAGACGAGGGCATGCCTGTGCCAGAGGGGAAGCCACGCAGAGTGACCGTGGGGTGCAAATACCAACAGGCCCTTGTCAAGGATCTTCTCCGCAAACAGGCAGCGAACCATCCGGCGCAAGGCATTGCGCCGGGCAAATGCCAGGGCGGCCTTCTTGCGCTCGGCATGGACGGCGTTGTCGGGCTGTAACAGGGTTGGATTATGTTTCATGGAGCTCAGGTATCAGGCAGGCCAGGTTTCGGGAAAGTAGTCCAGCGCCGAACTGCGCAGGCCTCTCATGTAGGAGACATTCCAGCTGAATATTTCTTCGATATGCGGTACTTGCACGTTCAGCCGCTTTGCCATCTCGACGAGCAAAGCCAAGCCGTAAGCCACGTCCTCGTGAAATGCGCGACTCTCTTTGTCGATGACGTATCCGGGGTGGTCGTCTGCCGGGACCAGCGGCGCCTGGATCGAGTCATACGCCTGATTGGTCCGCAGTACCGACAGCATCGTGCCGTGGTCGCGTATCTGGTCCCCGTAGGCTTCGATGATCTCTTGCTTCAACGGCTTCACCGAGGACAAGTCCACGTCCAAGTGCTGCTCGACGGCCTTGCAAAGCGCTTGGCTCTCCTGATCGCTGCGCTCCAGGAAGTACGCGCCAAGCTCGGTACAGTCGGTCCACCAGCACATGGGCGACGAGAAGGTCTTGTTGTGCCACTGCGCGTAGGGTCCGACAAGCCCATACACCACCGAGCTGTGCATGATCGGGTTGCCGGGGGTCAGGGTGATTTCCAGATAATGACCCAGCAGCTCGACAGGAGAGGCGTACAGCCTTTGAAGGTGTTCCAGCAGGCAGAGGCGCGCCTGCTCGTTTTCGCGCACATGCGTCCCGATGTAAAGCGTGCTCTTTGCCCCACCCATTTTTACCGAGATGCCGGGCGTGAGGTCGTAGGCGGTATGCGGCACATCCTTCATGCCCCAGATGACGGCATTGGGCCGGGCCGCCAAGGCCTTCTCGGCAAGCCAGTCGAAGCCGCAGAAGCCGGGAATGGCGCCCACATAGACAGGCTTATCCGACGGCAAGTTCAATGCGATTGCGCGCAAAAGCTCTGGCCGCACATGGGCAGGCACCGTGATGATGACGACATCCGCGTCATCGAGGAGTCCTTCCGGCTCGCTCGCGACGGCATCCAGGCGGGCGGAGAGTTTTGCTCCATTCGGCAGGACGGCGGTGATACCGTCCTTGCTGTTGTGATGGAGGTCGATCACCTCCCGGCGGCTTGTGAGCAGTGAGACCCGCACGCCGGGAAGCTGTTTGAACAACACGGCATTCAGGTGGCCCGTTCTGCCGCCACCGCAAATGGCCACATTGAGAGGTCGCATGATGAAATCCTTGCCCGTGTGTTGAGTCATGCCACGCTCAGCTGCGGAACCACTCGCGGCGCCTCTTCGGCGCTTTCCTGCACGAGCCACCCATCCAGCTTCGCCCAGACTTCCGGATCGAGGAGATCGCGCTCCTTCAGCCACGTCTCGCTGAACACGGTGTGAAGATACTTCTCTCCGCCGTCCGCCACCACCGCCACGACGTTGCCGCCGATCAGGCCGCCATGGATCAACTCGAGGGCCTTGTAGATGACACCCCCGGTGGACCCGCCCACCAGCAGTCCGGTATGCCGGGCGAAGTACCGGGCAGTTTCAAATGCCTGCGAGTCGGTGACCTGCACGCCCAGGTCGATGCAACTGTAGTCGAGCACCAGGCCGACGGTGTCGCCCTGGGGCGTACCCGTTCCGGATTGATAGTAGGGGCGCCCCGGCTGGCCGAAAATGATCGAGCCGGCGGGCTCGACTGCAATCGTCTTGGTGCTGGGGTTGTGCAATTTCAGTCCGCTTGCAATCCCTGTCATCGAGCCGCCTGTCCCCACACAACCTACATAGGCACCCACGCGGCCGTCGACCTGCTCAATGACCTCCCGGACGAAATCGAAATACCCGCCGGCATTCGCCACGTTGTCCGACTGGTTCATGAACACCGCACCCGGGATTTGGCTGGCCAGCTCCGCGGCCAGGCGCTGGCGTTCAACGACGGCGACCTCGTCCTCCTTGTAGTTGCCCTCGACATAGCGAATCTCCGCGCCGAGCGCGCGCATCACCGCGATTTTGTCCGGGGCTGCATGATGATCGACGACGGCGATAAAACGCAGCCCGAATTCGATCGTCGCAATGGCCAGGCCGATGCCTGTATTGCCGGAGGACGACTCCACCACAACGCCACCAGGCTTGAGCCGCCCCGACTTGAGCGCCGCAATGACCATATTGCGGGCCATGCGGTCCTTGATGCTGCCGCCCGGATTGTTCTTCTCGATCTTGAGCAGCAGTTTGGAATTTTTCCCAGGGATGGAAATTCCAAGAATGGGTGTATTGCCGATCAGCTCAGTTACTTTGTTCAATATCATCTAATTACTCCCTTTGGTCGTCAGGTGAAACATCAATTCCGCCTGCAGCGTTGCAGGTCACCGCAATCCGGCGCGGCATGGGATGGCGGTGAAATTCGTTTTCAAGCAGATCCATCTGGTAGCCGGCGGTGTTGGCGTAAACGAGAAGGTCGCCGGCTTTCGGAGTCCTGGCGAAGCCGATCAGTCGATTGGTGATGACGTCATCGTCAAGACAACTATGCCCGGCGATATAGGCCCGGAAGGAGTGACTTGGCATCTCGCCCACAGCCTGCGCAGGAACAAGAATCGGATCCACCAGGAACTCGGAGGCAAACCAGGTTTCGCAGGCGCTGAAGCTGCTTCCTTCCACGAATAACACCTGATGCCCCCGAGCCAATGGCTTGACGCGGGTGATCCTGAACACGGAAATGGCAGCCTGATCGACAAGACTGCGTCCCGGTTCGATCGCCAGGACAAGATCCATCGCCTTGAGGTACTGGGCGACCGACATGCCCTCCGTGCATGGGGACTCCAGCAGTCGACTCAGCCACTCGCAGGCGTCAAGCCGGCTGCCATACGGGTAAAAAGACTCGGGGACCCTTCCGTTGCGGTAATCATCGCTGCACTGGTCGCGCAAGAACGCCTCGTACCCGTCGCTGTCCACATACCGAATGGGCAGGCCGCCTCCAATATCGATGATCCCGGGATTCAAACCCAGGCTGCGCGCCGCATCCACGTAGTGGGTGATCTCGCGCATGGCCTGCGCGCGCGTTTCATGGGCATAACCACCCAGATGAAAATGAAATCCCTCGAAAGCAAACGTCTTCCCCAGTTGCGTGAGGCGTTGCAGACACCGCAACAGATCGTCAGCTCCCATCCCAAAGCGGCTCGCTTGAGACGAGGTTGGCCGATAGCGGAGAAGAACCCGCACCCTGCGGGCCGGTGAAATCTTGCGGACGCATTCCTCCAGCTCGGAGAATTCCTCGACCGAGTCGACCGAGATCAGCGAAGCGTTGACCATCAGTTCGGAATGAAACGCTCTGGTCTTTGCCGGGCCCGTCGCGCAGAGTCTTGAAGGGTCCGCACCGGCGCGCAGGGCATCCCGCAATTCATGGATGCTGGACACATCCACTCCGACACCGGACGCCACCGCAGCACGGACCAGCGCCTGCGATTTGTTCACCTTCGCCCCGTAGAAAATCTCAGAGCGCACCTCGTGAGCGCGCAGCACGGCGCGAAACGCTTCGACGTTCTTCCCCAGGGCATGCGGCCAAACCATATGAAGTGGAGATCCATACCTGTCAACCAGGTCCAGGAGCGTCCCCGGCGAAGAATGGACCACGTCCGAAATGGCCGGATCGAGAATAGGCCTCAGCGGCATGGTCGACATGGCCCGTGCTCGTTCGGTATCCGACTCGGCAAGTAGCGTATTGCTTTGCACAGGCAGCCCCTTTGCAGTGTCGCTGTCGCGGGTTCGATTTAAAAGTCCACCGCGGCCGACAGCATCACGGTGCGGGGAGCACCCTGAACAAAGCCGCCGTAAGAAGCCACACCTGACCAGTAATTGCGGTCGAATGCATTGAGAATGTTCGCCCGGAAAGTGGTCGATCTTCCGGCAACCTTGGTGCGATAGCGTGCACCGAGATCAAGCCTGGTCCAGGCCGGAATGCTTTGCGTGTTGGCCTGATTGACATTTTGCTTGCCGGTATGGATCAGGCTGCCGGTCAATGTGAGTCCGGGCACCCACGACGTGTCCCATTCGGCACCCATGTTGGCCTGCAGCGACGGCACCCCGACCGGCGCCTTGCCAAGCGTGGCACTGCTGTTGGTCTTCGTCAGCTTGGCATCGAGCAGCGTCACGCCGCCGAGCCATCGGACACCGGGCGCTGCTTCACCGTACACGTTGACTTCCAGGCCCCGGTTGCGCTGCTCACCATCGACCGCGAAGACGTTACCGGTAAGCTGGCCGCCGGGCTTCTCGATCTGGAAGGCGCTTACCGTGGTGATCAAGCTGCCATGATCGATCTTGACGCCGATCTCGTGCTGCTTTGACTTATAGGGTGCAAAAGCTTCACCCGCATTGCTTGCCGTCGACGGTGCAACATCGCCTTTGCTCAGTCCCTCGATGTAGTTGGCATAGAACGAAACGTTTTTCCAGGGCTTGACGACCAAGCCCAGCAGCGGCGTGACGGCACTCTTGTCGTAGGAAGACGTGACGGCGCCCGTAGCCGCACTGAAGTTATCCGACTTGACCTGCTGCTGGCGCACGCCGAGCATGACTTGCACGCGCTCGTCGAACATGGACAGGGTGTCTGCCAATGCAACACCGGAGAGCTTGGTCTCTGAAATCTTCGGCACCAGAGCAGGTGCGCTCAGGTTCTGGCTGGGGCGCCCAACCGGGGAATAGATGTTCGACAGCACCGCAGTGCCGCTGGTGGAGCCGCGCGACAGTTGGTCATGGTAAACGCTTGTCTGCAGAGTGACGGCATGGCGGACCGAACCGGTATCGAAGCGGGCGCGCAAGCCGGTGTCGGCACTGGAGCGTTCAACGCCGAACTTGAAATACATCGGCATCGAACTGGTATCGCCAGCGGTATTCAGAATCGTCGGCATCTGGTCAGACAGCCGCGCCACATCCGATTGGGCGCCACCGGCGTTGGCGAACAG
This sequence comes from Polaromonas sp., assembly GCF_036676035.1. Classification (GTDB taxonomy): domain Bacteria; phylum Pseudomonadota; class Gammaproteobacteria; order Burkholderiales; family Burkholderiaceae_C; genus Polaromonas. The sequence goes on from NZ_JAKFDR010000093.1 coordinate 16,154, forward strand.
CGTCAGCTTGTCGGAAATGTCGTATTCGGCCCGCAGCAGCAGTGACTGGTCCTTGATCTTCGACCATCCCCACGCCTGGGTCACATTGCGCCGGCCGTCTGGCGCCGACGGCACCGCAATCCCCGCAGCAGCAAGAAACGGACGGGATGGCGCATCGAATTGTTCCTGCTGATCGATAACGTCGAGCGATGCCCTGAACCGCTCCCCCTGATAGTCGAGCGCCACGGCACCGACATCCGCCTTCCGTGACTGGTTGTCCAGCGGCGTATTGCCCTGATGATGACTGCCGTTGAATCGCACGCCGAACTGACGATCCGCACCAAAGCGCCGGCTCATATCAAGGTGTCCGCCTGCCTGCGAGTTCGAGCTGTAGTCGGCCGTGAACCGGGTCAGATCGACATTGGATGCGCGCTTGGGAACGATGTTGATGACGCCGCCGATGCCACTGTTCGGGGACATGCCGTACAGCAGGGCGGCGGGCCCCTTGATCACCTCGATGCGCTCGGCGTAATCGGAAAACACGCGGTAGTTGGGCGCCACGCCGTACTGCCCATCAAAAGCGACTTCACCCACGTTGCCCTCGCCGATCGGGAATCCGCGGATGAAGAAAGCATCGAGGATGCCCCCCGTCTGGCCGGTGGAGCGAACCGAAGAGTCTCTGGCCAGAACGTCGGCCGCCGTAACCGCCTGCTGGTCCTCAATCATCTGTGCCGTATAGCTGCTGGTGCTGAAGGGCGAGTTCATGACGTCCGTGTTGCCGAGCAAGCCCAGCCGACCTCCGCGCGCGACTTGCCCACCGGCATAGGGCTGGGAAACATCGCCAGACCGCTCCGCGCTGACCTTCACCTCCGGGAGCATCTTGATATTTTCAGCGACCTCTTGCTTTGCCGTGGGAGCGGTTTGCGCCTGGGCATGGCCAATAAATCCGGCTGTCAACAGCCCTGTGAAGGCCATGCGCAAGGCAATAGCCAACGGCTTGAGGAGCATCGGCGCCGGGATGAACGAAGAAGGGGCTGAGTGAGTAGTGGCGAGGTAAGACTTGGTCGGCATGATTGGCGAGTTCGAGTTCGAATTCAACTTTGACTTCGAATTCCTGTTTCGTTGAATTAAGCCCTTAACGATCTTTGCGACCGGCGAGGCGAGGAAGCACTGCAGTTCGACCGCCACTCATTTGCATAAAAAATATGCCTCCGTTGGCAGCATCGCAACAGCATGTCCGCGAATAATAATGCAAATGCAAATGATTATCAATAGCAAGATTGATTTAGTTGCTACAGCTCGCTCGGTCAAGTCTTACCAGCCCACTTTGAATGGAGATATCTTGAGAAAAATCCGCGTGCAAACCTCGCATGGCGAACACGGGTTGCCCAGCCGTGCACCCGGTTTCGGCTTTCTCGGTGCGATGCAGCGGGTGATCCTGCCGCAGTCACTGCGGACGACGGTGCCGCCACCGTGATCAGCCAGACGCCCGGGGCCGGCCGCCGACAGCAGCAAGATACGTTACCGGCGCGAACGGTGCGCCGCGCTTGGCGATTTGAAACCCCACATTAACGCGGGCGAGTAGGCGTAGCGGGGCGTTTGGCCGCACGCCGGACGGTCTTGCCTGCTTTCCGCGGTGCGGAAGCAAGCACCGGCGGGGTGGACTCGGGCACCAGCAGCAGCACGTCCTTGACACCGAGCCCCAGCATGCCCAGCGCCTCGGCGGCTGCACGGCTCATATCGATCACACGGCCCTTGGCATACGGCCCGCGGTCATTGATGCGCACATCGACTTCGCGCCCGGTGCGCAGGCTGCGCACCCGCACCAGCGTGCCGAAAGGCAGGGTTTTGTGCGCGGCGGTCATGGCGTGCTGGTTGTAGCGCTCGCCGCTGGCGGTGCGCCGCCCATGAAAACGCGGGCCATACCAGGACGCCTGACCTTGCTCAAACTCCCGGAGCGCCTCACCTTCGATGAGGGGCTTCTCGCCAACGCCAGCATCCGGGGCCGGCGGGGCGCTCGGCGCTTGCGCAGGCGGGAATGGCTTTGACTCGGCAGGCCGGGCCGGCGCCTCCCGGGAGACGGGGCCGGGCACCGTACTGCAACCGGCCAGCAAAGCCAGCACGGTCGCAGCAACGCCCATCCAGCACGGCTTAAATCCCGGCATGGCGCCTGCTCCCGTTAACAGGCGCGTTCAGGGTTTGGCTCCCTGGCGCGACTTTGCCTTGGGCGAGGATTGAAGGGCCGCCCCGGCGCGCTCCGCGGCCTTGACCGGTGGGCGCTTTCCCGTCGTGACCCATTCATCGTAAAAATCAATCTTGCTGTCCAGCAGCTTGAGCGCAAGCTGCCACTCGGCAATCATGTCCTTGACCTGGGCGCGGTGCGAAGACAAGAGCGCCTGCCTTTGCTTGAGCGTGGCGCTGCCCTGCTTGACCAGCGCGGTGTACTCGCGCATTTCGGCAATCGACATGCCGGTGCGCCGCAAGCGGTCCATCAGGTCTAGCCAGCTCAGATGCAGCTCGCTGTAGACCCGCCGGTGGCCCCCGTCACGCAGTACGCCGGGTATCAGCCCCTGGGCTTCGTACCAGCGGATGGTGTGGACGCTGCGCCCCGTGCGCGCGGCGAGTTCTCCGATCAACAAGCTTTCAGCCATGCTTCGCTTTATAACCCTTTAGAGTTCCCGCTCAGGCGGCAACCGGGGGTGCCTCCAGCGCAGTGCTCACCAACGCCGTGTCAAGGTACTCCATCAGCTCTTTCAGCTGGCCCCCTTCCATCCGGCAGACATAGCAGTAGCTGTTGTTGTAGGCCTTGCCGGCCTTGGTGGTCACATGGCCCTGGCATTCGATCACCACCATGTCGCCTTCAGCGATGATCCGGTGCGCGGTGTTGGTGTAGCGGGTCGCAAACTGGGCAAACAGCGGCTGCAGCAGCTCGCTAATGACGGCCTGCTTGCCTTCGTAGGTGCGGGACCATGAGGTGTTGCCCGGTATCGTCCAGCGAAAGTCGTCGGCCATGCTGTCCGCAAAAGGTTTGCCATTGCCTTTGGCCAGTTCGGCCATGACCTCCTGCATGTGTTGCTTGTTGGATGCTGCGGCGCCTGCCGGGGTGCTTGCTGCGTTCATGATGGGTCTTTCGTTGATGCCATTTTCTGCGTGTGGGGCCCGGCACAGGAAAAAAAGAAAGCTGTGCCCGGCCGACTGGTTCACGGGCTGAAGACAACACACCAGAGTCGCTGCCCTGGCCCGCTCACGCATTAAAAATCCTCGAGTGCACTCCAGGTCAAGCCCGCAGGTCCGGGATTTGCGAAAAGCTGGGCCGGCCCCGCCTTGAAGGCGGGAAAAGCAGCGGCTGCGGGGGAATTCGCGCAGCCCTTGGTTTGCATCAAAAGATGCCTGCAGCCCAATATCAACAGGCGCAAGTTGCTATTTAATTTATAGCATTCTTCCGCTGAAGCAGCACCGACTACAAACCCAGCCGCTTGCAAATCTCCAGCGTCGCAGCGCTCTGGTTCATGGTGTAGAAGTGGATGCCGGGCACGCCCGCGCGGCAGAGCTGGTCGCACAAGTCGGTGACCACATCCAGACCGAAGGCCTTGATGGACTGGATGTCGTCGCCATAGCCCTGCAGGCGCAGGCGGATCCAGCGCGGGATTTCAGCACCGCAGGCATCGGAAAAACGCATCAGCTGCGTCGAGCTGGTGATGGGCATGATGCCGGGCACGATGGCCAGGTCCACGCCCAGCGCGGCCGCGTCGTCCACGAAGCGGAAGTAGGCATCCGTGTTGAAAAAATACTGGGTGATGGCCGAGTTGGCGCCGGCCTTGACCTTGGTCGCAAAAGCCTGCAGGTCCGCCTCGGCCGACTTGGCCTGGGGGTGCACTTCAGGGTAAGCGGCCACTTCAATGCGAAAGGCATCGCCGGTCTCGGCGCGGATGAAGGCCACCAGGTCGCTGGCGTAATGAAACTCGCCACCTATGCCGTAGCCGCTGGGCAGGTCGCCGCGCAGCGCCACCAGCCGCTTGACATTCATCGCCCTGAGCGTGGCGAGCTGCGCGCGCACCGTGGCCTTGGTCGCGCCCACACACGAGAAGTGGCAGGCCGCGTCCACCCCTTCATCGAGGATTTCCTTGACCGTGCCAAAGGTGCCGTCCTGGGTGGAGCCGCCGGCGCCAAAGGTGACGGAGCAGAACTCGGGCTTTTGCGCGTACAGCAGCTGGCGCGTGGCGCGCAGCTTGTCGGCGCCTTCGGGCGTCTTGGGCGGGAAAAATTCAAAGCTGATGGGAAGACTCATCACAAACCTCATTCCTTCTTCGGGTCTTTGTCGCGGCGTTTGCTGCGCGCCGGCCCGGGCTGGCCCGCATGTGCGGCGTCCGGGTCTTCGTGCGGTTCATGGCTGACGCGCGGCAAGCGCTTGGGCGCTTTTCGCGGCGGTGCGGCGGCGAGCGGCTGGTCTTCGCCGACGCGCTCGCGGCCCTTCTTCGCATGAATGAAAAACTCGCGGTTGCCGTCACCCCCTTCAATCGGCGAGTCCAGCCAGGCCAGCACCTCCAGCCCCAGTTCGGCACAGCTGTCACGCAGGCGCTTTTCGACGAATTCAAACAGCGAGGCATCACGCACAATGCCGCCCTTGCCCACCTGCCCTGGCTGCAGCTCGAACTGCGGCTTGACCAGCATCAGCAAATGGCCGTCGGCCTTCAGCAGCCGCACCACGGCCGGCAGCACCAGCGTCAGCGAAATAAAGGACAGGTCGCCGGTCAGAAAGTCAAAAACCGGATCGAATTCATCATCAAATTCGGCCTCAGCCCCCGCATCATTTGCGCAAGCAGCTATCAAATCAATAGCGGTTAGCGAGCGCGCGTTGACGCCTTCTATGCAAACCACACGGGGGTCGTCACGCAGGCTGGCGTGCAACTGGCCATGGCCGACGTCCACGCCCACCACCTGCGCCGCACCGTGCTGCAGCAGGCAGTCGGTAAAGCCGCCGGTTGATTGGCCAATGTCCAGGCAGCGCAAGCCCGTCACATCGAGACCCGTGCTTTTGAGCGCGCCTTCCAGCTTCAGGCCGCCGCGCGAAATGTACTTGGCTTCGCGGTTGTCGAGCACCTGCAGTTCGGCGGCATCAGGCACCTCGTCACCGTTTTTGGCAACCCGCTTCCACGCGCCTTCAACTTCCACGCGCCACTGCACCCCCGACGCAATCAGGCGCTGGGCCTGGGAGCGGGTGGTGGCAAAGCCGTGTTCGACGAGGAATAAGTCAGCGCGCATGTATGCCTTCGGTTTAGTCCCCTCTCCCTCTGGGAGAGGGTGAGGGTGAGGGTGAGGGTGAGCCACCTCAAAACAGGTCTGGTATTGGCTCAGCGCCGCTAGCCCTCACCCCTGCCCTCTCCCAGAGGGAGAGGGAGCAGGGTATCAATAGCGGTAGGTATTTGCCTTGTACGGGCCGGCCTTCGACACCCCGATGTAAGCCGCCTGCTCGTCACTCAACTCCGTCAGCACCGCGCCGACTTTCTTGAGGTGCAGACGCGCCACTTTTTCATCGAGGTGCTTGGGCAGCACATAGACCTTGCCCACTTCGTAGTCGGCCTGCTTGGTGAACAGCTCGATCTGCGCAATGGTCTGGTTGGCAAAACTGGACGACATCACAAAGCTGGGGTGGCCGGTGCCGCAACCGAGGTTCACCAGCCGGCCTTTGGCCAGCAGGATGATGCGCTTGCCGTCCGGGAAGATCACGTGGTCGACCTGGGGCTTGATCTCGTCCCACTGGCATTTTTCCAGCGCGGCCACGTCGATCTCGTTGTCGAAGTGACCGATGTTGCAGACGATGGCCTGGTCTTTCATCTTGGCCATGTGCTCATAGGTGATGACGTTTTTATTGCCGGTGGCGGACACAAAAATGTCGGCCTTGTCGGCGGCGTATTCCATGGTCACGACCTTGTAGCCTTCCATGGCGGCCTGCAGGGCGTTGATGGGGTCGATCTCGGTGACCCAGACCTGGGCGCTCAGGGCGCGCAGGGCCTGGGCCGAGCCCTTGCCCACGTCGCCGTAGCCCGCCACCAGCGCAACTTTGCCGGCCACCATCACATCGGTGGCGCGCTTGATCGCATCGACCAGCGATTCGCGGCAGCCATAGAGGTTGTCGAACTTGGACTTGGTGACCGAGTCGTTGACGTTGATGGCGCGCAGGGCCAGCGTGCCCTTGGCCGACATTTCATTGAGGCGCAGCACGCCGGTGGTGGTCTCTTCGGTCACGCCGATGATGTTTTTCAGGCGGCGGCTGTACCAGGTGCTGTCTTCCTTGAGCTTGGCCTTGATGGCGTTGAACAGACAGATTTCTTCTTCGCTGCCGGGCTTGGCCAGCACGGAGCTATCGGTCTCGGCCTTGGTGCCCAAATGCATCAGCAAGGTGGCATCGCCGCCGTCGTCGAGGATCATGTTGGGGCCTTCTTCGGCCGTGCCCTTGGCGCCCGGGAACTCGAAGATGTTGTGGGTGTACTTCCAGTAGTCGTCGAGGTTTTCACCCTTGTAGGCGAACACGGGCGTGCCTTTGGCGACCAGCGCGGCGGCGGCATGGTCCTGCGTCGAAAAAATATTGCAGCTGGCCCAGCGCACCTGGGCGCCCAGGGCTTGCAGGGTCTCGACCAGCACGCCGGTCTGGATGGTCATGTGCAGCGAGCCGGTGATGCGCGCGCCCTTGAGGGGCTGCGATTTGGCGAATTCTTCGCGAATCGCCATCAGGCCGGGCATTTCGGTCTGGGCAATGTTCAGCTCCTTGCGGCCCCAGTCGGCAAGCGACAGGTCGGCAATGGCGTAATCGTTGTGCTGGGCGGGTTTCAATACAGCGTTCATTTGGGCATCTCCAAAGCGAATGGTCAAACTGGGCAAAATAGCCACGGGCATGACGCCTCAAGAGGGTGGGGAGGGATTTTTTCACCACTCACCCGGCTTGAAAGCACATGCGGGCGAGCGTGGTTGCAAATGAAAGTCCTGAGCCTAGACCACATGCCGTGGGTTGCAACGCTCCTCAGGAAACCAGCCATTGTACAGACATGCGACACTTTCGTCATGAAATTCCTCAAAACCTGGCCCGCCGAAGCGCGCCGCGGCATCGTCGGGGTCTTGACCGACATTGACGACACCCTGACCACCGAAGGCGCGATCACCGCCGATGCCCTGCAGGCGCTGGCCGAGCTCAAGGCCGCCGGCCTGCATGTGATTCCGATCACCGGCCGGCCTGTGGGCTGGAGCGAGCCTTTTGCACAGCGCTGGCCGGTCGATGCCATCGTGGCCGAGAACGGCGCCGCGGCCCTGCGCGCAACGGCAGCGGGTCTCACCAAACTCTACCAGCAGGACGCGGCAACCCGCGCCGCCAACTTTGCGCGCATGCAACAGGTGGCGCAGCGCGTGCTGCGCGAAGTGCCGGGCGCCAGGCTGGCTGAAGACTCGCCGGGCCGCGAGACCGACATCGCGATCGACCACAGCGAGTTCACGCACCTGCCGCCCGAAAAAATCGCGCAGGCCGTGCGCATCATGCAGTCCGAGGGCATGAACGCCACGGTCAGCTCCATCCACATCAACGGCTGGTATGGCGGGCACAACAAGCTGGACGGCGCACGCTGGATAGCCCGCGAGCTGTTCGGCCGCGAGCTCGACGCCGAGATAGCCCGCTGGGTTTATGTGGGCGATTCGACCAACGACCAGCTGATGTTCGAGCATTTTCCGCACAGCGTGGGCGTGGCCAACATCCGCCGCTTCGAGGCGGAGCTGGCGCACCAGCCGGGCTACATCACCGAGGGCGAGCGCGGCGCGGGCTTTGCCGAGGTGGCGCGCGCGCTGCTGAACCGGCCTTAGCGCACGGCCAGCGCGGCCTCCCGGCGCAGCGACGCCCAGCGCAGCCACGCGCCCATGCCGGCCACCGCCAGCACCAGCGCGGCGTAACCCTCCACCGTGACGGGCAGGCCCAGCGGCGCGATCAGCCGGCCGGCCAGCATGGCCGGCACGCTGAAGGCGAGGTAGCTGGTGGCATAGAGCGCGGCAAACAGTTCCGCCCGCTGCTGCGGCTGCGCCAGCGGGGCCAGCGTCTGCACCTGGGCCGAGAATGCCGAGCCGCCGCCAAAACCGGCCAGCGCCGTTCCCACAAAAAACAGGCCCACCGAATGGACGGCCAGCGACACGGCCACCAGGCCGGCGCCCAGGGCGAGCCAGCTCATGCCGACGGCGCTCATGCGCGTGGGAGCCAGGCGCCTCAGCAGCGTGGGTGAAGCGGCGCCCAGGCCGAAAAATGTCGCGATGGCCAGGCCGTTGACGATGCCGTTGTGGATGCCGAAGATTTGCTGCAGCACGGAAGGCACCAGCGACAGGTACAGGCCCGCGAGCGACCATACCGCCAGCATCGTCGGCACCCCGCGCACAAATTCAACACGCGCCGCCACCGGCACCGAAATGCGCGGCACCAGCGAGGCCAGCGCGCCGGGGCGCGGCGTGACGCTTTCCGGGAGGAACAGCGTGGCTACCGCACCCGTCACGCAGATGGCGGCCAGCACGCCGAACACCAGCGGCACCGGGTGCAGCGCGAGCTTGACTGCAATGCCCGTCAGCAAGGCGCCCACGGCCAGCCCCGCCAGCGGCGAGACACTGCCTATCATCGCGCCCAGCCGTTTTTGCGATGCCGGGGCCGCCTCCACCACCGCCGCCGTCAGCGCGCCGCTGACCATGCCGGTGGCGATGCCCTGCACGACGCGGGCCGCGATGATGCCGCCTATGCCCTCGGCCAGCAAAAAGGTCAGCATCGCGCCGGCCTGCAGCAGCAGGGCGACAAACACCACGGGGCGCCGGCCAATGTGGTCAGACAGCGATCCGGCCACCAGCAGCGAGGCCAGCAGCGCAATCGCATAAATCGCGAACGCCACCGTCAGCAGTGCCGGCGAAAAGCCCCACTGCTGCTGGAACACGACAAACAGCGGCGAAGGCGCACTGCCCGCCGCGAAAAACGCGAACAACAGGACCGCCAGCAGCGGGAAGGCGGCCGCGGGCGGCAGCCGCCAGCGAGCGGCTGTGGAGGATGAGGACGGTTGCAAAGAGGGGGTGGCAGGTGCGGTCATGGGAAACGCTCGACTTTCTTAAAGCAAATTTATTTGCGTTTGCGAATTCTACGCCCAGTTTTAAATTAACGCAAATATCGTTGCTTTAAGCTAGAATCAGCGCATGAATACCCCCACGACATCCCAGGCCAAACGCCCCGGCGGCCGCAGCGCGCAGGTGCAGTCCGTGGTGCGCAAGGCGCTGGAAGAATTGATTGCCCAGGAAGGCCGCGACAAGGTCACCGTGCCGGCCGTGGCCGAGCGTGCCGGTGTCAGCGCCTCCAGCATTTACCGGCGCTGGGGCGACGTGAACGGCCTGCTGGGCGAAACCGCGACCGAGCGGCTGGACCCGAACCGCCCGCTGCCCGAGACGGGCAACCTGAAAGCTGAACTCGCGGCCTGGGCCCGGGGGCTGATCACCCACCTCAACAAGCCCGGCAACACCTCGATGCTGAAGGCGGCGGCCGCGCTGGCCGGATCGGAAGAGACCAACTGCCTGAAAAACCGCCGCGCCGAAGCCACCGTGCTGGTGAACCGGGCACAGGCGCGCGGCGACGCCACACCCAGCGTGCAGCAGGTGCTGGACCACATGATGGCCCCCCTCATTTACCGCCTGATTTTTGGCGCCGGCGTGGAGCCGGCCCTGGCCGACCAGCTCGCCGACGAGCTGTTTGTGCTGGTACACCCTGTCGGTAAAACCGAAAAACCAACACCCCGTTCATCCTGAGCCTGTCGAAGGATGTCCATGCCCACGCATGGCTTCGACAAGCTCAGCCCGAACGGTTGTGTTTGATCCAGCAGGGGCCGCGGAACCGGCTTAGCCGGGCCGCAGGCGCCGTCCCCTGCAAGGGGAAAAGGGGCTACACGCAGTGAGCCCCGATAGGGGTGTGCTATTTCCCCAGCCCCAGTTTCTCCACCAGCGCCTTCTCGCGCAAAAAAGTTTCCTGCGCAAACTTGCTGTAGCCGGCCGAGCTCATGTACATGGGCACCATGTCATAGCGCGCCAGTGCGGTCTTGTAGCTGTCCTGCTCCATCGCCTGCTTGAAGGCATCGTGCAGGCGCTTGACGACGGCGGGCGGCGTGCCGCGCGGCGCGCCGATGCCGAAGGGTGAGTTCTGCACCAGGTCCAGGCCCAGCTCCTTGAGCGTGGGCGCATCCGGGAACTTGGCCAGGCGCTGCTCGCCCCAGGTGTTGAGCACGCGCAGCTTGCCGGCCTCGACCAGCGGCGCAAAGCCGGTGGAATCGGCCGCCGCCATGACGTGGCCGCCGACGATGGCCTGGGCCAGATCGGCGCTGCCCTTGTACGGCACATGCACCAGTTGCAGGCCGAGCTTTTGCGCGATCAGCTCCATCGTGAGGTGCGGGCTGGTCAGCGTGCCAGTCGAGCCGTAAGTCAGCTTGCCGGGATTGGCCTTGGCCCAGCCGACAAAATGCGTCCAGCTTTTGAGCGGTGAGTCAGCCGGCACCACCACGCCGAAAGCGTAGCCGGTGACATTGAGCACATAGGCGATGTCCTTGACCGGGTCCCAGTTGATCTTGGTCGTGTAAGGCAGGCGAAACACGCCCAGCGGAATCTGCGCGATGGTGTAGCCGTCGGGCGCCGAGGTTTGCAGCTGCTGGGCCGGCAAGGTGCCGCCGGCGCCGGGCTTGTTTTCCACAATCACCGGCTGGCCCAGCACCTTGCCGGCGCTGTCGGCCAGCGAGCGCATGGTGATGTCGGTCGGCCCACCCGCCGGGAAGGCGATGATGAGCTTGATCGGTTTGACCGGAAACCCCGGGGCCTGGGCCAGCGCGGAGCTCAAGGCCCCCAGGGTGGGCGCGGCCAGCGTGGCGGCGGCTGTTTGCAGTAGATGACGGCGTTGCATGAGGGTAGGTCTCCGTGGTGGATCAGTTGCTGACCGTCGATAGGTGAGCAGCCAGCTGACCCATCATGCGGCGCCAGCACACCCGACGCATCAGGGCAACACCTGAAAGCCTGTCTCCGGGGCGTCAGGCTTGCTTGCAGACCTTTTATCAATGATTTCGGCCTCCAGCCCTTTCAACACCTGCGTAAACAGCTATTAATTCAATAGCAAAAGCCATCCTCAAACCCGCGCCAGCACGCTTTGCAGCGCCTTTCCGGTGTGCGTCCCCAGCCGCACCACCTCCTCCGGCGGCGCCGACGCGACGACCCGACCGCCCGCGTTGCCGCCATCCGGCCCCAGGTCAATCACCCAGTCGGCTTCGGCGATCACGTCCAGGTCGTGCTCGATCACCACCACGCTGTGGCCGCCATTGACCAGCCGGTGCAGCACATGGATGAGCTTTTCCACATCGGCCATGTGCAGGCCCACCGTCGGCTCGTCCAGCACGTACAGGGTGTGCGGCGCTTTCTGGCCGCGGCGCGTGATGTCGTCGCGCACCTTGGACAGCTCCGTCACCAGCTTGATGCGCTGCGCTTCGCCGCCCGAGAGCGTCGGTGACGGCTGGCCCAGCGTGAGGTAGCCCAGGCCCACGTCCTTGAGCAGCTGCAGCGGGTGGCTGATGTTGGGCATGGAGGCAAAGAACTCGACGGCTTCATCGACTTCCATGCGCAGCACATCGCCAATGTTTTTGCCGCGCCAGGTCACCGCCTGCGTCTCGGGGTTGAAGCGCGCGCCGTGGCAGGTCTCGCACAGCACTTTCACATCGGGCAGAAAGCTCATGCCAATGGTCCGCACGCCCGCGCCCTCGCAGGTCGGGCAGCGGCCTTCGCCAGTGTTGAACGAAAACCGCCCGGCCCCGTAGCCGCGCGCACGCGCTTCCAGCGTCTCGGCAAACAGCTTGCGGATGGTGTCCCAGAAGCCGATGTAGGTCGCCGGACAGCTGCGCGGGGTCTTGCCGATCGGCGTCTGGTCGACTTCGAGCACGCGGTCAACGGCCTGGTAGCCGTCAATACCGCCGCAGCCGGTCCACGCCGGGCGCTTGCCGGCCTCGTCGGCATCGCGCCCGGCCTTGGTCGAGCGCTGCATCACACCCGCGTGAACATTGGTCAGCAGCACATCGCGCGCCAGCGTGGACTTGCCCGAGCCGGAGACACCCGTCACGGCCACCAGCCGGTACAGCGGCAGGTCGATGGATACGTTCTTCAGGTTGTGCAGGTCGGCATTGGCCACGTTGAGCCAGGAGGTGAATTTGCTGGCTGCAGCGGGTGCGGCGTTGTGCTGCGCACTGGCGCTTGCTGCGGCCGCTTTCAATGCAGCGGCTTTCAGCGCGGCCTGCTTTTGTTTGCTCAGGGGCTTGGCAGGGGAGCCCTCACCCCCGCCCTCTCCCAGAGGGAGAGGGAGAGGGAGAGGGAGCAAGCCCGTTTCGCTCCCTCGCCCCTCTGGGGAGAGGGCTGGGGTGAGGGGCCGCTCCGTTTCGCGGCGCGCATGCAGCGGATGGATCAGCGGGTGTGCGAGGTAGCGCCCCGTCAGCGACTCGGGCACGGCCGAGAGTTGCGCGGCCGTGCCCTGCGCCACCAGCCGCCCGCCGCGCTTGCCGGCGCCGGGGCCGATGTCGATGATGTTGTCGGCGCGGCGTATGGTGTCTTCGTCATGCTCGACCACCACCAGCGTGTTGCCACGGTCGCTGAGCTTGCCCAGGGCGCTCAGCAAAATCTGGTTGTCGCGCGGATGCAGCCCAATGGTGGGCTCGTCGAGCACGTAGCACACGCCCTGCAGGTTGGAGCCCAGCTGCGCGGCCAAGCGGATGCGCTGCGCTTCGCCGCCCGACAGCGTGGGCGCGCCACGGTCCAGCGTGAGGTAGCCCAGGCCCACGTCCTCCAGAAACTCCAGCCGGCTCTTGATCTCGGGAATCAGGTCGCGCGCGATGCCGGCTTCGCGCCCGGTGAGCGACAGCGTCTGGACCCAGCGGCGCACGTCGGTCACGCTCAGGCGTGCGACCTCGGCAATGCCCACCCCGGAAAATTTGACGGCACGGGCCTGCGCGTTGAGGCGCGTGCCTTCGCAGCTCGGGCATGCCGCGTCCACCACATCGTCGGCCTCGGGTTCGGCAAAGCTCTGTTCGCGGCCCTTGTTGTCGTCGCCCTGCACCGAGTCGTCAAACACCTTGCGCTGCTCTTTGGTGAGCTTGACGCCCGTGCCCACGCAGTCGGGGCACCAGCCGTGCTTGCTGTTGTAGCTGAACAGGCGCGGGTCCAGCTCGGGGTAGCTGGTGCTGCAGACCGGGCAGGCGCGCTTGGTGGACGAGGCTTCCAGCCGGCCTATGCCCTTGGTCGGCGTGCCGGCCAGCATGGCGCCACGCAGGCCGTCCAGCGGCGCCAGCACATGCACCACCCCTTTGCCGTGCTCCAGCGCCGTGGCCAGCGCCTGGCGCAAGGCGGCCTCGTTGTCCGGCGTCACATGAATGTCGGCAACCGGCAGCTCGACCGTGTGCTCCTTGAAGCGGTCGATGCGCGGGAAGCCGGTGGTGGGCAAAAATTCGCCGTCAACCCGCAGGTGCGTGTGGCCGCGCGGGCGGGCCCAGTCGGCCAGCTCGGTGTACACCCCCTTGCGGTTGATCACCAGCGGCGCCAGCAGGCCAATGTGCTGGCCCCGATAGGCTTTGAGCAGCTGTGCAGCAATGCTCTCGGGGCTTTGTGGCATCACCGCCGCGCCGTCCTTGGTGCAGTGCTGCACGCCGAGCTTGACGTAGAGCAGACGCAGAAAATGCCAGACCTCGGTGGTGGTGCCCACCGTGGACTTGCGGCCGCCGCGCGACAGGCGCTGCTCGATCGCCACCGTCGGCGGGATGCCGTACACCGCATCGACCTCGGGCCGTCCGGCCGGCTGCACGATGCTGCGTGCGTAAGCGTTCAGGGACTCCAGGTAGCGCCGCTGGCCTTCGTTGAACAGGATGTCAAAGGCCAGCGTGGACTTGCCGGAGCCCGACACGCCGGTGACCACATTGAACTTGCCGCGCGGGATGTCGACCGACAGGCTTTTGAGGTTGTGCTCTTTCGCATTGACGATCTGGATCAGGTTGGCGAACTGCGGCCGGGTCGCCCACGCCTTGGGCCGGGCTTCTTCCACGCCATGCACCTGACCCATGGCCTGCTCGTACTCGCGCAAGGCCTGGGCGGTGTGCGAGGTGGCGTGCTGGCGCACCTCTTCGGGCGTGCCCTGGGCCACCAGCAGGCCGCCGGCCTCGCCACCTTCGGGGCCGAGGTCGATCAGCCAGTCAGCGGATCGGATCACGTCGAGGTTGTGCTCGATCACGATCAGGGAGTGCCCCGCTTCCAGCAGCTTGCGCAGCGCGCGCATGAGCTTGGCGATGTCGTCAAAGTGCAGGCCGGTGGTCGGCTCGTCGAACAGGAACAGGGTGCCACGGCTGGCATGTTTGAGGGCCAGAGGCTGCCTGCTCACGCTGGCTTTGCCGGTCTTGCCGGCATCGGCCAGAAAGCCGGCGAGCTTGAGCCGCTGGGCCTCGCCGCCGGAGAGCGTGGGCACGGGCTGGCCGAGCTTGACGTACTCCAGACCCACGTCCACGATGGGCTGCAGCACGCGCAGCACTTCACGGTCCTGCGCAAACAGTTTCGTCGCCTCGCTGACCGTGAGCTCCAGCACGTCGGACACATTCAGCACGCGCGGCCGGGTCTCGCCCAGGGCCTGCCTTTCAATCGTCACCTCCAGAATCTCGGGCCGGTAGCGCTTGCCATCGCAGTCCGGGCAGCGCAGGTACACATCGCTCAGAAACTGCATCTCCACATGCTCGAAGCCGGAGCCGCCGCAGGTCGGGCAACGCCCGTCCCCGCTGTTGAAGCTGAACTTGGAGGCGGTGTAGCTGCGCTGCCTGGCCAGGGGCGCCTGGGCAAACAGCTCGCGCACGGCGTCCCAGGCCCCCACATAGCTGGCCGGGTTGGAACGCGCGGTTTTGCCGATCGGCGACTGGTCGACGAACACCACATCGGTCAGGTGGTCGGCGCCCATCAGCCGGTCATGCGCGCCCGGGGTTTCCGTGGCCTTGCCAAACTGGCGCAGCAGGGCGGGCGCCAGAATGTCCTGCATCAAGGTGGATTTGCCCGAGCCGCTGACGCCGGTGACACACACCAGCCGCTGCAGGGGAAACTCCACCGTCAGGTTTTTCAGGTTGTGGTCGCGGGCGCCTTCCAGGATCAGGCGTGGCGTGTTGTCCGTCACCGCGCGCTTGAAGCCCATGCCAACCTGCTTGCGCGAACCCAGGTAGGCGCCGGTCAGGGTATCGGCGTGCTTGAGGTCTTCGGGCGTGCCGTCAAACACGATCTGCCCGCCCCGCTCGCCCGGCCCCGGGCCCATGTCAATCATGCGGTCAGCCGCCAGCATCACGGCCGGGTCGTGCTCCACCACCACCAGCGTGTTGCCGGCATCGCGCAGCCGGTGCATGGCCTGGGTGATGCGGTTCATGTCGCGCGGGTGCAGTCCGATCGAGGGTTCATCGAGCACAAACAGCGTGTTGACCAACGAGGTGCCCAGCGCGGTGGTCAGGTTGATGCGCTGCACTTCACCGCCGGACAGCGTGCGGCTCTGGCGGTCCAGCGTGAGGTAGCCAATGCCCACGTCGCACAGGTATTTGATGCGGGTGGAGATTTCTTCGTAAAGAAGTTTCAGCGCTTGTGCCTCGCCCTGTCTGGCCCCTTCCCCCGCTGGGGGAAGGTTGGGAGGGGGGCTTTCGGCGCGCCCCCACCCCTGCCCGCCTCCAAAAGGGGAGGGAGTAAAGCCAATACCGTCAAAGAACATTTTTAACTTGTCAATCGGCAGCCGCATCAGGTCATGCACGGACAGCCCGGGCAGGGCTTCCAACTGCGCACGGCTCCATTGCACGCCGACCGGCATGAAACGCTGGCCGGGCGGCAGCACCGCGTCGGCGGCCTCTTTGGAGCCCAGACGCCAGAGCAGCGCTTCGGCTTTCAGCCGCGCACCATCACAGGTTTCGCAGGTGGTGTAGCTACGGTACTTGGACAGCAGCACCCGGATGTGCATTTTGTAGGCCTTGCTTTCCAGGTACTCGAAGAAACGCTTGATGCCAAACCAGTGCTGGTTCCACTTGCCGTTCCAGCTCGGTGAACCATTGATGACCCAGCCCTGCTGCTCGGCCGTGAGCTTGTACCAGGGCGTGTCGCGCGGTATGCCCGCCGCTTCCGCGTGGCGCATCAGGTCGTCCTGGGCCTCCTGCCAGGCCGGTGTTTGCATGACCTTGATCGCCCCCGCGCGAAGGGTGAGCTTGTCGTTGGGAATCACCAGCCCGTAATCGACGCCGATCACGCGGCCAAAGCCGCGGCAGGTTTCACAGGCCCCCATGGCGGAGTTGAAGGAAAACAGCGAAGGCGTGGGCTCGGCGTAGCGCAGGTTGCTGTCCGGGCAATGCAAGCCGGTGGAAAAGCGCCACATCTCGTCGGGCTGCTTATTGTTAGCCCCCACGCTTTTCACTTCGTGTAATGCGCTGCCCCCCGAGGGGGCTGGCTCGGCTTGGGGCGGCCCTGCGCTGTCGCCGCCTGCGTCGCGCTGGACATAAACGTTGACGCGCCCGCCACCGTGTTTGAGCGTGACTTCAATGGCTTCGATCACGCGGGCCTTTTCAGCGCTGTGCAGGCGAAACCGGTCGGCCACCACATCCAACAGCTTTCTCGGACCCGTGGGCGTGGCAACTTCGCGCTCGGCATGCACCCGCGTGAAGCCGCTGGCCGACAGCCACTGAGTCACCTCATCGGCGCTGGTATTGGCCGGCAGCTCAACGGGAAAGGTCATGACGACCCGTGGATCATCCTGTCCAGTACGCGCCATCAGTTCTGCGTAGATGGATTCCGGCGAGTCATGGCGCACCGGCTGTGCCGTCTTCTTGTCAAACAGCTGCGCCGCACGGGCGTAGAGAAGTTTCAGGTGGTCGTTAAGTTCCGTCATGGTGCCCACGGTAGAGCGGGAGCTGCGCACCGGGTTGGTCTGGTCAATCGCGATGGCGGGCGGCACGCCCTCGACCTTGTCCACCGCCGGCTTGTCCATGCGGTCGAGAAACTGGCGCGCGTAGGCCGAGAAGGTTTCAACGTAGCGGCGCTGGCCTTCGGCAAACAGGGTGTCAAACACCAGCGACGATTTCCCGGAACCGCTGGGGCCGGTCACCACCGTCATTTCGCCGGTGCGGATGTCCAGATCGAGGTTTTTAAGGTTGTGCTGACGCGCGCCGCGGATGCGGATGGTTCCCTGGGACATGGGTTGGGTCTTTCCTGGTGAGGTCAAACATTCTAGACAGGGAGTGCGGCTGAGCGCAGCGTGTGGTCATAAGCATTCATTTGTGCACTTATCATGGTTTCCCAGTACGCAGCTCCCACACTGTTATGCTTCACCGGGGTGCATAGACTGATGCCTTTTTAATGAGACAGACAATGAGACAAGCAATGAAACAACTGAAGAAGCCATTGAATTTGTGGTGCGGCGCACTGATGCTGGCCGCTTTGAGTGCCACCAGCCATGCCCAGATCCTGATCGGACAAACCGCCGGATTCACCGGCCCCGTAGGTGCCGGCGTGAAGGAAACCACCGAAGGCGCCAAGCTCTACATCGACGCCATCAACGGCAAGGGCGGTGTCAACGGACAAAAGATCGAGCTGATTTCACTGGATGACAAGTTCGACCCCAAGCTGGCGGCCGACAACGCGCGCAAGCTGATTGAAGAACAGAACGTAACCGCGATGTTCCTGACCCGCGGCACACCACATACCGAGTCCATGATTCCGCTGCTGGACAAGCACGGCGTGCCCCTTGTTGGCCCGTCCACCGGCGCGATGGTGCTGCACCAGCCGGTGCGCAAACATGTCTTCAACGTCAGGGCGACCTACCAGCGCGAGGCTGAAAAAGCCATCTCGCACCTGCACTCCATGGGCATCACCCGGATCGCCATTGTGTACGCGGATGACAGCTTCGGAGCCGATGGCGTGGCAGGGGCGCAAAAAGGCTTGTCCGCGGCCAAGCTGCAGCCCGTTGTTCTGGAAAAGTTCAACCGCGCCAAGCCTGATTTCGGCCCCATCGCCCCCAAGATTTACCAGAGCAACGCGCAGGCGGTGATGATGGTGGCGTCGGGCGCCGCAGTCGTTGACGGCATCAAGGCCTTCCGGGCAGCCGGCTCCGCGGCGCAGATCGTGACGCTCTCCAACAATGCTTCAGGCGGGTTCATCAAAAGCCTGGGCGACCAGGGGCGCGGCGTGATCGTCACGCAGGTGTTCCCTTATGAGCGCTCCATCGCTTTCCCCATGGTCAAGGAGGCTCAGGAGCTGGCCAAGGCCAAGGGCCAGAATGAAGTCAGCCCGGCCATGCTGGAAGGTTTTGCGGCGGCCAAGGTACTGGTGGAAGGCCTGCGCCGTGCGGGCGCGAAACCGAGCCGCGAGAAGGTCCAGGCGGCGCTCGAAAACATCCGCAAGCTGGACATTGGCGGCCTGGAAGTCAGCTACACCCCGGAAGATCACACGGGGCTGGATTTTGCCGACTTGTCCATCATTGGTACGGACGGAAGATTCAAGCGCTGATGCCCGCCAGGCTGCGGCCATCAGGCGGCGCTCAGTAGTACAGGGCGCGTTCCAGTTCCCTGAACTTCTCGTCGCCGACAGCTTCCTTGATTTTGGGCGCCAGCTCCTTGAGCTTGGGTAAATCCGTGGCGGCCTCAACCGCAAGATTGAGCCGGAAGCCACGCAAACCCAGATCGGCGGTCAGCCGCGTGGCGATCGGATAAGCGCGTGAATAATGCTCCTGCGCATTCAGGGTCGGCGTTCCGTCAGCGTTTTGCGCGGGGGCTGGCGCAGCAACGGGGGCCGCGGCTGTCGCGGCCAGCAAGCCCAGCGTCACCAGGTGATTCAAATCATCCTGGCTGACGCCCAGCCCTGCGGTTGCCTTCAACACGTCATCCGCACTGCGCTTGCCATCAAACATGATGAAAGCCGAGCGCTGACGAGGTGTCAGGGGAATCGACCGGTCGTGCAAAGCGGCTTGCCCCAACTCTGTTTTTATGTAAATCATCGGCTTGTCTCCAATAGGTACGCCACGCCCCGGCGGCGACTTGCGGCAATTAAATTGTTGTCACGACGATGTTATAAATTTTATGGTCGCCTCGGTTCAATTTAACTTATTTTCGAGCCGTGTACCAGTTCGGGGTGACCCTCAATGAGATCGACGCAGCCATCGCCACGGCGGGCTGCAGCCCATTCACACGGTCGCTGACAGGCCGGTCTGCGCCTTCATGGCCACCCCCGTGGGTGTGTGCATTTTGGCCGCACCGTGCTTTTCTCCACTCATGTCAATATCGCCGCCCTTGCTCAAC
Source organism: Polaromonas sp. (assembly GCF_036676035.1). GTDB lineage: Bacteria > Pseudomonadota > Gammaproteobacteria > Burkholderiales > Burkholderiaceae_C > Polaromonas. The sequence continues at coordinate 35,485 of NZ_JAKFDR010000093.1, forward strand.
ACCAAAAGCGCAAGACCAGCAAACACGATAAAGCCCACCACAATTTTCCACATGTCATTTCTCCAAAAAACAGGCCCTCGCAAATGGGGAGGGCCTGCAGGTTTTCAATCAAGGCCGGCACGATCTTGTCATCGTGCCGGCCTCTGGCTTTTACTTGAAAAGAATCAGTCCTTGGCGTAAATGTCAACGTCTTTCGTTTCCCTGATGAACAGCGTGCCAATCACCACCGTGGCAGCCGCGATGATGATCGGGTACCACAAGCCGTTGTACATGTTGCCGGTCTGCGCGACGATGGCAAACGCCGTCGTGGGCAACAGGCCGCCGAACCAGCCGTTGCCGATGTGGTAGGGCAGGCTCATGGACGTGTAGCGGATGCGGGTGGGGAACAGCTCAACCAGCATGGCGGCAATCGGGCCGTACACCATGGTCACCAGGACCACGAGGTAAAACAGGATGGCCGTGACCATGACCTTGTCAATCTTGGCGGGGTCTGCCTTGCTGGGGTAGCCGGCGGCCTTGAGTGCCTCAGCCACGCCTTTCTTGAACTCACCGTCCTTTTTCTTGGCCTCATCAGCGCTCAGGCCTTTGGCGGTGTAGCCGGTGATCACGGTTTCGCCAATCTTGATGGTGGCAGGCGTACCGGATGCAGCGACTGCGTTCTCATAGCTCACCGAAGCCCCCGCCAACACCTGCTTGGCAATGTCGCACGAGCTGGTGAACTTGGCGGTGCCGGTCGGATTGAACTGGAACGAGCACTCCTTGGGATCAGCCGTCACGATGACCTGGTTCTTGGCTTGCGCAGCAGCCAGATCGGGGTTGGCGGCTTTGGTCAGGGCGGTGAACACCGGGAAATACGTTAAGGCCGCCAGCAGGCAACCGGCCATGATGATGGGCTTGCGGCCGATCTTGTCAGACAGGGCGCCGAAGACGATGAAGAACGGTGTGCCCAGAACCAGGGAGAAGGCCACCAGGATGTTGGCCGTCGAGCCATCCACCTTGAGCGCTTGCGTCAGGAAGAACAGCGCGTAGAACTGACCGGAATACCAGACCACGGCCTGGCCTGCGGTCAAACCGATCAGGGCCAGAATCACGATCTTCAGGTTTTTCCACTGGCCGAATGACTCGGACAGCGGCGCTTTGGAGGTCTTGCCTTCGGCCTTCATTTTCTGGAAGGCGGGGGACTCGTTCATGGAGAGGCGGATGTACACCGACACGGCCAGCAACAGAATGGAGACGACGAACGGAACGCGCCAGGCCCAGTCAGCAAACGCCGCTTCGCCAACAATGGTGCGGGTACCGAGAATCACCATCAGCGACAGGAACAGGCCCAGCGTGGCCGTGGTCTGGATCCAGGAGGTGTAAGCGCCACGCTTGCCGTGCGGCGCGTGTTCGGCCACGTACACGGCGGCGCCACCATATTCACCACCCAGCGCCAGCCCCTGCAGCATGCGCAAGGCAATCAGGATGACCGGTGCGGCGACGCCGATGGAGGCGTAGCTGGGCAGCAAGCCCACGATGAACGTGGACAGACCCATGATCACGATGGTGACCAAGAAGGTGTATTTGCGACCAATCATGTCGCCCAGGCGCCCGAACACCAGCGCACCGAAGGGGCGCACGATGAAACCGGCTGCAAACGCGAGCAAGGCGAAGATGAAGGCGGAGCCGGCATCCAGGGCGCTGAAGAATTGCTTTGCAATGATGGGGGCCAAAGAACCGTACAGGTAGAAGTCGTACCACTCGAATACGGTGCCCAGCGATGAGGCGAAGATCACTTTCTTCTGCTCACCTGTCATGGGTCTGTTGTCGACTGCTGTTGACATGATGCTTGTCTCCATAATAGTTGGGCCTCCAACATGGAAGCTGGAGACGATTATTTTGGACAGGCCTGACCCAGCTCTGACGCGAAACCAACAGGAGCTTGCGTGAAACTTATGCGTGGCTGACAAGTCGAGGGAAAACCCCAACACCCTGCACCAAGCCCAGGCAGCTCCCAATTTATTTCCAACAAGAAGTCGGCATGGATAGAATGCAGCAAGAGCAGGATGCCCGCGTTCTCGCAGTCGCTGATCGGGCCATTCCTGCGATTTTGAGGAGGCAGTCACTCATGTCCGAACTCCAGGCCAGCACCGTTTTGCGCAAGACCGAAGCCGGCATCAACGGCATCAAACAAAGAGATCCGCTGCTGACTCCAAAGCTGCGCATGTTGTTGATTGTGGTGGACGGTGCGAAGTCCGTCGCAGAGTTGCTCAAACCTTTGCCCAACCCGGAGGAAGCCAGGCAGATGCTGGCGCAGTTGCTGGACGCAGGATTTGCCTCCATCGTCGACGCGCCCAAACCTGCCCCCCAGCCGACGCCGGCACCGACCCAAGCCGCCAAGCCCAAAGACAATGAACCGGATGCCACCCTGACGGCGGCGATGCGGCGTGCAACACACTTGCTGGACAATCTGCTCGGACCGGATTCGGAAAGCCTCTGCCTGCAGATCGAGCGCTGCACCTCCAGCGCGCAACTCAATGCCAAGATCATTGAAATCTCGCGCATCATCGCGGCCATGCGCTCAGAGAAAAAAGCCGCGGAGTTCTTGCTCGCCGCCACCTCCTAACCTGCTCAGTCCCGGCGAGAAGACCCGTAAAAAAACCCCGCCTTAGCGGGGTTTTTGATTCACCTGCGACCGCGTTCAGTGGCCGGCACCGGCAGCGGCAACCTTGCCATCCAGGCTGGGGTAGCGCACATGCTCCACCAGTTCCTGAACTTCCTTGCCCGGAGCCTTGGTCAGCAGCGACACAATGATGATCACTGCAAAGCCCAGCGGCACGCCAAACAGGCCAGCCGAGATCGGGGCAATGTCCCACCAGGTATTGGCCTTGAGGATTTCAGGCGTGAGGGCGGCCCCACTGTGGGTGAGCTTGTAAAGCCAGGGCTGAGTCGTCATCATGTAGTAGAAGGTGATGCCCAAGCCAGCCACCATGCCCAGCGAGGCCCCCCACTTGTTGGCACGCTTCCAGAAGATGCCCAGCGTCAGCGCCGGGAAGAAAGTCGCCGCCGCGAACGAGAAGGCCGCCGACACCAGGAACAGGATGTCCGCTGGTTTCTGGGCCGCCACATAGGCCGCCAACAGCGCCACCACCAGCAACAGCATCTTGGACACCATCACACGACGTGCAGTGGACGCATTCGGGTCCAGTATCTTGTAGTACAGGTCGTGCGACAGCGCGTTGGCAATCGTCAGCAGCAGGCCATCGGCCGTGGAGAGCGCCGCAGCCAGACCGCCCGCCGCCACCAGGCCCGACACCACGTAGGGCAGCCCGCCAATTTCAGGCGTGGCCAGCACAATGATGTCACCCCCGATGGCTATCTCGGCCAACTGCAGGATGCCGTCCTTGTTGATGTCCGCCACCGAGAGCAGGCTCTTGTCCACCAGGCTCCAGCGCGCAATCCAGGCCGGCAACTGGTCAAAGGGCGTGCCCACCAGCACCGTGTAGACCTCGAACTTGGCCAGCACCGCCAGCGCGGGCGCCGTGAAGTACAACAGGAAAATGAAGAACAGCGACCAGCTCACCGATTCGCGCGCCTCCTTCACCGAAGGCGTGGTGTAGTAGCGCATCAGAATGTGGGGCAAGGCCGCTGTTCCAACCATCAGACAGAACACCAGCGCCAGGAAGTTCTTGCGCGCCACGTCGCTGGCGGCCTCATCCTTGCCGGGGAAGGGTGTGGCGTGACGCAGTGGCGGGGCGGAACGCGCGGCATTGCCGACGCGGGCCGCCGTGTAGGCAGTCTTGGCGGCGACTTCGTCCTTGGGCAGCGCCGCCAGGGCGGCTTCAGCGGCCTTGATGTCGGCCACAGCGCCGTTCGCAGCTTTCAGGTCGTCCAGCTTCTTCTGTGCTGCAGCCTTGTCGGCAGCCATGGCGGCAGGCACGTCCTTGAGCTTGGCACTGGCCTCATCGGCGCGGGCGCTAAAGATGTTGCGCACTTCGATCTCTTTGGGGTCCTTGATCAGAACCTCTTCCTTGGCCGTCACCTTCTCCAGCGTGTAGCCATAGACCGCCTGCGGAATCGGCACGCCGGTGTGCTTGACCGAGAGCCAGATCACCGGGAGCAGATAGGCAATGATCAGAATCACGTACTGGGCTACCTGGGTCCAGGTCACGGCCCGCATGCCGCCCAGGAACGAGCACACCAGAATGCCGCCCAGCCCGGCAAAAATGCCGACCTCAAAAGCCAGCCCGGTCAGACGCGTGGTGATCAAGCCCACGCCGTAGACCTGCGCCACCACGTAGGTGAAGGAGCACAGAATGGCACCAAAAACACCAATGATTCGGGGCAGGTTGCCTTCAAAGCGGGCGCCCAGAAAGTCAGGGATCGTGAACTGGCCAAACTTTCGCAGGTAAGGCGCCAGGAACAGCGCCACCAGGCAATATCCTCCCGTCCATCCCGTGATGAAGGCCAGGCCGCCAAAGCCGGTCAGGTACAGCGTGCCGGCCATGCCGATGAAGGAGGCCGCCGACATCCAGTCCGCGCCTGTGGCCATGCCGTTGTACATGGCGGGCACGCGGCGTCCGGCCACATAGTATTCAGCCGCATCACTGGTGCGGCTCATGACCCCAATGCCGGCATACAGCAGCACCGTCCCGGCAAGGAAAAAGTAGCCGATCCAGGCCCTGGACAAACCCATCTGCTCGAGCGCGGCGAGCAGCAGCACGAAGCCGATGAAGCCGCCGGTGTAAAAGCCATAGACCTTGTTCAGGCCTTTCTTGAATGCGTTCTGCGTCTGTTTTTCGTTGCCAAACATCATTCTTCCCCTTCGGCTACGCCGTATTCGTTGTCAAGGGCGTTCATGTGCCGCGCGTAGTACCAGATGATCAGGCAGTACACCACCAGGGCGCCCTGCGCGGCGACCCAGAATGAAAATGGCCAGCCAAAAAATTTGAAGGTCAACTCCTTGGAAAAAAACGGTAAGACGAAGGTCACCAAGAACCAGATGCCCAACAGGATGCTGGTTATCCGAAGGTTCTTGCGCCAGTACTCCTGGTGTTTTTCTGATAGCTGCATTGCTTGCTCCTCATTGATATGAATAACCATTCCGAACAAGCTCTGGCTCACCCCGCCAGCCCCCATTGAAATGGGCCACTACCTACTACCTACCACCCACCACTAACCAACTCACACCGGGCGCAAGCCGGTTTCGCGCTCCAGCTGGGCCGCCACCTTGGGCTCGAATCCCTTCAGGTGCCGGATCACCGCCCTGGCCTCTTCGGGCTGCTGCAAGTCCACATGCACCCGCGCCATCTGGTACCAGCCAAACGGGCTCATGGGTTGCAATTTGGCATTGCGCTTGAATACCACCAGCGCTTCTGGCAAACGCCCCTGGCGCACCAGCACGATCCCCAGGCCATACCAGGCCCGGTCCATCTTTTCTTCCAGCGCAATGGCCGATCGAAAGCCCTGCTCGGCCTCGTCCAGCCGCCCGAGCAGCTCCGCCACGAACGCCAGGTTGAAATGAGCATTCGATGCCCGTGAATTGAGCTCAAGCGCCTGCTCAAAGTAGCGGTGCGCAAGCTCATGCTCCCCGCGTTGCAGGGCGGCATAGCCCAGGCTGTTGAGGGCATGCAGGTCTTGCGGCGAGCGCCGCAGAATGTCCTGGAACACCTCAAGGGCGCGCGCCTGCAGGCCAAGCAGCAACAAAACCTTGGCTTTCCAGCCCAGCACAAAACGCTCTAAGCGCCCCAACGCTGGCACGCGGGACGAACCACCCTGAACCGAATTCATTGGCATGCTGCGGCCCCCGCCTGAAAACACAGATCAATCTTGAGCTTGACCACCACCACCCAGGCAATCAGCAACCAGCTGGCGGCGGCCAAGGGGATGTGCTGGTCCAGGATGAGCTTGGGGCTCACGCGCCGGGTGAGCCACAGCGCGGGCCTGGCTGCGATGTCGAGCAGTTGCCAGAACACGTTGGTGCTGCGCTTGGCGCCGGCCAGCAGCCCCAGGATGAAGCGCGCCACGATGAACATGAGCGACAACTCAATCAGGCTTTTTGCGATCACGACTGTCAACAACATAAAGCTTTATTCTTTCTTACAGATTCTTGTCTCAGATCGCAATCTGAGGCCGTGTCCTGACCAGATTCTGACGCCGCGCTGAATGCAAACTTACAAAGTAGGTATTTACCATGGCGCACCGTTTTGCGATGCGAGAGGAGAGCCAGTATGCGCTCTGCCCTAGGGAATGTCCTAATCCCGCCAAAGCCTACAATGCGCCGAGAACTTGAGGAGACACGGCCATGCATTACTCCGACATCACGGGTCAGCGTCTGGTTGCCATCGTTCTGCTGGGTTGCGTGCTGTTCAATTACCCGGTGCTCTCCCTCTTCAGCAAGCCCGGCGCATTGTTCGGCATTCCGCTCCTGTACTTCTACATCTTCGCGGTGTGGGCCTTGCTCATTGGCCTGATGGCCTACGTGAGTGAACGGCGCGAGTGATGCTGCAAGGCTGGGTCATCATCAGCGTGTCCTTTGCCTACCTGGGCGTTCTGTTTGCCATTGCCTATTACGGCGACAAGCGCGCCGACGCGGGGCGCTCCATCATCGCCAATCCGGCCATCTACGCCCTGTCACTGGCCGTCTACTGCACCACCTGGACCTTCTACGGCAGTGTCGGACGCGCCGCATCGGCGGGCATTGGCTTCCTTCCCATCTACCTGGGCCCCACACTGATCGCGGGTCTTTGGTGGTTTGTGATGCTCAAGATCATTCGCATCAGCAAGGCCAACCACATCACCTCGATTGCCGACTTCGTGGCCTCGCGCTACGGCAAGAGCCAGCTGCTGGGCGGGATGGTGACCGTGATTGCCGTGATCGGCGTTGTTCCCTACATCTCGCTGCAGCTGAAGGCTGTCTCCAACAGCTTCACGATCCTTCTGCACTACCCTGACATCGTCATGCCCACCAAAGCCACCGCCCAGGCCCTGTGGCAGGACAGCGCGCTGTACATCGCCATGATCCTGGCCGCCTTCACCGTATTGTTTGGCACGCGGCACCTGGATGCCACCGAGCGGCATGAAGGCATGGTGGCAGCGATTGCGTTTGAATCGGTGGTCAAGCTGCTGGCGTTCCTGGCTGTGGGTCTGTTCGTGACCTTTGGCATCTTCGACGGCATGGGCGACATCTTTCAGCGCGCCGAGCTGGTGCCCAAACTCAAGGCGCTCATGACCGTGGCCGACACCGGCAGCGGCAGCGGCTATGGCAGCTGGTGGTCGCTGACCATTCTCTCCATGCTCTCGGTCATGCTGCTGCCCCGGCAGTTCCAGATCACCGTGGTGGAAAACGTCAATGAGCAGCACCTGCGCAAGGCGGTCTGGCTGTTCCCGCTGTACCTCTTGCTGATCAACATCTTCGTGCTGCCGATTGCCCTGGCCGGCATGCTGCACTTCCCGGCAGGCCATGTGGATGCCGACACCTTCGTGCTGACCCTGCCCATGGCCCAGCGGCACGAAGCACTGACCCTGTTCGTCTTCATCGGCGGCCTCTCGGCCGCCACCGGCATGGTGATTGTGGAAACGATTGCGCTGTCCACCATGATCTGCAACGACCTGGTGATGCCCCTGGCCCTGCGCATGAAGGCCTTGCGCCTGAACGAGCGGCAGGACCTCTCCGGTTTGCTGCTGGGCATACGCCGCTGGGCGATCGTGGCCATCCTGCTGCTGGGCTACATCTACTTCCGCGCCGCGGGCGAGGCCTACGCCCTGGTGGGCATCGGGCTGATCTCGTTCGCTGCGGTGGCCCAGTTTGCGCCCGCCATTTTTGGCGGCATCTACTGGAAAGGCGGCACGCGCCACGGCGCCATGGCCGGGCTGCTGGGTGGCTTCGCGGTGTGGGGCTACACCCTGCTGCTGCCTTCATTCGCCAAATCGGGCTGGTTGCCATCGTCCTTTCTGAACGAGGGTCTGTTCGGACTGGAACTGCTGCGGCCCCAGCAACTGTTCGGCCTGTCCGGACTGGACGAGATTTCGCACAGCCTGTTCTGGAGCCTGTTGGCCAACATCGGTTTCTACCTGGGCGTGTCTTTGGCGGGCCGGGCGACGGTGGAGGAAACCAGGCAGGCCACGGCCTTTGTGGATGTGTTTCGTCATACCGTCAGCCTTGCGGGCGGTTCGCGCCTGTGGCGCGGCAGCGCCCAGGTGCAGGACCTGCTGCCGCTGATTGGCCGCTTCCTCGGGCCGGTGCGTGCGCAGGAAGCCTTCCTGAGCTATGCGCGGGCACGCGGCCTGTCATCCGTCGCGCAATTGAAGGCCGACGCGGACCTGGTGCATTACGCCGAGACACTGCTGGCCGGCGCCCTGGGCAGCGCTTCCGCGCGGGCCATGGTGGCCTCGGTGGTGCAGGAGGAACCGCTGGGCATTGACGAGGTGATGAACATCCTCGATGAGGCCTCCCAGGTGCGCGCCTACTCCAGGGAGCTCGAACTCAAGTCGCAGGAGCTCGAAGCCGCCACCGCCGAGTTGCGGGCCGCCAATGAACGCATGAAAGAGCTCGACCGCATGAAGGATGACTTCATGTCCACCGTGACCCATGAGCTGCGCACGCCCCTCACCTCCATTCGCGCATTCTCGGAAATCCTGCTGGATGACCCCAGGATAGGCCTGGACGAGCGCAAGAAGTTCCTGGGCATCATCGTCAAGGAAGCCGAGCGCCTGACCCGATTGATCAATCAGGTGCTGGACATGGCCAAGATCGAATCGGGCAATGCCGAATGGCACACGTCGGAACTGGACTTGCGCGAAGTGATCGAGGAATCGGTGGCGGCCACCTACTCGACCTTCAACGACCGGCATGTGACACTGACACAAGACCTGGCATCCCACACACCCCGCATTCTGGCCGACCGCGACCGCCTGATCCAGGTGATGCTCAACCTGCTGTCCAATGCGGTCAAGTTCTGCGATCCGACCCGGGGCCGGATACACGTCTCATTGCGCCAGGAGCCCGGCGGTCTGCGCGTGGACGTTCGGGACAACGGCAGCGGCATCAGTGCCGCCAATCAAAAAATCATTTTTGAGCGCTTTCGCCAGGTGGGCAATACCATGACCGACAAGCCCCAGGGAAGCGGGCTGGGACTGCCCATCAGCCGGCACATCATCGAACGTTTTGGGGGGCGGCTGTGGGTGCAAAGCGAACCTGGCAGCGGGGCCACATTCTCGTTTACACTGCCCTTCAAAGAGGGCACCAGGGCCGCCGCGCCTCAACAGCCAGATTGGACCGACTCATGAGCAAACGCATCCTGATTGCGGACGACGAACCCAACATCGTGGTGTCGCTCGAGTTTCTGATGAAACGCGAAGGGTTTGATGTCCAGGTGGCCGTGGACGGAGAGGCGGCGTTGCAGGCCATCGCCGCGCAGCTGCCGGACCTGATCCTGCTCGACATCATGCTGCCCAGGAAGGACGGGTTTGAGGTGTGCCAGCAAATCCGCGCCAACCCCCAGTGGCAATCGCTCAAGGTGGTGATGCTCACCGCCAAAGGGCGCGACACCGAGGTCAGCAAGGGCCTCGCACTCGGCGCGGACGCCTACATGACCAAACCCTTTTCCACCAAGGACCTGGTTGCGCAGGTGCGTCAACTGCTCGGACTGCCGGCGCAATAGCCGTCCATTCAACGACGCGCCCGCCCAAGCCATTGCCCAGCCGCCATGACCCCCCGAATCCGGCTCGCTGTGGGACTCGGTGCTCTGTATGGACTGTTGGCGGTGCTCTTTGGCATCCTGGGTGTGGTGCTGTGGGCCGACATGCAGGACGCCGAGCGGCAGGCGGTGCTGGCCATCATGCGGGAGCGTTACGCACTGGCCTTGCTCATCATCTTGCTGGCCTGGGCCGGGCTGGGGCTGCTGGCCTGGGGTTTGTACCGGGTCTATGTGCTGGCCCCTTTGAGCCTGCGTGAGCAGGCACTGGTGATGGTCAACTCCAACCCGGCGTTGCGGCTGCAGGAGCTTGGCGCCCCCGAGATCCGAACGCTGGCGCAGGTCGTCAATACGCTGGCCGACCAGCGCGAATCGCTGCAGCGCGATGTGGAGCAGAAGATCCTGCAAGCCAAGGCCTCGGTCGAAGAGGAAAAGAACCGTCTGGCCGCGTTGATGTCGGAACTCACGCAGAGCGTGGTCGTGTGCAACCTGGATGGACGCATCCTGCTCTACAACAACCGTGCGCGGCAGCAGTTCCAGGTGCCTGGACAAGGTGCGCAAGGCGGCGGCGCAGCCTTGATCGGCCTGGGCCGTTCCATTTTTGCCATCATGGGGCGCGGTCTCATCACGCATGCCCTGGAGAGCGTGCAGCACCACCTCCAGCACGGCGGCGCACAGCCCTCGGCCACCTTCGTCACCACCACGCGCACCGGGCAACTGATACGCGTTCAGATGGCCCCGGTCTTTGGCAACTCCTGGCGCGATCACGACGCACAGGCCGGCGCCACCGGGGAGCGGGTCATCAGCGGCTACGTGCTCATGCTCGACAACATCACCCGCCATGTAGAAACACAAAGCCGGCGCGACCTGCTCTTGCAAACACTCACCGAAGGCAGCCGCGCCGCGTTGGGCAATGTACGCGCGGCGGTGGAGAACCTGCTGCAATACCCGGACATGGAGATCGGCCAGCGCGACCGCTTCGTGGGCGTGATCCGCGACGAAGCAGAGGCGATGAGCCAGCGCATCAACCACGCCAGCGCCGAGTTCGCCGACACACTCAAGGCGCGCTGGCCGCTGGAAGACATGCATGGCGCGGACCTGGTGCAGGCCTTGCAGCAGCGCATTGAGCAAAAGCCCGGTGTGAGTGCCAGCAGCGAAGAGGTCGCCAACGGCCTGTGGGTCAAGGTCGACAGCTTCTCGCTGCTGCAGGGCCTGAGCTACCTCGCCACCCGGCTCAAGGATGAGTGCGGCGTGGGCGCCGTGGCCCTGCGTCTGCGGCCAGCCGGGCGGCTGGCACAACTGGACCTGCTCTGGTCGGGCGCCGCTCTGGACGCGGCCGTGCTGGCGAGGTGGGAACAGTCGCCCATGAACGCTGACGGCGAAGGCCCCCCCTTGACGCTGCGCGAAGTGATCGAACGCCATGGCGGCGAACTCTGGCACCAGCGCGACCAGAATACGCAGCAACCCCTGATCCGGATGCTGCTGCCAACCGCCGCGGCGCAGGATGCGGCCGACCCGGCCGTATGGCTGCGCCATGAGAGCCGCCCCGAGTACTACGACTTTGACCTGTTCAAGCAAACCGAGGAGACACGTGCGCTGGATGATCGCCTGCTGACGCAACTGAGCTACACGGTGTTTGACACCGAGACCACCGGACTGGAGCCTTCGGCCGGCGATGAGATCATCCAGATTGGCGCCATCCGCATCGTCAACGGTCGCCTGCTCAAGAACGAGACCATCGACCAGCTGATTGATCCCAGGCGACGGCTCAAGCCCGAATCCATTCTCATCCACGGCATCACCGAAGACATGGTCAAGGGGCAACCCACGATCGAGCAGGTCCTGCCGAGCTTTCATGAATTCTGCGAGGACACGGTGCTGGTGGCGCACAATGCCGCGTTTGACATGCGTTTCCTGCAACTCAAGGAGGCATCCACCGGCATCGTGTTCCAGCAACCGGTGCTGGACACCTTGCTGCTGTCGGCGCTGCTTCATCCCAACCAGGAATCACACCGCCTGGAAGCCATTGCCGGGCGCCTGGGCATCAACGTGATCGGGCGCCATACGGCCCTGGGCGACGCGATCGTTACCGGAGAGATCTTCCTCAAGATGATCCCCTTGCTGGCGAAACAGGACATTCACACCTTGCGCCAGGCACGCGAGGCGGCCGCGCGCACCTATTACGCCAGAGTCAGTTACTGAACCAGTATCATGGAAGCAGCCCCAGACCCCAACCCGCGCCATGATCTCCAGGCCATGCACAGCCCGCTGAGTCAGATTGCACGGCGCGAGCCTGTGACGGTCACGCTGGACACGCCGCTTGGCGAGGCGCTGGCGATCATGGACCGCCTGCGCATCGGCTCCCTCATCGTGGTGGATGCCCAGGGACACATGCCCCTGGGCATCTTCACCCTGCGCGACCTGCTGCATCGCGTGACGCTGCCACAAGTCGGCCTTGACCAGCCGATTGCCAGCGTCATGACTGGCGGTGTGATCACGGTCAAGCCACACACCACCGCCTACGAGGCCTCCCTCATCATGGCCAGCCGCGGCCTGCGCCATCTGCTGGTGGTGGATGAAGCCGGACGCCTGGTCTCCATCGTGTCGCAGAACGATTTGTTTGCCCTGCAGCGCACCAGCCTCAAGGACGTCAGCAACGACATCCGACAGGCCCGCGACCTGCCGGGCCTGCAGGCCTGCGCCAAGGACATTCAGCGCATCGCCCTGACTTTGCTCACGCAGGGCATGGCCGCGGGGCAACTGACGCAGTTCGTCTCCACGCTCAATGACCTGCTGACCCTGCGCGTGATTGAACTCACCCACGATGAATTTGACCTGCCGCAAGTCAAGTGGTGTTGGCTCGCGCTGGGCTCCGAGGGGCGCTATGAACAAACGCTGTGCACCGATCAGGACAACGGCATCATCTTCGCGTGCGAGAACGAAGCGGCCGCCGAAGCGCTGCGCCAGCGCTTCCTGCCCTTTGCCCAGGCGGTCAACCACAAGCTCGATGCCTGTGGTTTTCCCCTCTGTCAGGGCGACATCATGGCGGGCAACCCGCAATGGTGCCTGTCGCTGCCCGAATGGCGCGCCAGGTTCAGCGACTGGATTGAACACCCCCAACCCAAGGCCTTGCTCAACGCCGCGATTTTTTTCGACTTTCGCCCCCTCTATGGCGACGAGAACCTCAGCGACACGCTGCGCAGCTGGTTACTCGATCAAACCCGCAACGCGCGGCTGTTTCTGCGCCTGATGGTCGAGAACGCGCTGCAATGCGCGCCACCGTTGGGCCTGATTCGCGATTTCGTGTTCGACGGCGACAAGGACTTCCCCCACACCATCAACCTCAAGCTGTATGGCTCCAGGCCCTTTGTCGATGCGGCGCGCCTGCTCTCACTCGCGCACGGGGTACGGCAGACCAGCACCGTGCAACGCCTGCTGGCCACTTCCCGGATCATGAACTTCGGCGGCGACGATGTGGCGGCCATCGTGGACAGTTTCTACTACATCCAGCTGCTGCGATTGCGCCACCAGCATCAGGCTCTGGGCGCACCCGGCGGGGGCAACCGCATCAACCCGGACCTTTTGAATGAACTCGATCGCCACATCCTGAAGGAAGCCTTCAAGCAGGCGCGCAAGCTGCAAAGCCGGCTCAAGCTCGACTACCGGCTATAACGGCTATAACGCGAAATGGCTCAGGACGGTCGGCGCACGGTAGCCGTTTTGACCGCACCGACGCCCTCCCAATGCCCCTGCGCAAACCAGGCATCGCCCGCCAAATAGTCGCGCAGCATGGGCAAGGCATCAAAACCCCAGAACACTTTGTCATCGACTGCAAATGCGGGCACCCCAAACACGCCTTGCGCAATGGCTTGCTCGGTATGCGTCTTCAGCTGGGCCTTGACGTCCTCGCCATTCATGTCGCGCACAGGCGCCAGTTGCTCGGCCAGCAGCTTGAGGCGCTGCGGATCGGCAGCCTCTGCGCCACCACGCCAGACATGGCGAAACAGCGTCTCGCAGGCATAGCGGTTGGGCATGCCCCGGGCATCGCAGGCCAGCGCCAGCCGCAACAGCGACAAGGGATTGAACGGATGACTGGCCGGCAGCTGCATCTCGATGCCGTTGCTGTGCGCCAGCCACAGCACCTGCCGGTAAGTCCAGTCGCGCTTGGGCGCCACCTCGGCAGGACCGAGCTGCCCGTAATGCTTGAGCAGCCCGGCAAACAGCACCGGCTTGTAACTGACGCTGTGGCTGATGCCTTGAAGCGCCTCGGGCAATTTCTCGAACGCCAGGTAGGCATAGGGCGAGATGAAATCGAGGTAGAAGGTGATGTGTTTCATGCGGCCTCCTGCCGAGCTGCCTCAAAGAAGGCATGGTCTTCCAGACCGGACCGCTGCGAGACGCAGCGGCTCTTCGTGCCGTCCGAGCCTGCGCGGGCAGGCTCAGAGCCGCGGTACTCAGCCCCCTCGGAGGGCAGCGAACGAATGTGAGCGTGGGGGTTCATGTGCTCCTTAAGTCGGCACCAGCCCTGCGCGCTGCTCGATCAGCAGCCAGATGGCCCGCTTGCCCTCGCCGTCCATCCGGCTCCAGCCTGCGATCTCCTCCAGCGTGCGGAAACAGCCTTCGCACAAACCGCTGACCGGGCTCATGCGGCACACCGAAATGCAAGGCGACGGCACATCATTTTGGCCGCCAGCCCTTGCAGATTCTGCGCAATCAGCTATTAAATCAATAGCGCTTTTCATGAAACCAGGGGCTCCTGCACCACATCGGCTACCGGCGCGCCGGTCAGGCTTTCAAGGTCTTGCGGCCTGAGCTTGAACACGCCGTGCGGATGGCCGGCCGCGGCCCAGATTTCCTCGAAGCGGAACAGTTCGCGGTCGATCAGGGTCACCGGCGCCACGGCATGCGCGATCGGCGACACGCCGCCGATGGAGTAACCCGTCTTGCTCTTCACGAACTCGGCATCGGCACGGCCGGTCTTGCCGACAATCGCGTCGACCTTCTTTTCGTCGACGCGCCGGTCGCCAGAGGCAATGACCAGCACCGCCGCATCGTCGGACTTGCGGCGAAAGATGATGCTCTTGGCGATCTGGCCGACGGCAATGCCCAACGCGTCGGCGGCCTGCTGCGCCGTGCGCGCCGCGTCGTCGAGCATCAACGGCGCGTGGGGGTGGCCCTTGTCCTGCAAGGCCCGCGCCACGCGCTGCACGCCCTCAGGCATTGAATGCAATTCAGCGCCACACATCTCAGCCAGCCCTTTTGTTCAGGATGGCCGTGGCCGCGCGCGAATTGGGCTTGCGCCCAAGGAAGTCGCTGATGTACTTGCCGGCGTCGATCAGCTTGTCGAGATCAATCCCGGTTTCTATGCCCATGCCCTGCAGCAGGTAGACCACGTCTTCGGTCGCCACGTTGCCGGTGGCGCCTTTGGCATAGGGGCAGCCGCCCAGCCCCGCCGACGAGGTGTCGTACTGCCAGATGCCCATCTCCAGGCAGGCCAGCGTATTGCCCAGCGCCTGGCCATAGGTGTCGTGGAAGTGGCCCGAGACATCGTCGAGGTCGTAGTATTTGAGTGCTGCCTCCATGGCGCGCTGCACCTTGAGCGGGGTGCCCACGCCAATGGTGTCGGCCACGCCGATGTGCTGCACGCCGATGTCTTTCATGAGCCGCGCGACGAGTTCCACGCGCTCGGGCGGAATCTCGCCTTCATAAGGGCAGCCCACGGTGCAGGAGATCGCACCGCGCACGTAAATGTTCTGGGCGCGCGCCGCCTCCACCACCGGGCGGAAGCGCTCGATGCTCTCGGCAATCGAGCAGTTGATGTTGCGCTGGCTGAAGGCCTCACTGGCCGCGCCGAACACCACGATCTCGTCCGGCTTGAACGCCACAGCGGCTTCGAAACCCTTCATGTTGGGCGTGAGCACCGAGTAGCGCACGCCGGGCTTGCGCTGGATGCCGGCCATGACGGAGGCCGCGTCGGCCATCTGCGGCACCCACTTGGGCGAGACGAAGCTGGTGACCTCGATTTCCTTGAGGCCCGCGTCTTGCAGGCGGTGCACCAGGCCGATCTTGACCTCGGCGGGCACCGGCTGCTTTTCATTTTGCAGGCCGTCGCGCGGGCCGACATCGACGAGTTTGACTTTGGAGGGCAGTTTCATATGAATCGTCTTGCAGTGTTTTCCTTGTCATTCTGAGCGCAGCGAAGAATCCCTGTGGGCTACCCATACCCAGATCCTTCGCTGTGCTCAGGATGACAGCGTGCTCAGTATCCTCTGTTCCGGTCAACCACACCGGCAATGGGTTCTCCGCGCTGCAAGGCCTGGATTTTGCCTGCAATCTGCGCAATGCTTTCCTCCCGCAGCGTGCGGGCCGAGGTGTGCGGCGTCACGGTAATGGCGGGATGCGTCCAGAACGGGTGGGCCGGCGGCAGGGGCTCGGTACTGAACACGTCCAGTGCGGCGCCCGACAAATGCCCGCTGTCAATCAGGGCCAGCAGGTCGCCCTCCACCAGATGGGCGCCGCGTGCCACATTGATCACATACCCGCCGGGCTTGAGCCGCGACAAGGCGTCCAGGTTCATGATGCCGCGCGTGTCCGGTGTCAGCGGCAACAGGCACACCAGGATGCGCGTCGCCGCCAGAAATTCGTTGAATTGCGCCTGCCCCGAGAAACACTGCACACCATCGATTGATTTGGGTGAACGGCTCCAGCCCAGCACCGGAAAATCGAAATGCGAAACCGCTTGCGCCACACGCTCACCCAGCACGCCCAAGCCCATGATGCCGACCGGAAAATCGGCCCGCAGGCGGGGCCGGCGAAACGACCATTTGCCATTATTGATGTCGACTTCATAGCCATCGAGCTCGCGGAAATGGCGGATCACCGCATGACACACAAACTCGGCCATCTGCACGGCCATACCCCCATCATCAATGCGCACGACCTGGGCGCCAGACGGCCAGTCCAGCTTCATCAGCGCATCCACCCCCGCGCCGATGTTGAAAATGCCCTTGAGCCGGGTTTGCTCTGTCAGGAACTGCTGCGGCGGCATCCAGACCACCGCGTAATCAGCCAGGGGCGCGCCGGGTGACCACGGCTCAATCACGGCTTGCGGCAAGGCGGCGCGCAAGCCCTCCAGCCATGGCTCGGCCTTGGTATCCGTGCAGCAAAACGAAATTCTCATGCGGTATATTGTCGGCCGAAATTCAAGGCGCCCTCAGTCGCCGCCGGGCCGCCCCAAGGCGACTACGGCCCCCTCGGGGGGCAGCGCAGTACGCGAAGCGACAAGCGTGGGGGCCATATCAGGCCGTCATCCTGAGCAACTCGGAGCCTTCCGTGACCTGGTCACCAGGCGCATACAGCAGCTCCTGCACCACGCCATCGGCCGGTGCGGCAATTGTGTGCTCCATCTTCATGGCCTCCATCACGGCCAGCGCCTGGCCCTTTTGAACCAAGTCGCCCGCCTTCACGGCGAACGACACCACCTTGCCCGGCATGGGGGCGGTCAAACGCCCGCCTTCCGCATGGGTTTCGCCGGCATGCGCCAGTAAATCGATGGCGGTGATGTGGGTCGCACCCTTGACGCCAAAGACATGAAGGGTTTCGCCGTTTCTATGAATGTGGACGCTCTGGCGCTGCCCTGCAAACCCGATGTCAACCCCCGCTGTGCCGCGCGAGAACACCAGCGGCCCTTCCACGCCGCCGGCCGACAGGCGCAGCGCACCGTCGTGCAGACAGGTCAATTCGGCCTTGAGGGTTTCCTCATGGAACTCGAACTCGAAACGCCGCACAGCCACGCCATGCGAATGCCAACCATCCGTTTTACTGAAAGGGTCAGCGGTTTCGCCTGCTTTTTCTTCCAGCAGGGTCTGCGCAATCGCCGCGGCCGCCGCCATGGGAAAACCGATCTTCTCCTGCCCGAACAAGTGCGCCTGCTCGCGCTGAATCAGGGCCGTGTCCAGATCTGCCTGGGCAAACGAATGGCTCTGGAGCACATGTCGCAAAAACTGGACGTTGGTGTTGAGTCCGACGATACGGGTTTGCGCCAGCGCTTCGTCGAGCCGGGCCAGCGCCTGCTCGCGGGTGTCGCCATGCACAATCAGCTTGGCGACCATGGAGTCATAGAACGGTGAAATCGCATCGCCCTGGCGCACGCCATCGTCTACGCGGACCACGCTACGCTCAAAGCTGGTGCAAGCGGGCTTCTGGTAAACATGCAAGGTGCCGGTGGCCGGCAGAAAGTTGTTGTCAGGGTTTTCAGCGCAGATGCGGGCCTCTATCGCATGACCGTTGATTCGCAGCTGGTCCTGCGCCAGCGGCAGCTTCTCACCGCTGGCCACACGCAATTGCCATTCCACCAGGTCGAGGCCGGTGATGGCTTCGGTCACCGGGTGCTCCACCTGCAACCTTGTATTCATCTCCATGAAGAAAAAATTCATGCTGCCGTCCGGCCGCTGCTCGACGATGAACTCCACCGTGCCCGCGCCCACATAGTGCACAGCACGCGCCGCCGCCACGGCGGCCAGGCCCATCTGCTGGCGCATCTCGGGCGTCATGCCCGGCGCCGGCGCTTCTTCGAGCACTTTCTGGTGGCGGCGCTGCACCGAGCAGTCGCGCTCGAACAGGTAGACATAGTTGCCATGCGTGTCGCCAAACACCTGGATCTCGATGTGGCGCGGGCGCTGTACGTATTTCTCCACCAACACGGCGTCGTCGCCAAAGCTGTTGATGGCCTCGCGCTTGCAGGAGGCCAGCGCGGCATCAAAGTCCCCGGCCTTGTCGACCGCGCGCATGCCCTTGCCGCCACCACCAGCGCTGGCCTTGATCAGCACCGGGTAGCCAATGCGGTCGGCCTCATGCCTGAGCAGCACCGGGTCCTGGTCAGCGCCATGGTAGCCGGGCACCAGCGGCACGCCGGCCTTTCCCATCAACTGCTTGGACTCGGCTTTCAGGCCCATGGCCTTGATGGCGGAAGCCGGCGGGCCGATGAAGACCAGACCGGCCTGCGCGCATGCCTGGGCAAATTCCTCGTTTTCAGACAGGAAGCCATAACCCGGGTGAATCGCCTGCGCACCCGTGGCCTTGGCCGCTTCAATGATGCGCTCCCAGCGCAGGTAGCTGTCCTTGGGCGCGCTGCCGCCAATGTGAACGGCTTCGTCGCAAACGCTGACATGCTTGGCGTGCGCATCGGCATCCGAATACACGGCCACCGTTTTGATGGCCATGCGTTTGGCCGTGGCGGCGACGCGGCAGGCGATCTCTCCGCGATTGGCGATCAGGATTTTATTAAACATGTCTGTCGTTCTTTGAAAAGGGTGACTTCAAGGTAAAAGCAGGCGACAAGCCCGGATCAGGTTTGCCGCTGAAGATGCGGGCGACGCGGGCAAGCAGTTGCGTTAAAAACCGCCAGCAAATGCGAATCAGCCAGATGCTGAGCACCAGCACCACCGCGAGCAACGCCACAAACAACAAAGGGTGCGCTACGGCCAGCCACAAGCCCAGGGGCACGATGCCGTCTTCAAGCAGCGAAGCGCCCACGTTGCTGAAAGGCTCGGGCGAGGTGTTGATGGCCGCGCGGCTCGTTGCTTTGGCCGCAAAGCTGGTCGCCGCCAAGGTGCCGCCCAGCAGGGCCGCCACCAGGGCCATTGCCCCGCCGTCGGCACCGAAGACGCCAGCCGCCAAAGCAGCACCGGCGGGTATGCGGATGACACTGTGCACCACGTCCCACAAGGAATCCAGCCCGGGAATCTTGTCGGCAAAAAACTCGACAAACACCATGAAGCCGCTGGCCCCCAGCACCACCGGATGCGCCAGCAGCTGCAAGCCTTGCGGCAAGGCTATCCATCCCATAAAACCAGCCAGCCCGATAAGAAACACCACCAAATACAGACG
>NZ_JAKFDR010000094.1:0-19012 GCF_036676035.1 Polaromonas sp.
GGGACGGATGGATTTCATAGACGAGGCAGTGCAGCCGGGCAGGATGGGCGCCGCTGGCATCACCGGCATCCAGCAGATGCACCAGGATCTCGCGTTTGGCGTACTCACCGCTGGCTTGCGGCCAGACGTCTTCAATCTGGTCGAGCTGGCGCTCGAGCGCGGGCGTGATGGCATACACCTCACCCAATACCCGGGCTGGCCCGCCCAGCACCAGGCCGGGATACCTGCCCAAGTGGTACAGGACGCCCGGCACATGGGCCAGACCCACAAATTCCGGCGCCGGCTGCATGCGTGTGATGTCGTTTTGTTCACCGCGGCGCAGCGTGCCGTAGACAAATACATAACGGGGGGTGGTCGGCATCATTTCAGGCGTGGAATTAAGGCATGATTCCGGGCAGTCTCAGACCTATGGAGTCTCCTTAAGGCTCATCAACCGCCGTGGCATGAACACTTCAAAACCACTGGGCGCATCACAAGACAGAAGACAAGAAAGCCAAGTTTAATGAACCGGATTGTGGCGTATGCCTGTTTAGCGCTCGGCATGTCTCTGGTCGGCGCCTATGTCGCCTTGTCCAAACCGCTGGTGGCGGCCCTCCCCGTTTTCCTGCTGGCCTGGCTACGCTTTGGCATTGGCGGGCTGGCCATGCTGCACTGGCTCAAAAAGCCGGCCGATGAGCCCCCCATGACAGCACAGACGAGAAAACTGGTGTTTCTGGAGTCGTTTCTGGGCAACTTCCTGTTTTCCATCTGCATGCTGTTCGGCGTGAGCATGACCAGCGCCGTGGCGGCCGGCGTGATCATGGCCTCCATCCCTGCGGCCGTGGCCCTGATGAGCTGGCTCTTCCTGCGCGAGCGCATCAGCGCCCGCGTGTGGTGTGCCGTGGCCTGCGCCGTCGCCGGGATCACCCTGGTTTCGCTATCAAAAAATGAGCTGCCTGCCCAAATAAATCAAGGGCTGGAGGCCAATTTGGCTTCAAGAAATGCGTGGCTGGGCCATCTGCTGCTGATCGGCGCCGTGCTGTGCGAGGCCGCTTACGCGGTGATCGGCAAAAAACTCACCGGCGCACTCAGCCCCAAGCGCATCACCGCACTGATCAACCTCTGGGGCTTTGCACTGGTCACCCCGCTGGGCCTGTGGGTGGCCTGGGACTTCGATTTTTCGGCGGTGGCCGCGTCCAGCTGGCTGCTGCTGGTGTTTTACGCGCTGGCCGCCAGCGTGTGGACGGTCTGGCTGTGGATGACCGGTCTCAAACGGGTGCCGGCCAACCAGGCCGGGGTGTTCACCGTGATGCTGCCGATCAGCGCCGCGCTGGTCGGCACGCTGGTGCTGGGTGAAACGCTGGGCGGGGCCCAGCTGGGCGCTTTTGCCGTGGCCCTGGTGGGCGTGGCGCTGGCTACTTTGCCGCAGAAGTAGTCAACGGCAAGGGGTTTTGCCCTGTTCTTGCCGCTGCATTGATTTCACGCTCGCGCCGCCTTTGCTGGCGCATCACGTACAGGCTGTAGATCACGATGCCGGTGGTGACAATGCTGATCAGAATGGTGGCGGCCGCATAAATCGACGGGTTCACGCCGCGCCGTGCGTAGCTGAAAATCACCTGCGGCAAGGTGGTCACGCCGGGGCCCGACAAAAACTCGGAGATCACCACATCATCAAACGACAGGGTGAACGTGAGAAGCCAGGCGGCCACCATGGCCGGCGCGATATTGGGCAGGGTAACCAGGAAAAACACCTGCATGGGCCGGCAGCCCAGGTCCATGGCGGCCTCCTCGATAGAGCGGTCCATCTCGCGCAGGCGCGACTGGATCACCACGGTGGCATAGGCCATGCCCAGCAGCGTGTGGCCCGTCACAATGGTGATCATGCCGCGCTCGGGCCAGCCGATGGCACGCTGCACCGCCACCATCAACAGCAGCAATGACAGGCCAATGATCACTTCGGGCATCACCAGCGGCGCGTTGACCAGCCCGGAAAACAGCGTTCGCCCCCTGAAGCGGGTGTAGCGCACCAGTACAAAGGCGGCAAAAGCGCCCAGCGTGGCAGACAGCGTGCCCGTGATCAGCGCCACCTTGAGAGACAGGAAAAAGCCCTCCACCAGCCGCGAGTCCTCCAGCAGGGCCTGATACCAGCGCCACGAAAAGCCGGTGAAGACGCCATCCTGGCGGGTGCTGTTAAAGGAAAAAACAATCAGGAAAAACAGCGGAAGGTACAAAAACAGGTACACCAGCACCAGCCAGACGCGCCCGAAGTTGTTTTCCGCAAACCGTAGCAGAGTCTTCATCTCAGTTCTCCACGACGCTACGCGTCACCCATGCCGCATGAAAGCTGCAACGCAATGCGCGGGCCATCGCGGAACCGGCTTTGCCGGGCCGCTGGTGGCGCCCCCTTGAGGGGGAGGCGCCGAAGGCGCTTCGGGGGTGGTCTTTCACTTCATGCCTCCGCCGGCGCGTTGCGCTCGTCGTAGCGGTAGTACAGCGCCAGCGGCACCAGGATCAGCAGGATCATCACAATCGACAAGGCCGCCGCGCGCGGCCAGTTGTTGCTGCTGAACATTTCATCCCAGACCACCCGGCCAATCATGATGTTCTCGGCGCCCCCCAGCAGGGAGGGAATCACGAACTCACCGACGCTGGGAATGAACACCAGCATGGCGCCGGCAACGATGCCGGACTTGCTCAGCGGCACGGTGATCAGCCAGAAGGCTTTCCAGGCGCTGGCCCCGAGGTCGTACGCGGCTTCCAGCAGGCGGAAATCCATTTTGACCAGGGTGGCATACAGCGGCAGGATCATGAAGGGACAGTACACATAGGTCATGCCCACCAGCATCGAGACATCGCTGTAGAGCATGGTGATGGGCTCCTGGATCAGGCCCAGCCGCAGCAGCAGGTTGTTGAGCACGCCCTGATCGGCCAGGATGCCTTTCCAGGCATAGACCCGGAGCAAAAAGGAGGTCCAGAACGGCAGCATGACCATCATCAGCAGGGCCGGCCGGATGGTGGGCTTGGCCCGTGCAATAAAGTAGGCGAACGGATAGCCGATCAGCAGGCACAGCACCGTGGTCAGGAAGGCGTATTTGAGCGAGGTCTTGTAGGCATCCATGTAGATGGTGTTGCCCAGAACGCCCTCCACGCCTTGCGCCGAGTCCCTGAAAATGGACAGGTAATTTTCGTACTTCAGGATGACGTGCCAGGAGCCGGAAACCGCCTCGACCAGGGGCGCAAACGGATCCACGCCATGGCCCATGTCCGTGATGCTGATGCGCAGCAAGATCAGAAAGGGCAATACAAAAAACACGACCAACCAGACAAAGGGCAAGCCGATCACAAAACGCCGTCCGGGCTTGAACGGCAACCAGGGGAAGGGTTTCATCGCACGACCTATTACCTGTTGACCTATTGCGTCAGCGTCACGGGGGCAGAATCATCCCACCAGAAAAACACCCTGTCTTCCCAGGTGATGGCATTGCTCCCATGCCGGGCGGTGTTGGTCTCGGTGATCTTGACGCTATGCCCGCCGTCCATCTCCACAATAAAGGTGTTGTAGCTGCCAAAGTAGGCAATCTCGCGCACCTTGCCGGAAAACAGGTTCTGGCTGGCTTCGGGCCGGGTTTTGGAAATCTGGATCTTCTCGGGCCGCACCGCCACGGAAAGCGGCATGCCCAAACTGCCGCTGATGCCATGGCCCACGCTCACCACGCCCACGTCGGTCGTCACTTCGCAGTAATCCACCGCATCGGCGCTCAGGTGGCCGTCGAACAGATTGACGTTGCCGATAAAGTCGGCCACGAAACGGCAGTTGGGGTGTTCGTAGATTTCCTTGGGCGTGCCGACCTGCAGCACCCGGCCCTGGCTCATGACCGCAATGCGTGAGGCCATGGACATGGCCTCTTCCTGGTCGTGCGTGACCATCACACAGGTCACCCCCACCGTTTCAATGATGTTGACCAGCTCGAACTGGGTCTGTTCGCGCAGCTTTTTGTCCAGCGCGCCCAAAGGCTCGTCGAGCAGCAGCAGCTGCGGTTTCTTGGCCAGGCTGCGTGCCAGTGCCACGCGCTGCTGCTGGCCGCCCGACAGCTGGTGCGGCTTTCTTTTGGCCAAGGCGCCCAGCTGCACCAGCTTGAGCATCTCCTCCACGCGCACCGCGACCTGGTCACGCGGCATGCCTTCTCGCTTGAGCCCGAAGGCGATGTTGTCCCAGATGCTGAGGTGCGGAAACAGCGCGTACGACTGGAACATCATGTTGATGGGCCGCTCGTAAGGCGGAAGGGACGCGATATCCACCCCATTGAGAATCACGGTGCCCGAGGTCGGTTTTTCAAAGCCTGCCAGCATGCGCAGCAAGGTCGATTTGCCACAGCCCGAGCTGCCCAGCAAGGCAAATATCTCGCCCTTCTGAATGGACAGTGAGACATCGTCGACCGCCGCCACATCGTCAAAGCGCTTGACCAGCCGTTCAGTTCTTAAAAATCCATCGCCAGACGATACAGGCAGATTCATGAGGGGCAGTTCCAGGTATCAAAACCACAATGAAAAAGGCTGCGCACACAAGGAATGCATGCACAGCCTGGCTATCAAGCCGGTCTCGGTAGGAGGTAAAAAAGACTTACTTGCCCTTTTTGAACAGGGTGTAGACATTGCTCATGGATTCGCGCGCCTCATTGCTGAAGCTGGCTGGCGAAACCATTTTTTGCAGGTTCTCGGCATCCGGGAAAGCTGCCTTGTTTTGCGCAATCTCGGGCTTCACGCTGGCCAGGCTGGCCTTGTTGGCGGTGGCGTAGCTCAGTTCGTTGGTCAGTGAAGCCGAGACTTCCGGACGCAGGTAATAGTTGATGAAGGCCAGCGCGTTGTTGGGGTGCTTGGCATCTTTGGGAATGGCCAGCGTGTCAAAGAAGATCAGGCCGCCGGTACTGGGCAGCAAGGCCTCGATGTCGTTGCCACTCTTGTTTTCGATGGCGCGGGCACGGGCGATGTTCACGTCACCGGCCCAGGCCAGGGCCACACAGGCCTTGCCGCCGGCCAGGTCATCGATCATGGTGCTGGAGAACATGCGGATATGCGGGCGGACCTTGGCCAGCATCTCGCCGGCGGCTTTGTGGTCTGCTGCGTCGTTGGAGTAGGCGTTTTTACCCAGGTAGTGCATGGCCGGGGGCAACACTTCGGTGGGCGAGTCCAGATAGGCAATACCGCAGGACTTGAGCTTGGCGGTATAGACCGGGTTGAACACCAGCTCCCACACGTTGGCCGGCATGGGGGTTGAGCCCAGCGCCTTGGCAACCTGGCCCTTGTTGACCGCCACGGTGGTAAAGCTCCAGGCCCAGGGCACCAGATAGGCATTGCCGGGATCGATCGCGCCCAGCTTGCCCATGATGGCCGGGTCCAGATTGCCGTAGTTCGCAATCTTGGCCTTGTCCAGTTTCATCAGCAAACCGCCGTCGATCTGGGGCTTGGCAAACACGGCGCCCGGCACAACGAGGTCATAACCGGTGTTGCCCGCCACCAGTTTGGCGTGCAGGGCTTCGTTGTTTTCAAAGGTCTGGTAGTTGACCTTGATGCCCGTTTCCTTCTCGAAATTGGCCGTCATGTCCTTGGCGATGTAGTCCGGCCAGTTGTAGATGTTCAACACCTTTTCTTCAGTATTGGCGGCCACCGGCGCACTGGCCGCAGCCGCAGGTGCTGCCACCGGAGCTGGCGTTTCTTCTTTTTTGCCGCAAGCTGCCAGCGTCATGGCCGAAAGCGCAAAGACCCACAAATACTTTTTCATGATGTTCATGACTCCGTCAAGGTTGGATGAGGAAACAGGAAAACGGGAAAACAGCGCGAATTATATGAAGCAGACGCCCTCAACAGGCCGCCGGTGATGCATTAAAACGCCATTTCGGAGGGTCGAGGGTGGTTTACCGGCCTCTTGGAGTCTGTTGGCGCCTGTCCTCGTTCAGGAAAACAGGGCTTTGTACTGCTCGCGCAACACGTTTTTCTGCACTTTGCCCATGGTGTTGCGCGGCAGTTCGCTGGCCACAAAGCATTGCTTGGGAATCTTGAAGTTGGCCAGTTTGGCCTTGAGCCCGGCGACGATGGCGCTGGCGCTGAGCGTCGCCCCCGGCTTGGCAATCACAACCGCCACCCCCACCTCGCCGAAATCGGGGTGCGGTACGCCCACCAGCGCGCTCTCGGCCACGCCCGGCATGTCATTGATGTAGTCCTCGATCTCGGCCGGGTACACGTTGTAGCCGCCGCTGATGATCAGGTCCTTGCTGCGCCCGACAATGGTGATGTAGCCGCGCTCATCGATCTTGCCCACATCGCCGGTCCTGAAATAGCCATCGGCGGTGAACTCCTCCCTGGTTTTTTCGGGCATGCGCCAGTAGCCCTTGAACACATTCGGCCCTTTGACCTCAATGCTCCCAATCTCGCCCACCGGCAGGCTCTGACCCGCCTCGTCCTGCACACGCAGGCTGACGCCGGGCAGCGCAAACCCCACGGTGCCGCCACGCCGCTCACCGCCCTGGTAAGGATTGGACGTCAGCATGGCCGTTTCGCTCATGCCGTAACGCTCCAGAATGGTGTGGCCAGTGCGCTGCTGCCATTCGTTGAAGGTTTCTATCAGCAGCGGGGCCGAGCCCGCCACAAACAGGCGCATGTTGCGGCAGGCTTCTCGGTTCAGGCCCGGCTCGGCCAGCAGGCGCACATACAGCGTGGGCACGCCCATGAACACGGTGGCTTCGGGCAGTTTTTGCAGCACCAGCTTCGGGTCGAACTTTGACAGCCAGATCATCTTGCTGCCGTTGATCAGCGCACCGTGCAGGGCCACAAACAGGCCGTGCACATGAAAAATCGGCAGCGCATGGATCAGCACATCGCCCGGTTTCCAGCCCCAGTACTCTTTGAGCACCAGGGCGTTGCTGAGCAGGTTGCCGTGCGTGAGCATCGCGCCCTTGCTGCGTCCGGTCGTGCCGCTGGTGTAGAGGATGGCGGCCAGGTCATCGGCTTGGCGGGCCACCACCTCGTGCTGGTCGCTGCAGTGGGCCGCGCGCGCCAACAGCGAGCCGGTGCGGTCGTCATCCAGGGTAAAGACGTTTTGGGTGCCCGCCTTGAACGCAATTTTGCTGACCCAGCCAAAGTTTTTGCTGCTGCACACCACCACGGCCGGCTCGGCGTTGCCGATGAAGTACTCAATCTCGGCGCTCTGGTAAGCGGTGTTGAGCGGCAAAAACACATAGCCCGCCCGCAGCGTTGCCAGGTAAAGCATCACGGCTTCCACCGACTTTTCGACCTGCACCGCCACGCGGGCGCCTGCCGGCAGCCGCAGTGAAGCGAGCAGATTGGCCATCATGGCGGTTGCCCGCTCCAGGTCGCGCCAGGAGTAAGTCAGGCCGTTATCGGTTTCAATCGCAGTGGTGTCCAGCGTGGCGGCCGATGACTCGGGAGATGACTCGGGAAAGGCCGCACGCAATGCAGCAAACAGGTTCTGGTTTTTCATGGGTTCGGGTGGGGTTGGGTCGTCGGGGATTCAGCGCGGGAACTGGGGTGATCGTTTTTCAATGAAGGCGCTCACCCCTTCACGGTGTTCGGCCGAGTCGGCGTAGCGGTAGCAACTTGCTATCAAATCAGGAGCTATTGGCGTAGTCTGTGCAAGGGCCAAGACCCTGAATGTCTGTTTGTTGAGTCGTGCAGCCTGGGGCGCGAGCTGGCCGATGCGCTGCGTGGCGGCCAGCGCCGCAGCCGCGGCCTGGCCGTCTTGCACCACCTGGTTGAGAAAGCCGCGCTGCAGCATGGCGGGCGCATCCAGCACGGCGGCTTGCAACAGCATCTCGCGCGCGGTCAGTGCACCCACGGTGCGCAGGACCAGGGCGGCTTCGCGCGGCGCCATCGGAAACCCGAGCTTGGCAATCGGCGCGCCAAACCGGGCCGACTGAGCGGCAATGCGGATATCGCAGCAGCTGGCGATCTCCAGCCCGGCGCCCATGCAGTTGCCTTCGAGCAGCGCCACCACAGGCACATCGCAGTCCAGCATGGCTTGCAGGCCACCCCAGACATCGTTTTCGTGGAAGTCGCGCAGGCTGCCCTCGCTGAACCGGAAGCCGGTGTATTCGGCAATGTCGCCACCCGCGCAAAAATGCCCCGCATCACCCCGGATCAGCACGCAGCGCACATCCGCGCTGGCCTGAATGCCTTCAAAAACGGTACGCAGCGCCCGCCACATCGCACGCGACATGGCATTGAGTTTGCCCGGATGGGACAGCGTCACCACGGCCAGCGAGCCCTCGTGGCGGAGTTGAACCTGCCCGGTCACGGCCCAGGCTTTCGCAGGGCCACGTCAAACAGGCCTGAGCCCATTCGAGGGGGAAACGCATTACACGAGGTGAAAAGCGTAGAGGCCACCGAACGCCGCGAAGGGCCGCCCCGAGCAAGTTCAGCCCCTTTTCGTGGTGAAAGGGGCAGCGCAACGCCGAAGGCACACGAAGTGACGAGCGTGGGGGCCATACTCATTCAAGTTTGGCGCCCGAACTCTTGACGACCGCGGCCCAGCGCTTGACTTCGGCGCCGACAAAAGCCCCGAACTGCTGTGGCGTCAGGTTGCCAAACTCGGCGCCGTTGCTGGCCCAGACCGCCTTGAGCTCGTCCGAAGCGACGGCCCGGCGCAGGTCTTCCACAATGCGGGCCTGCACATCGGCTGGCGTGCCTTTGGGCGCCCACATGCCATACCAGGTAGTGACGGTGTATTCGGGCAGGCCCAGTTCAGCCGCGCTGGGCACGTCCGGGAAGGCCGGGTTGCGCTTGGTGCCCGACACCATCAGCGCCTTGATGCGGCCGCCCTTGATATGAGCCGCCGAAGAGCCCAAACCATCGAACATCATGTCCACATTGCCGGCGATCAGGTCCTGCAGCGCAGGCCCGGCACCGCGGTAGGGAATGTGGGTGATGAAGGTTTTGGATTGCTGCTTGAACAATTCACCGGCCAGGTGGTGAGAGGTGCCCGCACCGGCGGAGCCGTAATTGAACCGGCCCGGCTTGCTGCGGACCTGGGCCAGAAAGGACTTGAAGTCACCGGGAACATTTTTCGGATTGACCACCAGGACCTGCGGCACGTTGGCCAGCAAGGCCAGGGGCACGAAGTCTTTTTCGATGTCGTAATCGAGCTTGGGATACATAGACGGTGCAATCGCGTGGTGCACCGCGCCCATGAAAAGCGTGTAGCCGTCAGGCTGCGCCTTGGCTGCGATGCTGGCGCCCAGCGTGCCGCCCGCGCCGCCCCGGTTGTCAACGATCAGCTGCTTGCCGGTGATCTTGGCAAACTGGGCTGACAGCGGGCGTGCAAACGCATCGGTGCCGCCACCGGCCGGGAAGGGAACCACCACGGTCACCGGCTTGGCGGGCCAGGGTGATTGCGCATGGCTGCCGATGGACCAGGCCGCCACCCCTGCCGCGGCTGCGCGCAACACATTGCGCCGGGAAGCTTTCATGTCAAAGTCGTCAATCATTGTGTCTCCGTCGTTGTTAAATCGAAATCAAGCAAGAACCGAATCTGGGAAATTTAAATATACAAATTCTCAATGTCACCCGAAACGGGGATTTTGCCCTGCAACAGCTGCGCCCGGTGCTTGTCCAAACGTTTGAGGTCATAGAGGTAATTCACCATCAGGCCGCAGGACTGCTTCAGGCCTTTCGGGGACGGGTCGCCCATCCAGTTGAGCCGCTCTATGCGGGCGCCGTTGCCCAGGTGGAACCGCGCCACCGGATCCATGGGCTTGCCTTCTTCCAGCACCCGGCCGAGGTAGTGCGCCGCGCAGCGCAACAGCATGCGGCGCACCGGTGATTTCTCGTCCAGCATGGGCGCGGTGTCTGCCGCCGTGAGGAAATGCTGTGCCATTGGCGGCTCAAAGCCCACGGCCCGGCCCAGCAGCGTACGCTCTTTCTCATCGAGTTGTTCCAGCATGGCGCCGGCGTTCTTGCCCAGCCAGTGGCGAAAACCGGGAATCGGCGACAAGGTGGCAAAGGTTTTGAGTTTGGGAAATTCAGCGTGCAAGGTTTCCACCACGCGCTTGATCAGCGAGTCGCCAAAACTCACGCCGCGCAAGCCGGTTTGCGTGTTGCTGATGGAGTAAAAAATCGCCGTGGTCGCCTTTTTCAAGTCTGCCGGCGCGGCCGACTCGTCCAGCAGCGGCGTGATGCCGGACGCCATCTCATCGATCAAGGCCACTTCGACAAAGATCAGCGGTTCATCCGGCATGCGGGGATGAAAAAAACCATAACAGCGGCGGTCGCTGTCGAGCCGGTTTTTCACATCGGCCCAGCTCTTGATGTCATGCACCGCCTCGTACTTGATCAACTTTTCGATCAGGGATGCAGGCGAATCCCAGCTGATGCGACGCAGGTCCAGAAAACCCACGTCAAACCAGGTCGAGAACATGTATTCCATTTCAACATCGAGCGCCTGCAGGCGCTTGTCCGCCTTGAGGTAAGGCAGCATGTCGGCGCGCATATCCACCAGAAACCGGAACCCTTCAGGAAATGCACTAAAGCGCTGCAGCAAGCGTCTGCGCGGCGACACCGTGGCGCGGCGATAGCGCACCTCGGCAACGGCCTCATCGGGCGTTCCTACCGCGGCAGCAAACTGGGCTTGCGCCAGCTTGACTTTTTGCGCATCGGCGACGAACTGCTCGCTCATCAGAAGCCACATGTCGCGCCGCTCGTTTAACTCGGCGCCGGCATACCAGCCAGCGACGCCTTTGGCCCGGCGTCCGCCTTCAACCTCGCTCACCTGCGGATCCACAATCGCCCTCAACTCCTCCAGCGTACGGCGCAATACGCGCGGCGACAGGGCTTCCTCCTTGTGCCGCAGCGTGGCTTTGAGGCGCTCGCGGGTGCTGCGGGTGGTGGGGCCATTTGCTACTGATTTAGTAGCTGCTTGCGCACTGTCCGCCTGGGCTAAAGCCACTTTTGACTCGGATTTTTCGGGTGGGCGCAGCTTTGAAACACTGCGGGTGATCCAGTCTGGTGCATTCATGGCTTTGCCTCCGGTGCGATGTGATGGCGCAAACTGATGGCGCGCCGGTGCCGGCTCATGTCGGCCTTCGCTTTACTGACTATCCCCAGCAGGCTGGGGCCCTTTGCCAGACAGCTCATTGGGTAACCTCCCCGCTACGCTCTGCGGTATTCGCCTTGGGAGCGGCCCGGCGGCTCATTGGGCAACCTTCGCGCCATGCGCTACGGCATTCGCCTTGGGAGCGGCCCGGCGGCTCATGCCAGCACCCTGCTCTTCTGGGCGCGCGCCAACTCGCGCAGGGCCTCGCGCTGGCGCAGCAGGTGGGTGCGCATGGCCGCTTCGGCGCCCTCGCTGTCGCGGCTCTTGAGGGCCGCAAATACCGTCATGTGCTCGGACAGGCTTTGGGCCAGCCGCCCCGGCGCGTGGAGTTGCTGCGAGCGGGCCAGCTTGAGGATTTTGCGCAAATCTGCAATGGCCTGGGACAGCCAGCGGTTGTTGGCCAGCATGATGATGGCTTCGTGGATGGCAAAGTTCGTATCGTAGTAATCGTTGATGCGCCCCGCCTGCGCATAATTGTTCAGCCGCTCATGCAGGGTGGTCAGCGCCGCCAGGTCTGCGTCCGTGGCATTGCGCGCCGCTTCAAAGGCACAACGCCCCTCCAGCAGCGCAATCACCGGGAAAATTTCATCCAGATCCTGCTCGGTGACTTCGCTGACAAAACACCCGCGCCGCGGCTCATGCCGCAGCAAGCCCTCGGCGGTCAACACCTTGAGCGCTTCGCGCAGCGGTGTGCGCGAGATTTTCAGGCTCTCGCACAAGGCCACCTCATCCAGAAACATGCCAGGCGCCAGTTTTCCCGCAAAAATTTGCTCGCGCAGCGTTGCGGCGACTTCCTGGTGCAATGAACTTTGAACAAGACGCATGACGACGAACTGTGTTGCTGACCTTGATTGCTAACGGTTGGACCCGGCTAACTACGCTTTTGCCCTTACCCCTAGAGGCATTACTCACTCGGTATTACTCCGCAGCCTCTTCACCCGGGAGAAATCGGGCTGTTATTTCATGTAATTACAGATAATTATTAAATCATTTCACCATAAAAGCAAGTGAATTCGGACCCCGTTGGCTGGTAGAAACCCGTGGGCGGCACGGATGGCCGCGCCAGCAAGGCAAGTCTTGACGCACGCATCGGCGGCTTGAGCGGGCAACACAGACAGCGCACCACCTGGACATCAGGCTTTTGCCCCTTTTAACCTAGAAACGGCAGTTGGACGCGCCCGAGTGGGCCGTCATGGGGTGGGCTGGCAAGGCGCGACGAGGCAGCAGGCTGATGCCTGCAAGGAGGAGCAACGCCGCCAGCACGCGCCAGGGCGGCTCAATCGGGTGCGTAGCGTTGTCACCCAAAAGGCGAACTCTCGCGTGAGCGAATAAGTGTGTGTTCATGCGGTCTTGCCAGCGGAATATGAGCGGTCAACTGCGGTTTCTAGGTTTAACCACTATGGCCCCTTGTTTTTCAACAAAATCAAGGGGGTGTCAAGGAAGGTTATATGGCTGTGTTTCGAGCCTGCCTGAAATACGCGAAACGTCTGCAGATCCTGAAAACGCGAAAGAGGTTTGCGGCAAAGCTTGCACATGACGACCCGGCAGCAGCAAACCAGATGTCTTGATGCGCCACACCAAGCAAGCCCGTCAATGCGCCAGCAAGGGCGCTGCACCTGCAAAGTCGATCATGACAAGGCTTGCATGACACGTCCGCCCTGAAACCAGCATGGCGCGGCCACGAGCGAGGACACCCTGTTGCGAGGATAGCTGGCGTACGCCTTGCTGGCGGCAAACACGCGAGAACTTTTCCACGGCAACTTGATCGATAAGCATATAAACAAACGACACACGCGGCAAGGCATTTCGCTCGTGCTTGCAGTAACGTTGAACTGATCGTAAGCTTGAGGTGAAGAATGCTTCAGCCACGACACTCAAAGGAGGTTTTATGGATGTCATCCGTAACTTTCTGACGCGCTACGAACAAACGCGCGAAGAGGAATTGTCAATCGAAGAGTACCTCGAACTCTGCAAGCGCAACCCTCTCGCCTACGCCACAGCAGCCGAACGCATGCTCGCCGCCATCGGTGAGCCCGAGGCGATCGACACACGCCATGATCAGCGCCTGTCGCGCATCTTCGGCAACAAAGTCGTCAAGGTCTATCCGGCCTTCCGCGACTTCTACGGACTGGAAGACCCGATCGAGCAGGTTGTGGCCTTCTTTCGCCATGGCGCGCAAGGCCTGGAAGAGAAAAAGCAGATTCTCTACCTGCTCGGGCCGGTCGGTGGCGGCAAGTCCTCCATCGCCGAACGGCTCAAACAGCTGATGGAGAAAGTGCCCTTCTATGCGCTGAAAGACTCACCGGTCAACGAGTCGCCGCTGGGCCTGTTCAACCATGGCGAAGACGGCCGAGTGCTGGAGACGCAGTACGGCATCGCATCCCGCTATATAGAGCGCGTCATGTCGCCGTGGGCCGTGAAGCGTCTTGAAGAGTATGGCGGTGATATCAGAAAGTTCCGCGTGGTCAAGCGCTTTCCCTCCATCCTGAAACAGCACGCCATCGCCAAGACCGAGCCCGGTGACGAAAACAACCAGGACATCTCCTCGCTGGTCGGCAAGATCGACATCCGCAAGCTGGAGACCTATGCCCAGGACGACCCGGATGCCTACAGCTACTCCGGTGGCTTGTGCCTGGCCAACCAGGGCCTGCTGGAATTCGTCGAGATGTTCAAGGCCCCCATCAAGGTGCTGCACCCGCTGCTCACCGCCACCCAGGAAGGTAACTTCAAGGGCACCGAGGGCTTGGGTGCCATTCCGTTCGATGGCATTGTGATGGCGCATTCCAACGAAAGCGAGTGGAAGGCTTTCAAAAACAACAAGAACAACGAGGCCCTCCTGGACCGCATCTACATTGTCAAGGTGCCCTACTGCCTGCGGGCATCGGAAGAAACCAGGATCTACGAAAAACTGATCCGAAATTCCTCGCTGGCCGATGCGATCTGCGCGCCCGGCACGCTGAAGATGATGGCGCAGTTTGCCGTGCTGACGCGCCTGAAAGAGCCGGAGAACTCAAGCCTGTTCAGCAAGCTGCAGGTGTATGACGGCGAGAACCTCAAAGACACCGACCCGAAAGCCAAGAGCTATCAGGAATACCGCGACTACGCCGGCGTGGACGAAGGCATGAGCGGGGTCTCGACCCGCTTTTCCTTCAAGATCCTGTCCAAGGTTTTCAACTTCGACGCCACCGAAATCGCCGCCAACCCGGTGCACCTGATGTACGTACTCGAGCAGCAGATCGAGCGTGAGCAGTTCCCGACGGAAATCGAGCAGAAATACCTGTCCTACATCAAGGAGCACCTGGCGTTGCGTTATGCCGAGTTCATCGGCAAGGAAATCCAGACCGCTTACCTGGAGTCCTACTCCGAGTACGGGCAGAACATCTTCGACCGTTACGTGACTTATGCGGACTTCTGGATCCAGGACCAGGAATACCGGGATACCGACACGGGCGAGATTTTCGACCGCTCTGCGCTCAACGCCGAGCTCGAGAAGATCGAGAAACCGGCCGGCATCAGCAACCCCAAGGACTTCCGCAACGAAATCGTCAACTTCGTGCTGCGGGCCAGGGCCAGCAACCACGGCAAGAATCCGGCCTGGACCAGTTACGAAAAACTGCGGACCGTGATTGAGAAAAAAATGTTCTCAAACACCGAAGACCTGCTGCCGGTGATCTCCTTTAACGCCAAGGCGAGTGCGGACGAGCTTAAAAAGCATGAAGACTTCGTGAACCGCATGGTCACCAAAGGCTACACCCCAAGACAGGTGCGACTGCTGTGCGAATGGTATTTACGGGTGCGGAAAAGCTCCTGACACTTAGCTGGCGTGTGCGCCCGGCTCTCTCGCGCCCACGCCAGCGGCAACGGCAACGGCCACAGTTAGATCGGAAACCATCATGCTGCACCATGTGATCGATCGGCGGCTGTCGGGCAAGAACAAATCGATTGGCAATCGCGGACGCTTCCTGCGCCGCTACAGCGAGCAGATCCGCGAGGCCGTTCGTCGCGCGGTCAGTGGGCGCAGCATCCACGACATTGAGCAGGGCGAAGACATCACGCTGCCGCGGCGCGACGTGTCGGAGCCGGTGTTTGGTCATGGCCCCGGCGGAACCCGCGAAATCGTCCATCCCGGCAACCGCGACTATGTGCGCGGCGACCGCATTGAGCGCCCGCAAGGCGGCGGCAGCGGTTCGGGCGGCAGTGCCAGCCCCGACGGCACCGGCGAAGACGACTTCGTATTCCGTCTGACGCGTGAAGAATTCATGCAGTACTTCTTCGATGATCTGGCATTGCCGCGCCTGATCCGCACGCAGCTCCTGCCCGATGCCCCGGAATGGACCTACCAGCGCGCCGGCTTCATCGCGGAAGGAACACCGACCAACCTGCATGTCGTGCGCTCCATGCGCGCAGCACTCGGCCGGCGCATCGCCATGGGCAACGATATCCGGCGCGAACTGCACGAACTGGAAGCCTTGCTGGCTTTGGCGCAGCGCCAGGGGCACACGCCGAACAACGAAATCACGGCACTTAAAACCCAGATTGAAGCGCTCCAGCGGCGGCTCAATCGCATACCGTTTCTCGACCCGTTTGACCTGCGTTACCGCAACCGGGTCAAGGTGCCGCTGCCGACGACCAAGGCGGCGATGTTCTGCCTGATGGACGTCTCGGGCTCCATGGACGAAGCGCGCAAGGACATTGCCAAGCGCTTTTTCATCCTGCTGTACCTCTTCCTGAAACGGCACTACCAGAGAACCGATGTCATTTTCATCCGCCACCACACCCAGGCGTCGGAGGTTTCCGAAGAGGACTTCTTCCAGTCGACCGAAAGCGGCGGCACCGTGGTGTCCAGCGCCTTGACGTTGATGCATAAAATCATTCAGGAGCGTTACCCGGCGAACCAGTGGAACATCTATGGCGCCCAGGCTTCGGACGGCGACAACTGGCACCAGGACTCGGCCAAATGCAGCGAGCTGCTGACCGACAAGCTGCTGCCCCTGCTGCGTTACTTTGCCTACGTGCAAGTGGGCGAAGAAGACCAGAACCTGTGGCAGGAATACGCCGTGGTGCGCGAAACCCACCAGAACTTCGCCATGCAGAAGATTGCCGGTCCGGCCGAGATCTTCCCGGTGTTCCGGGAGCTGTTCAAGAAGGCGAGCAGCGCATGAAAACGCTCAAGCCGAAAACCGTCCCCGGCGTGCAGGCCGAGCTCGACCTCAATCTTGAACCCGCCAGCGGCAAGCCCCGCCGGGAGCCCCTGCCCAGTCCGTCCGACTGGTCGTTCGAGCTGATCGAGATCTACCACCAGGAAATTGCGGACAAGGCCCGGCACTTCGGGCTGGACACCTATCCGGTGCAGCTCGAGGTCATCAACGCCGGGCAAATGATCGACGCCTATTCATCGGTAGGCATGCCGGTGAACTACCGGCACTGGTCATTTGGCAAGCAGTACATCGCCACCGAGAAAAGCTATCGCCGCGGCCACATGGGACTGGCCTACGAAATCGTGATCAACTCCAACCCCTGCATCGCCTACCTCATGGAAGAAAACACGATGCCGATGCAGGCGCTGGTGATGGCCCATGCCTGCTACGGCCACAACTCGTTCTTCAAGGGAAACTACCTGTTCCAGATGTGGACCGACGCCACCTCGATCGTCGACTACCTGGTGTATGCACGCGCCTACATCGCCGAATGCGAGGAGCACCACGGGCTGGAAGCAGTTGAAAATCTGCTGGACTCCTGCCATGCACTGATGAGCCACGGGGTAGACCGCTACCGGCGACCACAAAAACTCTCGCTGGCCGAAGAAGAGGCGCGCCGCAAGGACCGCGAAGCCTATCTGCAGCAGCAGGTCAATGACCTGTGGCGCACACTACCTAAGACGGCCGGGAAAAAAGTTGAAAAAAAACGCCTGCATTTTCCGGAAGACCCCCAGGAAAACATCCTCTACTTCATCGAGAAAAATGCGCCCTTGCTGGAGCCCTGGCAGCGCGAGGTGATTCGTATCGTGCGCAAGATCGCACAGTACTTTTATCCACAGCGGCAGACCCAGGTCATGAACGAAGGCTGGGCCACGTTCTGGCATTACACCCTGATCAATGCCATGTACGACGAAGGCCTGCTGAGCGACGGTTTCATGATCGAGTGCCTGCGCTCACACACCAACGTGATCTACCAGCCCCCGGTCACTCACCCGGCTTACAGTGGCATCAACCCCTATGCGCTCGGCTTCGCCATGTTCAGCGACATCAAGCGCATCTGCCAGAACCCCACCGATGAAGACCGGCAATGGTTCCCGGACATCGCCGGCTCCGACTGGCTCAAGACACTGGACCACGCGATGCGGCACTTCAAGGACGAAAGCTTTATCGGGCAGTTCCTGTCGCCCCATCTGATGCGCGAGTTCCGGCTGTTTTCCATCCTTGACGATGCCGCCGAGAGCGAGCTTGAGGTGGCGGCGATCCATGACGATGCAGGTTACCGGCATGTGCGCGAAGCCTTGTCGTCCCAGTACGACCTGAACAACCGCGAACCCAACATCCAGGTCTGGAACGTGGATGTTCGCGGCGACCGATCCATGACCTTGCGCCACACGCGACACAACGACCGGCCGCTCAACGAAGAAGCCCAGGAGGTCATCAAGCACGTTGCGCGGCTCTGGGGCTTTCACGTCCGGCTCGAAAGCGTGGACAGCCATGGGCAGGTGTTGCAGCACTGGGACGTCACCCCCCAGCTGCATTCCTGACAGGCGAACCGTCTTGCGCTCAGATGCCGCTCAGAGGCGTTTGCTGGCCCAAACCCAGAGCGCAAGCCCTGCGGCAATCATCGGCAGGCAAAGCCATTGCCCCATGCTCATGCCCAGCGCCAGAATGCCCAGAAAATCGTCAGGCTGGCGGAAAAACTCGGCAATGAACCGGAACAGCCCATAACCGACCAGGAATGCGGCGGACACCTGCCCGGTTTTGCGTTCCTTGCGGGCGTAGAACCACAGCAAGACAAAAAGCAGCAAGCCCTCCAGCAGAAACTGGTACACCTGCGAAGGATGGCGGGGCAACATCGAGCCGCTGTTGCGAAAAACCATGCCCCAGGGCAGCTCCGGGTCGCTAAAGCGCCCCCAGAGTTCGCCATTGATGAAGTTGCCAACCCGGCCGGCTGCGAGGCCGGTAGGCACACAAGGTGCGATGAAATCCATCACCTGCAACCAGGGCCGCTGGCGCGTGCGCGCAAACCAGAGCTGCGAGACCAGCACCCCCAGCATGCCACCATGAAAACTCATACCCCCTTGCCAGACCGCAAAAATCTCCAGCGGATGCGTGAGGTAGTAACCCGGCTTGTAAAACAGGCAGTAACCGATACGCCCGCCAATCACCACCCCCATCACCCCGAGAAACAGGATGTCTTCAATATCCTTGCGTGACCAGGCACCGGGTCCGGTGATGGCGGCATAAGGCAGATGTCGCAAACGACGTGTTGCGAGGAAAAAGAACAGGCCAAAGGCTGCCAGGTAGGTCAGGCCGTACCAGTGAATGGCCAGAGGGCCCAGTTGAAGGGCGACCGGATTGATTTGAGGATGAATCAGCATGGCGTGATTGTGCCGCAGCACGCCGGCAAGGCAGCAGGACGAGGCCTTTAGGGCCTGTTAACGCTATTTTCGGGGGTGCGAACGTGCTGAATCGGGCGCCAATCTAGGCGCACGTCGCCGCCCGCACTCATGTGCGGGCAAGGCGGGCAACAACGAGTGGCGCCCGATTAAGCACGTTCCCTTCGGGTTGCAACCAAAAAGGCCATGCGCGGCGTTGCAAAGCCTTGTCGGGGGGCCGCCCGTAGCCGTTGGTCTGCGAAGCGAACCAGGCGAAGGGCGGCATTGGCGTTGCTGCGCTGTACAGCTTCGCGCACGGACGCTGCGCAACGCCACCCCGACGGCGTTTTGCGCCT
>NZ_JAKFDR010000095.1:0-3355 GCF_036676035.1 Polaromonas sp.
CATGAGCAACCCACAAGTCGAACTCCACATTGCCGGCTACGGCGTCATCACCCTCGAGCTGGACCAGGCCAAGGCGCCCAAATCGGTCGCCAACTTCCTGAGCTACGTCAACAAGGGCCATTACAACAACACCATTTTTCACCGCGTGATTCCCGGCTTCATGGTGCAGGGCGGTGGCTTCGAGCCCGGCATGAAGCAAAAACCCACCGATGCCGAAATCGAAAACGAGGCCAACAACGGTCTGAAGAATGACAACTACACCGTTGCCATGGCGCGCACCAACGCACCCCACTCCGCCACCGCCCAGTTTTTCATCAACGTGGCCGACAACGGCTTTTTGAACCACACCGCGCCCAGCGCGTCGGGCTGGGGTTATGCGGTGTTTGGCAAAGTGGTGGCTGGCACCGAAGTGGTCGACCAGATCAAGGCGGTGAAAACCGGCCGCAAGGGCTTTCATGACGACGTGCCGCAAACCGACGTGGTGATCGAAAAAGCCGTGGCACTCTAAACCACAGCCTGTTGCCGGCCATGACTGCGACCGTGCCCCCCATAGCGGAACTCAATGCGCCGCCCTCCTGGCGCACGGTCGACTTCATTTCAGACCTGCATTTGCAGGCCGCCGAGCCGGCCACCTTCCAGGCGTGGCAGCACTACATGGAGAGCACGCCGGCCGACGCGGTGTTCATCCTGGGCGACCTGTTTGAGGTCTGGGTTGGCGATGACGCGGTCGGCGCCGATCTGCCGCCGGCCCCCCAGGCCTGCTTCGAGGCACGCTGCGCCCGCCTGCTGGGCCAGACTGCCGGGCGGCTGGATGTGTTTTTCATGCACGGCAACCGCGATTTTCTGGTGGGCCAAACACTGGTCGGTGAAAGCTTGATGGACCTGTGCCACATCACCTTGCTGGGCGACCCCACCGTGCTGGCCTTCGCCGGCCAGCGCTGGCTGCTGTCCCACGGCGACGCACTGTGCCTGGACGACGTGGACTACATGCAGTTTCGCCAGCAGGTGCGCAGCAGCGCCTGGCAGCAGGCCTTTCTGGCCAAACCTTTGCCTGAGCGCCAGGCGATTGCGCGCGGCCTGCGGCAACAAAGCGAAGCACGAAAAAAATCCGGGGTCAGCTACGCTGACGTGGACACTCCAGCGGCCCGCCAATGGCTGGCAGCGGCCAAGGCGCGCACCCTGATTCACGGCCACACCCACAAACCGGCCGAGCATGACCTCGGCGATGGCTGCTCGCGCGTGGTGCTCAGCGACTGGGATGCCGGCGCCCCGGTGCCGCGCGC
Organism: Polaromonas sp.; assembly: GCF_036676035.1. Taxonomy (GTDB): domain Bacteria; phylum Pseudomonadota; class Gammaproteobacteria; order Burkholderiales; family Burkholderiaceae_C; genus Polaromonas. The sequence goes on from NZ_JAKFDR010000095.1 coordinate 1,284, forward strand.
CGACGTGCTGCGCCTGTCGGCCAGCGGCTTGCAGCGCATTGCGCTGCTCTAGTACGGCAACCCGCCCCCCTTTTTTCTATTTATGCTGAATTGGTTGCGCACAGGGCTTGAGCGCTGGCTAGGGAGCCCCGACACGATTCCTGACACCCTGTGGCAGCACACCTTGGCGCACTACCCGTTTCTGGCGCAGCGCCCGGCAACTGAGCGCTTGCAGTTGCGCGCGCTGGCCAGCCGGTTTCTGACACACAAAGAATTCAGCGGCGCGCACGACCTTATCGTCACCGACGAAATGGCCGTCGCCATTGCGGCGCAGGCCTGCCTGCCGGTACTGCACCTGGGGCTGAAGTACTACGACGACTTCAAGGGCATCGTGGTCCACCCCGGCGCCATGCTGGCGCGCCGCGAGGTGACTGATGCGGCAGGCGTGGTGCACCGCTACAGCGAGGTGCTGGCAGGCGAAGCCATGGAGCGCGGCCCGGTGACCCTGAGCTGGCAGGATGTGGCGGCGGCTGGCCAGTTGGCACCCCGGGGCTACAACGTCGTGATTCACGAATTCATCCACAAGATCGACATGCGCGATGGTGCGGCCAACGGCTGCCCGCCCCTGCCCTCACGCGCCGCCCGCGCCGCGTGGCAGGCCGTGATGCAGCCCGCCTACGAGGCTTTTTGCGAGAAAGTGGCCATGGCCGAGCGCTTTGGCGGCGCGCCGCCCTGGCTGGACGCCTACGGCGCGACCTCACCCGCCGAGTTTTTTGCCGTGGCTTGCGAGGCCTATTTTGTAAACCGGCCGCGCTTTGCGCAGGACTTTGCGGCGCTGGCCGGTTTGTTCGATGAATACTTCAAGCGAAACAAGCCTCCAGCCCAATAAGAACGGGCGCAAGCAGCTATTTATTTGATAGCATTTGCGCCGCATGTCGCTGCAGATTCAGCGCCAGCAGGCGCTTGAGGATTGCTGAGCGCCAGGCTGTAGGTGAGCAGCTGCTTGAGCGCGGCGTCCAGGTTTTTGCCGGGGGCCTTGTTTTCCCAAGCGAAGTGGTCGCGCTTGAACACGTCCGCATAAGCACGCGCTTCACCCAAGACTAACGTGTCCTGCTCAAAGATGTAGTCACCGTGACTGCCGGGCGTCGGCACACCCAGCAACGCGCACAGGTCCATGAAGTGGGGTTGTGCACCTTGTCGCTCGTTGAGCTTGAAAGCCGGGCCGCCTAGGCCCCATTTTTGAATGAAAGCTTGGGGCGTCATGGGTTTCAGTAGCCTCGCAGCAGCATGTCGAGCGCGGTTTCAATATCGAGTCCTCGAGCTTGGGCAGACGCTATGCTGACACGCAGTTCATCGACATAAAAGACGCTGATACCTAAGGGGTGCAGGCGCAACGATTCACCGGCCACCTCAATCGTTGGGTTAAAGCGTTCCGTCAATCCGGGCACTGCCTGTGGGCGGACCAGAGGCACACACACTCGTTCTGTGAACTGATAAAGCAGATCGCTTTGTATTTGAAGCACAAAGGGAAACTCGGGGCGGTCTTCGGCAATGGGGTTGGGATAGATGTCGAATCGGGCCATGAGTGTGACGAACAGGAGTGAAACGGATTGCAGCTGCCGATCAAGGCTCAGGTTGCTGTGGTGGTGGGCTTGTCCGTTTGTGATTGCCGCCAGCGCCGTACACGCAGGGCATAAGGCTCGCGTGTGCTGGTCCAGGCGTTGTACTGCGCGATCTCGGCAGCATGGTCAGCAACCCACTGCTGATTTTCTGCAGTGGAGGCGGCATCCGCCGGGGTACGACCAGGCGCTTTGACCGCATAAGTAGCGACGTTTTCCTGCACCTGTGGCGCTGCGGGCACAACTTTCATGGGCAATAACTCCACCCGACCATCCTGATGGAAAACAGCATCGTAAAGCTGCCCTGCAAACTTTTTACCCAACGATATCTGGCCGCTGGCGCCGACTTCTTTGAGCATGATGGCTCCTTGCTATGACTTCATGCCATCATGCCGCATGAAATTTGAAGCGTCAAGCCAAATGCCAAGTCGGGGTTTGAGCTGAGCCAGCCAAGCCCGAAGAACCCTTCGATAC
>NZ_JAKFDR010000096.1:0-1784 GCF_036676035.1 Polaromonas sp.
CTTGTCCTCGCGGAAGATGATTTCCACCGCCCCCTTGGGCCCCATCACCGCGATCTCGGCGTTGGGCCAGGCGAAGTTGACGTCGCCGCGCAGGTGCTTGGAGGCCATCACATCGTAGGCGCCGCCATAGGCCTTGCGCGTGATCACCGTGATCTTGGGCACCGTGCACTTTAGCTGCGCTGCTGCGCCGCTTCGCGGCTGGTCCCCGCGATTGGCAATCAGTATCTTTGTGAACATATCAACTCTCTTTTTTTGATCGATGTCATTAAATGTCTGCTGCAGCGTCACCCGTACCGTGACACTTTTTCCATCAGTATCCGTATGAAGCGCTCCGACTTCTCCAGGTCCGGAAAATGCCCGCAATCGTCAAATTGAACGAGCTCGGCGTGCGGCACGATGTCCAGAAGGGACTGCGGATTCGTGTGCCGGTGCGACCGGTCTTGCGCCCCCCAGATGACCGTACAAGGGGTTTGGACACCTTTCAATCCGGCGTCTGACGCCTTGACCAGCCCCTGCACCACACCCGCCAGGCTGAAACAGGCGCCACAACGCAAGGCCTGCCGTGCCACATCGCGAAAAGGCGAAGCGTCCGTCGTTGCAGGCAGCGCTATGCGGTACCAGCTGGAAGCCGCCCGCTCGCGGAACAGCCAGCCCAGCCACTGCCCCAACACCGGCACTCTCAAGGGCTTGGGAACGACGCGATCGGTCCAGGCATGCATGGCCTGCAGGGAGGGGGTCTGCGACAAAACCAGGCCTGAAACCCTGTCGGGCGCGATGCGTGCGGTGCGCAGGGCATAAAAGCCGTTGGCGCAGCTGAAAGCCAGGGTTGCCTTGCGGATTTTCAGATGGTCCAGCACGCTCAAAACAAGCTTCGCACCCTGGTCCAGTGAGTGGGCATAAGACGCGTGGGGAAGAGAAAAACCGAAGCCTGGCATGTCGAAGCACACCACCCGGCAGGATGGGGACAGCCGATGGATCAGGGCCTGGTAATGCTCGACGACATTCGGGCCGTCCGGTACAAACACCACCACAGGCCCGGGGCTTGCTGAATCCACCACCCGGATGCGGCCGGCGTCCGTATCGATCACACTGAAGGCTGCCCGCATCGCCTCAGCGTCCGCAGCGCTCCGGGTGCGGCGTTGAGCCCAGGCGGCAAGCCAGCTGTCAAGCCTGGAGCTCAGCATGACCCGTCACCCGCGTTCTTCAAAGCTTGCAGCATGGCCTTGCGCTGCGCGGTAAAGTTCCACCATGGCTGGCATGCACCGCCGTTCATGAAGTCCTTGGCCGCCAAAAAGGTATCCAGCACGCAGGGGTCATGCCGCCTGCCCATGGGATCGCGCAAAGCCTCATACACGGCGAGCGGGTTCATGCGCTTCACATCCGCAGGCGTCTGCACCCCCACGGCACACAAATCTGCCGCGATGGACACACCGATATTGGGTATGTCCGTCAAGGTGCGTGCGGACGCCGCCGTCTGTGCCTTGGCCATGCTGGTTCCTACAGTGGAATATTGCCGTGCTTGCGCCACGGGTTCTCAAGTTTCTTGTCACGCAGCATCACCAGCGAGCGGCAGATGCGCTTGCGGGTTTCATGCGGCAGGATCACGTCGTCGATGAAGCCGCGCGCGCCGGCAACGAAGGGGTTGGCAAAGCGGGCCTTGTACTCGGCTTCCTTCGCGGCCAGCTTGGCCGGGTCGCCCTTGTCCTCGCGGAAGATGATTTCCACCGCCCCCTTGGGCCCCATCACCGCGATCTCGGCGTTGGGCCAGGCGAAGTTGACGTCGC
>NZ_JAKFDR010000097.1:0-106723 GCF_036676035.1 Polaromonas sp.
TGGAGGTGCGAAGGGGTTCCATCGGGCGCAAATCAAGGCGCCTGCTGCCGCCCGCACTGATGTGCGGGCAAGGTAGGCAACGCCGAGTTGCGCCCGATGGGACCCCTTCCCTTCGGGTTGCGACCAAAAAGGCCATGCGCGGCGTTGCAAAGCCTTGTCGGGGGTCTACCCCGACGGCGTTTTGCGCCTTGCTCATGGCCTTTTTGGCTCGCAACGCATCCTCCAGTATCAGTGTGAACAGGCCCTAGATGGGGGCTGAGGCGCGCACCTGTGGCTGAGCCTTTTTGTGGTTTGGCGGCGGCACGCAACCCGTAAGCCTACCATTGCCCGCCCAGACCGGTCCTGCGGCCTGACGGATAGCAACCGATCAGGGGCGGTGGGGGCTCATTGGGTAACCTCCGCGCTACGCGCTGCGGTATTCGCCTTGGGAGCGGCCCGGCGGCTCATGCCGCGGCGCTCAGGCAGAGGCGTCTGGGGCGACAAATACATGGGCCCACAAGGCCAGCACCGCATCGCGTTCGGCCTGCAGCGCGGGCGGGGTGACCTGGGTGGGCTCCTCATTGAGGCGCGCCTGATGCTGGACGCGGCGCAACTCGCGGTAGGCGCGGGCGGCGGCCTGGCCGGTCTGCGGGGGCAGCAAGCCATAGTCCTCGGCACGTTGCAGCAAGGCGATGTTGCCCACGTTGTCGATCAGGCCGGCATGGCTGCGGGCCTGCGACAGCACCAGGAACTGCACCGCGAACTCGGCGTCGACCATGCCGCCGGGGCTGTGCTTGACATCGAACTTGCCGTCCCTGACCGGATGCGCCGCGCGAACCTTCTCGCGCATGGCCACGATTTCATGGCGCAAGGCCGTAGCATCGCGCGGCGCAGTGATCACCGCCTCACGAACCTGGTCGAAGCGCTGGCGTAGCGAGAGCGCGGCGCTGGGCCGCCCCGAGCAAGCGGGCACCCCCTCGGGGGGCAGCGCAGCACACGCAGTGGCAAGCGTGGGGGCCACATCTTCATCGCCCAGAACAAAGCGTGCGCGCGTCATGGCCTGGTGTTCCCAGGTCCAGGCGGTGTTGCTGCCGCGCTGTTGCTGGTATCTGGCATAGGCTTCAAAGCTGGTGACCAGCAGGCCGGAGTTGCCATTGGGGCGCAGCGCGGTGTCGATCTCGAACAGGTCGCCCTCGCCGGTCTTGATGGTCAGCCAGTTGATCAGCTTGCGCACAAACGCGGCATAGACCTCCGGGGCCTGCTCGTGCTCGTCTTCATAGACAAACACGATATCGAGGTCGCTGCCGTAGCCGAGCTCCTTGCCGCCGAGCTTGCCGTAGGCAATGATGGCGAACTGCGGGGTTTCGCGGTGCCGGTTCTTGAGCCGCTGCCAGCACCAGCCGGTGGTGGTCTTGAGCACGGCCTCGGCCAGTGCGCTCAGATCGTCGGCCACCTGCTCGACCGTCAGCATGCCCTCCACGTCCCGCGCCAGGGTGCGGAACACCTCGGCATGGTGGGCGCGGCGCAACAGGTTCAGGCAGGTTTCCTCATCGTCCTCGCCGGTGCGCTTGAGCGCGGCCAGGCGCTGCTGCAGTTCGCGAGTGAAGGCGGCCGCGTCAAAGCGTTCATGCAGCATGGCATCGCTGGCCAGCTCGTCGATCACGCCCGGGTGCTGGAGCAGGTAACGGGCCGGCCATTTGGCGGCGCCCAGCAGGCGCAGCAGGCGCTCGTGCACGGACGGGCGCTCCAGCAGCAAGGCCAGGTAGCTTTCACGGCGCAGCAAAGGCTCGATCCAGTCGATGATCCGCACCGCGGCGGCTTCGCTGACCTTGCCTTCTTTCAGCCACAGGGCGGTGCGCTGGACCAGCCGCGTCAGGCGGGCCCGGGCGTCTTCGCGCAGCCCCAGCACGCGCGGGTGCCCGCGCCACAGGGCGAGCCGGGCGCGAAACTGTTCCGGCCACTGGCTGGAGAGTTGCTCCAGCAGCTCATCGAGTTGCGGCGGCGTGCTGGCAGTCTTGCCGCAACCCTTGCAGTCGGTCTTGCCGCCCAGCAGCTTGTCAAACTCCTGCGCCACCAGTTCGCGGTGCGTATCCAGTTCACTGAGAAACGGGCAGCAATTGCTGTAACCCAGCGTCTGGGCAATCCAGGCGAGATCGCCGTCGTGCGTGGGCAGCACATGGGTCTGCTGGTCGTCCAGGTACTGGATGCGGTGCTCGACCTTGCGCAGAAAATCATAGGCCCGCGCCAGCGCGTCGGCGGTGTCTTGCGGCATCAGGCCGGCCGTCGCCACGCGCTGCAGGGCATCGACCGTGGGCCGGGTGCGCAATTCGGGAAACTGGCCGCCACGCACCACCTGCAGCAGCTGCACGGTAAATTCAATCTCGCGAATGCCGCCGCGCGACATCTTGACGTCATTGGCGCGCTCCGGGTGGCCGGCGCAGCGCTTGGCGGCGTGCTCGCGGATCTGCCGGTGCAGGATGCGCAGCGAATCAAAGACGTTGTAGTCCAGGTAGCGGCGAAACACAAAAGGCAGGACCGAGCCGCGCAAGGCCTGGGCCGAGCCACTGCGGATGCAGTCCAGCGGGGCCACCACGCGGCTCTTGAGCCAGGCAAAGCGTTCCCATTCACGGCCTTGAATCTGGAAGTACTCGTCAAGGGCGTCTTGCGACACCGCGGCGGGCCCGGAGTTGCCGTTGGGCCGCAAGGCCAAGTCGACCCGGAACACGAAGCCATGTTCGGTGGTGTCGCCGATCAGGTTGTAGATGGCCTTGACCTGGTGCGCAAAGTATTCGTGGTTGGAGATTTTGCCCCGGCCATCGTCACGGCCCGTGGTCTCGCCATCGTGGTCGTAGACGTAAATCAGGTCGATGTCGCTGGACACATTGAGCTCGCGGGCGCCCAGCTTGCCCATGCCCACCACCCACAGGTGGGCGCGCTGGCCTTCCGGGGCCTGGGGGGCGCCATAAGTCGCATCGAGGTCCTGGCGGGAGGCCCGCATGGCCACATCCAGCGCGAGCTCGGCCAGCTCGGTCATGGCCCGGGTCACCACCACGAGGGGCGCCTGGTGTTCACAGTCCAGCACCACCAGCCGCTCCATCACCACCTGGCGCAGCACCCGCAGTGCGGCCCCGGTGTCCAGCCCTTGCGCGAGCAGGGCGTCCAGCGCCACCTGCATGGTGGCCCGTACCGGGGCGCCCGCCGGCAAAAGCTTCATTTCAGCGGCGTAGCGCCGGCGGATGCGCTGGGCAAAACGGGAATGGCCAGACGCCATCAGGCTGGCGTCTGATGTGGCGATGGGCGGGATTGCTGACGTGACAGGCATCACACTAGTAGATAACAAAGCTTCGGTCTTCATGGATTGAACGGACTGGATCGCTGACAGTCATAATTCTCATGTCAATGGATCAAATGACCTTTACTTCGCCAACCCCGGCGCCCCGGCGCACCAGGCTGTTTGCCGCCGTCACACGCGTATTGTTATGGCTCGTGGTCGCGGCCTGGGTGTTGTTCGGCGTGAGTTGGGGGGTACTTCACGGTTGGATTGTGCCGCGAATCGGGGAATTTCGCCCGCGGCTGGAAATGGAAGCCACCAAGGCTCTGGGGGTGCCGGTGCGCATCGGCCAGATCACGGCCCGGTCCAGCGGCCTGATTCCCTCGTTTGAGCTGCGCGAGGTGACCCTGCTCGATGCCCAGGGGCGCGAAGCCCTGCGCCTGCCGCGCCTGCAGGGCGCGCTGTCGCCCTCCTCGCTGTGGGGTCTGGGCTTTGAGCAGCTCTACATTGACCAGCCCGAGCTGGACATCCGGCGGACGGCCGACGGGAAAATCCATGTGGGCGGGCTCGACCTCTCGCAAGACCGCAGCGACGGCAGCAGCGCGGTCGCGGACTGGTTTTTTTCGCAAACCGAGTTTTTCATTCGCGGCGGCACGCTGCGCTGGACCGACGAGTTGCGCAAGGCGCCGCCGCTGGCGTTGACCCAGGTGGATTGGGTGATGCGCAACGCCGGACGCCGCCATCTGATGCGCCTGGATGCCACGCCGCCGGCCGAATGGGGCGAGCGCTTCAGCCTGCGCGGTATCTTCCGGCAGCCGCTGCTGTCCAGCGGCGCCGGCCAGTGGACGCAATGGGCCGGCCAGCTGTATGGTGAATTCAGCCGGGTGGATGTGTCCCGGCTCAAGCAATATGCCAGCCTCAAGAGCCTGGGGGTTGATCTGAACCGCGGCAATGGCGCTTTGCGCGCCTGGGTCGATGTGGACCGAGGGCAGCTCATCGGCGGGGTTGCGGATGTGGCGCTGCTGGAAGTGGATGCCCAGCTGGGTGAACAGCTCAAATCGCTCACGCTGGAGTCGGTGGTGGGCCGCTTGGGTGGCCGGCAGCTGGCCAATGGCTTTGAGTTCCGCACCGAGGGTCTGCGCTTTCGCACGCAGGACGGCCTGCAGTGGCCGGGTGGCAATATCGCTGTGGTTCATGCCGACGCCCAGGGCCGGACACCCCAGCACGGCGAGATCAAGGCCGACAAGCTGGATCTGGCTGCACTGGCCCAGATTGCCAACCGTCTGCCGCTGGACGCGGCCAGCCATGCGCTGATGGACGCGCTGGCGCCCAAGGGCTTGGTCGAAACCCTCGAGACCAGGTGGCAGGGCCCGGTGGATGCCCCCCACACCTATGCCGCGAAGGGCCGTGTGACCGGTCTGGAAGTGGCCGCGCAAAACCTGCCCGGCGCGGTGACGGGCACGCAGACCCAGCCGGTGACCGGACGGCCCGGCGTGCGCGGGGCCACGATTGACTTCGACCTGACGCATCAAGGGGGGCAGGCCAAGGTCCACATCAGCCGGGGCGCGATCGACTTGCCGGGCATTTTTGAAGAGCCCCGTGTGCCGGTGGACCAATTGAGCATGGATGCCCAGTGGAAGCTGGCAGGCAACAGGATTGAAGCCCAGTTTCGCAATATCGAGTTTGCCAACCCGGATGCTCAGGGCGAGGCACAGGCCAGCTGGCACACCGCCGAGGTGGCCGCCGGCGCCAGCGGGGAGGACCGGTTTCCCGGCGTGCTGGATTTGCAGGGTGCCTTGAGCCGGGGTGACGGCAGCAAGGTGCATCGCTACCTGCCGCTGGTGCTGCCCGAGAGCGTTCGCCACTATGTGCGCGATGCCGTGGTGCAAGGCGAGGTCAGTGATGTGAAGTTTCGGGTCAAGGGCAATTTGAATGACCTGCCTTTTGCTGATCCGAAAAAAGGGGAATTCCGGGTATCGGCCAAGGTCCACCAAGGCCACTTTGCCTATGTGCCCAAATCGGTGCAAGCCCGTGATGCCGCGCCATGGCCCGCCTTGAGTGATCTGGATGGCGAACTGGTTTTCAACCGCGCGTCGCTTCAGATCAACAAGGTGAGCGGCAAGGCCGCCGGTTTCGCCGGGCTGGTGCTGGCCAAGGCGGATGCGCGCATTGCAGACCTGACCCATGACGCCACCGTGGAAGTCAACGCCGACCTGAAAGGCCCGCTCGCCGAGGCCCTGGGCTTTGTCAACACCTCGCCGGTGGGCGGCATGCTCGGTCATGCGCTGGCCAAGACGGTGGCCAGCGGGTCCGCTGATTACCGCCTGGCCCTGAAGCTGCCTGTCCATGCACTGGAAAAAACCCGGGTGCAAGGCAGCGTCACCCTGCCGGGTAACGATGTCCAGTTCACGTCTGGATCGCCGCCGCTGGCGCGCCTGAAGGGCGCGGTGACCTTCACGGAAGGCGGGTTCAATGTCGCCAGCGCCCAGGCCCGCCTGCTGGGCGGCGACATGCGTTTTAGCGGGGGAATGCGCCCTGCCGGTGGCCCGGACGCCGAAACCAGCGTTGTTTTCAAGGCGCAGGGCACGCTCACGGCCGAGGGCCTGCGGCAGGCCAAAGACATGGGCTTTGTGTCGCGCATGGCGCAAAACGCCAGTGGCAGCGCTGCTTACACGGCCTCCCTGGGGTTCAGGCGCGGCGTGGCCGAGATGCTGGTTGCCAGCAGTCTGCAAGGCATGGCCCTGAGCCTGCCGGCGCCACTGGGCAAAACCGCCGAAACCGCATTGCCCCTGCGCTTTGAAAACACCCTGATGCGCGATTCGCTGGGGACCGGCAAGACACTGCAGGACCAGCTGTCGGTCACGATAGGACGTCTGGCTTCCATGATGTATGTACGCGACATGAGCGGCCCCGAGCCACGCGTCATCCGCGGCAGCATTGGCGTCGGGCTGGAGCCGGGTGAAACGGTGGCGGCGCTGGACAGCGGTGTCGCGGCCAACATCAATTTCGCCAGGGTGGATCTGGATGCCTGGGAAAAAGTCCTGGCTTCTTCTTCAGACTCTTCAGGCGCCGGTGGGGTCGTTGCCCCGCCAGCGGGCACACCGGCGGCCACGACCAGTCCGATCAACAGCAGCAGCGCAGCGCTGACTTACCTGCCCACGGTCATGGCCATCCGAGCCCATGAACTGGTGATGCAAGGGCACAAGCTCAACCGCGTGGTGGTCGGCGGTTCGCGTGACGGCCTGACCTGGCGTGCCAATATTGATGCGGCCGAGCTCAATGGCTATGTCGAGTTCCGCCAGCCCGGCGGAGCCGGTGCCGGACGCGTGTATGCCCGGCTGTCACGCTTGAGCCTGGGGCAAAGTACAGCCAGCCAGGTCGAGGCGGTTCTCGACGAGCAGCCGGCCGGCATTCCGGCTCTGGACATCGTGGTGGACGACCTGGAGCTGCGTGGCAGAAAACTGGGTCGGGTCGAGATTGAGGCGGTCAATCGCGGGGCGTTTGCCGCGGGCCGTGAAAGCGGTGTGCGCGAATGGCGCCTGAACAAACTCAACGTGACTTTGCCGGAAGCGGCCCTGACGGCCACGGGCAACTGGGCCGCCCTGAATGCCCAGACGGTTGCCGCCGGCGGCCAGCGACCGGCCCGCAGCGCCAGTGAACGCCGCCGTACGGTGATGAATTTCAAGCTTGATATCGCCAACTCCGGCGAGTTGCTCAATCGCTTTGGCATGAACGACGTGGTCCGGGGCGGCAAGGGCAAGCTCGAAGGGCAGGTGGCCTGGGTCGGCTCGCCGCTGGCGCTGGACTACCCCAGCCTGAGCGGCCAGTTCAATGTGAATGTGGAGTCGGGCCAGTTTCTCAAGGCGGATCCGGGCATTGCCAAGCTGTTGGGCGTGCTGAGCCTGCAATCCCTGCCCCGCCGTTTGACGCTGGATTTCCGGGATGTGTTTTCAGAAGGTTTTGCCTTTGACTTTGTGCGGGGTGATGCCAGCATCGACCAGGGTGTGGCTTTTACCAACAATTTGCAGATGAAGGGCGTGAATGCGGCCGTGTTGATGGAAGGCAGTGCCGACATTGCCAAAGAAACGCAAGATATCAAGGTGGTTGTGGTTCCGGAGATCAATGCCGGCACCGCCTCGCTGATTGCGACAGCCATCAACCCGGCCATTGGTCTGGGCAGTTTTCTCGCGCAGATCTTTTTGCGGCGCCCGCTCATCCAGGCGGCCACCCAGGAGTTTCACATTGACGGGACCTGGGCAGCCCCGAAGATCACCAAGGTCGAAAGCAAGCCTGAGAGCAGCACCGGGGAGGTCCGCAAGCCATGAAAGTTGCGGCCCTTCAAATGGTTTCGGGCGCCAGCGTGCCTGACAATCTGGCGGCCGCACGCCAGCTGCTGGCACAGGCGGCCGCACAAGGCGCCGAGCTGGCCGTGTTGCCCGAATATTTTTGCCTGCTCGGCTTCAAGGACACCGACAAGCTGCAGTTTGGCGAAGCGCCCGGTCAGGGGCCGCTGCAGGACTTCCTGGCGCAATGCGCCCGCGAATTCAAGCTCTGGATTGTGGGCGGCACGCTGCCCATGGCCACCCAGACGCCGACCCATGTGCGCAACAGCACCCTGGTTTATGCGCCTTCGGGCCAATGCGTGGCACGTTACGACAAAATCCATCTGTTTCGCTTCGACAGCGGGGCCGAGCAGTACGACGAGACCCGTGTACTGGAGCGCGGAGCCCAGCCGGTGACGTTTGACTTGCCGTCCATCGATGGCAGCACCTACCGGATCGGCCTGAGTATCTGCTACGACCTGCGTTTCCCCGAGCTTTACCGCGCTCTCAAGGCCGATGTGCTGCTGGTGCCCAGCGCCTTTACCTACACCACGGGCCAGGCGCATTGGGAGGTGCTGTTGCGTGCGCGCGCCATTGAAAACCTGGCGTATGTGGTTGCACCCGCGCAGGGCGGTGTGCACGAGAATGCCCGCCGCACCTGGGGCCAGAGCATGGTTGTCGACCCTTGGGGCCACATTCTGGCGCAGCACGCCGAAGGGCCGGCGGTGGTGATGGGCGAGGTGCTCAGTGGCCGCCTGTTGGCGGTGCGGGCCCGCTTGCCGGCGCTGGACCATAGCGTTTTGTTGTGAGCTCCAGCGACCACCGCGGCAAAAACTGGGCCCATCGGCGCTGGGCGCTCTGGGCCCTGCTGCTGGGGCTGGTGCTGAGCCTGCTGGCGATTTTGGTATGGCTGGCCGGCCGGTATGAGGTCAGCCAGGTGCAAAGCCGGCTTGAGCACGATGCCGCTGAAATCGTCACCGATATCCGCGCCGGGCTGACGCGCAACATCCAGAGCTTTCAGGCCTTGCCGCACAGCGACCAGGCGCTGGATGAATGGCGCAGGTCAGCCACCGAGCTGCTGCACGAGCGCCGTGAACTCATGCGCCTGGAGTGGCGCAACGAGTCGCTGGACGTGCTGGCCTATGCCGAATCCCCCTACCGGGCATCCGTATTTGAGCGTCTCGGGCGGGCCAGCGTGCAGGCCGATCTGGGCCTGGCATGCACGACCGCGCGTCGCCTGAGTGGTTCGGCCTATTCCACCAGCTACTTCCTGCCTCAGGCCGATGGCCTGGGCCTGGAGGTGCTGGATATGTGCATGCCGATTGTGATGGCGGGCCGGTTGACGGGCTACACCGTGGCCACCTATTCGCTGCAGGACATTCTGGTCGAGCTGGTGGGCAAACAGCTGGGCCGCGGGCAAAGCCTGTCGTTCACCGAGGCCGATGGCACGCGGCTGGCGCTGCGCGGCACGCCGGCGCGGGGCAATCGGATGTACACCGCGCAGCAGCTGCTGGATTTCCCCGGCAACACGCTGGTGCTGCGCCTGGACAGCCGCCAGGGCACGCCGGCATTTTTCCCGAATGTGCTGACGGCGCTGGTCACGGCCATGTCGCTGGCCCTGGTGGCGGTGCTGGTGCTGCTGGCCCGCGACATGCGCCGGCGCCTGAAGGTCGAGCATGACCTGGCCGAAGCGCTGGCTTTTCGCAAGGCCATGGAAGACTCGCTGGTGACGGGCCTGCGGGCGCGTGACCTGCAGGGGCGCATCACCTATGTCAACCCCGCTTTTTGCCAGATGGTGGGGGTTGACGCCAAAGACCTGCTCAACCACAACTTTCCTTCGCCCTACTGGCCGCCAGAGCTGGCGAGCGTGTACGAGCAGCGCCAGGCGATTCGGCTGGCCGGCAACACCCTGCCGCGCGAGGGCCATGAATCGGTGTTCATGCGGCCTGATGGCACGCGTTTTCCGGTGCTGATCATGGAGGCGCCCCTGATCAACGCCCAGGGCAAACACACGGGCTGGATGAGCGCTATCCTGGATGTCAGCGAGCAGCGCCGCATCGAAGAATTGTCGCGCGCCAGCCAGGACCGGCTGCAGGCCACGGCCCGGCTGGCGATGGTGGGCGAGATGGCCTCCCTGCTCAGCCACGAGCTGAACCAGCCCCTGGCGGCCATTTCCAGCTACGCAACGGGCTCGCTCAATTTGCTGCAGCACCAGCCCGACGCTGATCCGGGCGATGCCGCGTCAAAGGGCCGGGTGGCACGGGAGCCTTCGGCGCATCTGTCGGAAGACCTTCAACTGGCCATGCGCCGCATTGCCGAGCAGGCCGAACGGGCCGGCAAGGTCATCAAAAGCGTGCATGACTTTGTGCGGCGCCGCGACCAGGTGCGTGAAGCGGTGACGCCGCATGCGCTGCTGGATGCGGTCATGCCGCTGGTGAGCCTGCAGGCGCGCAAACTGGGCGTACGGGTGGTCATTGAGGTGGATGTCAACTGTGCGGCGGTGCTGTGCGACCGGACCATGGTGGAGCAGGTGTTGCTGAACCTGTCGCGCAACGGCATGCAGGCCATGCAGGGCGACGGCGCAGCAGAGGCGCCGGGAAAAGCTGTCCCCGAAAAGGTGTTGACCCTGCGCGTGCGGCCGGCCGCCTCCAAAGAGCACAGCCGTTGGGTCGAGTTCGCGGTGATTGACTGCGGCGCCGGCATTCCGGACGAAGTGGCGCGCCAGCTGTTCACGCCTTTTTTCACCACCAAGGTGGAGGGCATGGGGCTGGGGCTGAGCCTGTGCCGTACGGTGATCGAGCAGCATGGCGGGTTTCTGGGCTTTGAGGCGGCATCGCCCCAGGGTACGATTTTCAAATTCACGCTGCCGGCGGCGCCGCCACCGGCCGTTTAGGCGCCAGTTCTCATTGGAGTTGTCATGGAACCCATCCAAAATGCCACGGTTTATATTGTTGATGACGATGCCAGCGTACGCGATGCGCTGGCCTGGCTGCTGCGCTCGCGCCGCCTGCCCAGCGAGTCGTTTGACAGTGCCGAAGCCTTCGACGCCAGGATTTCCGGCGCGTTCCAGGTCAAGTCGCCGTCCTGCGTCCTGCTCGATGTCCGCATGGCCGGCCTGAGCGGCCTGGCCATGTTCGAAAAACTGATTGGCTACGGTTTGCAGCCGACCTTGCCGGTGATTTTTCTGACCGGCCATGCCGATGTGCCGACGGCGGTGGATGCGGTCAAGCGCGGCGCGTTTGATTTTTGCGAAAAGCCCTTCTCGGACAATGCCCTGGTGGACCGGATCGAGCAGGCGCTCAAGCGCTCGGCCGCTGCGCTGGCCCAGCACCACGAATCCACCAGCCTGCAGGCGCGGCTCGATGGCCTGACCGAGCGCGAGCGCGATGTGATGCGGCTGGTGGTGGAGGGCTTGCCCAACAAGCTGGTGGCCGACCAGCTCGATATCAGTGTGCGCACGGTGGAGGTGCACCGGGCCCGGGTGTTTGACAAAATGGCCGTCAAGTCGGCGGTGGAGTTGGCCAACCTGCTACGTAATTTGTAGCGGTTGACGGCGGAGGGTTATTGTTTATCGGCAGCGTCGCGCCCCGAGTCGTCTTTCAGTTCTCCGTTTTTGCGGCCTGAAAACATCGTCCACCAGACAATGAATACCAGCAGTAACAAAGCCCCCAGGGCTTCGAGCAAAAGTAAGGCCATGACACTTTTTCCCCGAATCATCAAAACAGCTGCAATTATCGCCATGGCGGGCGGGCTCGTGTCCTGTGCGGTCTATGCGCCCGAACCACCGCCAGCCGGGCCCACCGACCTGCCATCGGGCGCCACCGGGCGCCGTGACGACGCGGGCCCCCTGCCGGCTCCAATGGTTCAAGGCAAAAGCCGCTGGGTAGCGGTGCGCTGGGGCGAGCTGCCCGGCTTTGAAGACGACAAACTCTTTGAGGCCTGGAATGCCTGGCTCAAAAGCTGCGAGCGCCCAGGGCCTGCCTTTGCGCCCCTGTGCAGCGAGGTTCGGCGTTTAAGCATTGCTTCGGGCGAGGAGCAGCGAGCCTGGATGGTGGCGCGTCTGCAACCTTACCGGGTGGAGCCCTTGCAGGGCCCTGCCGAAGGTCTGCTGACGGGCTATTACGAACCGATGCTCGATGCCAGCCGGCAGGCCAGCGCCAGTCACACCGTGCCGCTGTACCGCCCGCCGGCTACCCTGGCCAGCCGCAAGCCCTGGTTCACCCGCCAGGAGATGGACACGCTGCCCGAGGCGCGCGCGGCCCTGCGCGGCCGCGAGATCGCCTATGTGGCCGATCCGCTCGATGCCCTGATGCTGCAGATTCAGGGCTCGGGCCGGCTGCGCATCGCGGAAGCCGACGGCAGCCAGCGGACCGTGCGGCTCGCGTTTGCGGGCACCAACGACCAGCCTTACCGCAGCGTGGGCAACTGGCTGCTCAGCCAGGGGGCTTTGCGTGACGCGTCCTGGCCCGGCATCAAGGCCTGGACGGTGCAGAACCCGCAGCGTGTCAATGAAATGCTCTGGAGCAACCCGCGCACCGTGTTTTTCCGTGAAGAGGCCTTGTCCGAACTGGATGCAGCGTTCGGCCCGCGCGGTGCCCAGGGCGTGCCGCTCACGCCGGGCCGCTCGATCGCGGTGGACCGTGACAGCATCCCCTACGGCACTCCGGTCTGGCTGGCCTCCAGCGGCCCACTTGTCAATCTGCAAAAACTGGTGCTGGCCCAGGATACGGGCAGCGCCATTGTGGGGGCGGTACGTGCCGACTACTTTGCCGGCACCGGCGGCGAAGCGGGCGACATGGCCGGCCGCCTGAAGCAGCCTTTGCGCTTGTGGGTGCTCTGGCCCAAGTAACAGGAGCTATCGGAATGGGCGCTATGGGCAAGGTCGTGACGAAGTCAATGCTCGCCATGCTGACGGGCGTGGCGCTGGCTGGCTGTGCTGGGTTGTCCGGCTCCCCTCATTACCGGTGTGAGCATGGCATTGAGTTCACGGCCCAATTCGTGGATGACAGCGTGCTGCTGAAGGGCCCGCGCGACTACGACCTGCTGTCTCGTGATGCAGGGGGATCAAGCGAAAAGCAGCCGGTTTACAGCAATGCACGCATGCGCGCCGAGTTCGGTCTGGGCGCCAGTGGGCGTGAGGCCCTGCTGCACTACCCCTTGCTGCCGCTGGTGGCGCGCTGCGTGCGCGATTGAAGGCCCTGGCTTTCGCGCGGTCAGGCCTTGGTGATGATTCTTGGAGCGGCTGTCTGGCTGGCGCTATTGGCGCTATTGTTTACTGGCCGCTGCTGCAAAGAGACCACGGCACCCATCAGCAACAGTGCCGGCCCCAGCCAGAGTCCGGCTGCCAGCGAGCCTGTCATGTCGGAAATCCAGCCCCCCAGGAGCGGTCCGAGTGACTGGCCCAATGAAAAGGCCGCCGTCAGCAGTGCCAGGCCCAAGGTCAGGGTTGAGCCGGGCAGGAGTCGCTGGGCCACCACGCTGACAGCCGCGGGCCCCGCCATGAAGCTGGAGCCAAAGAGCAGTGCCGAAGCCACGATCGCCAGTGGGGTGGGCCAGATCAATGCGGGGAGGGTGCCTGCTGCCACGATGACGCAGACCAGTGCGAAGCCACGCCCGGTTTTCAGGTGTCCCAGCGCCCGGCCCCAAAGAAAGCTGGCCAGTATGGAGGCGCCGCCAATCAGTCCAAAGAACACGACCTTCATGGGGGTACCGAAACCGAGCCGGTCCAGCAGCGCGATCATGAAGGTCATGTAGCCCACGTAGCCCGCGCCGTAAAACAGGTTGGCCAGCAGGCTGGGGGCGAGGGTTCCCCAGACCGGGGTTGACGAGGCCGTGGCGTTTTTATCGGGATTGCGGATGGAGGCGCGGGCGCAATGCCAGGCCACCACCGATGCCAGCACAGACACCGCGCCCATGACCAGCCAGGCCAGCCGCCAGTCCAGCGCCCCACCACCCGACACCGCCAGGGGAATCAGCGTGCCGGCCAGCACGATGCCTAGCCCCGAGCCTGCAAAGTAAATGGACAGCGCGGTGGCGGCCCGGCCAGGCATGGTTGCCGACACCAAAGAGGTGCCCAGCACGAAGGCAATGGCGGTGACAAAACCGCCGCCGGCGCGGATGGCCAGCAGAGCCGAAAAATCGGAGGGCCAGGCCGTGGCCATCAGTGCGGCTGCGCTGGCCCCCAGCGCCCAGGCAAAGGTTCTGAGCTTGCCAAACCTGGCCGCGCACCAGGCGGCCAGGAGCGCGCCGGCCAGGTAGCCGATGGCGTTGCTGGTGTTGAGCGCGCCGGCCTCAACGAAGGTCCAGCCAAACTCGTCCCGCATGGGCGGCAGCAGCAAGGCATAGGCAAACCTCGAAAACCCCAGCGCCACGAGCGGCGAGAGGGACAGGCCCAGTGCGGCGCCCAGACCTTGCCAGCGGCTGGTGAGGTGGACAGGCATGGCGCCGCTCAAGTGGGGCGGCTCATGGGGCGCTGCTGAACAGGGCGACGAGGTCAACCTCGGGCACCCCGTTGTCGCGCTGCAGCTTGACCTCGGCGCCGTGCAGGTGATGGCTCATCAGGCTGCAGGCGTGCTCGCTGTTGCCGGTTTCAAGGGCTTCGAGGATTTCAATGTGCTCGTCAAAAGGGCAGACGTTGCTGCCCGGCGAGTCGTACAGCGCGATCATGAGGGTGGTGCGCGCAATCAGGCTGCGCAAAATGTCTTCGAGCTCGGTATTGCCCAGCAGCCGGGCCACCTGAAGGTGGTATTCGCCGGACAGGCGTACCCATTTGGACCATTCGCCGGCCAGGTAAGCGGCGCGTTCCTCTGCGACCAGGCTGCGAATGGCGGCCAGTGTTTCGGGCGTTGCTTTTTGGCCCAGCGAGCGGATGATGCCGCTTTCAATCAGTTGCCGGGCTTCAAAGACCTGGTGCATTTCCTGTGGGCCGGGCTGCGCAATGGTGGCGCCCCGGTTGTGCTGCAGCTCAATGACTTTTTCGCCTGCCAGCCGCACAAAGACCCGGCGCAGCAGGGAGCGGTTGACACCAAAAGCCTCACACAGCCGGCTCTCGACCAGCCGCGTGCCGGGCGGCAAGCGGTGGGCCAGCACGGCTTCGACGATGGCGTGGCGAACCCGGTTCTCCTCGGCCAGTTCGGTCTGGGAAGTGTCGGTGGCGGTATCTGGCCGGGCCGGGGCCGGCTTGCTTTTAGGGGGACGAGGCATGGCTCTTAATGTAATTCAAGACTGGATGGTGCCACATTTTCTGTTTGATTGTCACTATTGTAAAAAATATTGTGACAATTTCATAATTTAATGTCACAATAAATTCATACAACTGAAAATATGGCTGGATTTTCTTGATTTTCCATTGGGGCTTGAGAAAAATTCATTGTGACAATCTGAGAAAATATGCGAATTCAACTGATCAACCCGAACACGACGGATGACATGACGGCCAAGATGGCGGTGGCCGCCCGTCAGGTGGCTTCTGCCGGGACGCAGATCCTGGCGGTGCAGTCGAGCACCGGGCCGGCATCGATTGAAAGCGCCAGTGATGAAGCGCTGGCGCTGCCGGGGCTGCTGGCCCGGATTCAGGCCGGTGAGGCCATGGGGGTGGATGCCCACGTGATTGCCTGCTTCGGCGACCCCGGCCTGCGCGCCGCGCGTGAAATGGCAAGGGCGCCGGTCATCGGTATTGCAGAGGCGGCCATGCAGATGGCTTGCCTGGTGTCGGCCTCATTTTCCGTCGTCACGACCCTGGAGCGCACGGTGGCAACGGCAGAGCGCCTGCTGCGGGACTACGGCATGGCTGCACGCTGCCGCCGGGTGCGGGCGACCGGTATCGCGGTGCTGGAACTGGAAGCGCAGACGAGCAACGCACTCAGACAAAAAATCAGGGCCGAATGCGAACGCGCCCTGGCCGAAGACGGTGCCGGCGCGATTGTGCTGGGCTGCGCCGGCATGGCGGACTTGTGCAGCGAACTGACGGCCCAGCTGGGTGTTCCCGTCATTGACGGTGTCACCGCGGCCGTCAAGCTGGCCGAGGCGCTGGTGGGCCTGGGCATGCGCACCAGCAAACAGGGTGATTACGCACCGCCTTTGATCAAGCCCTTCACCGGTGCCATGGCGCAGTTTGCGCCGTCTGCATGACCGGTTCCATTTTCGTTCCCTGTCCCCGAGAAACTCCCAACCTCAACCCCCCATCCTTGAAGGATATTCCCATGAAGATCTCGACATTCAAACGCGGTGCGATTGGCCTTGCCACCGGTCTTGCCATGACGGCGGCAGGCGCCGACAGCTTCACCTGGTCCTCCAATCTTGACGCCCTGTCAATGGACCCCCACTCCACCAACAACAGCTTTACCAACGCGTTCGTCAGCAATATCTATGAAGCGCTGGTCCGTTTCAACGACAAGCTGCAGATTGAGCCCGCCCTGGCCACTTCCTGGAAAGTCGTCAGCCCCACGGTCTGGCGTTTTACCCTGCGCCAGGGGATCAAGTTCCACAACGGCGAAAGCTTTGACGCCGACGATGTGGTGTTCTCATGGCAGCGCGTCAACACGCCGGGCTCGCTGGTCAAGGGCAACCTCAGCGATCTGAAAGATGTGCGCAAGGTCGATGCGTTTACCGTTGACGTGGAGACCAACGCCCCCCTGCCCACCCTGACCAACGAGCTGGTGCAGCTGCTGGTCGTGGACAAGGGCTGGGCCGAGCAAAACCGTGCGGTCGAAGCCAGCGATCTGGGCCGGCAAAAGGAAAACTTTGCCAACCGCAACGCCAACGGCACCGGGCCCTTCAAGCTGATTTCGCGCGAGGTCGACACGCGAACGGTGCTGGCGGCCAACGCCGGCTGGTGGGATAAACCCAAACACAACCTGACCCAGGTCATGTTCACCCCCATCAAGTCGGATGCAACCCGCACATCATCCCTGATCAGCGGCGGCATTGACGCAGCCATCAACGTGCCCTTGCAGGACGTGCAGCGCCTGAAGTCGGTTCCGACGCTGGATGTCGTGCAGGGCCCTGAACTGCGCACCATCTTCATGGGTATGGACCAGAGCCGCGACGAGTTGCTGTACAGCGACGTCAAAGGCAAAAATCCGTTCAAGGATCTGCGCGTGCGCAAAGCGGTTTACCAGGCCATCGATGTTGAAGCCCTCAAGCGCTCGGTCATGCGGGGGGCTTCCTGGCCAGCCGGCAACCTGTTGTCACCCTCTCTCAACGGCTCACCGGTGGCGCTGAACAAGCGTTTGCTGCCCTACAACCCGGAAGCCTCCAAGGCCCTGCTGGCCGAAGCGGGCTATCCCAACGGGTTCACGGTGGGCATGCAGTGCCCCAATGACCGTTATGTGTACGACGAAGCGCTTTGCCTGGCGATGTCCTCCATGCTGGCCAAGGTGGGCATCAAGACCAACATGATGATAGAGCCGACCGTCAAATGGAGCGTGCGCCTGAACTCCAATGATGTGTCGCTGTACATGGTGGGGCATGCCGGCCTGCCGATGGCCGATGTGTACGGTCTGCTCAAGGACGTGGTCGCCACCCGTACTGCCAAGGAAGGCTCGCTCAATGCGGGCAAGTACTCCAATCCGAAGTTCGACGCCTACCTGCCGCAAATTGCCAGCGAGATCGATCCGGCCAAGCGGGCCAGGCTGATTGAGGAGGCGGTGGCCATCGAGCGGGCCGATGTGTCCCATATTCCGCTGCACCAGCAGCCGGTGACCTGGGCGTCGCGCAAAGGCATTGCCATGGCGCAGGCGCCCGATAACCAGCTGCGCCTGTGGCTGGTACGTGTCAACGCGAAGTAAAGCAACAAGGTGCAAGATGGGTGCTTAAAACCATCTGCACCTCCTTGGGAGACAAACTGATGTTGCGCTTTCTTCTGGGTCGACTGGCCAACGGTGCCATCGTGATGGTGCTGGTGTCCATGCTGTCGTTTGCGCTGTTTAACTTCATAGGCGATCCGATCAGCAATCTGGTCGGTGAAAATGCCACGGTCAGCGAGCGCGATGCCATGCGCAAATCGCTGGGGCTGGACCAGCCTTTGCCGCTGCAGTACCTGAAATTTGTCGGGCGGGCGGTGCAGGGCGAGTTTGGCGTGTCCTACCGCAATATCGAGCCGGTCTCCCGGGTCATTGCCAGCCGGCTGCCAGCCACGCTGGAGCTGAGCCTGATTGCCGCCGTTCTGGCACTGGGTGTCGGCATTCCCATGGGCGTGTACGCAGGACTGCACCCGCGCTCACTGCTGACCCGGGGCCTGCAGGTCATTTCACTGATCGGCATCTCGGTACCGTCGTTTGTGACCGGCATCATCCTGATCCTGGTGTTTTCCATTTCCCTGAACTGGCTGCCGTCTTTTGGCCGTGGCGACACCGTGCTGCTGGGCGTCTGGAACACGGGGCTGCTGACTGTGTCGGGATGGAAATCCCTCGTCATGCCTGCCGTGACGCTGGCGTTGTTCCAGCTGACCCTTTTCATGCGTCTGACCCGCACGCAGATGATGGAGGTGCTGCGCAGCGAGTACATCAAGTTCGCACGGGCCCGGGGTTTGCGTGAGCGATCTATCAATTTCCGCCACGCCCTGAGAAACACCCTGATCCCCATCATCACCGTGGCCGGCTTGCAGCTGGGCTCGATGATTGCGTTTTCCATCATCACGGAAACGGTTTTCCAATGGCCGGGCCTGGGGCTGCTGATCATCCAGGCCATCAGCTTTGGCGATGTCCCCGTGATTGCGGCCTACCTGCTGCTGATCGCGCTGCTGTTTGTGCTGATCAACATGGTGGTGGATCTTTTGTATTTTGCGGTTGACCCGCGCCTGCGCGTACAACGCTGAGGAACACGACATGAAAACCATGATGCTGACCCTGCGCCGCTGGCGCCAATCCGATCTTGCGTGGAGTCTGGGCCGCTCGCCCGAAGCCTGGTTGTCCGCGCTGGTCCTTCTTGTGTACATCGGCATGGCGCTGCTGGCGCCGCTGCTGGCGCCGCAGAACCCGTTCGACCTGACCGCGCTGGACCTGATGGATGCGCGTCTGCCACCGGCCTGGAGCGAAGGCGGCCAATTGAAATACCTGCTTGGAACCGACGGCCAGGGGCGGGACATGGTGTCGGTGATGCTCTACGGCCTGCGCATGTCGCTGTTTGTCGGGATCGCTTCCACCCTGTTGTCGCTCGTAGCGGGCGTGACGCTGGGCCTGGTGGCCGGTTATGTCGGCGGCCGGCTGGACAACGTCATCATGCGCGCTGCCGACGTCCAGTTGAGCTTCCCGGCCATCCTGGTCGCCTTGCTGATCGACGGTCTGTCGCGCACGGTGCTGCCGCGTGCCGTGCACGAGCAGTTGTCACTGCTCATCGTGGTGGTGGCCATCGCGCTGGCCAACTGGGTGCAGTACGCCAGGACGGTGCGCAGTGTCACCATGATTGAAAAAGACAAGGACTACGTCAATGCGGTGCGGCTGATCGGCATGGGCCGGGCGCGCATCCTCTTTCGCCACGTGTTGCCCAACATCCTGAGCCCGGTGCTGGTCATTGCCACCTTGTCCATCGGCCTGGCGGTGTTGACCGAAGCGACGCTGAGCTTTCTGGGGCTGGGCGTGCCGGCGACCTCGCCGTCGCTGGGCACGCTGATCCGCCTGGGCAACGAGGTGCTGTTTTCCGGTGAGTGGTGGATCACGGTATTGCCGGGCCTGCTGCTGATCGGCCTGGTGCTCAGTGTCAACCTGTTCGGTGACTGGCTGCGCGATGCGCTCAATCCACGATTGAAATAACCATGACCATTTTCAATGCATCCACGGGGGCTGCGCCCCTGCTCTCTGTGCGCGGCCTGTGCGTGCAGATTCCGACGCGACACGGTGCGCTGACCGCGCTCGAAGATGTGAGCTTTGACATTGCCCGTGGAGAGATTCTCGGCTTCGTCGGCGAGTCGGGTGCCGGCAAATCGATCACCGGCATGGCGGTGCTGGGCTTGCTCGATCCGCCCGCCCACATCGCCGCCGGCGACATCGTTTTTGACGGCCAACCCATTCACAAGCTGCCTGCCGCCAGCATGCGCAAGCTGCGGGGCCGGCGCATAGGCGCTATTTTTCAGGACCCGTTGCTCAGCCTCAACCCCCTGCTGACGGTGGGCGACCAGCTCACGGAAACCATGCGCACCCACCTTCCCCTGAGTCGCGAGGAAGCGCGCGAGCGGGCCATCGAGTGGTTGCGCCAGGTGGGCATTCCTTCACCGGTCGAGCGCGTGGACGCTTACCCGCACCAGTTCTCGGGCGGCATGCGCCAGCGCATCGTGATTGCGCTGGCCCTGTGCGCAGAGCCCGATCTGGTAATTGCCGACGAGCCCACGACGGCGCTCGATGTCTCGGTGCAGGCGCAAGTGTTGGAGCTGCTGCGCACGCAATGCCGCGAGCGCGGCACGGCGGTCTTGTTGGTGACGCACGACATGGGTGTGATTTCTGAAAACGCCGACCGGGTTGCCGTCATGTACGCCGGGCACATTGTCGAGACCGGGCCCGTGGACCAGATCGTCAACCAGCCGCACCATCCCTACACGCGGGGGCTGATGGGCTCCATCCCGCCGGTCGATCGTGACACCGACTGGCTGCAGCAGATTGACGGGGCGATGCCCCGGCTGGCGTCGCGGCCGACAGGCTGTCCCTTTCATCCGCGCTGCAAGCATGCGACCGAGCAGTGCGTCATCACGAGGCCGTTGCCGCACCCGGAAGGCGAGGCGCTGGTAGCCTGTTGGCACCCCCAGCAGGGCATGGCCGTGGCAGGCGTAGCAGGAGTGGCAGCATGAGCATTCCCTACCTCAGTGTCAAAAACCTGTCACGCGAATTCAAGGCGCAGGGCCGCACGGTGCGCGCCGTGGACAACGTCAGTTTTGAGATTCCTGTCGGCACGACCTTCAGCCTGGTGGGCGAATCGGGCTGCGGCAAAACCACCTTGGCCCGTGTGATTGCCGGGCTGGACAAAGCCAGTGCGGGCTCCATGTTGTTCGGCGCACCGCTTGACGGCCGCGTGCATCGCACCCAGATGATTTTTCAGGACCCTTATGCCTCGCTGAATCCGCGCTGGCGTGTCGGTGATGCAATTGCCGAGCCGATCACCTTCCAGCATCTGCGCCTGCGTGCCGACGTGAAGCAGCGCGTGGAAGACCTGCTGGTTCGCGTGGGCTTGTCGGCGGCCGATACCGCCAAGTTTCCGCACGAATTTTCAGGCGGCCAGCGCCAGCGCGTTTCCATCGCGCGCGCGCTGGCGGGTGAGCCGAGTTTTCTGGTGTGCGACGAGCCCACGTCGGCGCTGGACGTGTCGGTGCAGGCGCAAATCCTGAACCTGCTCAAGCGCCTGGAAAAAGAAGAGGGCCTAACCAGCCTGTTCATCAGCCACAACCTGGCTGTGGTCCGTTTTGTCTCCTCCATGATCGGCGTGATGTACCTGGGTCGCCTGGTTGAAGTGGCTCCCACGGCCGAGTTGTTTGCCGCGCCGCGCCACCCGTACACGCAGCTGCTGCTGGAGGCTATTCCACGCATCGGCCAGGGTCGCCGCGCCGTGAGTCTTCCGGCGGGCGAGCTGCCCAGTCCGCTGGCGCCACCGCCAGGCTGTACTTTTCATCCGCGCTGCCCGGCGGCCATGGACATTTGCCGCCGCGAAGCACCCGCGCTGCGCACGCTGGACAACGGTGTCTTGGTGGCCTGCCACGCCGTCAGCAGCAGCGGCCAGCCCGTGCGTTTCATGCCGGGCGCGGCCCATCCCGCCTCTTCTTTTTCACTTGCCTGAGTTGCCCCCATGATTGAAAACATAGACCTTTTGATAGAGCATGGCACCGTCATCAGCATGGACGCGCAACGCCGCGTCATTGAAGACGGTGCCGTGGCGGTCAAGGCCGACCGCATTGTGGCCGTCGGCACGACGGCCGAATTGCGTGCCCGTTTCACGGCCACCAAAACCATCAACGCCTACCGCAAGGCCGTGCTGCCGGGCTTGATCGACAGCCACGCCCATGCCGGGCACGGCATGCTGCGCACCATGGGCGCGGGCAACACCAATGCCTGGTCGGACGCCTGCGCCGTGATTTACACCTCGGCGTCGGACGAGCAGTTCTGGCGCGCCGAGTCAGCCATGACCTCGCTGGAACGCCTCAAGGCGGGCGTGACGACGGGCGTGTCTTTGTTTGGCGGCGGCGACTCCATCATGCGGGTGGACGACCCCAAATACGCCAAGGCCCACTGCGATGCGGTGGAGCGCGCCGGCACCCGTTCGGTGGTGGCGGTGGGCCCCTCACGGCCCGCAGCCCCCACGCGCTATGTGGACTGGGCCACCGAGCCGCCAACGGCACGCGATATTGACGCGGCCACGATGCTGGAGGTCTGCAACAAGATCATTGACGAGAACCATGGCCGTGCGGAAGGCCGCCTGAATATTGCCATCACCCTGCCGGTGTTTGCGCCCATGCACGAGCCGGACCATGTCCTGCTGCGCGATGAGTTTCATCGCCAGGCCAGGGATTATTTCGGCCTGGCCAAGGCGCGCGGCCTGACCTTCACGCAGGACGGCCACCGCACCGGCACGCTGGCGCTGGCGCACCGTGAGCTGGGCTTGCTGGGCCCGACATCGTTCATGTCGCACAGCATTGACCTGACGGAAGAAGACATTGCGGTGACCCGGGACACCGACACCCGCATCGTGCACAACCCCAGTGCCATCATGTCGATACGCGGCCGCTGCCCGGTGCCCGAGCTGATTGATGCGGGCATCACCGTGGCGATTGGCTCCGATGGTTCCGCCCCGGATCGCGGCTACGACATGTTCCGCCACATGTCGCAGTGCATGCATTACCACCGCCGGCATTTTCGCGATGCCGGTGTGCTGCCGCATGGCAAGGTGCTGGAGATGGTGACGATTGATGCCGCGCGGGCGCTTTCCATGGACCATGAGATTGGCTCGCTGGAAGCCGGCAAGAAAGCCGACATCATCCTGGTGGACCTGTTCAAGCCCCATTTGATGCCGCTGAACATGCCGGTCTACCGCGTCACCTGCTTTGCCAACGCGGCCGATGTGAGCACCACCATCGTCAATGGCCGTATCCTGATGCAAGACCGCCAGGTGCTGACCGTCAACGAGAGCGAGATTCTGGAGGGCGTGAATGAAGCCGCTGAGCGCATGCTCGATCGCAGCGGGCTGCGCCACTTGACCGAGTCGCCCGCCCGCTTGTGGCGTGCCAGTCATTATTGAAGGATTAGCTATGCAAGACCTAGTGATACGGGGCGGCCGGCCCTGGGGCGGCCAGAGCGCCGACATTGCCGTGCGGAATGGCCGCATCGCTGCGATGGGCCCCGATCTCCCCGCCGCGCCGGGGGCAGACATTGTGGACGCCCGTGGCTGCCTGGTCATTCCTGGCTTGGTGGATGCGCACGCGCATATCGACAAGACACTCTGGGGCACGCCATGGCATCCGCACCAGGCTGGCCCCAGTCTGATGGACAAGATCGAAAACGAGCGGCAGGTCCTTGGCGCCCTCGGTCTGTCGCCCGAAGTCCAGAGCGCCCGGCTGCTCAGGCGCCTGATTGCTTGCGGGACCACCCATGTGCGGACCCATGTCGATGTGGGGCCCGACGTCGGGCTGGCGCACTTGCACGGGGTCCAGGCGATGCGCGACAAGCATCGCGACTGGATCGACATTGACATGGTGGCCTTCCCGCAAACGGGCGTGATGATCCGGCCCGGCACGCTCGACCTGCTGGAGCAGGCCGTGCGCGATGGCGCGCAAGTGATAGGCGGACTCGATCCCGTGGGTGTCGACCGCGACCCCAAAGGCCAGCTGGACGGGATCTTCGCCATTGCCGGCCGGTACGGTTGCGGCATCGACATTCACCTGCATGATCGCGGCGATCTGGGAGCGGTGACGATAGAAATGATTGCCGAACGTACCCGCAGCCTCGGCCTGGCCGGCAAGGTCGCGATCAGCCACGCGTTCTGCCTTGGCGGGGTGGAGCCTGCGCGCCTGGAGTCCCTCATCGCGCTGCTGCTGGAGAACGACATCGCGATCATGACCCACGCACCAGCGGGCCCCACACCCTTCCCGCCGATACGCCTGCTGCACGAGCGCGGTGTGCGGCTGTTCTCGGGTTCGGACGGCGTTCGCGATACCTGGAGTCCGCTCAACAACGGCGACATGCTCGAGCGCGCCTTCCTGCTGGCCTACCGCAGCGGATTCCGGGACGATCCAGGCATTGAAATCGCCCTGCGCATGGCGACTTATGGCGGCGCGCAGGTGATGGGCCTGGCGGACTATGGCCTGGCGGTTGGATCGGCCGCCGACCTGGTGCTGGTCGAGGCCGAAACGGCGGCCGAGGCCGTCGCCTACCATCCGGCGCGCCGGATGGTGCTCAAGCGCGGCCGCGTGGTCGCCCGTGATGGGCGCGCATTGCTGCCCGACAGCGAGTGAGCCGGCTAATCGAGCCATCCGCTTCTCTATTCATCTCCACATTCACGCCAACCTGAAAGGCCTCCGGTGTCAGCTCTTCTTCAATCCAAACGTCACGCCCTGATCCGCGCCTGCGCGCTCGCGATCATGACGGTGGTCCCGGCACTGGCCGGCCTGTCCCACGCGCAGTCTTGGCCAACTGCCCGCCCCATCACCCTGGTGGTGGGTTTCCCCGCCGGCGGCAGCGCCGACATGATTGCACGCACCATTGCCGAGCCGCTGGGCAAACGCCTGGGCACGCCGGTTGTGATTGAAAACGTCAGCGGCGCGGGCGGCACCATTGCGGGCCAGAAGGTGGTCAATGCCGCGCCGGACGGCTACACCCTGTTCATGGCATCGGGCAGCGAAGTGTCGATTGCCCGGCTGTTCAACCCCGCCGTCAAATACAACGGAGAAACCGACTTCACGCATATCGGGCTGGTGGGCGATGTGCCCATGGTGTTGGTGGCCAGCCCCAAAGCCGGGCTCAAGACCGCGCCCGAAGCCCTGCTCAAGGCCCAGCGTGAGCCAGGCTCACTGAGCTACGCCTCGTCCGGCGTGGGCACCGTGCTGCATGTGGCCGGGGAACTGTTGAACCAGAAAGCCGGGACCAAAATCACCCACGTACCTTACCGGGGTGCGGCCCAGATGGCGATCGACGTGACCGGCGGCAACATTGAACTGGCTTTTTTCATGACGCCGACCGCCTTGCCGCATATCGAGGCCGGCAAGATGGTGCCGCTTGGCGTGACCACGCTGAGCCGTTCCCGCGCGGCGCCGCAAATTCCGTCCCTGTCGGAAACCCCGGCGCTCAAGGGCTATGACATCAGCCTGTGGAACGGCTTGTTCGGCCCCGCCAAAATGCCACCTGCCATCACGGCCCGCCTGAACAAGGAGCTCAATGAGGTCTTGCGCGAGCCGGCCGTCTGGCAAAAACTCCAGAAGGCCGGGGTTGAGACCCAGGGCGGCACCCCGCAGGCGCTGACGCAGCGGATCCGCGACGAAGTCAAGCGCGTCCAGAGCATCGCGCCCGCCGCGATGAAAGCCAGCAGCTAACCAGCGTGGGGCGGGCGCGTGGAGAGAGTGAGCAGGCTCTAACGCACGGAGAGCCGCAACTGCACCGTCACCGCACTGCGGCCGCCGGTTTGCCCGCCCGATGTCAGGCCCGAGCTGCTGCCCGCCGACACGTCATCGGTCTCGGCTACCGTGACCCATTCACCCAGCGGCGCGAGCAGCGTGGTGCTGGTGGCGGCAGCCGACGGCAGCGAGCTTGTGGTTCGCGTCGTTTGTATCGCGGCCAGTTCGATCTCGGCGCTGTCGCCACCGCGCCAGACCGGGCGGGCCGCAAAGCCGCTGTTGGCTTCAATCCATACGGTGCCGGCGACGTAGCGCGTCATGCCGTTTTGCACCAAGGCCTGCACCAGCCTTAGCGGCGTGGCGTTGCCCAGGTTGATGTTGACCGGGCGGCCGTTGAGCGCCAGCACGCGCTGCACCAGGTCGCGCTGCTTGCTGCGCTGGTCGGCCTGCGCCGAGAGGTTGACGCTGCCGCCCGAATGGCCCGGCTGCAGGATCACGCCGCCCTGGGCGGCGATGGCCGTTTGGGACTGGCTGTCCTGGCGCAGCTGCCGCACTTCAATCTGCAGGTTGCGCAATGGCAAGGCCTCGTTATTTGCTATTGAATTGATAGCTGTTTGCGCATGTACGGTACCGGCTAGAGCCATAAAAGGCATCAAGCAAAGAGCCCAAAGACAGCTGGAGGTGTTGGCCATGTTGCGTTTTAGGGCGTTTTGGCCGGCGCGTCAACGGGGCGTTGCAAGGGCCTGGGCATCGCCGCCGAGCGCCTGGTACAGCGTCACGTGGTTGATGAGCCGGTTCAGCCGGTTTTCGGCCAGGGCGATCTCGGCGTTGCGGCGTTTTTCCTGCGCATCCAGCCAAGTCTTCAAGGCCACCGAGCCGGCGCGGTAGCGGATTTCATAGAGCTGCTCGGTCCTGCGTGCCGCGGCCAGCGACTGTTCCAGCAGCACCGCCTGCTCGCCCAGCTGCTGGCGTGCCGACAGCGCGTTGTCCACGTCACTAAGGGCGGTGTACAGCGTCTGGCGGAAATTGAGCACGGCTTCCTCGTACTGCGTTTCGGACACCTGGATGTCCAGCTTCATCTGGGTGCGCTGCAAAAACGGCAGGGTCAAGCCAAGCCCCAGGGCGGCCACCGGGTTTTGCAGCACCTGGGCCAGCGCCGTGCTGGAGGAGCCCAGGCTGCCCGTGAGCGTCAGGGCCGGGTAGTAGCTGGCGCGCGTTGCGTCCATGCTGGTGAAGGTCTTGCGCAGGCGCAGCTCGGCCGCGCGCAGGTCGGGGCGGCGGGCCAGCAGCTCGGTGGGCAGGCCGGCGTTGACCGGTGGCAATACCGTTTCGGGCAGGGTTTTCGGGTCGGCGTAGCGGGTGCCGGGCGGGCCGTCAAAGAGCAGGGCCAATGCCGTGGCGGCTTCCACCGCCTGCTGCTGCAACTGCGTCTGGCTGGCTTGCTGGCTGGCCAGGCTTTGCTGCGCTTCGGCGACTTCCAGACCCGAGACTGCGCCAGCGCGGTACTGCGCCTGCACCAGGTCATAGGTTTTTTGCGCGTAGGCAATGCTTTGCGCGCTCGACGCCAGCCGCTGGTTCAAGAACCCCAGCTGCCAGTAAAGCCGTGCCGTGGTGCCCGTCAGGGCCAGCGCCGTGCTGTCGCGGTCCTGCGCCGTGGCTTGGGCCTCCCACTGGGCCACATCGCGCTGGCTGCCCAGCTTGTTCCACAAATCGAGCTCGTAGCTGGCGCCCAGCGAGACGCTGTTGCTGCGCGTGGTGCTGGCGCCCGACTCGAGCCGGCGGCTGGCGCCCACGCTGGCACTGGCGCTGAACTGGGGGCCGAGCTTGCTGTCGGCCAGGCCGGCCTGCAGTTGGGCCCGGCGCACGCGAATGGCGGCGGCGGCCAGGTTGTTGTTGCGTTGCAGGGCCTGGTCCACCAGCCGGTTCAGCGCGGGGTCCTGAAAGTTGGTCCACCAGGGGTCGCTGCTGCCGGGGCTGCTGGTTGTATTGGCGCTGGCGTGCGTGTACTGGGCCGGTACGGTGGTGGCGGGGGCCTCGAAAGGCGGGTTGAACGAGGAGGCGCAGCCGCCAAGCAGCAGCGCCGCCGCCATGCAGGCCGAAAGGCGTCGTGTCGCGCGCCGGGTGCGTGTGGAGTGGTTCATGTCTTTCATCATTCCCGTGCCAGCGCGTCCACCGGGTCCAGCTGCGCCGCGTTGCTGGCCGGCAGGAAGCCGAAGATCACGCCAATCAGCGTCGAGCAGACAAAGGCCGCGACCATGGACAGCGTGGAGTAGACCAGCGTGAAACTGCTGCCGGTTGCCTCCAGCACCACGCCCGTGAGCAGCGACAGGCCAATACCCAGAATGCCGCCCAGCAAGCAGACCAGCACGGCTTCGATCAAAAACTGCTGGCGGATGTCGCTTTGCCGCGCGCCGACGGCCATGCGCACGCCAATCTCTTTCGTGCGCTCGGTCACTGACACCAGCATGATGTTCATCACGCCAATGCCGCCCACGATCAGCGAGATCAGCGCGATCGCCGAGATCAGCAGCGTCATGGTTTTCGTCGTGCTTTCAATCGTCTGGCGGATCGTGTCGGTGTTCAGCACATAAAAGTCCTGCACGCCGTGGCGCTGCTTGAGCAGGGTGTTGATGCCCTGCTCGGCCGCTTCGGTCGAGACCTCGTCGCTGACGCGCACCGTGATGCTGCGCAGGTGGTTCTGGCCGGTCACGCGGCGCATGACGGCGGTGTAGGGCACCCAGACGTTGAGCGCCTCCTGGTTGCCGAACGCCGACTCGCTCTTTTTGGCCACACCCACCACGCGGCAGGGCACGCTGCCCAGCAGGATGACCTGGCCGACGGGGTTGCGCGTGTCGGGAAACAGCTGCTTGCGCGTGTTGTCGTCAATCACCACTTCCTGGGCAATGGCGGCCACGCCGCCCTGGTCAAAGGTGCGGCCCATGGCCAGCTGCACGCCGCGCACCCGGAAATACTGCTCGCCCACGCCGTTGATGGTGCCGGTGACCGCGATGTTGCCGTAGCGCAAGGTGGCCGAGCTGTTGACCGTGGGCGTGACGCTGTCGACATAAGCCTGCTCTGCCAGCGCCTGGGCATCGCCGGGCACCAGCGTGCGCACGCGGGCGGCGCGCTGGTCCCCAAAACCGCTGCCCGAAAAAATCTCGATGGTGTTGGTGCCGATGGCGCTGATGTTTTTCAGGATTTGCAGGCGCGAGCCCTCGCCCAGCGCCACCACCGAGACTACCGAGGCGATGCCGATGATGATGCCCAGCATGGTCAGAAAGGTGCGCAGGCGGTGCGCATGCATGGCCAGCAGCGCCATGTGGAAAGCCTCGGTGAAACGGCCCCAGATCGCCTGCCAACTCTGTGCCCCCACGCTTGCCACTTCGTGTGCTGCACTGCCCCCCGAGGGGGCTGTTCCACCTTGGGGCGGCCCGGCGGTGGAACTGGCCCCCACGCTTTTCACTTCGTGTGCTGCGCTGGACGCACCACCGCGAGCCGCGGGCGTCAGCCCCTCGGGGGCTGAACTTGCTCGGGGCGGCCCTTCGCTGCGTTCGCTGACGGGCGGCGGCGCCAGCGCTGCGCTGGTGATGGCGGCGTCCGGGTCGCGTAGGCGGTCGGCCACGATCTCGCCGTCGCTGATTTCAATGATGCGGTCGGCGTGCCGGGCCACCTGCATGTCGTGCGTCACGATGATGATGGTGTGGCCCTCGGCATGCAGCTCTTCGAGGATCTTCATCACCTCGGCGCCGCTGTGGCTGTCGAGCGCGCCGGTGGGCTCGTCGGCCAGGATCACGTGGCCGCCGTTCATCAGCGCGCGTGCAATGCTCACGCGCTGCTGCTGGCCGCCCGAGAGCTGGCCCGGTTTGTGGTGCATGCGGTCGGCCAGCCCGAGCCGCGTCAGCAGCGCCGCCGCGCGCGCATGCCGGGCCTGCCGGGTGCGCCCGGCATAGACCGCCGGCACTTCCACATTGCCCAGGGCATGGAGGTCGGGCAGCAGGTGGTAGCGCTGGAAGATGAAGCCGAAATGTTCGCGGCGCAGCTCGGCGAGCTCGTCCACCGAGAGCTGGCCGGTCTCGCGGCCGGCCACGCGGTAAGAGCCGGTCGTCGGCCGGTCCAGGCAGCCCAGAATGTTCATGAGCGTGGACTTGCCCGAGCCCGAGGCCCCGACGATGGCCACCATTTCACCGGACTGGATCGTGAGGTCGACATCCTTCAGAACGGCGATGGTCTCGTCACCGGCCGGAAATTCCCGGCGCAGGGCCTTGAGCACCAGCAAGGGCGTGGCCTCCACGCCGGCAGCGGCTGCCGCTACGCTGCCCATGGCGTCTTCCGGGTTGGTGGCGCGGGCCATGCTCAGAACCTCATGCGCGGCATTTGCCGGCCGGTCTGCGGCTGGCTGCCGGCGGCGGGGGCCTCACCGGTAACCACTTTGTCGCCGACCGCCAGGCCTTCCAGAATCTGCGCGTTGACGTTGTTGTTGATGCCGACCTTGACCTGGCGCTCAAGCGCCTTGCCGTCCTCGCCGAGCACCCGCACGGTCGTCATGCCCTTGCGGCCGCGTTCACCGAGGGCGGCGGCGGGAATGGTGAGCACCTGCTTGGCCTCGTTCAGCACGATATAGACCTGCGCCGTCATCGAGATGCGCAGGCGGCCGTCGGTGTTGGGCACATCGAGCAGGCCGTTGTAGTAAATCGCCGACGCCGAACTGCTGGACGAGCTGGTGTCTTCCTTGGCGATCGAATCGGGCGCCGGCTCCATGGTGCGCAGCGTGGTGTAGTAGCGCTTCTCGGGCGCGCCCAGAATCGTGAAATACGCCTTTTGCCCGGTCCTGACGCGCACCACATCGGCTTCGGAGATCTGCGCCTTGACCGTGATGGTGTCGAGCAGCGCGAGCTTGATGATGGTGGGGGCGCTCTGGTTGGCGTTGACGGTCTGGCCTTCCTGCGTGACGATGGCCACCACCACGCCGTCCATGGGCGCGAGGATTTTGGTGTAGCCGAGGTTGACCTGCGCGGTATCGGCCGCAATCTTGGCCTGCGCAATCTGGGCTTCGGTGGCCCGGATTTCGGCGCGGGTGGTCTCCAGCTTGGCGTCGGCCTGCTCAAAACTCTCGCGCGAAATCGCGTCAAGCGCCAGCAGTTCCTGCTGGCGCCTGAACGCCAGCTCCGCCTGTTTCAGCGCGGCCTGTTTGGAAGCCAGCTGGGCGCGGGCGCTGTCCAGCGCGGCCTGGGTGTTGCGCAAGTCGTTTTGCTGCTTCATCGAGTCAATCTCGGCCACCAGCTGGCCTTTTTTGACGGCGTCGCCCAGCGCCACCTTGAGTGACCTGACCTGGCCCGAGGCCTGCGCGCCCACGCTGACCTGCTTGAACGCCTGCAGCGTGCCGGTGGCCAGCACCGACTGCTCCAAGTCGGACAGCGCTGCCGTGGCGGTGACGAATTCGGACTTTTTGGCGGACGGGAAAAAGTAGAGCTTGGCCGCCACAGCCACTGCCACTGTGAGGAGGAGGGCCAGCGCCATCGGGCCGTAGCGCCGGACTTGGGGGTTGAGTTTGAGCATGTGCAGAGCGGTTTCCAGGTTCAAGGGGCGTGCCGATTGTCCCAATGTCCTGACTTTACAAGCGACGCCGCACGGCTTCATCGTGCGCAGGCAAAGTGCAGGTAAAGATAGTTAAATCCGCACCGGCTGCGACCCTTGCAGGTCTTATTTTGCTATTAAATTAATAGCTGTTTGAGCATATTTTGCACGGGCTGAAGGCCTAAAAGGCTTGAATTTCTGGCTTCAAACGACGGGTCAGGTCGTGTTGCGGCTCAAATGCCCCAGCGGCAGCGCGCTGCTGGCCTTGACCTCGCCGAGCGAAAAGCTGGTGTGCAGGTCTTTCACATAGGGCAGGTTGATCAGGTTCTGCAGCGCAAATTTGCTGAAAGCCTCCAGGTCCTGCGCCACCACCTGCAGCTCGAAGGTGCCGGTGCCGCTGATGTAGTGGCAGGAGACGATTTCCGGCAGCTTCTTGATGGCCTCTTCGAGCAGGCGCGTGGCATCGCCGGTGTTGCGCTCGGCATCCAGCCGCACGAAGGCCAGCACGCCCAGCCCGATTTTGTGGCGGTTGATTTCAGCCCGGTAGCCGGTGATGAAGCCCGACTCTTCCAGCGCCCGCACGCGCCGCCAGCAAGGCGCCGCCGACAGGCCCACGCGCGAAGCCAGTTCGGCGTTGGTCAGGCGCGCTTCGGTTTGCAGCTCTTTCAGGATGGCGATGTCAAACTTGTCAAGTGTTTCCATTTTTGATAATTATAAGCAATATCCTTTCTTTTAACGCCTTTAATCAGGCATAAAAAGCAAAGACATATCAGGCGACCGGGCATACACTTTCCAGTTGATTAGAGGCCGCTCCCTACTCCGCTAGGGTCGCGTTTTGCGCTGCTTGCCCGGCGGCATGACAAACAATCTGGAGACCCACGAACATGAACGCCCCGCTACCCGAGCACATCCGCAAAGCGCTGGAAAGCGTCACGCTGGACGACAAGTATTCATTGGGCCACGGCCGCGCCTTCATGAGCGGCGTGCAGGCGCTGGTGCGTCTGCCCATGCTGCAGCGCACGCGTGACGCCATCGCCGGGCTCAACACGGCGGGTTTCGTCAGCGGCTACCGCGGCTCGCCGCTGGGCGGCTACGACCAGGCGCTGGCGGCGGCCAAGAAGCACCTGGCGGCGCAGAACATCGTGTTCCAGCCCGGCGTCAATGAAGAGTTGGGCGCCACCGCGGTCTGGGGCACGCAGCAGCTGGACCTGTATCCGCAAAGCAAAAAATTCGACGGCGTGTTCGGCATCTGGTACGGCAAGGGCCCGGGCGTGGACCGCTGCTCCGACGTGTTCAAGCACGCCAACATGGCCGGCACCGCCAGGCACGGCGGTGTGATCGCGATCGCCGGCGACGACCACATCTCCAAGAGCAGCACGGCAGCGCACCAGAGCGACCACATCTTCAAGGCCTGCGGCCTGCCGGTATTTTTTCCCTCCAGCGTGCAGGACATCCTCGACATGGGGCTGCACGCGTTTGCGATGAGCCGTTTCTCGGGCGTCTGGTCCGGCATGAAGACGATCCAGGAGGTGGTGGAGTCTTCCAGCTCGGTCTCAATCGAGCCGGACCGCGTCAAGATCATCCTGCCCGAAGACTTCCAGATGCCTGCGGGCGGCCTGCACATCCGCTGGCCCGACCCCCCGCTGGAGCAGGAGGCGCGGCTGATGGACTACAAGTGGTATGCCGCGCTGGCCTACATCCGTGCCAACAAGCTGAACTACAACGTGATCGCCGGCCCCAAGGATCGTTTCGGCCTGATCGCCAGCGGCAAGGCCTTCAACGACACGCGCCAGGCGCTGAACGACCTGGGCCTGGACGACGACACCTGCCGCCAGTTGGGCATCCGCCTGCACAAGGTCAATGTGGTGTGGCCGCTGGAGGCCACCATCACGCGCGACTTCGCCCAAGGGCTGCAGGAGATCCTGGTGGTCGAGGAAAAACGCCAGGTCATCGAGTACCAGCTCAAGGAAGAGCTGTACAACTGGCGCGCCGACGTACGCCCCCATGTGCTGGGCAAGTTTGACGAGCCCGAGGGCGACTCGTCGGGCGGCGAATGGTCGATGCCCAATCCCAGCGACAACTGGCTGCTGCGCGCCAAGGCCGACCTGACGCCGGCCATCATCGCCAAGGCGATTGCCAAGCGCCTGAAAAAACTGGGTGTGTCCAGCGACATTGCGGCGCGCATGGATGCCCGTCTGACGATCATCGAGGCGCGCGAGCGTGCCCTGGCCGAGGTCAAGGCCGACACCGGCGAGCGCGCCCCCTGGTTTTGCAGCGGCTGCCCGCACAACACCAGCACGCGCGTACCCGAAGGTTCACGCGCCGTGGCCGGCATCGGCTGCCATTACATGGCCACCTGGATGGACCGCAGCACCAGCACCTTCACCCAGATGGGCGGCGAGGGCGTGCCCTGGGTCGGCCAGGCGCCCTTCACGACCGACCAGCATGTCTTTGCCAACCTGGGCGACGGCACCTATTTCCACAGCGGCCTGCTGGCGATCCGCCAGAGCATTGCCGCCGGCGTCAACATCACCTACAAGGTTCTGTACAACGATGCGGTGGCCATGACCGGCGGCCAGCAGGTCGGCGAGCGGCCCGAGGGGCATTCGGTGCTGCAGATCGCCAACAGCCTGCGGGCCGAGGGCGTGGTCAAGATGGTCGTGGTCACCGACGAGCCCGAAAAGTACAGCGGCCGCACGGCCGTCAGCCCGGCCCGCGCAGGCCACCCCGAGCTGGTCATGGCGCTGCCGCCCGGCGTGACCGTGCACCACCGCGACGAGCTGGACCGCATCCAGCGCGAGTTCCGCGAACTCAAGGGCACCAGCATCATCATCTACGACCAGACCTGCGCCACCGAAAAGCGCCGCCGCCGCAAGCGCGGCAGCATGGTGGACCCGGCCAAGCGCGTGGTGATCAACGAGCTGGTCTGTGAGGGCTGCGGCGACTGCTCGGTGCAGAGCAACTGCCTGTCGGTCGAGCCGCTGGAAACCGAGTTTGGCCGCAAGCGCCGCATCAACCAGAGCAGCTGCAACAAGGATTACTCCTGCGTCAAGGGCTTCTGCCCGAGCTTTGTCACGGTCGAAGGCGGCCAGCTGAAGAAGCCCAAGAAGGAGAAAAAGGGTGACCTGTCGACCCTGCCGGGGATTCCCGAGCCCGTGCTGCCGGTGGCCGAGAGCGCCTGGGGCATTGTGGTCGGTGGCGTGGGCGGCACCGGCGTCATCACCATCGGTCAGTTGCTGGGCATGGCGGCCCACATCGAGGGCAAGGGCGTGGTGACGCAGGATGCCGGCGGCCTGGCGCAAAAAGGCGGCGCGACCTGGAGTCATATCCAGATCGCCAACCGGCCCGAGGCCATCTACACCACCAAGGTCGATACCGCCAAGGCCGACCTCGTGATCGGCTGCGACGCCATCGTGGCGGCCAACAAGTACACGCTGGCGGTGATGCAGCCCGGCCGCACCTATGTGGCGCTGAACTCGCACGGCACGCCAACGGCGGCGTTTGTCGCCAACCCCGACTGGCAGTTCCCGGGCGGCAACTGCGAAAGCGCCGTCAGCGCCGCAGTGGGCGCCGGGCTGATCGGCACTTTTGACGCCGAGCAGGTGGCGGTGCAGATGCTGGGCGACTCGATCTACACCAACCCGCTGATGCTGGGCTTTGCCTGGCAAAAAGGCCGGGTGCCGTTGTCGCACGCCGCGCTGATGCGCGCCATCGAACTCAACGGCGTGCAGGTGGACAACAACAAGGCGGCTTTCGAATGGGGCCGGCGCTGCGCGCACGACCTGGCCGCGGTGCAGGCGTTGTTCAAGACCGCGCAGGTGATCGAGTTCGTCAAGAAGCCCTCGCTGGCCGAAATGGTCGGCAAACGCGTCGAATTCCTGAGCGGCTACCAGAATGCCGCCTACGCGCAGACCTACCAGGCCTTTGTCGACAAGGTGCGTGCCGTGGAAGCGCCGCTGGGCAAAACCACGCTGACCGAAGCCGTGGCCCGTTACCTGTTCAAGCTGATGGCTTACAAGGACGAGTACGAGGTGGCGCGGCTGCACACCGACAAGGCGTTCACCGACAAGATCGCCGGCATGTTCGAGGGCGAGTACAAGCTGGTGCACCACCTGGCGCCGCCGCTGACGGCGAAGAAAAACGACAAGGGCGAGTTGATCAAGCAGCCGTTTGGCCCCTGGATACGCACCGCGTTTGGCGTGCTGGCCAGACTCAAGGGCCTGCGCGGCACGCCGCTGGACGTGTTTGGCCGCAGTGCCGAACGGAAAATGGAGCGGGCGCTGATTGAAGACTACCGGGCCAGCATCGAGACCGTGCTCAAAAGCCTCGACCTCGGCAAGCACGCCGCTGCCGTGGAAATTGCCCGCATTCCGGAGCTCATCAAGGGCTATGGCCACATCAAGGAGCGCAATGTTGAAACGGCCAGGCTGCAATGGGCCGGCCTGATGCAGGCGTTCGAGCCGGCCGGCGCCCGCCGTCCGCAAAAAGTGGCCTGAAACTTGCCGAAACCTGGCCATCGGTGACGGTGGCCGGTTTTTTGGGGGGACGGGGGCTGATCAAAGGTATCCTTCCGGGGGCCTTGAAAACAGGGCAAACCCCACAAATTACAAGGACTTGGCGCTACCTGCCCGCATACAATCATGGTCTTTGTGCTCTGGCTGTAGTGGCCGGAGCGCCTGTCACTGTCCATTCAATTGTTGTGGAGTTTGCCGTGTTTATTTCTTCTGCTTTTGCCCAGACTGCCCCTGCCGCCGCTCCCGGGGGCGACATGCTGTCGTCGTTGACCGGCATGCTGCCGCTGGTGTTGATGTTCGTGGTGCTGTATTTCGTGATGATCCGTCCCCAGATGAAGAAGCAGAAAGAGCACCGCACCATGGTTGACGCGCTGGCCAAAGGCGACGAAGTCGCAACCGCCGGTGGCCTGCTCGGCAAGGTCACCAAGCTGGGCGATGTCTACCTGACGCTCGAGTTGGCCCCCGGTGTTGAAGTGCAGCTGCAGCGCAGCGCCATCATCCAGGTGCTGCCCAAGGGCGCCATCAACTCGGCCAAGTAAAGAAAGCGGGCCACCTCCCGCCCGTTCAGGGCCTGGCCTGCCTGCCTTCTCGTTTATCAGTCCACCAGGAACAGTAGTCTCATGAATCGTTATCCGGCCTGGAAATACGCGATCATTGTGGTCGCGTTGTTGATTGCAGCCCTGTACACGCTGCCCAACTTCTTTGGGGAAGCGCCGGCGGTGCAGGTCTCCAGCAGCAAATCCACCGTCAAGGTCGACAGCACGACCGTGACCCGGATTGAGCAGACCCTCAAGGAAGCCGGCCTCGTGGCCGAACTCATCACCTTCGATGGCAATTCGGTCAAGGCCCGTTTTGGCGACACCGAGACGCAGCTCAAGGCCAAGGATGCCGTTCAAAAAGCGCTGAGCCCGGATCCGGCCGATCCGGCTTATGTGGTGGCGCTGAATCTGCTGTCGCGCTCGCCGGCCTGGCTGTCCTCGCTGAACGCCGCGCCCATGTACCTGGGCCTGGACCTGCGCGGGGGCGTGCACTTCATGCTGCAGGTGGACATGCAGGCCGCGCTGACCAAAAAGGCCGAGTCGCTGGCCGGTGACATCCGCCTGTCGCTGCGCGAGAAAAACATCCGCCACAGCGGTATCAACCGCAGTGGACAGGCCATCGAGATCAAGTTCCGTGACAGCCAGACCCTGGATGCCGCCAAGGCGCTGGTGCAGGACCAGTTTGCCGACCTGCAAACCGTGGATGCGCCGGACGGCATCGAATACCGGATGACGGCCACCATCAAGCCCGAGGCCGCCCGCCGCGTGCAGGAGCAGGCCCTCAAGCAGAACATGGTCACGCTGCACAACCGCATCAACGAGCTGGGTGTGGCCGAGCCGGTGATCCAGCAGCAGGGGATTGACCGGATTGTGGTGCAGCTGCCCGGCGTGCAGGACACGGCCAAGGCCAAGGACATCCTGGGCCGCACGGCCACGCTGGAAATGCGCCTGGTGGACGACAGCGCCGAGGCCAGAGCCGCCGCAAACAACACCGGCGCCGTGCCGTTTGGCGCCGAGCGTTATCTGGAGCGCAACGGCCAGGCCGTGATCGTGAAAAAGCAGGTGATCCTGACCGGCGACAGCCTGACCGATGCCCAGCCCGGCTTTGACTCGCAGAACCAGCAACCCAAGGTGGACCTGACGGTGGACGCCAAGGGCGGGCGCATCATGCGCGACACCAGCCGTGAAAACATCAAGAAACGCATGGCGATCCTGCTGTTTGAAAAAGGCAAGGGCGAAGTCCTGACCGCGCCGGTGATTCAAAGCGAGCTCGGCAACCGCTTCCAGATTTCGGGCTCCATGAGCGTGAGCGAAGCCAACGACCTGGCCCTGCTGCTGCGCGCCGGATCGCTCGCCGCGCCCATGGAAATCATTGAAGAGCGCACCATAGGCCCCAGCCTGGGCGCCGACAACATCGCCAAGGGCTTTCGAAGCGTGGCCTGGGGTTTTGTGGTGATCGTGGCCTTCATGGCGGTGTACTACATGCTGTTCGGCCTGTTCTCGGGTGTGGCGCTGGCCGTCAACCTGCTGTTGCTGGTGGCGGTGCTGTCCATGCTGCAGGCGACCCTGACCCTGCCCGGCATGGCCGCGATGGCGCTGGCACTGGGCATGGCCATCGATTCGAACGTGCTGATCAACGAGCGCGTGCGTGAAGAGCTTCGCAACGGCGCGTCGCCCCAGGCCGCCATCCACACCGGCTATGAGCGTGCCTGGGCCACCATTTTGGACTCGAACATCACCACGCTGATTGCCGGCGTGGCGCTGCTGGCCTTCGGCTCCGGGCCGGTGCGGGGCTTTGCGGTGGTCCACTGTATCGGCATCCTGACCAGCATGTTCTCGGCCGTGCTCTTCTCGCGCGGGCTCGTCAACTTCTGGTACGGACGGCAGAAGAAACTCAAGTCAGTCTCGATTGGCACCGTCTGGCGTGCCGAGCCGGACAGCAAATCCATTGCATCCACGAACTGAAACAGGAAACAGGCAAATGGAATTTTTCAAGATCCGTAAAGACATTCCGTTCATGCGGCACGCCCTGATCTTCAATGTGATCTCGTTCGTGACCTTTGCGCTGGCGGTATTTTTCCTGTTTTCGCGGGGCCTGCATCTGTCGGTGGAGTTCACCGGCGGCACGCTCATGGAGGTGAGTTACTCCAAGCCGGCCGATGTAGAAAAGATTCGCAGCACGATTGCAAGGCTGGGCCTGACCGATGTGCAGGTGCAGAATTTTGGCACCGCGCGCGATGTGATGATCCGTTTGCCGGCCAAGAAGGGCGTGAGCACGGCGCAGCAAAGCGAGCAGGTGATGGCGGCGCTGAAGGCCGCGGACAGCGAGGTCGGTTTGCGCCGTACCGAGTTTGTCGGTCCGCAGGTGGGTGAAGAGCTGGCCCACGACGGCCTCAAGGCGCTGGCCATGGTGGTGTTCGGCATCATGATTTACTTGGCCATCCGCTTTGAGTGGAAATACGCCGTGTCCGCCATCATCGCCAATTTGCATGACGTGATCATCATTCTGGGATTTTTCGCGTTTTTCCAGTGGGAGTTTTCACTCTCGGTGCTGGCGGCCGTGCTGGCCGTGCTGGGGTACTCGGTCAACGAATCGGTGGTGATTTTTGACCGTATCCGCGAGAACTTTCGCCGCTACCGCAAGATGAACACGGTGCAGATCATCAACAACGCGATCACCTCCACCATCAGCCGCACCATCATCACGCACGGCGCTACCCAGATGATGGTGCTGTCCATGCTGCTGTTTGGCGGGCCCACCCTGTTTTACTTCGCATTGGCCCTGACCATTGGTATCCTGTTCGGCATCTATTCGTCGGTGTTTGTGGCCGCTGCCATTGCCATGTGGCTGGGCATCAAGCGGGAAGACCTGATCAAGGCCACGGCGAAAAAAGATGAAGATCCGAATGACCCCAATGCCGGGGCCAGGGTGTAAGCTAAGCTACAGGTCAAATAAACAGAGCGGTTGTGGCTGCAGACAACAAACAAAGCAACTTTCTTGCCCAGCAGGCGCGCGAGCAATTTGCAGGGCATGCGGCCCGGATTCTTCCGGAGCTTTCCAGCGCCGTCAGGGAGAGGTTGTCAGCGCTAGCGGGGCAGATCGGCAACGCGCGCGAGATGCAGGAGCACCGGGATGCCTGGCTCGCATTTCAGCAAAACGAAGCCACCTGGATTCGGGGCACGCTCGATGCGTGGAGAAAAGCACTGGTATCGCCGCCGGCCTCGGCCAAAGCGGGGCGGCTTTTCCTTAACAGTGGAAAATTCGAGCTGATGGGCAACGAGGTGATGGAGAACAAAATCCTCGCCTCGCGTCTGGCCCTGCGACTGCTGGATGTCGCCAGCTGGGAACTCAATGACTTGCGCTTGCGGGTGCAGAACCTGGATGGCACTGCCGAGTTGTCCAAGGACGATATTCTTCGTCCCGAGGTGCTCACGCAGCATCTGGTCGAGCAATGGACGCTGGCACCGCTGTCCCGCGAGGTGTGGCTGATGGTGCAGGACGTCATCCAGAAGCAGTTGGCCGCCCATTTGCTGGAGGCCTACCATGCGGCCAACGAGTTTCTGATCGGCCAGGGCGTGATGGCCGAGATTGATTTGCGCCCGCTGGTCAAACGGACCCCTTCTGCCGCCGGTGGCGCTCCGATGAAGGCCAAGCCAGTAGCGGGTGCCCAGCCGAAGACTGCTGCAGCGGCGGGCGACAGCACTGCCAATTCGCGCGGCTCATCCGGCGACCAGGGTGGCGCGCCAATGGGCGTCTTGGCTGATACGGGACCCACCACTGGTAATGGGTCGGGAGGTACTTTCGGCGGTGGCGGCCATGGTGATGCCTCGGCGGGTACTGAACAAGCCGCTGGAGGCGGATCTGGTGGTGCTTTCGGTGGCAGTCAGCGCGGTAGCCAGGGCGGCGCGCCCATGGGAGCTTTTGCCGATGCTGGGCGAGCCACTGGGGGCGGCTCTGGCGGTACTTCCGGCGGTGGCGGCGTTAATTCACGTGGCTTGCCGGGCGGGGGTCACTCTGGCGCCGCCATGAACGCCCCGGCAGGGGCCTCAGGCGTCAGTGGCGGCGGCTCTGGCGGTGCCGGCGGCAGCAGTGGCGCTGGCGCCACTACAGGCAGAAACGCGGTGCATGACGAAACGCGCATGCAAACGGCGACCACCCCCTTGGCCAGGGCACGCATGAAGGCCCAGGGCGTGATGGGCCACCTCAAGCGCTTGCTGACCGACCACGCCGGTTATGACGACACACGGGCCAACCCGCCCTCGCCTCAGCTGGCGCAGGCCCTGGCCAAGGTCGAGACGGCTGAGCGTGCCGAACGCGACGAACGTGCCGGCGGGCAGACCTTGCGGGCTGAAACATCTGCCCAGGTGTATGGCCAGGCGGATGTGGAGCAGGCGGCCAGTGCTTTGCGCCAGCGTACCAACAGCCTCAAGCAGGCGGCCAGCACTTCCAGCGAAAAGGCCACGATCGAAATCGTGGCCCTGATGTTCCAGAGCATTCTGGCGGAAGACCGCATTCCCCCGGCGATACGGGTGTGGTTTGCCCGGCTGCAAATGCCGGTGTTGCGCGTGGCGATTTCCGAGCCCGAGTTCTTCGGGTCCTTGCAGCACCCGGCCCGCCGCCTGATTGACCGCATGGGCTCTTGTGTGCTGGGCTTCGATGCCGCGGTCTCGGGCGGTGCGCTGGAGACCGAGATCAAGCGCGTCGTGCAGGTGATTGAGCAGTACCCTGAAACCGGCCGGCGCGTCTTCCAGCTGGTCTACGACGAGTTCCAGAAGTTTCTGTCGAAATTCCTGTCCGAGCAGGGCAGTGCGGCGCGGGTGGTCAGTGTGGCCCAGCAGGTCGAGCAAAAAGAGACCATGGTCATTCAGTACACCATCGAGATGCGCAGCATGCTCAATGACATGCCGGTGCGTGAGGAA
The DNA here is from genome assembly GCF_036676035.1 of Polaromonas sp. GTDB lineage: Bacteria > Pseudomonadota > Gammaproteobacteria > Burkholderiales > Burkholderiaceae_C > Polaromonas. The sequence continues at coordinate 40,641 of NZ_JAKFDR010000097.1, forward strand.
ATTCGCGAATTCCTGTTCAAGATCTGGGCCGAGGTGCTGGCCATTGCCGCCATGAGAAACGGGCCGCAGCATCCGGAAACCGTCACGCTCAAGCAGGCTGCCGCGGATCTGGTGTGGGCGGCGAGCGCCAAGCCCAACCGCAATGACCGGGCCCGCGTGATTGCAGACCTGCCCAAGCTGCTGCAGCTGCTGCGCCAGGGCATGGCCATGCTGGGCATGGAGGCGCCCGCCCAAGACGGGCGCCTCAAGGTAATCAGCGCCACGCTGGCCGATGCCTTCATGTCCAAGACCGATGCCATCCCAGCGGAGCGCATTGACGTCATGGCCAAACGGCTGGCCAATCTGGAGGACTACCTGTCCGATGAGGATGTGGGTGATTTGCCGCTGGACACCGAAAACCTGGTGATGATGATTGGCATCGACGCCGCGGATATCCAGATCATTACCGACGGTGGCAGCCACCCCAGCGAAGCCATGCGGGCTTGGGTGAAAGAGCTCCAGCTCGGGGCCTGGTTCAGTCTGGATCACAACGGCAAGGTCAGCCATGTGCAGTTTGCCTGGTGCAGCGACCGCAAGCAGTTGCACCTGTTCGCCTCGGCCGATGGCCGCAACTTCCTGATTCAGGCGCGCCGTCTGGCGGCCTATCTGCAGGCAGGCCTGCTGGTGCCGACCGAAGAGGAAGCCCTGACGGTGCGCGCCACGCGCGACGCGCTGGGCAAGCTAGATGCCAATCCCGAGCGCTTGCTGGGGTAGTGGGGCCTTAATGGGCTACGCGGAACTCGGCGTCATCGCAGAGTTCGTCGAGCACCAGCGCATCCGGTTCTTCACCGAAACTCCAGTAAACCATCAGCACGATGATTTTCAGGTCGTCCAGGGTGACCGGGTCGCCCGGCGCCGCCATGGCCCGGTCGATGACGATTTCGCGCATGTGGGGTGGCAACACCCCGGAGGATTCGAGAAAACTCACAAAACCCAGGGCTTGTGCCCCCAGGTGTTCCTGCTCGGCAATGGAGTAGACGCGCAGGCTGTGGGCTGATTGGGACAGGTTGCCGGCGCTGGAGGGGCTGGTGGCGTTTTCGGCGGGCAGGTTGATCTGGGTGCTTTGCGCCGCAATGTTCAGGCCGTCGAGCCAGACCAGTGCTGCCTGGATCTCTTCGGCTTCAAACCCGGCTGCGGTGAGTTTGCGCCCCAGTTGCTGCAGTTCGGGGCAGGCATTGCCTTGCCAGTAATTCTCGTAAACGTACACCAGTACTTCAAACATGCGCCCAATATAACGCAGATGGCTTAACCGGTGTCAAGGCCGTTGTTTACCCGCTATTAGGCCCCCACGCTTTTCACTTCGTGTAATGCGCTGCCCCCCGAGGGGGCCGTCGCTTGCTCGGGGCGGCCCTTCGCGGCGCTAACCTAAGCTTAGCTGCTGGCCAGGCGCTGGAATAAGCCGCCTGGCAGTCGGGTTATCTGCCCATCGAGCTCAAGCTCCAGCAGCTGCGCCTGCAGCGCAGGGGTGTCCAGTCCGGTGCGTGCCTGCAGGGCGTCCAGGCTGACGGCGTCAAAGCCCAGTGCCGAAACCAGCGGGTTCTCAGGCGGCAAGCCCGAAGCCTGCCCAGGAATGGCCGGCGGCTCGCGTTCTGCGCCCGGTGCCGGTGCCATGCGCAGCTCTTCGAGCACGTCCTGGGCCGATTCCACCAGCTTGGCGCCCTGCTTGATCAGGGCGTGGCAGCCGCGCGACTGGGGCGAGTGGATCGATCCGGGGATGGCGAAAACCTCTTTGCCCTGCTCGGCGGCCAAGCGTGCGGTAATCAGCGAGCCCGACTGCAGCGCCGCCTCAATCACCAGGGTGCCTTGCGACAGGCCCGAAATGATGCGGTTGCGCCGGGGGAAATTGGCCGCCAGGGGTGGTGTGCCCAGCGGGAATTCGCTGATAAGCAGGCCCTGCTGGGCAATGCGGTGTGCCAGGGTCAGATGTTTTTTCGGATAGACCCGGTCCAGGCCGGTACCCACCACAGCCATCGTCGTGCCGCCCCCGAGCAGGGCCCCGTCATGAGCGGCGCCGTCGATGCCCAGCGCCAGGCCGGACACCACGCACAGGCCTGCGCCACCCAGTGTTTTTGCAAACTGCCGGGCATTGGCTTCGCCTTGCGGGGTGGGGTTGCGGCTGCCCACGATGGCCAGGTTGGTCGCTATGTTTTTGCTAGCTGCTGGCGCACATTTAACAAGGCTTCCCAGCATATAAAGCATCAAAGGCGGGTCTTCGATGTCGAGCAGGGCCGATGGGTAGCCGGCATCGCCCAGAGCGACGACACGCCGGTCATCGGCCTGTTGCAGCCAGTCCAGCGTGGCTTGCAGCTGGGCGCCCAGTTGCGCGGGCTCGGCCAAAATGGCGCTGGCGAGCCGCTCAGAGCCCAGCGCCCGCAAAGTGGTCGCCGTCTGCTCGAAAACTGCCTGGGCCGATCCGAAGGTGGCCAGCAGCTGGCGCGCGGTCTCGTTGCCAACACCGGGGGTCAGTGTCAGGCGCAACCAGGCGCTGAGTTCTTGTGTTTCCAAACGAAAAGGGCCCGTCCGGCGTGGGGATGAGGCGTCAACCGCCGGTCAAACCGGTTGACGCCGCGGATGATCAGTTGGGGTTGACGAAGCGGTCACCCACCTTGACGCCGTCGGTGATTTGCAGCACCAGGGCGTAGGACAGCTTGTCGAAGGTTTTGAAGACCATCAGCAGGCCGTTGCGCTCGTTGGGCAGCTTGATCTGGGGTTTGGCGCCATCGGTGCGGTCGGCCAGGCGCGCACCGTCTTTCAGGATGGCCATCACATGGCCGTGTTCCAGCCCGTCCCGAAGGCCGCGGTTGATGACCACCACCTGGTTGGCTGCGGCGTAAGTCACGGCGCTGCCGTAGACGGACACAATCTGGCCTTCCATCGGCAGGGCGGGCGCATGCGGCACATAGCTGAGCAACTCGCGCGGCGGCTCGGCAACCAGGCGGTCGCCCACGCGCATTTCTTCCTTGGAAACCATGATGTCAATGGTGGCGGGCACGATTTCAGCCGGCGCCTTGTCATCGCTGCCCTGACGGCTGGATTCGCCACGCACCAGCTCGGCCTTGCCCAAAAACTGGGCCTCGTAGCCCAGTATCTCCTTGGTGGCCGGGTCTTTCAGCGGGGTAGCGTTGCGAAACACGCGGTAGTTCAGCGGTTCGCCTTTGGCATCGCTCAGGGCCTTGCCGGTTTTGCCATCGCTGTACTCGCCGCGTGCGTAGGCACGGTCGCCCCGGCTGAGCAGGACGCGGCCTTCCTGGGCTGCCACAATTCGTGGGGACGCGGCGAACGTGGCCTCGTCCACAATCAGGGCCTCGCTCAGAAACGGTTCGATCACGTTGGGCGCCAGCGCCGGAATGGCCGTATCGGCCAGCGACTCGTAGCGGGTGCGGGGTGACACCCGGACGACATCGGTGGGCGGGCCATCGATCGCCGCCTGGCGCGTGCGCAGGGTGGCACGTCCACCGGTCTTGTCCAGGTAAAGCTGCTGGCCGGGGTAAATCCGGTGCGGGTTGCGGATGTCCTGCAGGTTCATGCCCCACAACTCGGGCCAGCGCCACGGGCTTTTAAGAAACAGGCCTGAAATGGCCCACAGCGTGTCGCCCCGCTTGACGGTGTACTCGTCCGGCGCGTTGGGCGCCAGTTCGCTGAGGGGAACGCCGGCCTGGGCGACTTGAGTGGCGGTGGCTTTCTGGCCTGGCGTGATGGGGAAGTTCTGGGCCTGCAGCCCGACCGTGGCGCCCAGCAGGGCGACGGCTATTGAAATATGACTGAAACGACCGAACATGTATTGCATCCTGAAGGCCCCTCGGGCTGGCACGGCATTTTGGGATGGATCACAAAAAGACCGTGCTTGAATCTTGATAAATCACTGGCGATTCTGTACCTAAGCCCTTGATTAAGCAACGATTACCAGTTTCTGGGAAGATTGAGATGCTTAAAAACCGCGAAAAGTGGCGAAAATAGCGACACTTGGATTACCTGTCACCATGACCCAACTGACCATTCTCCGTTACCCGGACCCCCGTTTGCACACCATCGCCAAGCCGGTGGCTGCGGTGGATGCACGCCTGCACAAGCTGGCCGACGACATGCTCGAGACCATGTACGAGGCCGCCGGCATCGGCTTGGCCGCCACCCAGGTCGATGTCCACGAGCGCCTGATCGTGATTGACATCAGCGAGGAGCGCAACCAGCCGCTGGTGCTGATCAACCCCGAGATCATTTGGGCCAGCCCGGAAACCCGGGTCGGTGATGAGGGTTGCCTTTCGGTGCCCGGTATTTACGACGGCGTGGAGCGCTCCATCGCCGTCAAGGCGCAGGCGCTGGACCTGGACGGCAAGCTGCAAACCTACAACGCCGAAGGCATGCTGGCGGTGTGCATCCAGCACGAAATGGATCATTTGATGGGCAAGGTGTTTGTCGAGTACCTGTCGCCGCTCAAGCGCAACCGTATCAAGACCAAGATGATCAAGCAGAAAAAGGAAGAAGCGCGCGAGGCGGTGCACTGAGTCTGTTCTTGCCGGTGCTTGGAGCTTTAAGCTTCAGGCGCGCCAGGCGCGCCAGGCGTGTTCATCCCTTTCAAGATCCCCGCGTTTACCCCCTTCCTTAGCCATGCGCGTCATTTTTGCCGGTACCCCCGAGTTCGCCCGCGTGGCATTGGCGCAGTTGCATGCCGTCGGCTTCGAGATTCCCCTGGTGCTGACCCAGCCCGACCGGCCGGCCGGTCGCGGCCTGAAGCTCACACCCTCGCCGGTCAAGCAGTTCGCGCTGGACAACAACATTCCCGTGGCACAGCCGCGCAGCCTGCGGCTGGACGGCAAGTATCCCGAGGATGCGGCCGCCGCGCGCGCCGCCATAGAGGCGGCGCAGGCCGATGTGATGGTGGTGGCGGCTTACGGGCTGATCCTGCCGCAGTGGGTTCTTGATGTGATGAGTGCCCCGCAATTTTCCGCCGGGCCGCCCCAAGGAAAATTAGCCCCCCCGGGGGGCAGCGCATTACACGAAGTGAAAAGCGTGGGGGCTCGCAAGCTGGGCTGCTTGAATATCCACGCCTCGCTGCTGCCGCGCTGGCGCGGCGCCGCGCCGATTCACCGCGCCATCGAGGCCGGCGACCTGGAGACCGGCGTGACCATCATGCAGATGGATGCTGGCCTGGACACGGGCGACATGCTGCTGACAGACGCCCTGCCCATCACGCCACAGGACAGCACAGGCCGCCTGCACGACCGGCTGGCGGTGCTGGGCGGCCGCTTGATCGTCGAGGCGCTGGAGCTGGCCGCCTGCGGTGGCTTGCGGGCAGTCAGGCAACCCGAAGCGGGCGTGAGCTACGCCCACAAGATCGACAAGGCCGAGGCCATGGTGGACTGGAGCCAGAGCGCCGACGTGATTGGCCGGCGCATCCGGGCTTTCGATCCATTTCCCGGCGCCCACACCCTGTTCGCGGGTGAAACCATCAAACTCTGGCGCTATGAAATTGAGAGCTACTCGCGCCCGATTGATATAGGCTTCGGCACGATTTTGTCTGTGAATGCGGCGGGCGTGAGCGTGGCCTGCGGCCAGGGCGTGCTGCGCCTGACCGAGCTGCAGCGCGCCGGCGGCAAGCGCCTGGCCGTGGCGGACTTCCTGCGCGGCTTCGAGCTCGCACCCGGCATGACCTTTGGAAAGTAAGTCCCCATGTTCCTGCGTCCTGCCCACTACCGCCATCCACAATTCCGCCAGGGCGCACGCGACATGCTCGCGGTAGCACCCGGCATTGCCGCCTGGGGCCTGATGACCGGCGTGGCCATGGTCAAGTCCGGCATGAGCGGGCTGGAAGCCACTCTGATGACGGTGCTGGTGTACGCCGGCAGCGCACAGCTGGCGGCCATCCCGTTGCTGATGGCGGGTGCGCCCATGTGGGTGATCCTGGCCACCGGTTTTTGCGTGAACCTGCGCTTTGTGGTGTTCAGCGCGCACCTGCGCGCCTACATGATGCATCTGCCGCGCTGGGAGCGCATGCTCACGGGTTTTCTCACGGCCGACCTGACCTATGTGCTGTTCACCCGGCGCTTTCCCAAGCCCAGCGACGACCCGGCCCAGCGCCTCGCCCAGCAGGCCTACCTGGCGGGCAGCTGCGGCCTCAGCTGGTGCAACTGGGTGGTCAGCAGCATGATAGGCGTGGCCTTGGCCAACCTCATCCCGACCACCTGGGGCCTGGGTTTTGCCGGTATTTTGGCCTTGCTCGGCATCGCCTGCTCGTTAACCACCACCCGTTTGCGCGCCGTGTCTGCGGGTGTGGCCGGTGCGGCCGCCGTGGCGGCCTTTGCCTTGCCGCTCAAGCTTAATATCCTGGTAGCTATCGCGGCCGCAGTCGCCGTCTGCCTGCTGCTGGAAAAGCCGGCCCTGCCCCAACCGGCGCAGGCCCAAACGACCGGCTCCGGAGATTCCGCATGAACCAGACCGATCTCTGGAGCGTGGCCACCATCGTCGGCTTGGCGCTGGTGACCGTTATCACACGCTCTTTCTTTTTCCTCTCCAGCAAACCCTGGACCTTGCCGGCCTGGGCGCAGCGCGGCCTGCACTATGCGCCCATTGCGGCGCTGGCTGCCGTGATCGTGCCCGAGATGGTGATGACACAGGGCCACCTCATTGCCACCTGGAAAGACGCCCGGCTGTTTGCCGTAATCGCCGGCGCCGCCTGGTACTACTGGCGCCACGGCGTGCTCGGCACCATCATCGCCGGCATGGCGGTGTACCTGCCGCTGCATCTGGGGCTGGGCTGGTGAACTAGAGCCCCCACGCTCCGCCGCTGCGCGGGTCGCTGCCCCCCGAGGGGGCCGCTGCGCCTGCGGTCTGGCAAAGCCAGTCCCGCGGCCCCTGCTGGGTTGGAGAGCCCCCGCTGTCGTTCGCTTCGCGTCACTTCCGAGGCCTTGCCGGCCCTGACTTGCTCTGAGGGCCTCGGGTTACGTGTAGCAACCTACAATTAAGGCCTTGGCCGTGTTGGCCAGCTTTTTCACTTGCGAGCGATCCATGAATTTCATCCGTTTTTCCGACCTGTGCGCCAGCGGCAAGGTCGCAGGCCAGCGTGTTTTCATCCGTGCGGACATGAACGTGCCGCAAGACGGCAGCGGAAATATCACCGAAGACACCCGCATCCGCGCCTCCATCCCCTGTATCCAGATGGCGCTGGATGCCGGCGCCGCGGTGATGGTGACCTCCCACCTTGGGCGGCCTGTGGAAGGCGAGTTCAAGCCGGCTGATTCGCTGGCGCCCGTGGCCAGACGCCTGGGCGAACTCATGGGGCGCGAAGTGCCACTGGCCTCCAACTGGGTGGACGGCGTGGAGCTCAAGCCCGGCCAGCTGGTGCTGCTCGAGAACTGCCGCCTCAACAAGGGCGAGAAGAAAAACAGCGAGGAACTGGCGCGCAAGATGGCCGCGCTCTGCGATATCTTTGTGCACGACGCCTTCGGCACTGCGCACCGCGCCGAAGCCTCCACCTACGGCATCGCGCAGTACGCGGCTGTGGCCAGCGCCGGCCCGCTGCTGGCCGCTGAAATGGACGCCATCTCCAAGGCGCTGTCCGGCCCGCGCCGGCCGCTGGTAGCGATCGTGGCTGGCAGCAAGGTGTCGACCAAGCTCACCATTTTGAAATCGCTGGCCAGCAAGGTGGACCAGCTGATCGTGGGCGGCGGCATTGCCAACACCTTCATGCTGGCCGCCGGCCTGAACATCGGCAAGAGCCTGGCCGAAGCCGATTTGCTGGCCGAAGCCCGGGCCGTGATTGAGGCCATGAAGGCGCGCGGCGCCGACGTGCCCATCCCCACCGATGTGGTGACCGCCAAAACCTTTGCGGCCGATGCGCCCGCCACCATCAAGGCCGCCACCGATGTGGCGGACGACGACCTGATTCTCGACATCGGCCCCGAGACCACCGCGAAGCTGGCCGCCCAGCTCAAGGCCGCCGGCACCATCGTCTGGAACGGCCCGGTCGGGGTGTTCGAGTTTGACGCCTTTGCCAAAGGCACCGAAGGCATTGCGCGCGCCATTGCCGGCAGCGCCGGGTTCTCGATCGCCGGCGGCGGCGACACGCTGGCAGCGATTGCCAAATACGGCATTGAGAAACAGGTGGGCTACATCTCCACAGGCGGCGGCGCCTTCCTGGAAGTGCTGGAAGGCAAAACCCTGCCGGCCTTCGAGATTCTGGCTAGGCGCGCCGCGGGCTGATTTGCGGCAAGGTCCGGCAGGGCTGCTTTTGGTAACCGATTGGTAACCAGTTTCATGTAAAAATGGAAACCAAATTACAAGGAGACCTTTTTTCATGATTCGTTGCGCCACCAAAATTGTTGCCACCCTCGGCCCTGCTTCCAGTGATCCGGCTTTGCTGGAAGAAATGATTCGCGCAGGCGTCAATGTGGTGCGCCTCAATTTCAGCCATGGCACCGCCCAGGACCATATCGACCGGGCCACGCTGGTGCGCGAGGCTTCGCAGCGCGCCGGTCGCGAGGTGGCCATCATGGCCGATCTGCAGGGCCCCAAAATCCGTGTCGGCAAATTCGCCGAAGGCAAGGTCATGCTGGAGCCGGGCGAGAAATTCGTGCTTGATGCCTCCCGCACCGAGCCCGGCGACATCAAGGGCGTGGGCCTGGACTACAAGGAGCTGCCGCGCGATGTGAAGGCCGGCGACGTGCTGCTGCTCAACGACGGCCTGATCGTGCTGACGGTGGATGCCGTGCGGGGCGAAGAGGTGCACACCAGCGTCAAGCTCGGTGGCGTGTTGTCCAACAACAAGGGCATCAACAAGCAGGGCGGCGGCCTGACGGCACCGGCCCTGACGGCCAAGGACATGGAAGACATCAAAACCGCGATGAGCTTTCGGGCCGACTACGTGGCCGTGAGCTTCCCGAAAAACGCGACCGACATGGAGATGGCGCGCCAGCTGTGTGATGTGGCCGCTGCGCCCTACAAGCACAAGCCCGGCCTGATTGCCAAGATCGAGCGAGCCGAAGCCATTCCCAAGCTCGAAGAAATTCTCAAGGTCAGCGACGGCATCATGGTGGCGCGCGGCGACCTGGCGATTGAGGTGGGCAATGCGGCGGTGCCGGCCCTGCAAAAACGCATGATCAAGCTGGCCCGGGCGTATGACAAGGTCGTGATCACGGCGACGCAGATGATGGAAAGCATGATTGTCAATCCGGTGCCCACGCGGGCCGAGGTCAGCGACGTGGCCAACGCCGTGCTCGACGGCACCGATGCGGTCATGCTCAGCGCCGAAACCGCCGCCGGCAAGTACCCGCTGGAGACGGTGGAGGAGATGGCCAAGATTTGCCTGGAGGCTGAGAAAGCCGAGTACAAGGAACTGGAAGCCGATTTTGCCGGCAAGACTTTCACCCGCATCGACCAGTCGATTGCCATGGGCGCACTGTTTACCGCGCACCACCTGGGCGCCAAGGCGATTGTGGCCCTGACCGACAGCGGCTCCACCCCCTTGTGGATGAGCCGCCACGACATCCGCGTGCCCATTTATGCGCTGACATCGCGCCTGGACACGCAGCGCAAGATGGCCCTGTACCGCAATGTGCGCCCCCTGCTGATGGACACCAGCGCCGACCGTGATACCGCACTGGGACAGGCCGAAGGGGACCTGCTTCGCCGCAACATCGTGCAAAGCGGCGATGTGTATGCCATCACCTGCGGCGAACCCATGGGCGCACCCGGCGGCACCAACATGCTCAAGATTTGCCGCGTGGCCTAGGAGCCTGTCGAAGCCTTGGTGCCGGGCGCACAGGCCCTTTCGACAAACTCAGGGTGAACGGGGCTAACTGAACAGCATCATTGGGGCTCTGGCCCACTCCTTGCGTGTGCTGGAGCGGGTGGTCGGCTTCATGCAAAGCCCGGCGGCCTGAACGTCAGCGCCAGACGGTAGAATCGAAGGCTGGTTACTTCGCGGTTACCATCCGTTTCACCATGGCGAAAACAGCCTGCAGGCTGCGCTGGCCGGGGCGCCGCGAAACCCACCTTTTTGGGCAGGCTTTCAACTTTCTGGGGATTTCGATCATGGCACTCGTTTCGATGCGCGAGCTGCTGGACCATGCGGCAGTCAACACCTACGGCATTCCAGCTTTCAACGTCAACAACCTCGAGCAGGTCACCGCCATCATGCAGGCGGCCGACGAGGTCAATGCCCCGGTCATCATGCAGGCCAGCGCCGGCGCGCGCAAATACGCCGGCGAAGGTTTCCTCAAGCACCTGATCCAGGCCGCGGTGGAAAGCTTTCCGCACATCCCGGTCGTGATGCACCAGGACCACGGCCAGAGCCCCGACGTGTGCCGCGGCGCGATCAGCCTCGGTTTCAGCTCGGTCATGATGGACGGCTCGCTGATGGCCGACGGCAAGACCATCGCCGACTACGACTACAACGTCGACGTGACGCGCAAGGTGGTGGAAATGGCTCACGCGACCGGGGTGTCGGTCGAGGGCGAACTCGGCTGTCTGGGCAGCCTGGAGACCATGCAGGGCGAGAAGGAAGACGGCCACGGCACCGATGCGGTCATGACGCACGACCAGTTGCTGACCGACCCCGAGCAGGCCGCCGACTTCGTCAAGCGCACCCAGCTCGACGCGCTGGCGATTGCCATCGGCACCAGCCACGGCGCCTACAAGTTCACGCGCAAGCCCACCGGCGACATCCTGGCGATAGCGCGCATCCAGGAAATCCACCGTCGCATTCCCAACACCCATCTGGTGATGCACGGCTCGTCCAGCGTGCCGCAGGACCTGCTGGCCATCATCCGCCAGTACGGCGGCGACATGAAGGAAACCTACGGCGTGCCGGTCGAAGAGATCCAGAAAGCCATCAAGTTTGGCGTGCGCAAGATCAACATTGACACCGACATCCGCCTGGCGATGACGGCGGCGGCACGCAAGTTCATGGCCGAGAATCCCAGCAAGTTTGACCCGCGCGAATGGCTCAAGCCCGCCACAGCGGCCGCCAAGGCCATCTGCAAGCAGCGCTACATCGAGTTTGGCTGCGAAGGCCAGGCCGGCAAGATCAAGGGCGAGAGCCTCTCTAGCGTGGCGGCCAAATACGCCAAGGGCGAACTGGCGCAAGTAGTGCATTGAGCTGAAGGGTTGCTTTGAGCCAGTGGCTTACCGGAGAGCACGGTGGCATAATTGCTATACACATCGAAGGTGTATAGGCATGAACACACGAACCAATATTGTTCTGGACGATGAACTGGTCGCCCAGGCCATGGCCCGCGCCCGGGTCACCACCAAAAAAGCGGCTGTCGAGGCCGCGCTGCGCGCTTACGTGAAAGCGCCGGACTATTCCGGGCTGTTGGCGCTGGCAGGCACTGGGGTGATTGCTGACGACTACGATCCCAAGGCCTTGTTTACCCACCCGCGCTATTCCCAGTCTTTGGAAACCCCTCCTTCCGTGTCTGAGCCGCAAGCCGCGTGGCCCAAAACCGTGAGCGCGCCCAAAGCGAAGCTGCGCGCAAAAAAAATACCTGCGATCAAGCGCCCATGATTGCGGATTCCTCGGCTTGGATTGAACTGCTGCGGGCAACCGGGTCGTTGGTCGATTTGAGACTGCAACAAGCGATACGCGCCAGTGAGACATTGCTCATGCCGGAGGTCGTTTACCGGGAAGTGCTTCAGGGCGCACCCAACCCACAGCATTTCATGCTTTTGCAAGCCCGACTGGACGCGGTACCCTTGTTCAAGCCCGACGACGCGAGAGACCTTGCTCGCCACGCTGCCATGCTCTATGCCCGTTGTCGATGGCAAGGCATCACCATTCGCAGTCCCAACGACTGCTTGATCGCCGCCTGCGCTATCGAGGCGGGCGAGCCCCTGCTCCACGCCGACCGTGATTTCATCGCCCTCGCCACTATTGATAAGCGCTTGCAACTTCTATGACTACTCTTCACACCTCCTCCCTTGAAAGCCTGCCCCTGCTCGCCCGCGGCAAGGTCCGTGACAACTATGCCGTCGGCAAGGACCGGCTGCTGATGGTGGCCAGCGACCGGCTCAGCGCGTTCGACGTGATCCTGGGCGAGCCGATCCCGGGCAAGGGCGCGCTGCTCACGCAAATGGCGCTGTTCTGGTTTGACAAGCTGGGCCATCTGTGCCCCAACCACCTGACCGGCGAAGCGCCCGAAAGCGTGGTCACGCCGGCCGAGGTGCCGCAGGTCACGGGCCGCTCCATGCTGGTCAAGCGCCTCAAGCCGATCCCGGTCGAAGCCGTAGTGCGCGGCTACCTGGCCGGCAGCGGCTGGAAGGAGTACCAGGACAGCCAGTCGGTCTGCGGCGTGCCGCTGCCAGCCGGCCTGAAAAACGCCAGCAAACTGCCCGAGCCCATCTTCACGCCGGCCGCCAAGGCCGAGGTGGGCGAGCATGACGAAAACATCAGCTACGAGCAGGTGGTGAAGGTGGTGGGCCCTGAACTCGCCGCGCAGATCAAAAAGATCAGCATCGAGATTTACCAAACCGCTGCGGCCTTTGCGCTGACCAAGGGCATCATCATCGCCGACACCAAGTTCGAGTTTGGCCTGGACGAACACGGCACCCTGACCCTGATGGACGAAGTGCTGACGCCCGACTCCTCACGCTACTGGCCTATTGAGGGTTACGAAACGGCTTTTGCAGCAGGCGATAACCCGCCCAGCTACGACAAGCAGTTTGTGCGCGACTGGCTGGAGAGCGTGCGCATCAACGGCAAGCCCTGGGACAAAACCCCGCCGGCACCGCAGCTGCCGCCCGACGTGGCCAACAAGACGGCCGCCAAATACCAGGAAGCGCTGGCGCGGCTGACCGCCTAAATTCAGGAGCGCGGCAGAAGCTGAGCGCTGCATGATGGAGTGGCTGGCCGAAATCTTCATTAATGGTGTGCTGACATTGCTGGCCGAGCTGTCCAATGTCGGACTGCGCAAATCTTTGCGTGCGCCGCCTGATACGGACCCGCTGAGTGACGCGTTGGTGGGTGCGGCGCTGGGCTTTGTGCTGGGGCTGGCCAGCGTTTATTTCTTTCCGGTGCTGGCCTTGCGCATGCCCGTGTGGCAATGGCTCAATGCCTTGCTTAGCCCGCTGGCGGCTGGGGTGCTGATTGTGCTCTGGCGAAGCAGGGCCTTGCTGAATTCCACGAACTTGGCCCAGCCGTCGTCGCGCGTGGCCTTGTTTCAAGCCTTTGTAGTGGGCTTGGTTTTCAACCTCAGCCGATTACTGTTTGGGCATTGAGTTAGCAGGGACTGTGAAACGTGCCCGTACGAGCGGCTATTGGTGATAGCGGCTTGCCCTTCACTGTCAGGCCGGGGCGAGACCCGGCCTGGTCGTTCAATGAGTCTGCCTGAAAGTTACCCGGACCAATCGGATTTTATGTCCGGAATTTAAGCCTCTAGCCCAATAAGAACGGTCGGTTTCTGCTATAAAATCAATAGCGTAAATTCGGCGTTGCAGCGAATCAAGGCACCTCATGATGGGGCGCCGGGAACGGTTCACACCGTCTCGGGCAGACCGCTGCGCAGGGAACGGGTGATGGCCAGTCCGATGCGGGTGGCTTCCAGCGCGTCCGCCAGCGTGAGGGCCAGGGCTTGCTCCCCTCGGCAGGCCTCGACAAAGGCCGCCATCTCGGCCGCAAAAGCGGTCTCGAAGCGCTCGTAGAAATCTTTCACCACGGCGTGGCGCACCCCATGGCCGTCACTGCGAACTACGCGATCGCGCGCCGCGTGTTCGCCAACGGTCAGCTTGCCTGCGGTCCCAATCACTTCGGTGCTGGTCTCGTGGCCATGCGCCATGGTGCGGGAGGCATACAGCACCGCCCGTGCGCCGCCCTCGAACTCCACCACCGCCATGCCGTTGTCCACATCGCCAAACTCCGCCAGCGCCGGATGCAGTGCAATGGTGCCGGTGGCAAAGGCCCGCAAGGCCCGGGGCTTGCCCAGCATCCAGCGCGCCAGGTCGATGTCGTGCACGCTACAGTCCATGAAGATGCCGCCGGAGGTCGGCGCAAAACGCACGAAGAACCCATCCGGGTCATTTTGGTCACAGGTTTGCGAGCGAACCAGAAATGGTCGCCCGATCTCGCCCGCGGCAACAGTTGCGTACGCGTTCAAATAGCTCGGGTCAAAGCGCCGCACGAACCCCACCATCGCAACCTGCGCGGGGTGTTGCTGCGCTACGGCCAGCACCCGATCGCAGTCCTCGACATTCAGCGCCAAAGGTTTTTCCACGAACACGTGCTTGCCCGCCTTCAGTGCCGCAATGGTCTGGTCGGCGTGCAGCGAGGTTGGCGTGACCAGCACCACCGCATCCAGCGTGGGGTCGGCAACAAAAGCGTCAAAGTCCTCGTACAGCCGTTCCACCCCCAGTTGTTCGCCGGCGAACGCACGTTCACTGGCAGACGGGCTGCAGGCGGCCACCAGCTGGCAATGGCGGGTCCGAAACGCCAGGGCCTCGGCGTGGCGTTGGCCGAGCCGGCCCAGGCCGGCGATACCCACTCTCAACATCTTGGGATTCATGGTGGTCGCCTTCAAAATTCAACCGCCTGGCCAGACGCCGCGCTTTGCGCGGCCGCATCAGCCAGCACCTGGGCCCGGACACCGTCTTCAATGGTGGTGCGAAAGACGCCACCCGTCTGCAGTTGTTCAAAGAAGTGCGCTATCTCAAGGCGATAGGCATCCGCATAGCGCTGCAGGAAGAAGGCTTCCGGGTTGTCAACGCGGGTGCCCTGCGCGTCAGCCTGCGTTACTTCGCTGGGGCGATGGTTGCCACACTGGAGCATGCCGGCGGAGCCGATCACCTCAAAGCGCTGGTCATAACCGTAGGCGGCGCGGCGCGTGGTGTTGATCTGGCACAGGCGTCCCTTCTTGGTCCGGATGGTGACGGCGGTGCAGTCCATGTCACCGGCCTGCGCAATGGCGGGATCGGTCAGGCAAGAACCGGTTGCGCTGAGCCAGGCGGCCTCGTCGCCGTCACCGCACAGCATCCAGCGAAACACATCGAAGTCGTGGATCAGCATGTCACGGAAAATGCCGCCCGAGTTTTTGATGTAGTCGACGGGCGGCGCGCCGGGGTCGCGGCTGGTGATGACCAGCATCTCGGGGTTGCCGATGTCACCCCGGTCCAGGCGCACCTTGGCCTGGTTGAAGGTCGGGTCAAAACGTCGCTGGAAGCCGATCATGCACGCCACACCCGCTGCGGCCACCGCTTGCGCGCAAGCCTGGGCACGAACCGCCGACAGGTCCACCGGTTTTTCGCAAAAGATGTGCTTGCCCGCCCGGGCCGCACGGGTGATGAGATCACTGTGCGTGGTGGTGGGGCTGCCGATGACGACCGCATCAATGCCCGGATCGGCAAAGATGTTGTCAATGGAGTCAACTCGGGCACCGTAGGTCTGGGCAAGTTCTGCGCAGGAGGCGGCGACGGGGTCGCTGACGGCAGCAAGTTCGACACCCGGCAGGGCGCAGAGGTTGGTGGCGTGGATGCGGCCAATGCGGCCGGCGCCAAACAAGGCAACTTTTTTCATGGAGGGGGCTTTCAGGAAATATCAGACCGCTTGGGCGCGGGTGGGTTGGTAATCGAGTTCAAGGCGGTAGGCCAGGGCCATGAACAGGCTTTGCGCGACCGCCATGGAATTGGTCAGGGCACGAAAGCCGAAGACACTGGTTTCCTGCACCAGCAGCGAGCAGGTCGCGAGACGCGCCAGCGGACTCAGGCGACTGTCCGTGATGGCGATGATGCGGGCGCCGCGTTCGTGGGCCTGCCGCACGATGCTTTCGGTCTCCTCGGCATACGGGGCAAACGAAATCGCGATCAGCACATCTTCGCGCAGCATGCCGCGCAGCTGGCCGTCCTGCATGCTGCCCATGGACGTGATGTGCTGCACCCGCTTGTCGGTGTGCTGCAAGGCATAGGCGAGATAAGTGGAGACCGCGAACGAACGCCGTGACGCCATCAACCAGACGGTCTCGGCACCTGCCAGCAAGTTCACGGACTCTTCGAAGGCGGGCTCCTGCAGCGTGCGCTGCAACTCCTCCATGCCGGCGATGCCGCCGCCTATCAGGGCGTGCGCGATCTCGGCACTGGTCAGATCCCGCGCACCGGACTCGATGGCCTGGCGTATGCGCGACTGGTAGTTGCGGCTGGGCGAAATCTGCTGGGCCAGGCCCTCCCGAAACAGCTTTTGCATGGCCGAAAAACCGCTGAACCCGAAATGCTTGGCAAAGCGGACCACGGCCGAGGGCTGCACGTCGCAGTACTGCGCCACCTCCTGGATGGATTGAATTCCCAACTGCGAGCGATGCTGCTCTATATGCCGGCCAATGGCCTTGAGCTGGCGGCTTAGCCCCTCAAAATCACGCGCGATGGCCTTGATCAGCGCTTCTTCGGTGACCGGGGGATGGGGTTCAGTGGTCATGGGGTCAATTTCGTTGGAGGGAATCAGGTTTAGAAATAATTATCTAACAAGATGCAAAAAAAGAAAACTCGGTCTAGGGTTTATCCTAATCAGAAACATATTTCTATTTTTCAAGAAACTCGATAAAATTTTTCTCAGATTGCGGCGCCCCCGCGTCTGTTGTCCGGCAACCCCAAGCGCCCGGCAATTTCGGCTCTTCACGCTTTCAACACGCTTCCAAGGAGACAACATGAAAACACGCAAGTATTCCCGTCAGGCCTTTCTCAAAACCCTGCTCGTCAGCGCCATGGTGGTCACCAGCAGCTTTGCTGCCGCCCAAACCAAGTTCGCCCTGATCAGCCATGCACCCGATTCCGACTCGTGGTGGAACACCATCAAGAACTCCGTCAAGCAGGCTGGCGAGGACTATGGCGTGCGCGTTGACTACCGCAACCCGCCCAATGGCGATCTGGCCGACATGGCACGCCTGATCGAACAGGCTGCGGCCCAAGGGTATGACGGCGTCATTGTCACGATTGCCGATTTCAACGTGCTGCAGGGCGCCATCAAGAAACTCACCGACAAGAAGATCCCTGTCATCACCATCAATTCAGGCACGACCGAACAAAGCGAAAAGCTGGGCGCCGTCATGCATGTCGGCCAGCCTGAATATGCCGCCGGCAAAGGCGCCGGCGAGCGCGCCAAGGCCGATGGTGTCAAGAGCTTCCTGTGCGTCAATCACTACGCCACCAACCCCGCTTCCTTCGAGCGTTGCCGCGGCTTTGCCGATGCCATCGGGGCGGACTTCAAGAAAAGCACCATCGACTCGGGCGACGATCCGACCGGCGTCGAAGCCAAGGTTTCCGCCTATATGCGCCAGAATCCCGGCACCAATGCCGTGCTCACCCTGGGCCCAACCTCTGCCCACCCAACGCTCAAGGCCCTGGAGAAAAACGGCCAGAAGGGCAAGCTGTGGATGGCCAGTTTCGACCTGTCGGATGAAATTTCCAAAGGCATCAAGGATGGTTCTGTGAAGTTCGGCATCGACCAGCAACCCTACCTCCAGGGCTACATACCGGTGGCCGTGCTGGCCACCATGAAAGCGAGCAACAGCACGGACCTCGCAAAGGTGGCCGCCGCTGTCAAGGCCAACAGCAAGACCATGGCCCGGTTCAACGAGTACGGACTGGCCCCGGCCTACGGTGCCCGCCACATCGGCTCCGGTCCGGGCTTCGTGACCAAGGACAACATTGGCAAGGTCGAAAAATACGCCGGTCAATACCGCTAATTTGCAAACCGCAGGCAAGGCCACCAGCGCGCTTTGCCTGCAACCAAGGTCTGACAACCAATGACTGCTACCACCATGAACCAACAAGCCACGAAACCCGCGTCCACGGCATTGGACGATGACCGGGTGCGGCAGCTAAGCCCCCTGCGCAAGCTGATGTCCCGCCCCGAGTTTGGCGCGCTCGCCGGCACCGTTCTGGTGTTTGCCATTTTTGGTCTGAGCGCCGGCGGCTCGGGCATGTTCAGCGCCGAGGGCATCATCAACTGGAGCACCGTCGCCGCCTACCTGGGCGTGCTGGCCGTAGGGGCGGCGTTGCTGATGATTGCCGGCGAATTCGACCTCTCGGTGGGGTCGATGATCGGCTTCGGCGGCATGCTGTTTGCGATCCCCGCCCTCTACTGGGGCTGGCCCATTTGGCTGTCCGCCATTTTCACCTTTGGGGTGGCCCTGTGTCTGGGCTGGCTCAACGGCTGGATTGTGGTGCGCACCGGGCTGCCTTCATTCATCGTGACACTGGCTTTTTTCTTCATCCTGCGCGGCCTGTCGCTCGCCGTATCGGTCATTTTCACGGGCAAGACCATCCTCAGCACCCATGGCGATCTGGTCTTGCGTGACATGATTGCCCACGATCCGCTGATCTCCTTCCTGTTTCATGGCTACACTTTGACCGGCTTGTTCGATGCCCTGGCCCGTGCCGGCATGTTGGCCGTTCGCGATGATGGCAGGGCACTGGCCATTGGTCTGCCCAAGGCCGTGCTGTGGTGGCTGGCGCTGACAGCCGCAGGTGCATTTGTGCTGGCCCGCACGCGTGTCGGCAACTGGATTCAGGCCATAGGCGGTGATGCCAACGCCGCCAAGAACGTGGGCATTCCGGTGGCGCGGGTCAAGATTGGCCTGTTCATGTTGATGGCGTTCTGCGCCACGGTCTTCGCCATTCTGCAAGTCGCGGACGCCGGGTCGGCGGCGGCGGACCGGGGCCTGCAAAAAGAGTTTGAGGCCATCATTGCCGCGGTCATCGGGGGTTGCCTGCTCACCGGCGGCTATGGCTCGGTCATCGGGGCCGCATTTGGCGCCCTGATTTTCGGCATGGTGCAAATCGGCATCGGCTACACCAGCATCGACAACAACTGGTACCGGGTTTTTCTCGGATTGATGCTCTTGGTTGCGGTGCTTTTCAACAATTTCATCCGCACACGATTTGCGCAGGGCAAGCGCTAAGCACCACGGAGACACAGCATGAACGACCATATTCTTCAACTCGAGGACGTCAGCAAGTTTTTTGGCTCCGTGATCGCCCTCAACGGCGTAACACTGCGCCTGCGCCGTGGCGAAGTGCATTGCCTGCTGGGCGACAACGGTGCGGGCAAATCCACGCTCATCAAAACACTGGCCGGCGTCCATGCACCGGACAAGGGCGAGTACCTGGTGGAGGGCAAGGCCGTGCGCTTCTGCTCGCCGCGTGAGGCACTCGATCTTGGCATCGCTACCGTTTATCAGGACTTGGCACTGGTGCCACTGATGAGCGTGGCCCGCAACTTTTTCATGGGCCGGGAGCCGATCAAGAAAATCTTCGGCCTGCTGCCTGTCATGGACCACGAACTGGCCGCCAGAACGGCCAGCGAAAAACTGAGAGAAATGGGCATCCGGATTCGGGACGCCGACCAGATGATAGGCACCATGTCCGGGGGTGAGCGGCAATGCCTGGCGATCGCACGCGCCATCCACTTCGGTGCCAAGGTGTTGATTCTTGACGAGCCTACAGCGGCGCTCGGGGTCAAGCAGTCCGTCAATGTGCTCAAGCTGATTTCCAAGGCACGGTCACGCGGCATTTCGGTCATTTTCATCACGCACAACGTGAACCATGCGTACCCGATTGGCGACAGCTTCACACTTCTCAACCGCGGCAAGTCCCTGGGCACCTACCTGAAGCAGGAGGTGAGTAAAGAAGAGGTACTGGACATGATGGCTGGCGGCGAAGAGATGCAAAAGCTCATGGCTGATCTCGATGGCGTAACGATTTGAGGCCACTGATGACAATATTGAAATTTCCCGCGCACCGCCGCATCGACCTGGCCTGTCTGGGGCGTCTGGCGGTTGATCTTTACGCCCAGCAGTTCGGCAGCCGGCTGGAAGATGCGCGCAGCATGGCCATGTACTTGGGGGGCAGTTCGGCCAACCTGGCTTTTGGCGTGGCGCGTCTGGGCCTCAAGAGCGCCATGATCTCGCGCGTCGGCAACGAGCAGATGGGGCGATTCCTGACGGAAACGTTGCAGCAGGAAGGTTGCGACACCAGTCAGGTGCAGGTGGACCCGGAGCGCCTCACGGCGCAGGTCTTGCTGGGCCTGAAAGACCGCGACACGTTCCCGCTGCTGTTCATGCGTGAAAACTGCGCCGACATGGCGGTGGATGCCGACCAGATTGACGAGCAATTCATTGCCCAGTGCCGGGCGCTGGCCATTACCGGCACACATTTGTCCACACCGGGCACGCGCCGGGCCTCGCAGGCGGCGCTGATGTATGCGAAACAGCACGGAGTTGTCCGTGTGCTGGACATTGACTACCGGCCGGTGCTGTGGGGCTTGACCTCGCGCGGCGCCGGCGAAAACCGCTACGTGGCGGACGCCCACGTCACGCAACAGTTGCAGGAGATGCTGCCCGCGTTCGACCTGCTGGTCGGTACCGAAGAAGAGTTTTTTATTGCGGGCGGCGTGGCCGGTGACCTCATGGCCAGCCTGCGTGCGGTGCGCGCGGTCAGTGCCGCGACCCTGGTGGTCAAACGGGGCGCTTTAGGCTGCAGCGTGATCGAGGGGGCTATTCCGACAAACATCGACGATGCGCCCACCTTCCGCGGCGAACGGGTCGAGGTGCTCAATGTGCTGGGTGCGGGTGATGCGTTCCTGTCCGGCTTGATGGCCAGCCTGCTGCAGGGCAAGGATTGGGCGGAGTCCACCCGGACGGCCAATGCCTGCGGCGCGATGGTGGTGTCGCGCCACGCCTGCTCCGCCGCCATGCCCACGCCGGCCGAGCTGGCCCACTGGTTCGGTGGCAGCCGCAACCCCAAGGTCGATGCCGACCAGCAACTGGCGCACCTGCACCGCGTGACGGCGGCGCGGCCCGACTGGCGCGAGCTGTGCGTGATGGCCTTTGACCACCGCAGCCAGTTTTTCGACCTTGCACGCGAAGCGGGCGCCAGCGAGTCGCGTATTCCCGAGCTTAAAAAATTGCTGGTCAAGACCGCCGAACAGGTCGAGCGCAGCCACCAGCTGCAAGGCCATACCGGTGTGCTGATTGATGGCGGCGACTATGGTGCCGACGCGCTGGCCAGCGCGACCGGCCGTGGCTGGTGGGTGGGGCGCCCGATCGAGCTGCCCGGCTCGCGGCCCTTGCGCTTCGATGGCACGCGCTCCATTGGCAGCGCACTGATTCACTGGCCCACGGAGCAGGTGGTGAAGTGCCTGGTGCATTACCACCCCGACGACGCGTTTGAGCTGCGCCTGGAGCAGGAGCAAAAAGTGCTGGAGCTGTGGGAGGCCACGCGCGAAAGCGGCAATGAGCTGCTGCTGGAAATCATCACGCCGAAGGCACTGACGCCAGCAGGCACCGAAGACGCGGCGGTGCTGCGCACCGTCAAACGCTTTTACAACCTGGGCGTCAAGCCCGAGTGGTGGAAGCTCGCGCCCATGCAGGCGCCGGGCTGGTCTGCCCTGGCGGCGCTGGTGGTCGAGCGGGACCCGCATTGCAGGGGAGCGGTCATTCTGGGCTTGAACCAACCCTTGCAAGTTCTGGCCGACAGCTTTACGCTGGCCACCAACCCCATCGTCAAAGGCTTCATGGTGGGACGCACGCTGTGGGCCGACGCCTCGCTGCGATGGCTCAAGGGCGAGCTGGACGATGACAGCTTTGTGAGCGAGGTCGCTCACAACTTTGCTACGCTGGTGGATGCCTGGCGCAACCGGCACAGTGCGGTGCGTGCGGCCGCTTGACCTCAACCCTCGAAACACCGTCCCATGAAAACCCAACGACTCACGATGTCGCAAGCGCTGGTTCAACATTTGGCCGCGCTGCGCGTTGAATTGAACGATGGCAGCATCCAGCCCTATTGCGCTGGTGTGTTCTCGATTTTTGGCCACGGTAATGTGGCCGGCCTGGGCGAGGCGCTTTGGGCCAGCCGCCATGAGCTGCCCATCTCCCGGGCACACAACGAGCAAGCCATGGCTCATGCAGCGATTGCCTACAGCAAGGCGCAGTTCCGCCAGCGCATCATGGCCGTGACGACCAGCATAGGACCCGGTGCCACCAACCTGGTGACGGCCGCTGCACTGGCCCATGTGAACCGCCTGCCGGTGTTGCTGCTGCCCGGAGACACCTTCAGCTCCCGCGCGCCCGACCCGGTGCTGCAACAGATTGAAGACTTCTCGCAGGGTGACTTGACGGCCAACGATGCGTTCAGGCCGGTGACCCGCTATTTCGACCGCATCACCCGCGCCGAGCAGATCCTCACGGCCTTGCCCCGGGCGATTCAGGTGATGACCGACCCGGCCGCCTGCGGCCCGGTGTGTTTGGCCTTGCCGCAAGACGTGCAGACCCACGTCTTCGACTGTCCGGAGAGCTTTTTGCAGCCCGAGGTGCTCCGTTTTCGCCGTCCTCCGGCGGACGCCCGCGAGCTGGAGCGTGCGGCGGGCCTGTTGCGCACTGCCCGGCAACCGGTCATCGTGGCCGGTGGCGGTGTGCTCTACAGCCAGGCCTGGGACGCCTTGCGTGCCTTCGCTGAAGTCCATGGCGTGCCCGTGCTTGAGTCGCAGGCGGGCAAGAGCAGCCTGCCGTGGGACCACCCGCTCAATCTGGGCGCAGTCGGCGTGACCGGCTCACCCGCTGCCAATGCGCTGGCGCGCGATGCCGATGTCGTCCTGGCCATTGGTACACGGTTGCAGGACTTCACCACCGGCTCACACAGCCTGTTTGCCAATGCCAGACTGTTGAGTCTGAACGTGCACAGCGTCGATGCCGCCAAATGGCACGGCGCGTCACTGGTGGCCGATGCCCGCGTGGGCCTGGGTCAGCTCAGCGCCGCCGTGGGCGACTGGAAGGCCGATGCCGGCTGGACGGCACGCGCCCAAACGCAAGCCGCAGGCTGGCTGGCCCGTGTCACCGAACTCACCACCGCTGTCGCCAAGGACGTGTTGCCGTATGACGCGGAAGTGATAGGCGCCGTGCGCGACTCACTCAATGACGCGGGCGGCGACAGTGGCACCCGGGATGTGGTGATTTGCGCTGCCGGAACCTTGCCGGCCGAGTTGCACAAACTCTGGCGCGCCAGCCTGCCGGGCAATTACCACGTGGAGTACGGCTACTCGTGCATGGGCTACGAGATTGCCGGTGGCCTTGGCGTCAAGATGGCCCGACCCGAGCAGGAGGTGATTGTCATGGTGGGCGATGGCTCCTACATGATGATGAACTCCGAAATCGCCACCTCGGTGCTGCTGGGTAAAAAGCTCATCATCGTGGTGCTCGACAACCGGGGCTACGGCTGCATAGAGCGGCTGCAGCTTGCTTCTGGCAGCCCCAGCTTCAACAACATGCTCGACGACTGCGTGCCCGAAGGCGGCAACGCCAGCCAGATCGACTTTGCCATGCACGCGCGCAGCATGGGCGCCGAGGCGGTGCATGTGAAGGACGTGATTGAACTCAAAGCGGCGATGGCCCGCGCCCGCGCCGCCACGCGCACGCAGGTGCTGGTGATAGACACCACCCACAGCCGCACCACCGAAGACGGCGGTTGCTGGTGGGAGGTGGCGATCCCCGAAGTCTCCACCCGCACCGAGGTGAACGATGCGCATGCGCGCTACGTCGCCGCCAAGCAAGAACAACGCCCTTGAAACCTTATCTGAAAGAGAACCTGTCATGACTTGGAACGTCCGCATCGGCATCAACCCCCTGTCGTGGATGAACGACGACCTGCCCTCGCTGGGCGGCGAAACCTTGCTGGAAACCGCGCTGAAAGAGGGCAAGGAAATCGGTTACGAAGGCTTCGAGCTGGGCAACAAATTTCCCAAGGATGGCCCGGGCCTGAAAGCCAAGCTCGACGAGTTCGGCCTGGCCTGCGTGTCGGGCTGGTACTCCGGCTTCTTGGGCAACGACACGGTGCAGGCCGAGATAGCGCGTTGTCAGGCCCACATGAGCAAGCTGCAGTACAACGGCGTGAAAGTTGTGGTGTACGGCGAATGCGCCGACACCATCCAGGGCCAGATTGACACCCCCGTGTCCAAGCGCCCGCGCTTTGCCAGTGACGCGCTGTGGCAGGCCTATGCCGAGCGCCTCAATGCCTTCGGCGAGCACCTGCTCAAGACCTACGGCATCAAGCTGGCCTACCACCACCACATGGGCGCCTATGTTGAGTCACCGGCCGATGTGGACAAGCTGATGGAACTGACCGACCCCGGCAAAGTGTTCCTGCTGTTTGACACCGGCCACGCCTACTTTGGTGGCGCGGCCGATCCGACTGCGCTGCTCAAAAAACACGTCAAGCGCGTGGTGCATGTGCACTGCAAGGATGTGCGGACCAAGGTGATCGCGCAGGCGCGCAACGACGGCTGGAGCTTTTTGAATGGCGTCATCAACGGCACCTTCACCGTGCCGGGCGACGGCGCACTTGACTACGATGCCGTGCTGTCCACGCTGAAGAACGCCGGTTACGAGGGTTGGCTGGTGGTTGAGGCCGAGCAGGACCCGGCGGTGGCCCCGAGCTACGAATATGCCAAGAAGGGTTATGACACCCTGCGCGGCATTGTTGACCGCCTGAGCGAGAAGGCTTGATATGGTCAGCCCACTGCTCGTCAAGGCCGCGCCCAGCGGGCGCGAAATCGTCAACGTCACACCCGAGCGCGCCGGCTGGACCCATGTGGGTTTTCGTGCCATTCGCCTGGCTGCGGGTGAAACCGAAACCGTGCAAACCGGCAGCCGCGAGCTGTGCCTGGTGGTGCTCACCGGCACCATCGAGGTGACGGTGGATGGCCAGACCTTCAGCCATTTGGGCACGCGCAACAGCGTGTTTGATGAGGTGTCCCCTGCCGCTGTGTACGTGCCGACAGGGAAGACCGTGTCGGTGCGCGCCGAACGTGATGCGGAGGTAGCGCTGTGCACAGCGCCCGGCGGCAATGAGGTGCGCCAGGTGCGTGTGATAGCCCCCGCCGGCATGCGCCGCAGCGTGCGCGGCCAAGGCACCAACACCCGCTACGTGTGCGACATCCTGCCGCACGACGACCCCACCGCTGCCCACCTGCTGGTGGTAGAGGTCATGACGCCCGCCAGCCACTCGTCAAGCTACCCGCCGCACAAGCACGACATCGAGCAGCCGCCGCTCGAAACCCAACTCGAAGAAACCTACTACCACCGTCTCAATCCGCCGCAGGGCTTCGCCTTTCAGCGCGTCTACACCGACGACCGCAGCCTGGACGAAGCCTGCGCCGTGGAAAACCACGACGTGGTGATGGTGCCGCGCGGCTACCACCCGGTGGTCGCGCCGCATGGCTACGACCTGTATTACCTCAACGTGATGGCCGGACCGAATCGTTTCTGGGTCTTCAAGAACGACCCGGCTCACGAATGGATGCTGGCGCCGGCCCGCAGCTGAGGCTTCTTTCCGCCATGAACTCGCGCAGGGGGCCTGCGCTTTCTCAGCTCAGCACCACGCTGCTCAGGCGGCGCCGGTAGGTCGCCACCGTCGGGTCATCGGGCGGAATCTGGCCGTCGGCCACCTTCACTTTGGGGGGCTCGATGATTTCCAGAATGCCGACATAGGTCTTGCGCGCCAGCTCGTCGTTCCAGCTGCGGTCGCGCATCAGGATTTCGAGCAGCTCGTCCATGGCCGTCGTCCATTGCTGGCCGGCCATGTGCAGCTGGGCCAGGCCGTAGCGGGCTTCAAAATCGCGCTTGTTGGCCAAAATTCTTGCATCAAATCCGGCTTTCACCCCTGATGGATCAGCGTGAGAAGCTATTAAATCAATAGCGGAAAGCCAGTACTGCAGGGCGCCAAAGCGGCGGTCCTGCGCGGCTTTGCTGGCCACCGGTGCAAACGCGGTTTTGGCCTCGGCCGTCTGGCCGCGCTGCAGCAGCAGCTTCACATAGTCAAAGCGCGCATTGTCATTGGCCGGGTCGGTTGCCACCGCGTGCTGCAGCTTTTCCAGAACGGCTTCGGGGCTGGTGTCGGCCTCGGCGGCGGGTAGCTCCTCTTGCGGTGCCTCAAGTTCTTCGGCCGGTGGCAGGTGCTTGTCGAGAAACGCCTTGACCTGGCCTTCGGGCAGGGCGCCGGCAAAGCCGTCCACCGGCTGGCCGTTCATCATCAGGATGCAGGTCGGGATGCTGCGGATGCCGAAGGCCGCGCCCAGCTGCTGCTCCTGGTCTGAATCAATCTTGACCAGCTTGAAGCGCCCGGCGTACTCGATTTCCACCTTTTCCAGAATCGGCCCGAGCGACTTGCAGGGCCCGCACCAGGGCGCCCAGAAGTCGATCAGCACGGGGGTGGTCATGGAAGCGGCAACGACTTCCTGTTCAAAGTTGGCAATGGTGACGTCGATCATGGTACTGAGGAGATAAGGGTCGGAAAAGGGTTTTCAACAAGTGGCAGGGCAGCGCCGGCTTCGCAGTCGCTTGGCCTTTCAGCCGCATTGGCGTTTTGCGGCGGCGGCATCACGTATCAGCTGCACGCGCGCTGGCGTGCTTGGATGGGAAGATAGCACGCTTGCGGCACCTGCCTTCTGCTTGCCGGCAATGGTTTCCAGCAGCCGGGCCAGCGGCTCGGCGCTCTGGCCTGCCCGCGCGAGGGTTTGCAGTGCAAAACAGTCGGCCTCGGTCTCGTGGCTGCGAGAGAACGAGAGCGTGGCCAGCAGCACCGGGGCGGTGGCCAGCACGGACGTGATATCGCCGGTGATCACCGCCACGGTGGCGCCCAGCAGCGAGCCTTCAACGGCCATGCGGGTGGCGTGCCGGCCCTTCACGTGCCCCAGCTCGTGCGCCAGCACGCCCATGAGGGCGGCCGGCTCGGCCAGCGCCACCAGCTCATCGGTCATCACCAGGGTGCCGCCGGGCAGGGCCAAGGCGTTGGCGCCACCCCGGCCCAAGCGGGTGGAGCGAAACTCCAGCCTGTAGCGTGGCGCCGAGCCATCGGGCCAGGCTTTTTTAACCAGGGCATCAAATTCGCTGCCGATCTGCGCGCGCCGCTCTGCGCTCAGCTTGGAGGGCCTGAGCCAGGCCTGGTCCAGTGTCTGCAGCGCCCGCGCCGCCAGTTCGGTGTCCCAGCGCTCGGGTATGAAGTGGGTGATGGCGCGGGCGCCCAGGGGCACGCCATAGAGCCACAGCCCGAGCGTGAGTACCGTGCACACGGCCGCGCCGGCCAGCAGTGCGCGCCAGCTGCCCGCCATGACATGCGCCAGCGCGTGCAGCCCCTGCCGCCGGTAGCCGGCGGCCCTGAGTGCGCTGGCCAGGCCTTGCGGGTCGTCGGTCTGCGCCTGGCTGCCGTCTGAAAACCGGATCACGGCCACGCGGGTGTCGCCCGCATCGGGCCACTCGATTTGCGAGGCAGAAAACTCGCGCAGGGCCAGGCCCCGCGTGGCGTGCGGGCCTGACGCCCCCGGCTGCCCCGGTAGCGCATGCAGGCGCAGGGCCACGCCGCGCTTGCCCCGGGTCGGCAACAGGCTGAGCAGGCAGGCAATGGGCTGGCTGCTGCGGCCATCAAAAAAGCGGGCACGGATCAGCGGGCTGTCTGGCATGGCATTCGCGGCAAGGGGTGCGCTTCAGGCCAGGTCAAAACCGGCGAGATCGGCCGCCGCGTCGCCGAGCGCACTGCTTTTCTGCTGGGCCAGCCGGCTGGCCAGTGCATTCACGTCGCCGCGGGTGTAGAGGCGCACCGAGTCAACCTTCATGCGGTACTCGCTGAGGGCGGCAAACGGTCGGTACAGCCCCAGCGTCAGCAGCGTCAGAAAGATGTTTTTGGTCCGCAGCAGCACAAAGCTGCGGGTCTTCAGCTTGCATTTGCTGCGCGCCATGCCGGACAGGCCGGCGTGATTCCAGACCGTGCGAAACACCAGCGCCTGCCAGACGGACAGCGTGATGTAGACCGGGATAAGCAGCATCGGGATGGCGAGGATAAGGCCCAGCGCAACCATCATGGCCTTGCTGGCCATGCCGGCGCTGCGCATCAGGCCGCCAAGCCCGGCCGTGGCGCCAAACACCAGCCCGACCACGGCCAGGCAGGCCAGCATGGCCACGCCCAGGCAAACCAGCCCGACCTTCAGGAAATCACTGAAATCTGCCTTGAAACCGCCCATCTGGCCACCCAGCGAGGTGCGCGTCATCTGCAGCCGCAGGAAATTGAAGCGCAGCCGTATCAGTACGACGCCGCCCAGCAGCATGACCGCCAGGCCCACGCCCAGCGCCGTTGTCCACGCAAAATTGCCCCGGCCCCGGGCACCGGGGGGCGCGGACTCCGGCAGCAGGAACAGGAGGAAGGGAAGGAGCGCAACGCCCAGCAGCGGCCAGGCGGCGGTGTAGGCTTCGCGGGTGCTGGCATGAAACTCAAACCGCAGCCCGCGCCAGGTGGTGCTGCCCAGGCGAAAGCGCATCGCGCTGCGCCACAGCCAGGGCACCACCGCCGCTATCAGCAGCGTGATCACGTTGACGGCCGTGTTCAGCCCCTGCGACGACATGATGTTGATCAGTGCATACACCAGCACCACCAGCAAAAAGCTTTTGGCCATGCTGCTGCCCGAGGCGACGAAGTCCAGAGGGTCCTGGCCCAGCTGCGTGTTGCGGTAGAAATACTGGATGCGGCGCCGGCGCGCCCAGGGGGTGTAAATGCCCAGCGTGACGATGATCAGCAGCAGGTTGGCCAGCCAGAGCCGAAAGTAGGCGCCGCCCTTGCCGGTGAAGCGGACGCGGTGTTTCTCAATGCCCCGAATCCTGTAACCCGATGCAGACTGGCTTGCAGCCGGTGAAAGTGATGACGTGTCCAAAAAACCTCCCTGTGCACCCAGATAAGCGTGATGACGTGGCCCGCCTGAAGTGTACGTGGGAGAGCGCTGCATGGGCAGCCCGTAAAATCGCTATTGCTATTGGCAGGTAATCATGGGCGGCACAGCGGGCCCGGAAGGCAAACGATGACAACGACAGATCAGAAAACTCCCCTCGTGGGCGTGGTGATGGGCTCCAGCAGCGACTGGACCACCATGCAGCATGCCGTGCAAATCCTGCAGCAGTTTGGCGTGGCGCATGAGGCGCGCGTGGTCTCGGCCCACCGCATGCCCGACGAGCTGTTTGCCTATGCCGAGCAAGCCGCCGGGCGTGGCCTGCAGGCCATCATTGCCGGCGCCGGCGGTGCGGCGCACCTGCCGGGCATGCTGGCCGCCAAAACCGCCGTGCCCATCCTGGGCGTGCCGGTGGCCAGCAACCATTTGCAGGGGGTCGACTCGCTGCACAGCATTGTGCAAATGCCCAAGGGCGTGCCGGTGGCCACCTTTGCAATTGGCAACGCCGGCGCCGCCAACGCCGCGCTGTTTGCCGTGGCCATGCTGGCGACGCACGACAAAACGCTGGCCGACAAGCTGCAGGCCTTCCGCGCGGAGCAAACCGCCGCCGCCCGCGCCATGACGCTGCCGCCCACATGAGCCCCACTCCGATTTCGCCAATTTCGCCGACTTTGCCGGTCTCTCCGATTTTCCCCGGCACGGTTTCGGCCTCGGGCCAGCCTGCCACGCTGGGCGTGATGGGCGGCGGCCAGCTGGGCCGCATGTTCGTGCATGCCGCGCAGCGGCTGGGCTACTTCACTGCCGTGCTCGATCCGGACCCGCACAGCCCGGCCGGCTATGTGAGCCACCACTTCATTCAAACCGCCTACGACGATGCCACCGGGCTGGCGCAGCTGGCCGCGCAGTGCGACGCCATCACCACCGAGTTTGAAAACGTGCCCGCCCAGGCCCTGACCGCGCTGGCCGCAACGCGCCCGGTGGCGCCGGGCGCCGCCGCCGTGGGGATTGCCCAGGACCGCATTGCTGAAAAAGCCCACTTTGTGGCTTGCGCCAGCGCCTCGGGCGTGAGCTGTGCGCCCTATGCCGTGATTGACAGCGCCGCCGCCGTGCAGGCGGTGCCCGATGCGCTGCTGCCCGGCATTTTGAAAACCGCGCGCCTGGGCTACGACGGCAAGGGCCAGGTGCGCATCAAGACCCGTGACGAACTGCTGGCCGCCTGGACCGAACTCAAGCAAGTGCCCTGCGTGCTGGAGCAGCTGCTGCCGCTCAAGGCCGAGTGCTCGGTGATCGTCGCGCGCGGCTGGGCCGGCGAGGTGGTCAGCTTTGCGCCGCAGCGCAATGTGCATGTCGACGGCATCCTGGCGGTGACCCACGCTTATGAAGGAAATATGCCTTCATCCCTAGCCAAACGTGCGCGAGCAGCTACTGAATCGATAGCAAGCCAGATCGGCTACGTGGGCGTGCTGTGCGTCGAGTTTTTCGTCATCGACGATGGCAGCGAGCACGGCGCCCTGGTCGTCAACGAGATGGCGCCGCGCCCGCACAACAGCGGCCACTACACGCTGGACGCCTGCGATGCCTCGCAGTTTGACCTGCAGGTGCACGCCCTGGCCGGCCTGCCGCTGCCCGCGCCGCGCCAGCATTCGCCGGCCATCATGCTCAACCTGCTGGGTGACCTGTGGTTTGGGGCCGACGGCCAGCAGCACACCCCCAACTGGCAGGCCGTGCTGGCCCTGCCCGGCGCGCATTTGCACCTGTACGGCAAGCTGCACGCGCGGGCCGGCCGCAAGATGGGCCACCTCAACATCACCGGGACCGATGTGGCCGGCGTGCAGGCCACGGCGCGCCAGGCGGCCACCATTCTGGGCTTGCAGGGGCTGGAAGGTCATTGATGATCCGCTCCGGCCATGACGCGGCAGCGATTCTGGAGGCCGCCCGCCGCATCCAGGCGGGCGAGCTGGTCGGCTTTCCGACCGAGACGGTGTACGGCCTGGGGGCCGACGCCTCCAGCGACCGCGCCGTGGCCGGCATTTTTGCCGCCAAGGGCCGGCCGGCGGACCACCCCCTGATTGTTCACGTCGCCAGCGCCAGCCAAGTGCCGGACTACGCCAGCAGCGTGCCCCCTTTTGCGGCCCGCCTGATGCAGGCCTTCTGGCCCGGCCCGCTGACCCTGATTCTGCCGCGCAAGGGCGGCGTGGCCGGCGCCGCCGCCGGCGGGCAAGACTCCATTGGCCTGCGCTGCCCCGCGCACCCGGTGGCGCAAGCGCTGCTCAAGGCCTGCGCCACCGGCGTGGCCGCCCCCAGCGCCAACCGCTTTGGCCGCGTCAGCCCGACCACGGCGCAGCATGTGCGGCAGGAGTTCGGCGACACCTTGCTGGTGCTCGATGGCGGGCCGTGCGCGGTCGGCATCGAATCCACCATCGTCGACTGCACGCGCGGCCGCCCGGTGCTGCTGCGCCCCGGCGTGCTGACCCGCGCCCAGCTGCAGGCCGCCTGCGGCGAGCCGGTGCTGGGCAAAGACGAGTTCGCGGCCCTGGCGCAGGCCGGCAGCGCCGCCCCGACGCCCCGCGCCTCCGGCACGCTGCAGGCCCACTACGCGCCCGACGCCAAGGTGCGGCTGATGGACGCCGGCGCGCTGCAAACCGCGCTTGATTTGCTGGGCGCGGACGCCACCCACATCGCCGTCTATGCCCGCGCCATCGTGCGCATCAAGTCAAGCCAGGTGCTGTACCGGCGCATGCCGGACGACGCCACCGCCACCGCGCAGCAGCTGTTTGCCGTGCTGCGCGACTTCGATGCCCAGGGCGTCAAGCTGATCTGGATAGAAACCCCGCCCGACACCCCCGAGTGGGAAGGCGTGCGGGACCGGCTGGCGCGGGCTGCGGCGGCTTGAGGGGGCGGGTTTGCGGGGTTGGGTGTCGTTGTTGACGCGTTCAGCGTTGGTGCAATCGGGAAATACTGATAAAAACCAATAATTTACAACAGAGAGCGGAGGTGACCGGTATGAATTGTCAGCCATGTTATGCCGCAGGTTTGCGGTCTAAATCACGTAGGTTGCATCAATGACCGCAGCCCTTGCGACGTCTATCGTTGGCCTGATCGGTGGCCTTCTTGTGGCAGCGTTCACGTATTGGTCGACGAAACGTCGAGAGCGCGATGCCGAGTGGCGCAAAGAGAAACTCAGCTACTACAAAGTCTTTGTCGAGAGCTTGAGCGGAGTCATCGAGGGAGACGACACCCCTGAAGGGCACAAGCTTTACGCAAAGGCAACCAACAACTTGCTTCTCTTTGCCCCTCAGTCGGTCATTGAGGCTCTCAACGCCTTTCGTTCCGAGAACGCCATTTCCAATACGAGCAAGTCTCCGGCGAGGCATGATGAGTTGTTGGCACAACTGCTGCTCGCAATCAGGAGCGACATCGGTGTTCAACCAATGGACAATTCGGCAACATTCAAGCCCATCCTCTGGGCTTCAGGTGCTCGCCAGAGTGCAACCTAACCTCTCATCCTGAGCGCAGCGAAGGATCTCGGTATGCTGGCAAGATTCTTCGCGTTGCTCAGAATGACAGCATGGGGGGCGCCGCCTTCGTTGCGGACTGCTGAGTAAACCCCTTCCATACCAAGATAAAGGGCTGCGTGGGATAGGCTTCGACAAGCTCAGCCCGAACGGGAGGAGTTTTGCGGCGTGTCCTTAGCGATGAATCCGCGTGGACAACACCACCGAGGTGTTGGTGCGCTCCACGCCGTCGAGCAGGCCTATGCTGTCGATCAGCGCGTCCAGCCGGTCTATGGAGCCGGCCTGCACGATGGCGATCATGTCGAAGGTGCCGCTGACCGACAGCAGCATGCGCACCTCGGGGATCTTGCGCAGGGCCGCCTCGACCGGGCCCGACAGCTTGGGGCCGACGGTCAGCATCACATGGGCCTGCACCAGCGAGCTCTCGTAGGCGTCGCCGGTGCGTGCGCCATAACCCACGATCACCTTGTCGCGCTCTAGCCGCGTGATGCGGGCCTGCACGGCCGTGCGTGACAGCCCGACCTTGCGCGCCAGCAGCGCCATGGGGCAGCGTGCGTTTTCCCGCAGCTCGTTGAGCAGGGTGCGGTCTATGGCGTCCAGGTTCATGCGAAATGTAGGGTTTTATATGTCTATTTAACTAAATTATGACTCCGATTTGCACATATTAGAACTGTGAACCGACATCTCTCCTGCCCATAATGAATTAAGCGCACACAAACACAGCAAGGCGCCCACAGGTGCAACAAGGAGTCGGTTATGAACAAAATCATGGTGGTCGGGGCGGGCAAGATCGGGTCAACCATTGCGGCCATGCTGGGCGGCACGGGCGACTACGAGGTCACGCTGGTGGATGCGGCGGCGGCTGCGCTTGCGAGGGTGAAGAAGGGGCCGCGGGTGCTCACGCGCCAGCTGGACGTGCGCGAGCCGGGCGCCTTGCGTGCGGCACTCCAGGGCCAGTTCGCCGTGCTCAGTGCGGC
Source organism: Polaromonas sp. (assembly GCF_036676035.1). GTDB lineage: Bacteria > Pseudomonadota > Gammaproteobacteria > Burkholderiales > Burkholderiaceae_C > Polaromonas. The sequence goes on from NZ_JAKFDR010000097.1 coordinate 73,844, forward strand.
GCCGTTTCACCTCACCACGCAAATTGCCGAGGCCGCGGTGGCGGCCGGTGTGCATTATCTGGACCTGACCGAGGACGTAGCCAGCACGCGGCGCGTCAGGGAGTTGGCCGAAACGGCGCATTCGGCCCTGATCCCGCAATGCGGCCTGGCGCCGGGCTTTGTCTCCATCGTGGCGGCCGACCTGTGCCGCCGCTTTGACACGCTGCACAGCGTGCGCATGCGGGTCGGCGCGCTGCCGCAGTTTCCGTCGAATGCGCTCAATTACAACCTGACCTGGAGCACCGACGGTGTGATCAACGAGTACTGTGAGCCCTGCGAGGCCATCGTCGAGGGGGTGTTGCGCCAGGTGCCGCCGCTGGCCGAGCACGAGGAGTTCTCGCTCGACGGCGTGACCTACGAGGCTTTCAACACCTCGGGCGGGCTGGGCACCCTGTGCGAGACGCTGCAGGGCAAGGTGCTCAATCTCAACTACAAGACCATTCGCTACCCGGGCCATGCCGCCATCATGAAGGCGCTGCTCAATGACCTGCGTCTGCGCGACCGCCGGCATGTGCTCAAGGACATCCTTGAGAACGCATTGCCGACGACGCTGCAGGACGTGGTGATCGTGTTCGTGACGGTCAGCGGCCAGCGCGAAGGCCGGCTGATGCAGGAGACCTATGCGCACAAGGTCTACAGCCGCCCGGTCGATGGCGTGCTGCGCAGCGCGATCCAGATCACCACCACCGCGGGCATCTGCGCCGCGCTGGACCTGCTGGCGGCGGGCCGGCTACCCGCGCGCGGCCTCGTCAGGCAGGAAGACATTGCACTGGCGGATTTTCTGGCCAACCGCTTTGGCATGGTCTACGCTGAACATCCGGCGGAGCGCGCTGCGGCGTGAGCAGGCCCTAAATCGGCAAAGTGCCCGCGTCGGGCGGGATGCACCCGATCTCAGGCCCCGCTCAGATGCGGGTGGCGCGAAAACAGCTCGGCCGCCCAGTCCACGAAGGCGCGCACCTTGGCGCTCAGGTGCCGGTTGGGCGGGTACACCACGTAAACGGGCAGCGGCGGGCGCGTCCAGTCGGCCAGTATCTGCACCAGCTCGCCGCTGGCCAGGTAGGGCGCGGCCGTGAAGGTCACGGTCTGGGAGAGGCCCAGGCCGGCAAGGACCGCGGTGATATGGGCGTTGCTTTCGTTGACGGACAGCTTGTAGCGCCCCGCCAGTTCGATGGTTTCGCCGTCCTTCACAAACTCATGCGGAAACAGGCGCCCGGTGCGGGCCGAGAAATAGTTTACCGAGGTGTGGCCGTTTTCCAGGTCGTTCGGGTGCTGCGGCACGCCGTGGCGCTTCAGGTAGTCGGGCGAGGCCACGGTCACGAACTGCAGGTTGCCGATGCGCCGTGCCACCAGGGATTGTTCGACCAGTTCGCCGCCGCGAATGACGCAGTCCACGTTGTCGGTGATCAGGTCCACCGGCCGGTCGCTCACGCCCAGGTCGAGCTGGATGTCGGGGTAGCGCTCATAAAACGTGGACAGCGCCGGGATGATGAGCAGCCGCGCCACCGAAGAGCCCACGTCGATGCGCAGCCGGCCGCTGGGTTTGGCCTGGGCATTCGTCATGCTCGCTTCGATGTCGTCCAGGTCGTTGAGCAGCCGGGTCGTGCGCTCGTAATAGGCGGCGCCGTCGGGGGTGACCGTCACGCGGCGTGTGGTGCGGTTGAGCAGCTTGACGCGCAGCCGCGCCTCCAGGTGCTGGATCTGCTTGGTCACCGTGCCTTTGGGCAGGTTCAGCGAGTCCGCCGCCTTGGTGAAAGTGCCGGCTTCCACCACACGGGCAAAGGCCCGCATGGACAAAATCTGATCCATCTGCTCTCCTTTTTTTCTCTCTTTGATAAGAAGGGATTCGCTGCCTTAAATGGGGACCACGCCCGCGTGCCGTGTTGCCGGTGGACTGATTGTGCTGTCTGCCATTCGATTAGCTCCTCATGTGGACGCCGTCCATTTTCTATGCTATTGTATTGTGGACGATGTACACAATATGAAAAGCCTTTTGAATTTCAGAGATATCAGCAAACCCGTCGGAATCACCCGGTTCGGCTTCAAATTGCACAGGCATTGTTTCTTGTCTGGAAACAGAGAACTGGTAGCCACCTGATTTATCCGCAAGACCAGTAGGCCTATATTCGTTACACAGCCCATTAATTCAAGGCCAAATGCCTGAACCATGAAAACCATGCCGCCCCGTTCTTCATCTCGACCCGCCGACCCGGCCCAGACCCTGGTGGAAACCGACACCACCATCATCCTGGCCGACGGCGCGAGCGTGAACGTGCGCATTTACGGCCAGCGCCGCGCAGGCGGGGCGCCGTTGGTGGTGCACTTTCATGGTGGCGCTTTTGTGGCCGGCGATCTGGACAGCGGTGCCTGCATGGCCCGTCTGCTGGCGGCGGCCGATGCGGTGGTGGTCTCGGTGGCCTACCCGCTGGCGCCGGCCCACCCTTTCCCGCAGGCGGTGGAAACCGGTTATGCCGCGCTGGAATGGGTGTACAAGCACCGCGCCAAATTGGCCGGTCCCGGCGCCCGTGTGTTCCTGGCCGGCGAGGAAGCCGGCGGCAATCTGGCGGCCGCCACGGCGCTGGTGGCGCGCGATCGTGCCTACCCGCCGCTGGCCGGCCAGATCCTGGTGGCGCCCATGCTGGATCCCTGCGTGGGGACGGCCTCGCTGCGCGAAGCCATGGGCTCCGTCACCTGCTGCAAATGGGTCGAGGGCTGGCAACAGTACCTGCGCAGCCCGATGGACGCCGAGCACCCCTATGCCGTGCCCGGCCGCACGCGGCGCCTGGCAAACCTGCCGCCCACGCTGGTGCTGACCGGCGAGGACGATCCCATGCATGACGAAGCGCTGGTCTATGCCAAGCGCCTGCAGGGCGCCGGCATTGCCGTGACCTCGGGCGTGCTGCCAGTTACCGGCTGGCCCGACTCGCTGTGCGAGACCGTGAGCGCCAAATGCGCTTGCGCGGCCACGGTGCAACAGCATTTCCGCGCGTTCTTCAACGCGGCGGCCGCCCCGCCACCTTCATAAACAAACCCCCGCCAACAGGCTTTCCATCATCCCGCCAACCCGGTGTACCTCATCGGGAAGGACCAACTCACCCCCAAAAAGGACAAAACCATGAACAACAACTCCCTTTTCTCCCCGCGCCGCCGGCTCTGGGCCGCGGCGGCGGCAGTGGCTGCACTGACGGCCGTGACCGCGGCCATCTTTGGCCTGCCAAGTACCAAGGCGCAAGCCAGCGCGGGTAGCAATGAGCCGCCTGCCACGCCCGTGTCCGTCGCCACGGTCGTGCAGAGCGATGTGGCGGCCTGGGACGAGTTTTCCGGCCGGCTGGAAGCGGTGGAGCGGGTGGACATCCGCTCGCGCGTGGCTGGCACCATTCAGGCCGTTCATTTCCGGGAAGGCGCGCTCGTCAAAAAGGGCGAACTGCTGCTCACCATAGATCCTGCGCCTTATGCCGCTGACGTGGAGCGCGCCGATGCGCAGGTTGCAGCCGCGCAGGCCAGGGTCGCGCAGGCCAAAGGTGAGCATGACCGCTCGCAACGCCTGTGGAGCGAGCAGGCCATCTCAAAGCGCGAGTTTGACGAACGTACCAACGGCAAGGGTGAGGCCGACGCCAACCTGCGCGCAGCGCAGGCCGCCCTGCAGACGGCCCAACTGAGCCTGGGCTACACCCAGGTCCGCGCGCCCGTCGCCGGGCGCGTCGGCAAGCTGGAGGTGACGGTGGGCAACCTGGTCGCGGCCGGCCCGGGCGCGCCAGTGTTGACCACGCTCGTTTCAGTCAGCCCCATTTATGCAAGCTTTGACGCCGACGAGCAGGTGGTGGCCAAGGCGCTGAAAGGTGTCGGCGCTGCCGGAGCGCGCAACCTGGACCGCATTCCCGTGCAGATGGGCACCGCGGCCAGCACCGACACGCCGTTCGAAGGCCGGCTGCAACTGGTCGACAACCAGGTCGATGCGAAGAGCGGAACGGTGCGCGCACGCGCCGTGTTCGACAACAAGGACGGGCAGTTGATGCCCGGCCAGTTTGCACGCATCCGCATGGGGCAGGCCACCAAGGGCACCGCGCTGCTGATCAACGAACGCGCCGTGGGCACGGACCAAAACAAGAAGTTTGTGCTGGTGGTGGGGGCTGACAACAAGGCGGTGTACCGCGAGGTCACGCTGGGCGCTTCCGTCAACGGCTTGCGTGTGGTGAAGGGGGGCCTTGCGGCCAACGAGCGCATCGTCGTCAATGGCTTGCAGCGCATCCGCCCGGGCGCACTGGTAGCGCCGCAGCCGGTCGAAATGTCCGCGAAGGCGGAACTCTCCAAGTCTGAGAAGCCGGTCCAGGTCGCGGCCAAGTCCTGATTCGGCGCCTGACCTCTTGAATAAGAAGAACTCGTATGAATCTCTCCAAATTTTTTATTGACCGGCCCATCTTTGCCGGCGTGCTGTCGCTGCTCATGTTCATTGCGGGCCTGATCGCGCTGCGCTCGCTGCCGATTGCCGAATACCCGGACGTGGTGCCACCCACCGTGGTGGTGCGCGCCCAGTACCCGGGCGCCAACCCCAAGGTGATCGCCGAGACCGTCGCCACACCGCTCGAAGAAGCCATCAATGGCGTGGACAGCATGCTTTACATGAGCAGCCAGGCCACCACCGACGGCTTGATGACGCTGAATGTCACCTTCAAGCTGGGCACCGACCCCGACAAGGCGCAGCAACTGGTGCAAAACCGCGTGGCGCAAGCCGAGCCGCGTTTGCCCGAAGAAGTGCGCCGCCTCGGTGTGACCACGGTCAAGAGCTCCCCGGACCTCACGATGGTGGTGCACCTGCTCTCGCCCAATGACCGCTATGACATGACCTACCTGCGCAACTACGCGGTGCTCAATGTCAAGGACAGGTTGGCGCGCATCAATGGCGTGGGCCAGGTGCAGATCTTCGGTTCGGGCGACTACTCGATGCGCGTCTGGCTGGACCCGCAAAAGGTGGCCGAGCGCGGCCTCTCCGCCGGCGACGTGGTGCGCGCCATCCGCGAGCAGAACATCCAGGCCGCAGCCGGGGTGGTGGGCGCGTCGCCCGGCCTGCCGGGCGTGGACATGCAACTGTCCATCAACGCCCAGGGCCGCCTGCAAAGCGAAGAAGAGTTCGGCGACATCATCGTCAAGACCGACAAGGGCGGCGCCGTGACACGACTGCGCGACATCGCCCGCCTGGAACTGGGCGCGGCCGATTACGCGCTGCGCTCGCTGCTCGACAACAAGCAGGCCGTGGCCGTGCCGGTGTTCGCCGCGCCTGGCTCCAATGCCATCCAGATCTCCGACGACGTGCAGGCCGTGATGCGCGAGCTGAAGAAAAACATGCCCGAAGGCGTGGACTACGAGATCGTCTACGACACCACCCAGTTCGTACGCTCATCCATCGAGGCCGTGGTGCATACCCTGCTGGAGGCCGTGGCCCTGGTGGTGCTGGTCGTGATCGTCTTCCTGCAGACCTGGCGCGCCTCCATCATTCCGCTGCTGGCCGTGCCGATCTCGATCATTGGCACGTTTGCGGTGATGCACCTGTTTGGTTTTTCAATCAACGCGCTCAGCCTGTTCGGGCTGGTGCTGGCCATCGGCATTGTGGTGGACGACGCCATTGTGGTGGTGGAAAACGTGGAGCGAAACATCGCGGCGGGCCTGAGCCCGCGCGACGCCACCTACCGTGCCATGAGGGAAGTGTCCGGGCCCATCATCGCCATTGCGCTGGTGCTGATTGCCGTGTTCGTTCCGCTGGCTTTCATCACCGGGCTGTCAGGTCAGTTCTACAAGCAGTTCGCGCTGACGATTGCAATTTCCACCGTGATCTCGGCCATCAACTCGCTCACGCTGTCGCCGGCGCTGGCCGCCTTGCTGCTCAAAGGGCACGACGCGCCCAAAGACGCGCTGACCCGCGGCATGGACAAGGTATTTGGCCGTTTCTTCCGCGCCTTCAACAAGGCTTTTGGCCGTGGCTCCGAGGCCTACAGCGGCGGTGTCAAGCATGCCATTTCGCGCAAGACCGTGATGCTGGGCGTGTACCTGGTGCTCGTGCTGGCCACCGGTGCCCTGTTCAAGGTAGTGCCCAGCGGCTTTGTGCCTGGGCAGGACAAGCAATACCTGATCGGTTTTGCCCAGCTGCCCGACGGCGCCACGCTGGACCGCACCGAAGACGTGATCCGACGCATCGGTGACATCGCCATGAAGCAGCCCGGCGTGGAGCATGCGATTGCCTTTCCGGGCCTGTCGATCAACGGCTTTACCAACAGCTCCAACTCCGGCATTGTGTTTGTGTCGCTCAAACCGTTCTCGGAGCGTACCGGTGCGGACCAGAGCGCGGGCGCCATCGCCGGCCAGCTCAATGCCAAGTTCGGCGGCATTCAGGAAGCCTTTATCGCGATGTTCCCGCCGCCGCCCGTGCAAGGCCTGGGCACGACCGGTGGCTTCAAGCTGCAGCTGGAAGACCGCGGATCGCTGGGTTATGGCGCGCTGGACGCGGCCACCAAGGCCTTCATGGCCAAGGCCTATCAGACCCCTGAGCTGGCCGGCCTGTTCTCCAGCTTCCAGGTCAATGTGCCGCAGCTCTACGCCGACATCGACCGCACCAAGGCGCGCCAACTGGGTGTGCCGGTGACCGACGTGTTCGACACCATGCAGATCTACCTGGGCAGCCTGTACGCCAACGACTTCAACAAATTCGGCCGTACCTATTCCGTGCGAGTCCAGGCCGATGCGCCTTACCGCGCCCGTGCCGAAGACATTGGCCTGCTCAAGGTGCGCTCGACCAGCGGCGAGATGGTGCCGCTGTCGGCACTGATGAAGGTGACGCCGAGCTTCGGCCCTGAACGCGCCATGCGCTACAACGGCTTTTTGGCGGCCGACATCAATGGCGGCGCCGCGCCCGGCTATTCGTCGGGCCAGGCCCAGGACGCGGTCGCCCGCATTGCCGCCGAAACCTTGCCGCCCGGCATCAGCTACGAGTGGACCGATCTCACCTACCAGGAAATCATTGCCGGCAACTCGGCCCTGTGGGTGTTCCCGCTGGCGCTGCTGCTGGTGTTTTTGGTGCTGGCCGCACAGTATGAAAGCCTCACGCTACCGATCGCCATCGTGCTGATCGTGCCCATGGGCCTGCTGGCCGCCATGCTGGGCGTGAAGCTGACCGGCGGCGACAACAACATCTTCACGCAGATTGGCCTGATCGTGCTGGTGGGCTTGTCGGCCAAGAACGCGATCTTGATTGTGGAATTTGCGCGTGAGCTGGAGTTTGCCGGGCGCACGCCGCTGCAGGCCGCCATTGAAGCCAGCCGCCTGCGCCTGCGCCCCATCCTGATGACCTCGCTGGCTTTCATCATGGGCGTGCTGCCCCTGGTGCTGTCGAGCGGCGCCGGTGCCGAAATGCGCCACGCCATGGGGGTGGCCGTGTTCTTCGGGATGATTGGCGTCACGGCTTTCGGCCTGTTTCTCACGCCGGTTTTCTACGTGACCTTGCGCCGCCTCGCGGGCAACCGCCCGCTCAAGCTGCATGGTGAAGTGCCGCATCTCGAAGCCTTCGCAGGCAGCGGGGGTGCTGCCGCGCATGTCCAGCCAGCGGCGCCGCTCAAACATCACGAATAACAACAAAACAAGAAAGTTAAAGGAGTTCATCATGAACCGCACTTATTCAAGGCTGCGCACGGCGCTGGCGCCCCTGGTGGCTGCGCTGGTGCTGGCCGGCTGCGCCACCAGCGCATCGATTGATCCTTCCAGCCTGCCGGCCACACCGACTGCCTTCAAGGAAAGCACAGGACCCATTGCATCGGCAGCCCCTGAGGCGCAAGCGCAGGGCCCCTGGTGGAAAGTGTTTTCCGACCCCGTGCTGGACCAGTTGGTGGAGCAGGCCAGCCGCAACAACAACAGCGTGCAGGTGGCTGCCGGTCGCCTGGCACAGGCCCGGGCGATTGCGGGAGCGACCGATGCCAACCGCTCATTGCAGGTGGGCTTGGGCGCCGGCGCCGTGCGCCAGACCGACGCCGCGGCGAACAACAGGCCTAAAACGGTGGTGAGCGCCGGCGCCAACCTCTCGTACGAGGTCGATTTGTTTGGCAAGCTGTCGGGCGCATCGGACGCGGCCTCGCTGGACGCCGCTTCACGCGAAGCCTTGCTGCGCAGCACGCAACTGCTGGTGCAGGCCGATGTGGCCCAGACCTACCTGAGCCTTCGTGCGCTGGACACCGAGCGCGCACTGGTGCGTGACACGCTGCTGGCTTACCGCAACACCTTGCGCCTGACCGAAGTGCGCTTCAAGGAAGGCGATGTGGCCGAGCTGGATGTGGCGCGCGTGCGCACCGAAGTCGCCTCCACCGAGTCGGAAGCGCTGGCACTGGACCGGCGCCGCGCCGAGCTGGAACATGCGCTGGCGGTGCTGGTGGGTGAAGTCGCCTCCAGCTTCCGGGTCACGCCCGGTGAATGGGCCACCGCCTTGCCGGTCATACCGGCCGGCGTGCCCAGCACGGTGCTGGTGCGTCGTCCCGATGTGTCGGCCGCCCAGAGCACCATGCAGGCCGCACAGGCCCGCGTCGGCGTGGCCAAGGCCGCCTGGTTTCCCACCTTTTCGTTGACGGCGACCGGTGGCTATGCAGCCCCCGAGATCCAGGACCTGTTCAAAATGTCCACCCGTGTCTGGGGCGTGGGTGCGTTGCTCTCGCTGCCGCTGTTTGACGGCGGCAGGCGCGAGGCAGGCGTGCAAAACGCCAATGCCGAGTTGGACATTGCGCTGGCCAATTACCGTGAGCAGATCCTGGTGGCCTTCAAGGATGTGGAAGACCAGCTCTCTGCCCTGCGGCTGCTGGCCGATCAGTCCGAAGCGCAGTCGCGTTCGGTCGCCTCAAGCACCCGCGCCACCGTGCTGTCGGACTCGCGCTACCGCAACGGCTTGGTCAGCCAGCTCGAACTGCTGGATGCGCAGCGCAGCGAGCTGCGTAACCGCCGCCAGGCGTTGCAGGTGAAAGCGGCGCAGTACCTGGCCACGGTCGGGCTGATCCGTGCACTGGGCGGTGGCTGGATGTCCTGAACACCCCTATTGGCACTCACTGCGTGTAGAGCCCTTTCCCCTTGCAGGGGACGGCGCCTGCGGCCTGGCGAAGCCAGTTCCGCGGCCCCCGCTGTGGAGGGAACTCTTGGGTTAGCATGGGACGCTATTAAATCAATTCCCCCAGGCCTGATTCGGATTTACGATAGGAAACAGGAGAATGCGCGGGGCCGATGCATGAATGCATCCCCGGCGTTTTCTTGCCCGACCATGGTGGATAGCTGGCGGATAGCGAAAAGGGGCCCGTGATGCGCATCAGCGATGAACAGTACTTCCGAAGCTGTGTGGCCAAGGAGCGGCACCTGGCGCAATTGCTGGGGCACCAGCATATTGAAGAGTGCTATGAAAGCGCCGGGACGCTCTGGGACAACGCGCAGGCCCTGCCAAAGTGGACGCGCGACTGGCGTGCCTGCGGGCCTTTGCTGACCCAGTACCGGATTGCGCTCGCGTACGAGCAGGAGATGCAAGGGGAAGGCGCCCCTGACGGTGTCGTGATCGCCGGCGCCACCACGGTCACGCTCTCCGATCACCCCAATCGCGACCGCGCGGTGATGTATGCCATCGTCAAGGAAGTCATCCGCATCCTGGAGCACCACCACGTGGCCAAATCGGAGGAGGCGGCGCCACTTCACCCGCATCCATAACCCGTCAATGTTGCAATTTGTACGGGTGCCTTGTGCTCACTTGACGGGGTCAACCCCGCGCCAGACAATTTCCCGATGCTTTTGAGCTTTCTGTCCGGTGCTTAAGTACTGCAACCCGAAAATATCGAAACATGAAAGCGCGTCTTCGTACCCATGGCGGCGTTGCAACCTTTGCGAAGGCGTATAGCCTTCGCTGCAGCTTGCGCCTTGCCCTGGGCACGAATCCATCACTTTCATTGTGTTTCGCTACTTCCGGGTTGCAGTACCCGCCGTGTCGGTAATGGTTGCCGTGGAATTTGCCCCCAGCCTGCGCCGCCATGTGGAGTGCGCGCCGCAGTCGGTTGCGCCAGGCAGCCTGCGCGAGGTGCTGGAGGCCGCGCTGAAGGCGGCGCCGGAGTTGGCGCACTATGTGTTTGACGACCAGCGCGCGGTGCGCAAGCATGTGGCTGTGTTCGTGAACCGGCAGATGGTGCAGGATCGGATCCATTTGAATCAGCCCTTGAACCCCGGTGACCGCGTGCTGGTGATTCAGGCCCTGAGCGGCGGCTGAACCTTGAACGGGACGGCCGGTTTCACATCAGACATTGCAAGGAGTCATCATGCACACACTGCTGGTTGGCAGCCGCAAGGGCTTGTTTGTGGTTCGCGGCGCGGGCGCGCGCTGGGACATCGTGTCGCACCACTTCGCCGGCGACCCGGTCAGCCAGGTGCTGGCCGACCCGCGCGACGGCGCCTGGTACGCCGCGCTGCGCATGGGGCATTTCGGCGTCAAGATGCGCAAGAGCCAGGACCAGGGCAAAACCTGGCAGGAGATTGCCGCGCCAGCCTTTCCCACCAAACCCGAGCAGGGGCCCTGGGCCGATGACACGACGCCCTGGAACGTGGACCTGATCTGGACGCTGGCCGCCGGCAGCGCGGACCAGCCGGGCACGCTGTGGGCCGGCTGCATGCCGGCGGGCCTGTTCAAGTCCGAGGACGGTGGGGCGTCCTGGGCGCTGAACACCGCCCTGTGGGAAGAGCCGCTGCGCAAAGGCTGGTTTGGCGGCGGCTACGACCACCCGGGCATTCACTCGGTGCTGGTGGACCCGCGCGATGCCCGGCACCTCACCGTGGCGGTCTCGTCCGGCGGCGTCTGGCAAACACGCGATGGCGGCGCCAGCTGGGCGCTCACGGCGGCCGGCATGAAGGCCGACTACATGCCCGAAGAAAGCGTGTTCGACGAGAACATCCAGGACGTGCACTGCATGGTGCAATGCGCGGCCCAGCCCGATGTGCTGTGGGTGCAGCACCATTGCGGCATCTACCGCTCCACCAACGGCGCGCAGACCTGGCAGGCTATTTCCCCGCCGCAGCCCTCGGGCTTTGGCTTCGCGGTGGCCTGCGACCCGGGCAACCCGCAGCGCGCCTGGTTCGTCCCGGCGCAGGCCGATACGGTGCGCGTGCCGGTCGACGGCAAGATGGTGGTCACCCGCACCGACGACGGCGGCACCAATTTCAAAGTGCTGACCGAGGGCCTGCCGCTGCGCCACGCCTATCACCTGGTCTATCGCCATGCGCTGGACGTCACAAACGACGGCCAGACCCTGGCCATGGCCTCCACCACCGGCGGGCTCTGGCTGAGCGCCAACGCCGGCGAGGCCTGGCATGGCGTGTCACGCGATTTGCCGCCGCTGGCGGCTGTGCGGTTTGTCAAATAGCTGCCGGCGGCAAGCCTGCAGCAAGCCCCAGCGCCGAACCCATGGCCGACCTTCACGATCTGCAGCGTTTCGTCCTGGCGCAAGACCCGGTCTACACCCAGGTCTGCGCCGAGCTGGCGGCCGGCGCCAAGACCAGCCACTGGATGTGGTTTGTGTTTCCGCAGCTGAAGGCCCTGGGCCGCAGCGCCACCGCGCAGCACTACGGCATCGCGTCCCGGGCCGAGGCACTGGCCTATTGGCAGCACCCTGTGCTCGGGCCGCGGCTCAAGGCGTGCAGCGAGCTTGTCGTGGCCGTGGAAGGCAGGACGGCGCTGCAGATCTTTCATTCGCCGGACGACCTCAAGTTCCGCTCGTGCATGACGCTGTTTGCGCAGGTGGCGCCACAAGAGCCGGTATTTAACCGGGCGCTGGCAAAGTACTTCAGTGGGGAAGACGATGCGAGGACGCTTGAACTGCTGGCGTAGCGGGTGAAGGTTTGATCGCTGCGGCGTGATCAGTCCATAACCCGGCGCCCGACCCACAGGCGCTGAGGGCCTGCTCCCTTTGCCGCCAGCTTGTCGTAAGGGTTGCGCAGCCGACAGCGATCGATGGACAGGCAACCGCAGCCGATGCAGTCGTCGAGCGTGTCGCGCAACTTCTTGAGTTGGGCCATGCGTTCATCCAGATCGGCCCGCCAGGCGCCAGACAGCCGTTCCCAGTCCGCGCGGCTGGGCGCGGCGGTTGCGGGCAGGTTGGCCAATGCCGCTTCGATGTCGGCCAGCGCTATGCCCACCCGCTGCGCCACGCGGATGAACGCGACGCGCCGCAACACATCGCGCGCATAACGGCGCTGGTTGCCCTGCGTGCGGCCACTGCTGATCAGCCCTTTGGCCTCGTAAAAATGCAGGGTGGACACGGGCACGCCGCTGCGGCGCGCCACTTCGCCCACGGAGAGGGTGGGAGAGATTCCGGCTTGTTCCAGCGTCATTTTCATGGTTTCCCCTTGACCTCAACTTTACTTGAGGTTTTAGACTGCGGTTCCTGCGAGCAAATCAGCGCGCACTTTCAAGGAGTTTTTCACCATGCCCAATGAATCCTCAGCCAGCGCCAGCACCACCGCTTGCGTGTTTCGTATCGATAAATTCGTCGTGCCAGCCGACGCGCTGCCGGCCTTCATCAAGCAAATGCAGCACATCCAGGGGGCGGTGCACGGCCTGCCGGGCTGTCAGCGGGATCTGCTGCTGACGCAAACAGGGGGTGCCGGCGAGTTCAACGTGGTGCGCATGATCGAGTGGGCGAGCGCCGAGGCGGTCGCCGCCGCCCAGGCCGTCGTGCAGAAGAAGTTCGCGGATGAAGGCTTTGACCCGGCCGCATTCGTGCAGAGACTGGGGGTGCGGGCCGATTTGGGGTTTTACAGCAAGGCCTGACGGCTCCCCGGGGCCTGGTGCATTTTTAGTGTTGCTGGTTCGGTGTTGAAACGGTCAGTCATGCCGGACGATCGGCCAGAACGGGTCGTAGCCGCCCTTGCACGGCCACTTTGCGTGCGAGGGGATTTTGCCCCGCGCTTGACCTCGGGCAGGGGCGAGGTCTTAACATGGACAACGTCCCGCAAGGGGCCGCGCCATTTGTAATTTGCCTGGCTTCGAGGAGCACCATGTCCATTGAGCTGAATCACACGATTGTTCCGGCCCGCGACCCACGGGCCTCGGCGGCCTTCCTGGCCGAAATTCTCGACCGTCCGGCGCCCGTCATATTCGGCCCGTTCCACGGCGTCGAGCTTGACAACGGCGTCACCCTCGACTTCATGCGTGTCGATGGCGACATCGCCTGGCAGCACTACGCCTTTCTCGTGAGCGAGGACGAGTTCGATGAGATTTTCGGACGCATCCGCGAGCGCGGGCTCCCCTACTGGGCCGATCCCGGCCACCACCAGAGCGGCAAGATCAACCACGGCGACGGCGGCCGCGGTGTCTACTGGAGCGACCCTGACGGCCACAACCTCGAGATACTCACCCGTCCCTATGGCAGTGGCGGCAGCGGCGGCTGACCTGGCAGAGGGCGCGGTGCCGATTCGGCCGCTGTGCTGCTTTTCAGCCTCCGCTCACACCAGCCGACCGCCATTGGCATCGTCCCAATGGAAGATCAGATGCGCACGCGGCCTTGTCGTTGCGATCAAACGGGCATTCGGTTCGTCGGTTCCGGCGACCCATTCCAGTGCGGCCTGCCGGCTACGGCCAAACAATTCGTGGCGTTGTGCGAGGCGACCGGTGCGCAGGCCGTCATCGATCTCGACGTACCACACTTCGTCCAGCAACGCCGCTACGTTCGCCCAAGGGCCGTCTTCGAGCAGGAGGTAGTTGCCTTCGGTGATGACGAGCTTTGTCTGCGGGAACACGGGAATGGAACCGGCGATCGGTTCCTCGATTTCGCGCCGGAACTCGGGCGCATAGACGATCTCGTCGTCGCGCTGTTGGCGCAGACGCTGCAGGAGTGCCGCGTACCCTGCACTGTCAAAGGTGTCGGGTGCACCCTTGCGGTCGGCGCGCCCGAGCCGCTCCAACTCGATGTTGGCCAAGTGGTAGCCGTCCATCGGCACCACCTGTGACACATCGGGAAAGGCACGCTGCAAAGCCAGCGCGAGCGTTGATTTGCCCGCGCCGGGCGCCCCGACCAGGCCGAGCAGCTTGCGACGCCCATCCTTCATCAGGTTCGTCAGGCGCGCCAAGTGGCCAGCGGGAACCGCCGGCAAGGTTTTGAAATCAGCTGACATCTTCATCTCTCGTGGAACGGCCTTGTTTGTCTTGCGCCCAGAACCTCGTTCTGGTCATGCTTGCGCAAACATGGACACAGTGAAACCGGTTTTAGGCGAGCCCACGCACGCCTGCGAACGTCGCAACCCAGTTGAATTGCGAGTCCTGGATGAAGCATACCTACTCCGGATGGCGCACGGGTCACGCACGGGTCAATCAGCAAAGGGCTGGGTTTGTTGACAGTATCGCGCTTGTTGACTCGCTGGCATGCTCAGCACCGGCGCGCACGCCGGTCGGCCTCAGTCGGGCTCGGCATCTTCGAGCAGCGAGAACCGCACCGGCAGGATCTCCCTGGTCGACACCGCATCGTTGGCGTCTTTCTCAACCAGGATGAGTTGCTGGTCATCGGGCAGACCGGCGGGGATCACCATCTTGCCGCCGGGTTTCAACTGGTAGATCAGCGGTGGCGGGATCAGCTCGGCAGCCGCCGTGACGATCACCTTGTCGAACGGCGCGTGTTCGGGCCACCCACCGCAGCCGTTGCCGATCTTGATTTCGACGTTGGCATAGCCCTCTCGGGCCAGCCGCTGCCGAGCCTGCACAGCCAGCTCTTCAATGATTTCGATGCTGTAGACATGCTGCGCGAGTTCCGCCAGGATCGCTGTCTGGTAGCCCAGCCCGGTGCCGATCTCGAGGACCGTGTCGGTCGGGCGCAGATCGAGCAGGTCGGTCATCACCGCGACGATGAACGGCTGCGAGATCGTCTTGTCGAAGCCGCTTGGCAGGGGCGTGTCGGCGTAGGCGTAGGGCCGCAGTTCGAGCAGCACGAACTCGTGGCGCGGCACCTTGGCCATGGCGTTCATGACCCGCGGGTCCAGCGCCGCTTTGCCCAGCCGCGCGCTGGAAAAAATCGTCTTGGCGGCGATTTCCGCGAGCATGGACTGGCGCAGGGCCGGGAAATCCGGTTCGGTCATGGGGCCTCCTGGAGGAAGTGGCGCGGCACGCCCATCCTACGCCCGCCTCCGGGGTGAGTGCAAGGCCCGGAATGGCGTGGGATGGGCGTGCGCAAGAGCCATCACCGGGCCTTGGCCCGAAAGCTGATGCCCAACGCTCGCGGCCGCCAGCTGAACCGACTATGATGAAGTGAAGACAGATAAAGGCGGGAATAAGGGCGGTGGCACTCTGCGCTGCCTTTGTGCACGCGAGCCACGGACCTCATGGCACCGGGCTCGGTTCTTCTGGAGCGTTGACCCATGGGCAAAGACAGTCGTCGGTGGTCAGAGGCGTCGGAGGTCATTCCGATGTTCCCCAGCTTGGTCTGGAAGACCGAGATCGAGTCGGGCCTGCGCGATGCCATGGGCGCACAGATCCTGGCGGCGCTGGCCGACATGAGGCGCGACGCCCCCCCGCTGGCACCGGGTCAAGGCTGGCAGTCGGTACAGAACCTGCATGAACACGAGGCCATGCGCGAGCTCGTCTCGTGCATCGACCACTGTGCGACGGGCGTCCTCCGATTCCTGCGGATCGGCGCCGCGGACTACGAGATCACAGGCTGCTGGGCCACCGTTTTGGCGCGCGGGGCCTCCCACAAGCTTCACAGCCACCCCAACAATTTTCTCAGCGGCGTTTACTACGTCCGCACCTGCGAGGGCGCCGACACCATCAACTTCCACGATCCCAGGCTACAGGCCAGCGTCATCAGGCCGCCGGTCACCGAACTCACGGCGGAGAACACGGATCAAGTCGTGGTCCGGGTGCGCGATGGCACGCTGCTCTTGTTCCCCTCCTACCTGGAGCACTCCGTCGATGCCAACAAGAGCGACAACGAGAGGATCAGCATCAGCTTCAATCTGATGTTCACCTCGTTCGCGCAGCGGCTTAGCAAGCCGCTGTGGTGAGAGCGAAGTTGGGCCAACTAACACGGGAGAGTTTTATGCCTATAAAAGGAAGAATCAGTCTCGGGGAGTTTATTCGCGACGTGAAGAAAGAACTCGTCGAGGCCGTAAAGAATCGCGGTGATGAACCTTTCTTTGCTTTGACGGACGTGGAACTTGAAGCGTCCTTCTCGCTTGAGGCTGAGGGTGAGGTAGGAATGAAGTTCATCGTTGAGGCGAAGGGCGCGACTACTGCGAGCCAAGTTCACAAGGTTACTTTGAAGTTCAAGACGCTAGCTCAGGGTGACGAAGAGGTGCTCGCTGATGAAGCCAGTGAGATCGTGAAATCCATCAAACGACTATCTGCCGAAGAAATTGGCCAGACAATACTGCCGGGGCCAAAGATAGAGCCGCCATTGCGAATTGGCCCCATCCCACTGCAGAGCATTGACCCAACTGGGTTACCCTCAAAGCTACCCGGACCAAATATTGGCTTCAAGGACTTCAAAGATAAGTAGGCCCAACAACGCGCTCCAGCGGGACGGCCAACCCGCTGGAGCGCGGGCGCTATAGTGCAGGTAACGCAGGCGCCGCCACCCATGCTGTCATCCTGAGCGAAGTCGAAGGGCTCAGGATGACAAAGCATGCCGCACGATTTTCGGACTGCTGGGCAACCCTTTCGAGGCGGCAACCCGCGACTATTGTCAGCGCCGTCATGTCGCGCTGCCTGGTCGGGGCGTGGGTGTCGCTCACGTCGAACGATCGCTTCCGATCGTCGATCATCCTTTATTCTTGTCGCAGAAAGTCAGAGGTGCAGCTTTATGTCTATCGAACTGGGCAAGGAGATACGGGCAATCGCCGTGCAATCAATCGAGCGCTACTTCCAGGAAGAATTCGAGGAAGACATTGGCAACATCCGGGCTGCGGCATTGCTCAGTTTCTTTCTGGATGAGGTCGGTCCCAGCGTGTACAACAAGGCCGTGACGGATGTCCAGGAACGCCTCACGGCGCGTATCACTGAGGTCGATGTCGAGTGCCATGAAGAAGAATTTGCATACTGGCATCAGAAGGCTCGACATGGGAGGCGGTAGCGTGCCTTCGTCATCCGAATGTAGGTGAGCCGCTCAGAAATTCAGGAGATTGCGGCGCACATTCAGCAAGTGCTTCACCGTCAGGTCCCTGGCCCGGGCGAGATCGCGGTCCTTGAGGGCGCTGACGAGCAGGCGATGCTCGTTTTGGTAGGCGACGCGGCGCTCAGGGGTGACGCTACGCTTTTTCAGCATGCCCCATTCGCCCTGGGCACGAATCTGGTTCATGAGCTTGAACACGTTCGTCACGAATGAATTGTGGGCCGCGTCGGCGATGACCTCGTGCAGCATCCCGTCCCAATGCTCGAACTCCTCCACCGTGCCGGCGGCCTCGGCCTTGGCGCAGCACGCCTCCATCCGGTCGAAATCGGCGGCGGTCGCGTTCCCGACCACCATGTCGATGATCGCCGGCTCCAGCGCCAGCCGTGCCTCCATGAGTTCGGCCGGACTGGTCAACCGCACCGGGTCGCCCGTGGCCAGGCTCATCAGCGTCGAGGCCGCCTGCTCGGTGACGTAGGTGCCGCTGCCGACCGTCTGGCTGATCAGGCCGCGATCTTTCAAATCCTGGAAGACTTTGCGGACCGTGGTTCGGCTGATCTTGAACTGCTCGCTCAGTTCCCGTTCGGTGGGAAGCCTGTCGCCCGCAGACCATTTACCCGATTGCAGGTTTTCGAGAATGGCGTCACGAAGGGGGAAGGAGATGTCCACGGATTTCCTGAGGCTGGAAGGTTGAAAACGAGAAGACCAAATAATACCAATTTGTCAAGTAAGCGCAGAAGAAGTCAGCCTCCCTTGGTGCCGAGGCTTGACTTGGTTTTGTTTTGGTCTATTATTGGAGCTTATTGGTATTTATTGGTTGATGAATAAGTCAACCGTCATGTCAAACCATGGGTGTCAGCGCACCCACTTTCAGGAGTAGCCCTTGCGAATCGCAACCTATGTTCAGAATGGCAAACGCCACGTTGGTATTGTTTCCGTTGATGGCCAGCACCTCACCCCTTTCAGGCTGGCTGAAGAAAGCGCGCAGCGCGGTGCACTGGCGCTGATTGAAGCGCTGGCATCGGGTGCCGCGCTGCCCTCCACGGAAACGACTCCTGTCCCGGTGTCGTCGGTGAGGCTGGAGGCCCCGCTGCCCGTACCGCGGCGCAACCTGTGGTGTGTGGGCCGCAACTACCATGCCCATGCCAAGGAACTGCAAGCCTCGGTGTTCAAGGACAACGATAGCAACCCGGAGTCCTGGCCCATCGTATTTACCAAGGTGCCCGAGTGCGTGGTGGGGCCGCATGACGACGTGCAGGTGCCCGGTGCCGGCGTGTCGGAGCAGATCGACTACGAAGCCGAACTGGCCGTGGTGATCGGCAAGGGCGGCAAGAACATCAGCCGTGACCATGCCATGACCCATGTGTTCGGCTATACGGTGGTCAACGACGTGACGGCCCGCGACGTGCAGATGCGCCACCAGCAGTGGGACATGGGCAAATCGTTCGACACCTTCTGTCCGATGGGCCCGTGGATTGTGACGGCCGACGAGCTCGACGGTGCCCGGACCCGTGTGCGCTGCTGGGTCAATGGCGAACTGCGTCAGGACGGCCCGACCGAGAACCTGATTTTCGACATCCCCACGCTGATCGAGACCGTCTCGCGCGGCATCACGCTCTACCCCGGCGACATCATTGCCACCGGCACGCCGGCGGGCGTGGGCCTCGGCATGAAGCCCTCGCGCTTTCTCAAGGCCGGTGATGTGGTGCGGGTCGAGATCGACGGCCTGGGCGCCATCGAGAACAAGTTCGTTTGACATGGCGGCGTGATGCCGTCTCGGCCGGTTCCAGCAATGAGAGGGGTTCCAGAACCCCTGCCCCGTGATCTGAGGAGACAAAAATATGAACGTACGTCGCAAGATTCTCAAGGCCTTGAGCCTTCCCGTGCTGGCGAACATGGGGGCCCTGCCCGCCATGGCGCAGGACGACTACCCGAGCCATCCGGTCACGATGGTGGTGCCGTTTCCGCCTGGCGGGGTGGCTGATACGGTCGGACGTCCGGTGGCGGAAGCCATGGGCCGCTACCTGAAGCAGTCGGTGATCATCGAGAACAAGGGCGGCGCCGGTGGCGGCATCGGCATGGGTCAGGTGGCCAGGGCCAAAGCGGATGGGTACACGCTGCTGATGGCGCTGTCCTCCATCGTCGTGCTGCCGGAGGCGGACAAGGTGCTCAAGCGCTCACCGATGTACCAGCTGGATCAGCTCAAACCGATCGCGCGATTCACGGCCGATCCAACCGTGCTGGTGGTTCGGGCCGAAAGCCCCTGGAAAACCTACGCCGAGTTCATCGCCTACGTGAAGTCCCATCCGGCCAAGGTGTCGTTCGGATCGTCGGGCAACTATGGAACCATGCATGTTCCGATGGAGCAATTGAAAGCGGCGACTTCAAGCTACATGCTGCATGTGCCCTACAGCGGCGCCGGGCCGGCCGTGATCGCCCTGCTGTTCGGACAGGTGGATGCGCTGTCCACCGGGCCCGCGAGCGTCGTCCAGCACATCAAGGCCGGCAAGCTGAGAGCGCTGGCCCATTGGGGAGAGGGGCGGTTGGCGGTGATGCCGGACGTCCCGAGCTTCAAGGAGCTGGGCGTGCCGGTCGCGTACTCCCAGTGGGCGGGCATGTTCGCCCCGGCGGGAACGCCCGCTGCCGTGGTCGAGAAGTTGCGCCAGGCGGCCAAGTTTGCTGCGCAGGACCCGCGCGCGGTGCAGGCGTTGACCTCGGCAGGAACGTCTTTCCAGCCGCAGGACGCGCCCGATTTCGAGCGCTTCGTGCAGGCGGATGCGCGGGCGATGGCATCGCTGGTGCAGCGCATCGGGAAAGTAGACTGACTGCAGGCGCAGGGCTGTCACGCCAGCACCAGCGGGCAGTCACGCGCCCGCATCGGTTAGGGCCTGAGGGGTGCCGCCTGCACCGGCAGCCTCAGACCCACGCCAATGCGGTTCCAGGTGCTCATTTGCGCAGCGGCAACGGTCAGCTCGGCCACTTCACGGTCATTGAAGTGCTCTGCCAGCGCGGCATAGTCCGCATCGGGCGCCTGCGTCTCCCGGATCAGCGTCAGGCTTTCGGCCCAGTTGAGCGCGGCGCGTTCACGTGCGCTGAAAAAGGACACCTCGCGCCATGTGATGAGGCTGTTGAGCCGTTGCAGGTCTTCGCCCTGCGCCAGCAGGTCGCGCGCATGCAGGTCCACGCAGTAGGCGCAGCCGTTGATCTGCGAGACCCGCAGGTGCACCAGGTCCAGCAGCTTTTTGCCCAGGGTGGATTTGTTCAGCGCAGTGTTGACGCCCACCAGGGCGCGAAAAGCTTCGGGAGCCAGTTCCGGGTAGGGCAGGCGTGCAGTCGTGTTCATGAAAACTCCTTGTGAATGACCATTCAGAAATTGAACGCTCACCTGCAAGACGAAGGAGCTAGCCGATTTGTGACATGAGGCGCGCCAACTTGTGCGGATTGCGCTGCGCGCGAATCTCGGCCACGCGGCCGGCTTCGAAATAAATCGCCTGCACCGACTCCAGTTGCCCATCCACAAAACGCAGCAAGCCCGGCATGCCGTTGATGCCGGCAATCTCCAGCCGCATGGCGGGGCCATGGCGGCGCGCCAGGGCAAAGTAATACTGGGCCAGGCGCTGGCTGCCGCGCAGCACCTTGCCGAAAGAGGGCACCACGCCGCCGCCGTCGCTGATCAAGGCCACGTCGTCGCTGAGCAGGGCCTTGAGCGCCTTCATGTCACCGGTTCGGGCCGCCGCGGCAAATCGCTCAAGCAGTTGCAGGTGCTGCTCGCGGCTCACGCTGAAGCGGGTTTTTTCGGCGCGGACCTGGCTTTTGGCGCGGCTCACCAACTGGCGGCAGGCGGCCTGGCTTTTGCCCAGTGTCTGGGCGACATCGGCGTAATCGGCATCAAACACCTCGCGCAGCAAAAAGGCGGCGCGCTCGTCGGGCGTCAGCTTTTCCAGCACCGCGAGAAAGGCCAGCGAAATGTCGCCCGCCAGTTCCAGCATCTGCTCCGGCGAGTCCGGCCCATCGGTGAGCAGCGGCTCGGGCAGCCAGAAGCCGGCGTAGTGCGCGCGCTCGGCTTTGACGGCGCGCAGCCGGTCTATGGACAGGCGCGTGACGACCGTGACCAGCCAGGCCTCGGCGCTTTGCAGCGCTTCGGGCCGCGCCGCGCTCCAGCGCAGCCACGCATCCTGCACCACATCTTCGGCATCGGCGCGCGAGCCCAGCATGCGGTAGGCCAGCCCCATCAGGCGCGGGCGGTGGCTATGGAAAGTGTCAGCGGAATCGGAGGCGGCGGTGAGGGGCAAGGGGTCCATGGTCAAGACAAGACGTGCAAGACCCTGGGGTTGTGACAGTGCACCACAACTCAGGCCTGCTTGCCCGGTGCCTTGTCGTGTCCCGCAGGCAAGGTGATGCCGTGGCCATACCTCAGCTTCATCCCAAGAATCGCCAGCGCCAGCACCAGCGTCACCGAATTGGCAATCACCACCGGCCAGGCGCCGAGCAGCAGGCCGTAGCCCAGCCACAGGGCGACGCCGAGGGTGAACGCGCTGTACATGCCCAGTGAAACACCGCTCACGTCGCGGGTCTTGAAGCTCAGCCAGGCTTGCGGCACAAAGCTCAGGGTGGTCAGGCCGGCGGCCAGGTAGCCGACGAGCTCGGCGTTGTTGATGCCCAGGTTCACTGTCACTGATTGCCTTCTTTCACGGTCCAGTCCACCAGCGCCTCAAGCGCCGGACGGGCGGCGGGGGCGTTGGGGTGGTTGATGATGGCCACCACCACCAGGCGCCGGCCGCTGATGGTGTGCACATAGCCGGCCAGCGCGGTGGCGTCGCGCAGCGTGCCGGACTTGAGGTGGGCCCAGCCCTGCGACACGCGGGACCGGCTGCGCCGCAGCGTGCCGTCGATGCCGGTGATGGGCAGCGAGGCCATCATCTCGGGCATGGCCCCCGAGATGTAAGCGGTCTGCAGCAGGCGCGCCAGCCCTTGCGGCGTGACGCGCTCGCTGCGCGACAGGCCCGAGCCGTTGTCGAGCACCGGCAGGTCCTGCTCGCCAAAGCGCTCGCGCCACCAGTTGCCCACCAGCTCGCGCGACGCCTCCTGGCTGCCCACCCCCACGTTCAGCCCGCCGCCGCCGACGCCGCCCGGTCCGGCCACGGGTGGCCGCTGCTGGCTCAGCGTGAGAAACAGCTGCTGCGCCATCACGTTGTTGCTGAATTTGTTGGTGTCGCGGATGATCTCGGCCAGCGTCGGCGAGACCAGCTCAAACGTGGGCTTGAGCCCCACCGGCGCCCGGCCCTCGCGGATGCGCCCGGTCAGCTTGCCGCCCATCTCCTGCCACAGGCCCAGCACGGCGCGCTCGGCGTGGCTGGCCGGCTCGATATAAGCCACGGCCCAGCTTTTTTCACCGCAGGCCGGTGCGTAACTGCCGTTGAAGGCGATGCGGTTGGGGTCCAGAAAATCGGCCTTGAGTGCGCCGCGCCAGTCGCCGCAGCCATTGTTTCCCGTGGCCAGCGGCACACTGGTCTGCAGTTGCACGCCGGCCAGCGGCGGGTCAAAGCTCACGCTGGCCGTGCCGGTGGCCAGGTTGGGCACAAACGTCATCACGACCGATTTGTAATTGATCAGCAGGGCATCGGGGCCGGCGTTTTGCGGGCGCAGCGGCTCGCCGTCGAAGTCGGCCGGGTTATGCGGGGCCAGTAAAAAAGCGCTGCGGTCCAGCACGATGTCGCCCGCAATTGTCTGGATGCCCAGGCTCTGCACGCGGCGCAGCAGCAGCCACAGGCGCTCCAGCACCAGCTTGGGGTCGCCCTTGCCCTGGATCACCAGGTTGCCCTGCAGCACGCCGTCTTTGATGGTGCCGTCCACATACACCGGCGTGCTCCAGGTGAAGGAGGGACCCAGCAGTTCTAGCCCGGCGTAAGTGGTCACCAGCTTCATGACCGAGGCCGGGTTCACGGACGCGTCGGCGCGGTAGCTCAGCAGCGGCGCCCCTTTGCCGCCCGGATCGGGCGCGGCATCGACCACCAGTGCCGCCAGCGTGTCGCGCGGCACCCGGGCGCGCGCCAGGGCGGCCTCGACTTCAGGCGGCAGCGATTGCGACGGCAGGGCCTGCGCCATGGCCAGGCTGCCGCAGAGCGCCAGCAGCAGGCCGGCGGCCAGGCGGCGGGCCGGGCTTGTGCTCAAGCGCGCGCGGGGGTAATTGAAAACCATGGCCTGATTATCGGGGCAGCGATATTTGAGTGCGCTGTCGCCGGTCAATGCCCAGGCCGGATAATCCACCATGGGCTTTTGCAGCGGGTTCCCCGGGGGCCTGCTTTTTAGCTATTCTTTTAATAGCTGTTTGCGCACAATTGGCGTGGGCTAAAGCCCGATTTGATGTATAAAAACCATGAAACTGCTTGCTTTTGACACCAGCACCGACGTGATGTCGCTGGCTGCCACCGATGGCGTGCATGTCTGGCAGCTCAGCGGGCCGGGCGGCGCGCAGGCGTCCAGCACGCTGATCCCGGCGATTCTGGCGCTGCTGGCGCAGGCCAGGCTGACGCTGGACGCGCTCGATGCGATCGTCTTTGGCCGCGGCCCCGGCTCCTTCACCGGCCTGCGCACGGCCTGCTCGGTGGCGCAGGGTCTGGCGCTGGGGGCCAGGGGTGGCGCCGGCCTGAAGGTTTTGCCGCTGGACACGCTGATGGCGGTGGCCGAAGAAGCGCGGTTTCAGTGGGCCCACAGCCATCCGGACGCGCCCTTGTCGCGCATCACGGCGCTGCTCGACGCCCGCATGGACGAAATGTATGTGCAAGCCTTTGAATTCAAGGACGACCAGTGCGCTGCGCTGGCCGACTGCGAGCTGATCCGGCCGGAGCACCTGGTGGTGGAGGCGTCGACGCAGTTGCTGGCCGGCAATGTGTTTGGCGTGTATGCCGACCGTTTGCCAAATTTTCCAGATTTTCCACATTCGCCAGCTTCGCCGGCCGGGCCCGCCATGGTGCCGCGCCTCACCGCCCTGCCTGCCGCCAGCGCCATGCTGCGGCTGGCGCCGGCGCTGGTCGCCGCCGGCCACTGCGTGGATGCCGACCACGCGCTGCCGCTCTACATTCGCGATAAAGTAGCGTTAACCACCGAAGAGCGTGCCCAGGTCAAAGCCCAGGCTGCCCGGGCCTCCCCTCCGGTTTGACCCTTGTTTCACCATGAGCGCCGTTCTCCAACCCCCACCACCGCTGGAAGCCCAGTTCGAAGCCATGACCGAGTCCTGGTTCGAGGCCGTGCTGCGCATCGAGCAAAGCGCTTACGGCCATCCGTGGACGCAGGGCAACTTCAATGATTCGATCAAGGCCGGCTACCAGGCCCAGCTGCTGCTCGCCGGCAGTGGCGAGCAGGCCGAGCTGCTGGGCTACTTTGTCGCCATGAAGGGCGTGGACGAAGTGCACCTGCTCAACATCACCGTGGCCCCTGCGCACCAGGGCCAGGGCTGGGCCCGCGTGATGCTCGATGCGCTGGCGATCTGGGCGCGCGGGCAGGGTGCGCAATGGCTGTGGCTGGAGGTGCGCGTGAGCAACACGCGCGCCAAGGCGGTTTACGAGCGCTACGGCTTTCGCCATGTGGGCACGCGCAAAAACTATTACCCGGCCGCAGCCTCCAGACGCGAAGACGCGGTGGTCATGAGTCTGGCGCTATGAGGGAGCTTATCCAATGAGCCTGGACCTCGACAAACGCCAGCGCGCCATGCTGCGCGAGATGGGTGTGCGTCTGTGGCAGCCGCTGCCCGCAATGCCCGTGTCGCTCGCGACGCCAGCCTTGCCGGTGGCGTCCGGGGTGGAAATTGCTATCAATAAGATAGCTGTTGATGCAAAATTTGAGCGGGCTACGGCCCGATTTGATGAGTCAAGTCGACCTGCCGCCGTCCCTGCTGCACCGGGCTCGCTTCAGTCAACGGGCCTGTCGGCGCGCCCAGCCGGCATTGACCAGATGGACTGGTCCGCCTTGCAGTCGGCCGTGGCGGGCTGCCGCGCCTGCCGCCTGTGCGAGAGCCGCAGGAACACCGTGTTTGGCGTGGGCCCCGCCTTGCCGGCGCAGGCCGCTGTGGCCCCCCCCGTCGACTGGCTGATCGTTGGCGAAGCGCCCGGCGAAAACGAAGACCTGGCCGGCGAGCCCTTTGTCGGCCAGGCCGGCAAGCTGCTCGACAACATGCTGCAGGCCATGAAGCTGCAGCGTGGTGAGGCGGGTGTGGCGGCGAGCCCGGCCGGCGCCGCCATGTCAAACCGCGTGTTCATCACCAACGTGCTCAAGTGCCGCCCGCCGGCCAACCGCAACCCCGAGCCGGCGGAAATGGCGCAGTGCGAGCCCTACCTGAAGCGCCAGATCGAGCTGCTGCAGCCCAAAGTCATTCTGGCCCTGGGCCGCTTTGCCGCGCAGTCGCTGCTGCAGGCCAGCGTGCCCGACGTGCAGAAAATCCCGTTGGGCAAGCTGCGCGGCCGGGTGCACCGCTACCTGGGTGTGCCGGTCGTGGTCAGCTACCATCCGGCCTATCTGCTGCGCAGCCTGCCCGACAAAGCCAAGGCCTGGGACGACCTGTGCCTGGCCATGGACCAAATAAGAAGTTAGCCCCCACGGTCGCTCACTTCGTGTAGCTCCCTGCCCCCCGGGGGGGCCGCTGCGCCTGCGGTCCGGCAAAGCCGGACCCGCGGCCCCTGCTTGACAAGACATGCCCCCTACCGTCGCTCACAACGCGCAAGCTCCCTGCCCCTCGGGGGAGTAGGGGCTCCCTCCTCACCAGCCGGGGCCGCGGGCCCGGCTTTGCCGGACCGCAGGCGCAGCGCCCCCTCGGGGGGCAGCGAACCACACGAAGTGGGGAGCGTGGGGGCTTAAAATACTTCATGACCTTTCTCGACATGCTGGGCGCGGCTGAGCGCCAGAACCGCTCCATGCTCTGCGTGGGCCTGGACCCGGAGCCCACCAAATTCCCCGGCAAACTCAAGGGCGACGCCAACAAGATTTACGACTTTTGTGCGCGCATCGTCGACGCCACGGCCGACCTCGTGATCGCCTTCAAGCCGCAGATTGCCTACTTCGCCGCCCACCGCGCCGAAGGCCAGCTCGAGCGCCTGATGGAGCACATGCGCCGCGTCGCGCCGCAGGTGCCCATCATCCTGGACGCCAAGCGCGGCGACATTGGCAGCACGGCCGAGCAGTACGCGATCGAGGCCTTCGAGCGCTATGGCGCCGATGCCGTCACGCTCTCGCCCTTCATGGGCTTTGACTCGGTCGCGCCTTACCTCAAGTACGAAGGCAAGGGCGCGTTTTTGCTGTGCCGCACCTCCAACCCCGGCGGCGACGACCTGCAGAACCAGCGCTTCGCCTCGATTGATGGCCAGCCGCTGTTGTACGAGCATGTGGCCCGCCTGGCGCAAGGCCCGTGGAACCTCAACGGCCAGCTCGGGCTGGTGGTCGGCGCGACTTACCCGGCGGAGATCGAGCGCGTGCGCGCCGTGGCGCCCACACTGCCGCTGCTGATTCCCGGCGTGGGTGCGCAGGGCGGCGACGCGGTGGCGACGGTGAAAGCCGGCTGGCGCGGGCAGGACGGGCAGACGCTTGCGCCCATCATCGTGAACTCATCGCGCGCCATTCTTTACGCCTCCTCGGGCGACGACTTCACCGAAGCCGCCCGCCGCGAAGCCCTCAAAACGCGCGACGTGCTGCAGGCGGCCAGGGCCTGACCCTGCCCCCATGCAACTCAAATGGCTGGAAGACTTTGCCGCGCTGGCGCAAACGCGCAATTTCAGCCGCGCGGCGGAACTGCGCCATGTCACGCACCCGGCATTCGGCCGGCGCATCAAGGCGCTGGAAGCCTGGGCCGGCACGCCGCTGATTGAGCGCGGCAGCAGCCCGGTCACCTTGACGGCCGCCGGTGCCAGCCTGCTGGACAACGCCCAGCAAATGGTGCGCAGCCTGGGCCATGCGCGGGAGGAGTTGCTGGGCGCGGCCGGCAGGCAGGAAAACACCGTGACGCTGGCGACCGGGCGCACCCTGGCCCGCACCCTGGTCGCCGACTGGCTGGTCCGCCTGCAGCCCTTGCTGGTGAAGGCGGGCGGCGAGCTGCGCATCCTGACGCGCGCCCTGGCGGACACGGCGCAGCTGCTGGAGCGCGGCGAAGTCGACTTCATGCTGACCTACCACCACCCGCTGCTGGCGCTGCGGCTCAATGCCAGGCAGTACGCCCATCTGTCGCTGGGCCAGGACCGGCTGGTGCCGCTGACGCGCGCCAACGCGCACGGCCAGGGCCGGCACCGGTTCCAGCCCGGCAGCCCGGCACCCTATCTAGCCTATGCCGGCACGCTCGCTCTGGGCCGGCTGGTGGAAGACCACCTGGCCAACAATCCGCATGCGCCCGCCTTGCGCCGCGTCGTGGAGTGCGACTCGGCCGATGCCCTGATCGAATACGCCCTCAAGGGCCTGGGCGTGGCCTGGCTGCCGTGGTCCATGGCGGCCAGCGCCGTCAAGGCCGGGCAGCTGGTCCCCGTGGGCGACAAGCGGCTGGAGATACGCTTTGAAGTGCGCATCTACCGCGCCAAGCGGCGGCTCAGCCCCCTGGCTGAAAGCATTTGGCGTGCGTTCGAGGCTCGCTGAGCCAGCCTTGAAATATTGCCAATAAGGCAGTGTCTTGTGCTTTAGTGGCACCAAGTCAAACCCTGGTAGTCCGGACAATGGGCCGACTCATTTCATCCAGGATTTGCCATGACCACTTTGAATATTCTGCGTCGCGCCGCCGTGCTGGGCAGTCTGGCGCTGCTGGTGTCTGCCCCGGTGGCAGCCCAGGGCGACCACTACCCCAACAAGCCCATCACCATCGTGATCGGCTATCCGCCCGGCGGCAGCACCGACCTGACCGGCCGCACGCTGGCCCATGAGTTGTCGAAAAAACTGGGTGTGCCGGTGGTGATTGAGAACGTGGGTGGTGCGGGCGGCGCCATTGGCGCCCAAAAGGTGGTCAATGCGGCGCCCGACGGCTACACATTGCTGGTGGGGGCCAATAACGAAATCGCCATCAGCCGCCTGGTGTCCAGTGCCGTGAAGTACCAGATCAAGGATTTCACGCCGATTGGCCTGATTGCCTCGCAGCCCCTGGTGCTGGTGGCCTCGCATAAGAGCGGCGTCAAGACCCTGGGGCAGTTTCTCAGCCTGGTCAAGCAGAACCCCGGCAAGTTCAGCTACGGCAGCTCCGGCGTGGGCACGGCCCTGCACCTGGCCGGTGAAATGGTCAAGGAGCAGGGCGGCCTGTTCATGACCCACATCCCTTACCGCGGTGTGGCGCCTCTGGCCAATGACCTGCTGGGCGACAACATCGACTTTGGCGTGTTTGTGCTGTCCAGCGGACTGCCGCATATCCGCAGCGGCAAGCTGGTCGCGCTGGGCACCACGGAAGCCAAACGCTCGGCCTTGATGCCCGAAGTTGCCGCCCTGGCCGAAAACCACAAGCTCAAGGGCATCGATATCGGCGTGTGGTTTGCGCTGATGGGCCCGGCCAAGCTGCCCGAGCCCGTGCTGGCCAAGCTCAAAAAAGCTTTCGGCGAGGCGATGCAGTCGCCTGAGCTGCGCAAGAAGCTGGAAGAAAGCGGCTCCACGCTGGCAGCGCCCAATGTGGACATGGCGAAATTCCTAGAGGCAGAAACCGCCAAGTACCAGAAAACAGTTGATTACGCCAAGATCAAAGAATGAGCGACGTGCTGACGTTTGAACTGGGGCTGCCGGACATTTCGGCCTGGCGCGCCGGCAACACCGGGGTGGAAGGCGTCTGGCACTTTGACTCCGGGCACAGTGGTCCGTGCGTGATGATCAGCGCGCTGGTGCACGGCAACGAGCTGTGCGGCGCTTGGGCGCTCCAGGGCTTGCTGGAAGCGGGCCTCAAGCTCCAGCGCGGCCGGCTGACCCTGGCGTTTTGCAACCTGGCCGCGTTTGACCGCTTTGACCCCGCCAATCACGATGCCTCGCGCTTTGTCGATGAAGACCTGAACCGTCAATGGTTGGTGGAGCGCATCGAAAGCGGCAGCACGCGGGAGCGCCGCCGGGCCGCTGAATTGCGACCGTTTGTCGAGCGGGCCGACTGGTTGCTCGACTTGCATTCGATGCACGAACGCGCCGCCCCGCTGCTGCTGGCCGGCATGCAGCCGCGCAACCTCGCGCTGGCCAAACAGCTGCGCGCGCCGGAGCACATCGTGGTCGATGCCGGGCACAAAGACGGCGTGCGCATGCGCGACTTTGGCCGTTTTGGCGAACTCGGGGTTGAGGGCCAAGACCCGGGCACCCGCTCGCTGTTGCTGGAGTGCGGCTTTCATGGCGACCTGTCCAGCCGGACGGTGGCGCAGGATATGTGTGCGCGTTTCCTGCAGGCCGCCGGAACGCTGGACGCGCAGGCCTTGCGGCGTGCATTGCCTGGGTGGCTCCAGGACGATGCGCCGCGCCAGTGGGTGCTGGAAGTCACCGGCCCGGTGGTGGCTCGCAGCGAGCAGTTCCGCTTCACGGAGCCCTTTCAGGGGCTGGAGCTGATTGAGCAGGCCGGCACCGTGATCGGCTGGAACGAAGACCAGCCGGTCACGACGCCTTACGACGATTGCGTGCTGGTGATGCCCTCGGTGCGTCAGGCGCGCGCCGGCGTCACCGTGGTGCGCTTCGCACGTCGCCGCCCCTTGTGACGAGGGTTGGCACAGCGGTAAAGCGCTGATTTGCTATTGTTTTAATAGCTACTTGCGTCCATAATTATTGGGCTAGAGGTCGATTTGGCTTTAATGCTAGGCCCAGACCCGGTACAACCAGTAGCTTTCGTCGTCCATCGCCCGCTGCGCTAGCTCGGTCGGCGTATGACCGGTGATTGCGCGGGTCTCGCGGCACAGGTGCGCCTGGTCGGCAAAGCCCCCGTTCGCGGCCGTCTCGGCCCACGAGACCGTGCCTGCTTCCACCGCCGCGCGGGTGCCCAGAAAGGACTGCTCGGCCCGGCTCATGCGGCGCAGCCCGCGCAGCGGCTGCCCGGCCCAAACCTTGATGCGGCGCTCGAGATTGCGCGTACTGCGGCCCCAGCCGGCTGCCGCCACATGGCCGGCCAGACCGTTCACCCAATCGCCCAGCGCACTGCCGGGTGCGGCGCCGGCCGCCCGCGCGGCATGCCACCGGGGCTCGAGGAACTGCTCGACCAGCGCCACACGGGCGTCGTCGTCGTGCGCGTCCAGGACTTGCTGCGCCAGTGCCTGCCACGGGCCGTCCAGCACGGCGTCCAGCGCCACGAAGCGGTTGACGTGGCGCGACATGTCGATGCCGGTCAACGCATGCAGAGCCTGCGGGAACAACATCACCATGAACAGGTGCACTATTGGCGCAACTGGCGCGAGAAAAAAAGCAAATTCAATTAACGAGCGTTATTTTGGGTCTGTTGCAACGGTTGACTCCAATGGCAACGGAGGAAATGGGCAGTTCAACGAGGATCGCGACCCGCCCGAGGGCGGCATTTCAGCGCTTATTATCGAAACGGCAGTGATCAAGGGATGATGGAATACGTCTTCTATAAGCTGCTCGATCCCGTCGAAATAGCGCGGCCCGCTCGTTTGGTGCGCTGACAACATAACAACATACCAAGTGGGTACAACTGGATATAACCACAGTACCATGATGCACCCAACCCGTGCAAACACGCTCGGGCTGGCACCGCACCATGCCTGCCGCCGCACGTTCAGCGCAACCGCAACCGCAACCGCAACCGCAACCGCAACCGCAATCGCAATCGCAATCGCAATCGCAATCGCATACGCATTCGCACGCGGGTGGGCCAGCTGCGGCCATACCCAAATCCAAGCCCAAACTCTACAACCCGCGCCACCCCGAGCGTTCGCTGCTCTACCAAACCATTGCCGAACATTTTGAGACCTGGCTTGAACTCGCCAGCGCAGGCCAGTTCGACGGGCAGGGCGACCACCACACGCCAAAGCCCTTTGTGCGCCAAGCCTTTCGCAAATACCTCGAATGCGGCATCTTTGCCCACGGCTTTGCCCGAGCGCGGTGTGATGACTGCGGGCACGACTACTTCGTAGCCTTCTCCTGCAAAGGCCGTGGCGTCTGCCCCTCGTGCAATACGAGGCGCATGGTGGAGACGGCGGCACACCTGCGCGATCACGTTTTCCCGCGTCTACCGGTGCGCCAGTGGGTGCTGTCGGTCCCGAAGCGTCTGCGCTACTTTATGCAGCGTGACGGGGCGACACTCGACATGGTGCTGCGCATCTTCCTGCGCGTTATCGCGCAAAGCCTGCAATCGAGCAGCCCCGGTGCAGCGACGGTGGACAAGGCGGCCCTGCACATTGGTGCCGTGGCTTTTATCCACCGCTTCGGCTCCAGCCTGAACGAGCATGTGCATTTCCATGTGTGCGTGGTCGATGGGGTGTTTGAGGCGGTGCTTGAGGCGGTGCCAGGCAGTACTGATGGCGTGATCTTCAACCCGGCCAGTGGGGTCGACGAGACCGTGGTAGCCCAGGTGCAGGCCACCCTGCGACGGCGCATCCTGCGCGCCTTCGTGGGCCGGGGTCTGATCGAGAGTTGTGACGCCAAAGACATGCTGGCCTACCAGCACAGTGGTTTCTCGGTGGACGCGGGTGTCTGCATAGAGGCACACGACCGTGCTGGCCTGGAGCGGCTGCTGCGGTATTGCGCCCGCCCACCCTTCGCCATGGAACGTCTGCGTAAAGAGGGCGCGGCCTTGGTGTACCGCTGCGCCAAACAACGCAGCGAACCGACCAATGACAAGCGCGGTGCCAAGGCAGACGAGATCACACTCACACCGCTGGAGCTGATAGAGCGCATTGCCGCCCTGGTGCCTCCGCCACGCACCCACCGCCACCGCTACTTTGGCGTGCTGGCACCGAACTCGCCGCTCAGGGTTGCGGTAACGGCTCTGGCTCAGGCCGCACCTGCGCAACCGGCCACGGTGCAGGCCGAGCCAGCCACCACGGGTGAGGGCGCACCTGCCAACCCGGTGCCGCCCAAGCCAGTGCCACCCAAGAGTTTCCCGGCGCACTACCTGTGGGCGGTGTTGATAGCCCGCATCTACGAGGTGTTGCCGTTGCTGTGTCCGCTGTGCGGTGGACAGATGCGCCTGATTGCGTTCATCACCCACAGCGCCGATATCAGGCAAATACTCGATCACATTGGTGTGGAGTCGCAGCCCCCGCACATTTCCCCGGCACGCGGGCCGCCGCTGTGGGAGGACTGTGATGCGCAGATGGATGACGGGGTGCAAATCGAGCCGGATTGGGATTTGGCTGCACAACCGGCACCGGACTACGAGGTGGACCAGCGCGTCAATTGGTGACTGATCGAAACGGCGATTCAGATAGCTGGGGGGAGAGGGCTGTGTGTGCGACTGGTTCCGCGCGGTTTAGCGACGATGGAATTGGCCAATCCAGTGGTTCGGCGGTTCAAACTCCAGGGTGCGGGGGCGATTTGGCGCGTCCAACACGTGCCATACTTGGCCTTGTGCGGTTGGATTTCCTATCCGTCGTTGCGAGTTGCGGGCGCGGGGCCACGCGGGCTATGTGGCGGCCTTGTCGAAGCCGTAGTCCCGCTCGACCTTGGCGATGCGCGTTTTGTAGCGGGTGTACCAGTCGCTGCGCCCGGTCTGCTGTGCAATCAGATGCTCGGCATGGGCCTTCCAGGCTTTGATTGATGCCAGATCCTGCCAGTAGCT
>NZ_JAKFDR010000098.1:0-109068 GCF_036676035.1 Polaromonas sp.
CTTTTCTTTCATTTCGACTTCGGTGGCAGCGCCAACCTTGATCACGGCAACACCGCCGGCCAGCTTGGCCACGCGCTCTTGCAGTTTTTCACGGTCGTAGTCGCTGGTCGCTTCTTCGATCTGAACGCGCACTTGCTTGACGCGGGCTTCGATGTCGCTGGCTGCGCCGGCGCCGTCGATGATGATGGTGTTTTCCTTGCCCACTTCGATGCGCTTGGCCTGGCCGAGGTCAGCCAGCGTCACTTTCTCGAGCGACAGGCCGACTTCTTCAGCGATGACCTTGCCGCCGGTCAGGATGGCGATGTCTTCCAGCATGGCTTTGCGGCGATCGCCGAAGCCAGGGGCCTTGACAGCCACCACTTTCAGGATGCCGCGCAGGGTGTTGACCACCAGCGTTGCCAGGGCTTCGCCTTCAACTTCTTCAGCGATGATCAGCAGCGGACGGCCGGCCTTGGCGACTTGCTCCAGGGTGGGCAGCAGGTCACGGATGTTGCTGATCTTTTTGTCGAACAGCAGCACAAACGGGTTGTCCAGCAGGGCGGACTGCTTTTCAGGGTTGTTGATGAAGTAGGGTGACAGGTAGCCACGGTCAAACTGCATGCCTTCAACGACGTCGAGTTCGCTTTCGAGCGACTTGCCGTCTTCCACGGTGATCACGCCTTCTTTGCCGACTTTGTCCATCGCGTCAGCAATGATCTTGCCGATGGTTTCGTCAGAGTTGGCAGAAATCGAGCCGACCTGGGCGATTTCCTTGGAAGTCGTGGTGGGCTTGGAAGCCTTTTTCAGTTCTTCGGTCAGGGCCAGAACAGCCTTGTCGATACCGCGCTTGAGGTCCATCGGGTTCATGCCGGCGGCCACGTACTTCATGCCTTCGTGAACGATGGCTTGTGCCAGCACGGTGGCGGTGGTGGTGCCGTCACCCGCGATGTCGGAGGTCTTGGAAGCCACTTCCTTGACCATCTGCGCGCCCATGTTTTGCAGCTTGTCCTTGAGTTCGATCTCTTTGGCGACGGACACACCGTCTTTGGTCACGGTGGGGGCGCCGAAAGAGCGCTCGAGCACCACGTTGCGGCCTTTGGGGCCCAGGGTTACCTTGACGGCGTTGGCCAGGATGTTCACACCCTCGACCATGCGTGCGCGGGCTTCGCCGCCGAAAATGACGTCTTTTGCTGCCATGTTTAATTCTCCAGATTCAGTAAATTTAAGGATTGAAAGAGATGAGAAAAATTACTTCTCGACGACCGCGAACAGGTCGTCTTCTTTCATCACGAGCAGCTCGTCGCCATCGACCTTGACGGTCTGGCCGCTGTATTTGCCAAACAGCACGCGGTCGCCGACTTTGACGGCCATCGGGCTCAAATCGCCCTTGTCATTCTTTTTGCCAGGACCGACGGCCAAGACTTCACCCTGATCAGGCTTTTCAGCGGCGCTGTCGGGAATGACGATGCCAGAGGCGGTTTTGGTTTCGTTTTCCACGCGTTTGACGATCACGCGGTCGTGCAGGGGACGAAGTTTCATGAGAGCTCCTTGCTTTTAGACAATGGTTTTAGGAATCAAAAAGCACCAGCGTATGAGGTTGGTGCTTGTTAACTTAGGTGGCAGGAGTGATTTGTTAGCACTCCATGTCATCGAGTGCCAATCATAAGGGCGTTTTGTGATGGTTTCAAGTCACGGCCTTCGAAATTCACCGGGTGGCTGCTGCAGAAGTGCCGCATCGCCCGAGCCGGATTAAGGGACAGCCTTAGGCGCAGGACTCAGTGGGGCGCTTATCCGGCACGCCGGCGTCTAAGGCCCCCACGGGCTGCGCCCTGCCCCCCGAGGGGGCGCAGCCGGTTTGAGGCGGCTCGGCACCGGCTAAGCTTCCACGGGAAAGCCAAGCCGTTTGGCTCGCTGGGTTTTAATCCCCATGCGCTCTTCAATAGCTTAATTGGCTTAAGGCAACACTTTCACTAGATGTTCTAAGTGCATAATTTAGAACACTTTTTTGCTTTTGGTTTGCTTCCGGAAAGACGCCTAAGTCCTTGATTTCATTGAAAGAATTTGTTTCAACCCTCTTGCGTGCGGGAGGTTTCCTGATAAAGTGGTAAAAAGTGCAATTTAGTGGTGAAAAGTGTTTTCTAAAGGTTTTTAGCGGTGTTTCAAGGCGCGTCATCTGTAGCTCTCGATGCCAAGGGTCGGCTTTCTGTGCCGACCCGGCATCGTGACGTGCTCAGCGCCACGGCCGCCAGCCAGCTCACCATCACCAAGCATCCGCACGGCTGCCTGATGATTTTCCCTCGCAACGAGTGGGAGAAATTCCGCGAGCGCATTGCGGCTTTGCCGATGCAGGCACAGTGGTGGAAACGGATTTTTCTCGGTAACGCCATGGATGTGGAGATGGATGCGACCGGCCGTGTGCTGGTTTCGCCCGAATTGCGCGCGGCTGCGGGCATCACCAAAGACTCCGTGCTGCTGGGCATGGGCAGTTACTTTGAACTGTGGGATGCGGCGACCTACGCGGCCCAGGAAGCCGAGCAGATGAAGGGCGAGATGCCCGATGTCTTCAGAGACTTTTCATTTTAGAAAGCAGACGGTGCAAGACACATGGACACACCGCACCGTCTTGTTGAACGAAGCAGTCGAGGCGCTTCACATCAACCCGGACGGCCACTACATCGACGCGACCTTTGGCCGCGGCGGGCATTCGCGGCTGATCCTTTCGCAACTCTCGCCAAGCGGCCGCCTGACGGCCTTCGACAAAGACCCCGACGCGATTGCCGAGGCGCAGACCCTGGTCGATCCACGGTTTTCCATTCGCCACGAGGGCTTCATGCATCTGGGCGAGCTGCCTGCGGCCAGCGCGGCTGGCGTGCTGATGGATCTGGGCGTGAGCTCGCCACAAATCGACAACGCGGCGCGTGGTTTCTCGTTTCGATCGGACGGTCCCCTCGACATGCGCATGGACACCACGCGCGGTCAAAGTGTGGCCGATTGGCTGGCAGATGCGCAGATAGAAACCATGGCGGAGGTGATTCGTGAATATGGCGAAGAACGGTTTGCTCAACAGATTGCAAAGGCGATTGATCGTCGCCGACAGGAACGGGGCCCTCTTCGAACCACCGCTGAGCTGGCCGAAGTCGTGGCTGGCGCGGTCAAAACCCGCGAGCCGGGCAAGGACCCTGCAACGCGCACATTTCAGGCTCTTCGGATTTTCATCAACGCCGAGCTTGAAGAGCTGCAACAAGCGCTAGAGGCTTCACTGAAGGTACTGCAACCAGGAGGACGTTTGGTGGTGATCAGTTTCCATTCACTGGAAGACCGCATCGTCAAGCAATTCATGGCGGCGCATTCGCGCGAGGTGTTTGACCGTCGCGCGCCTTTTGCTGCGCCCAAGGCGATGAAGCTCAAGGCGCTTGGTCGCATCAAGCCCAGCGAAGAAGAAATTGCCGGCAACCCGCGCTCGCGCAGTGCCGTCATGCGCGTCGCCGAGCGCACGGAGGTGAGCGCATGAGCACCGCAGTACGCGCAGCGACAAGCGTGGGGACCAGCGAACGCCGCGAAGGGCCGCCCCAAGCAAGTTCAGCCCCTCCTCGTGGTGAAAGGGGCAGCGTAACGCCGGAGGCACGCGCAGCGACAAGCGTGGGGGCCGCCGAACGCCGCGAAGGGCCGCCCCAAGCAAGTTCAGCCCCCTCGGGGGGCAGCGCAGTACGCGCAGCGACAAGCGTGGGGGCCTCATGACCCGCCTCAATCTGGTGTTGCTGGTGGCAGTGATGGTCAGTGCGCTGTACCTGGTGCGCACGCAATACGAGTCTCGCCGCCTGTATGTCGAGCTGGAAAAAGCCACCGCCGAAAGCCGCAGGCTGGAGACCGACAGCGAGCGTCTGCAGGTTGAAAAGCGCGCGCAGGCGACGCCGTTGCGGGTGGAAAAACTAGCGAAAGACCGCTTGCAGATGCAAACGGTCACGCCTGCCATCACGCAGTATGTAACGTATAAAAGCAATGCGGCGGCGGGGGGTACGCATGAGTAGAAGCGTCCTCTACACTTCCAGCCCCTTGCTGGCGAGCAAAACGCCGGTCTGGCGCAGCAAGTTCATCGTGGCCGGCATTGCGCTGGCCTTTGTTGCATTGGCGGGGCGGGCTGCGTATGTGCAGGTGTTTGGCAATGATTTTTTCCAGCGGCAGGGCGAAGTCCGCTTTGCCCGCACGCTGGAGTTGCCCGCCAACCGCGGGCGCATTCTGGATCGCAACGGCCTGATCCTGGCTTCCAGCGTGCCGGCGCCCAGCATCTGGGCGATTCCGGAAGATGTGGAAGGCAGCAAAGCCCAGCTGGCGCAGCTCGCGAAACTGCTGGACATGTCCCAGGCAGAGTTGTCAAAGAAACTTGAGAACGAAGACAAGAGCTTTGTCTGGCTCAAGCGTCAGGTTGACGAGCCTGTTGCCCAGAAAATCCAGGCCTTGGGCATCAAGGGGATATACCAGCGCAAGGAATACAAGCGGCAATACCCGGAGGGTGAAGCGGTCGCGCATGTGGTGGGCTTTACCAATGTGGAAGACCGCGGGCAAGAGGGCATGGAGCTGGCCTTCAACAAGGATCTGGCGGGGCGCCCCGGTTCCCGCCGGGTGATCAAGGACCGCCTGGGCCGGGTGGTGGAAGACGTGCGCGAACAGGTGCCGCCGGTCGATGGCAAGGAGCTGCAGCTGAGCATCGACAGCAAGATGCAGTTCGTGGCCTACCAGAAACTGCGGGACGCGGTGCTGACCAACAGGGCGCATGCCGGCAGTGTGGTGGTGCTCGATGCCATCACAGGCGAGGTGCTGGCGATGGCCAACTATCCCAGCTATGTGCCGGACAAGCGCCAGAACATGAGCGGATCGCAACTGCGTAACCGGGCCCTGACCGACACGTTTGAGCCGGGCTCTGTCATGAAGGCCTTCACGGTCGGCCTGGCATTGGACACCAACCGTGTGAAACCCCAAACCCAGATCCAGACGGCGCCGGGCCGCATCCAGATCACAGGCTCCACCATCAGCGACGCGC
Organism: Polaromonas sp.; assembly: GCF_036676035.1. Taxonomy (GTDB): domain Bacteria; phylum Pseudomonadota; class Gammaproteobacteria; order Burkholderiales; family Burkholderiaceae_C; genus Polaromonas. The sequence continues at coordinate 5,018 of NZ_JAKFDR010000098.1, forward strand.
ACCCCCGTGGCGTGCTGTCGGTTGAGGAGGTGATCCAGAAGTCCAGCAACGTGGGCACGGTCAAGATGGCCATGCAAATGCAGCCGCGAGAAATGTGGGAGACTTTTTCACGGGCTGGTTTCGGCCAGAAGCCGCAGCTCGCTTTCCCGGGCGTGGTGTCGGGGCGTCTGCGGCCCTACAAAACCTGGAAGCCGATTGAGCAGGCGACCATGTCGTATGGCTACGGCTTGTCGGCCTCGCTGTTCCAGATGGCGCGTGCCTATACCGTGTTTGGCCATGATGGGCAGATCATTTCGGCCACGCTGCTCAAAAGCGATGAACCTGCCTCCGGTGTGCAGGTCTTTTCATCCCGCACGGCGGCAGAAATCCGCAAGATGCTGCAAATGGCGGCGGGCCCTGGCGGCACCGGCCCCAAAGCCCAGACCGTGGGTTATTCGGTTGGCGGCAAATCAGGCACGGCCTACAAGCAGGTGGGCAAGGGCTATGGAACCGACAAGGACCGCAAGTACCGGGGCTGGTTCGTGGGCATGGCGCCCATCGACAAGCCGCGTGTCATTGTGGCGGTGATGATTGATGAGCCGTCGGCGGGCAAGTACTTTGGTGGCGATGTCGCAGCGCCGGTGTTCAGCGAAGTGGTGCAGCAGACCCTGCGCATGATGGGCGTGCAACCCGACGTGGCGGTGAAACCGCAGATCGTGGCGCAAGCCGTGGAGGAGTCATTTTGACCACGCTGCTGCAAACTCCTGAACAGGCAGCCCGCTGGCTGCGTGAACGCGTCACAGGCAGTCTGTGGGCCGACAGCCGCAAAGTGGGTGCGGGTGATGGTTTCATCGCCTGGCCCGGCGCCGCGACCGATGGCCGCAAATACGTCAACCAGGCGCTGGCAGCTGGCGCCCATGCCTGTCTGGTCGAACAGGATGGCGTGGACGCCTATGGTTTTTCCGACGACCGCATCGCGGTTTACGGCGGGCTGAAGGCCGCCACGGCGCCCATTGCGGCGGCCTATTTTGATGAGCCGAGCCAGCACCTGCAGGTGCTGGCCGTGACCGGCACCAATGGAAAAACGTCCACCACCTGGTGGCTGGCCCAGGCGCTGGCCAAGCTGGGGCGCAGGTGCGGCGTGGTCGGGACACTGGGCGTTGGCGAGCCCCATGCCATGGTCTACAACGGCTTGACAACGCCAGACCCGGTCTTGCTGCAGCAGCAATTGCGCCGCTTTGTGGATGAAGGTTTTTCCGCTTGTGCGATGGAGGCCTCTTCGATCGGCATGGCCGAGCGCCGCCTGGATGCAACCGCCATACAGATCGCGATTCTGACCAACTTCACCCAGGATCACCTGGACTACCACGCGTCCATGCAGGTTTACTGGGAAGCCAAGGCCGGGCTGTTCAGCTGGCCAGGCCTCAAGGCCGCGGTGATCAATGTCGATGATCACAAGGGCGTCGAGCTGGCCGAATCGCTGCGGGAGTCGGGTCTGGATGTCTGGACTTTTTCCTGTGTGGGGCCTGCGCGGATTGAAGCCCGGGCGATTGAGCACGGTGCCCAGGCTTTGAGTTTTGAGGTGTTCGAAGGGGCTGAGAAGCACTGGATTTCAACCCCGATGGTGGGGCAGTACAACGTTTCCAACCTGCTCGGCGTGATGGCGGCCCTGAGGGCCATGAATATTTCCTTGAAGGATGCCGTGGGTGCTTGCGCCGACCTGCTGCCCGTACCTGGCCGCATGGAGACCATCGCCCTGCAGGGGCGGCCGCTGGCGGTCATCGATTACGCGCATACGCCGGACGCGCTCGAAAAAGTCCTGTCCGCCCTGAGACCGGTCGCGCTGAGTCGCGGAGGGCGGCTCTGGTGTGTGTTTGGCTGTGGCGGGGACCGCGACGCCACCAAGCGCCCCCTGATGGCGGCCGTCGCAGAAAAAAATGCGGACGAGATTGTGGTGACCAGCGACAACCCGCGCAGTGAAAGTCCGGCGGTCATCATCAGTCAGATCCTGCTGGGCTTGAGTCACCGTGCGGTGGTCCATGTGCAGGCCGACCGGGCTGCGGCGATTGCGCATGCGCTGGGTTTGGCGCAATCTGGCGATGTCGTGCTGATAGCGGGTAAAGGGCATGAAGACTACCAGGAGGTGCAGGGAGTCAGGTTGCCGTTTTCTGACCGGGTCCATGCGCAAGCAGCCCTGCAGCAGGGCCCGGCCACGGTCCCGGGCGCAGGAGGTGTCGCATGATGAATTTGCAGCAAGTATTGGGCTGGCTGCCTTCGGCGCGGCTGGTGGGCGATGGCGAGGTGCGTGTCAATCGGGTGCACACCGATACGCGAACCCTGCAGGCCGGCGATCTGTTTGTGGTGCTCAAGGGGGAGCGTTTTGACGCGCATGATTTTCTCGCCCAGGCCAAAGACAAGGGGGCGGTGGCCGCCATTGCGCACCACGGTCTTGCCCACGCAGGTCTGCCGGGTCTGGAGGTGGCGGACTCCAAGCTGGCCTTGGGGCAGTTGGCTGCCGGTTGGCGCTCGCAGTTTGAACTGCCGCTGATTGCGGTGACGGGCAGCAACGGGAAAACCACCGTCACGCAAATGATTGCGTCGATTCTGCGTGCCTGGAAACAGGGGCAGGCCTTTGCCACCGAAGGCAATCTCAACAACGACATTGGGGTGCCCCTGACCCTGCTGCGCCTGCAGCGCAGCCATCGGGTAGGGGTGGTGGAGTTGGGCATGAACCACCCGGGTGAGATTGCCTACCTCTCGGCCATCGCCAAGCCCACCGTGGCGCTGGTCAACAACGCCCAGCGCGAGCATCTTGAATTCATGGCGACGGTTGAAGCCGTCGCGTGCGAAAACGGCTCGGTCATAGAGTCACTCGGCGCCCAAGGCGTGGCCGTATTCCCCGCCGATGATGAGTACTCAGGCGTTTGGCGAGCGCTGGCAGGCTCAAGGCCGGTGTTGACATTTGCCGAGACCGGGCTGGCCGATGTGACGGCGGATGCCGGCTGGACCGGCAGTTACTGGCAGGTGAATGCGACAACACCTTCAGGTTCGTTTGAATTTGAGCTGGCGGTGGCGGGTCGCCACAACGTCAAGAATGCGCTGGCGGCGACGGCCTGTGCGCTGGCAGCAGGGACCCCGTTGGCAGCCATCGCGGCCGGGCTGTCTGCGTTTGTTCCCGTCAAAGGCCGTTCACGGGCCGCGACCATCAGTCTGCAAGGGCGATCATTCACCCTGATTGACGACACCTACAACGCCAACCCCGACTCCATGCGCGCGGCCATTGACGTGCTGGCAAATTTGCCGGGCCCGCGCCTGTTGGTGCTGGGCGACATGGGGGAGGTGGGCGATCGCGGGCCTGAGTTTCATCAGGAAATTGGCCAGTACGCCAGGCAATCCGGCATCGAAGGCCTGCTGTGCATTGGTGACTTGATGAAGCACAGTGCGGCTGCATTTCCCGGCGCGCACCACCACGACAGCATGGACTCGTTGATCGAATTGACGCGCCAGATGCTGGGCCAGCAGGGCAGCGTGCTGGTCAAGGGGTCACGCTTCATGAAGATGGAGCGCGTGGTTCAGGCGATTGAGGCGATGGCGGTTGAACCGGCTGCCGCAATACAGCCTGGGCAGGATGGATTAACGGCGCAGGCCGGCAAGGAATCAAAATGTTATTGAGTCTGGCTCAGTGGTTGCAAAGCCTGTCGCCCGAGTTTGGTTATTTCCGGGTGTTTCAGTACATCACTTTTCGTGCGGTGATGGCGGCCATGACCGCCTTGCTGATCGGTTTGATTGCCGGTCCCTTTGTGATTCGCCGCTTGACGGAACTCAAGATTGGCCAGCCCATCCGTGAATACGCGATGCAGACGCATTTGAGCAAGACCGGCACCCCGACGATGGGGGGCGTGCTGATTCTTTTGTCGATTGGCATTTCCACGCTGTTGTGGTTTGACCTGAGCAACCGCTTTGTCTGGATTGTGCTGGTCGTCACGCTGGGTTTTGGCGCCATTGGATGGGCAGACGACTGGCGCAAGGTGGTGCACAAAGACCCCGAAGGCATGCGGTCGCGTGAAAAATACCTCTGGCAGTCGCTGATTGGCCTGCTGGCTGCGCTGTACCTGGTGTTCAGCATTTCCGAGAGCTCCAACCTGCGTGTGCTGGAGCTGTTCTTCAGCTGGGTGCAATCGGGCTTTGATGTGAACCTGCCACCCAAGGCCGGCTTGCTGGTGCCGTTTGTCAAGGAAGTCAGCTACCCGCTGGGCGTGTTTGGCTTTGTCATCCTCACCTACCTGGTGATCGTGGGCGCGAGCAATGCCGTCAATCTGACGGATGGGCTGGACGGCCTGGCGATCATGCCGGTGGTCATGGTTGGTTCGGCGCTCGGCGTGTTTGCTTACGTGACGGGCAGCTCGGTCTACTCCAAATACCTCTTGTTCCCCTATATCCCCGGCTCGGGCGAGTTGCTGATATTTTGCGCTGCCATGGCCGGCGCCGGCTTGGCATTCCTGTGGTTCAACACCCATCCGGCCCAGGTGTTCATGGGCGACGTCGGCGCGCTGGCGCTCGGTGCGGCACTGGGCACCATTGCCGTCATTGTTCGCCAGGAAATCGTGCTGGCCATCATGGGCGGAATTTTCGTGGTCGAGGCCCTTTCCGTGATGCTTCAGGTGGTGTATTTCAAATACACCAAAAAAAGATACGGAGAAGGACGCCGCATCCTCAAGATGGCGCCGCTGCACCATCATTTCGAGAAAAGTGGCTGGAAAGAAACGCAGGTGGTGGTGCGCTTCTGGATCATCACCATGCTGCTGTGTCTGGTCGGCCTTTCATCGCTCAAACTAAGATGAAACACCTGGCTCAAAAAAATGTTCTGGTGCTGGGGCTGGGCTTGTCCGGCCTGGCGCTGGCCCGCTGGTGTGCCCGCTGGGGTGCCCAGGTGACCGTGGCCGATACCCGTCAGGCACCGCCGCAGCTTCAGGTCTTGCAGGACGCGGTGCCGTTGGCTACCTTTGTAAGCAGCGAGATGAATGAAGCGCTGCTGGGCGCTGCCGATTTTGATCTGGTGCTCAAAAGCCCGGGCTTGTCGCCCGCCTCGGTGGCGCCAGTGATGAACGCTGCACAGGCCAGGGGTGTGGTCTGCGGCAATGAGCTGAGCCTGTTTGCGCAAGCGCTGGCGGACCTCAAAGAGAGCCAGGGCTACGCCCCCAAAGTGATTGGCATCACGGGCACCAATGGCAAGACGACCGTGACATCCCTGACGGGGCAGCTGGTTCAGCGCGCCGGTAACTCGGTGGCTGTGGCGGGCAACATCGGCCCGACGCTGCTCGATACCCTGGCCGAAAAACTGGATGCGCAAGTTTTCCCGGAGGTCTGGGTGCTTGAGCTGTCGAGTTTCCAGCTCGATCAGGTGAACAATTTCGAACCGTCTGTCGCCACCATCCTGAACATCACCCAGGACCATCTGGACTGGCATGAAACCATGTCTGCCTACATGGCAGCCAAATCGCGTGTTTATGGCAGCCAGGGGCTGATGCTGCTTAATCGTGATGACGCCCGGGTCATGTCCGGCTTGCCGCCGCTGGTCAAGGGCAAACAGCTGCGCGAGTACCTGACTTTTGGCAGTGACGAGCCGCAACGCCCCGGTGACTACGGCATCGAAACAGTCAATGGCATGGCCTGGCTGGTCCGCGCGGCCGAGGCGGATGAAACCATCAAGCGCCGCAAGGATGAGGAAATCACGCTGCATGTCCAGCGTTTGATGCCCGTCGATGCCCTGAGGATTCGCGGCCGCCATAACGCAAGCAATGCGCTGGCGGCCCTGGCGCTGGCCGTTGCGGCCGGCTGCGGCATGGCCCCCATGCTGCATGGCCTGCGCGAATACAAAGGCGAGCCGCACCGGGTGGAGTCGGTTGCCGTGATCCATGACGTCGAGTATTTTGACGACAGCAAAGGAACCAACGTCGGAGCGACGGTCGCGGCACTGGCCGGTCTGGGAGCGGAGCGCAAGCTGGTCGTGATCCTGGGCGGAGAAGGCAAGGGGCAGGACTTTTCGCCACTGGCCGATCCGGTGGCACGCCATGCCAGGGCGGTGATTTTGATCGGACGCGATGCCCCTCTGATCAGGGCCGCGCTGGAGGGTACGGGTGTTGCCTTGCTCGATGCGCAGGCTATGCCCGCAGCGGTGCTGCTGGCCTCGCAGCAAGCCCGAACCGGTGATGCCGTCCTGATGTCACCTGCTTGTGCCAGTTTTGACATGTTTGAAAACTACGAGCACCGCGCCCAGGTGTTTTGTCAGGCCGTCAATGAGTTGGCGCAGGATGCGGGGGTTGTGTCGTGATCGCCATGGCACGTCTTTCCGGCTGGTTTTCGGGCTTGGGCAAGGCTGCCTCCGATGCGTTGCCGGTTCGTACCGGGGGCCAGAGCCTGTCGCGCACGCCCTCCACACCCCATCGCATGCCCGGGTTTGATCAGACTCTTGTGTGGGTCACGCTCGCGCTGCTGATGTGGGGGCTGATCATGGTGTATTCGGCTTCCGTCGCGATGCCGGACAACCCCAAATTCGCCCGCTACGCCCACACCCACTTTTTGCTGCGCCATGTGTTGTCGATGGCGGTGGCATTTGTGGCCGCCGTGCTGGTCTTTCAAATACCCATGTCAACCTGGGAAAAACTGGCGCCCTGGCTGTTTGTGGCCTCTTTGCTGCTGCTGATACTGGTGCTGGTGCCATTCATCGGCAAAGGCGTCAATGGTGCACGGCGCTGGATTTCCATGGGGTTCATGAATTTCCAGCCTTCCGAGCTGGCCAAGTTCGCGGTGCTGTTGTATGCCGCCGACTACATGGTGCGCAAGATGGAGGTCAAGGAGCGCTTCTTCCGCGCGGTGATGCCCATGGCGGTGGCGATTGCGGTGGTGGGGCTGCTGCTGCTGGCCGAGCCCGACATGGGCGCTTTCATGGTGATCTCCGTGATTGCCATGGGCATACTTTTTCTGGGCGGCGTCAATGCGCGCATGTTCTTTGTCATCGCGGCGGTGGTCGTCATTGCTTTTGGCCTGATGGTGATGCTCAGTGACTGGCGCAGGGAGCGGATTTTTGCCTACCTTGACCCGTGGAGCGACAAGTACTCCATGGGCAAGGGCTACCAGCTGTCCCATTCACTGATTGCGTTCGGACGCGGCGAGATTTTCGGGGTGGGATTGGGCGGCAGCATTGAAAAACTTCACTGGCTGCCTGAAGCGCACACCGACTTTTTGCTCGCCGTCATCGGTGAGGAGTTTGGCTTGCTGGGGGTGCTGTCGGTCATCGGCATGTTCATGTGGATGACACGCCGGATCATGCATATCGGCCGCCAGTCGATTGCGCTGGACCGCCTGTTTGCCGGTCTGGTCGCGCAGGGCGTGGGCATCTGGATGGGCTTTCAGGCCTTCATCAACATGGGTGTGAATCTGGGCGCCCTGCCCACCAAGGGCCTGACGTTGCCGCTGATGAGCTATGGCGGCTCTGCGATTCTCATGAACCTGATCGCGCTTGCCGTGGTGCTGCGGATTGACTACGAGAACAGAACCTTGATGCGGGGAGGGCGGCCATGAGCGCCGTGCGGACGCCTCTATTCCTCAGCCCCTGTGCGGGGGGGGCTTTTTCCCTCTCCCTCTGGGAGAGGGTTAGGGTGAGGGCGCTCGGTCGGCGCGATGCCCTCACCCCTGCCCTCTCCCAGAGGGAGAGGGAGCAGGAGCAAGAGGTGACACCATGAGCAAGTGCGCGTTGGTCATGGCCGGTGGCACCGGCGGCCACATTTTCCCCGGGCTGGCCGTGGCCGAAGCCCTGCGTGAGCGCGGTTGGCGTGTGCACTGGCTGGGCGGTAAAGGCACGGCCGAGCATCCGAGCATGGAAAGCCAACTGGTACCACCGCGCGGATTTGCTTTCGAGAGCATTGATTTTTCAGGCGTGCGCGGCAAAAGTCCTGTCACGCTGGCTTTCCTGCCGCTGCGCTTGCTCAAGGCCTTCTGGCAGAGCATTGCCGTGGTGCGCCGCGTCAAGCCGGATGTCGTGGTGGGTCTGGGGGGCTACATTGCTTTTCCGGCTGGCATGATGAGTGTGCTGCTGGGCAAACCCCTGGTGCTGCACGAACAGAACTCGGTCGCCGGCCTGGTCAACAAGGTGCTGGCCGGCGTGGCTGATCGTGTCTTTACCGCCTTTCCAAATGTGCTGAAAAATGCGCAGTGGGTAGGCAACCCCTTGCGTCCGGCATTCACGCAGCAGCCTGAGCCTGCCGTCCGTTTTGCCGGCCGCAGCGGGCCTTTGAAATTGCTGGTGGTCGGCGGCAGCCTGGGGGCTCAAGCCTTGAACCGCATCGTGCCGCAAGCGCTGGCCCTGATTCCGCAGGCGCAGCGCCCCAGCGTCATCCACCAGAGTGGCGCCCGGCAGATTGATGAACTGCGCGAGAACTATCGCGCCGCTGGCGTGCAGGCCGAACTCACGCCCTTCATCGATGACACCGCCCAGGCTTTCGCCGAGGCCGACCTGATTGTCTGCCGCGCCGGTGCCAGCACCGTGACCGAGATTGCGGCGGTGGGTGCCGCGGCCCTGTTTGTGCCTTTCCCGGCAGCTGTCGACGACCACCAGAGCACCAACGCGGCCTTCCTGGTGGACCAGGGCGGCGGCTGGTTGGTGCGGCAAAAAGACCTGACACCCGACTACTTGGCCAGAATGCTGCAAAAAACAGAGCGCTCCGCGCTGATGGAGCGGGCGCTACAGGCCAGAAAGATGCAAAAAACAGATGCCACAGCCCTTGTGGTGGCCGCTTGCGAGGAGCTGGCAACATGAAACACGCCATTAAAAACATTCATTTCATCGGGCTGGGTGGATCCGGCATGTCGGGTATTGCGGAGGTTCTGCACAACCTGGGCTATGTGATCTCCGGCTCCGATCTGCATGACAGCCAGACGCTCAGGCGCTTGGCTCAGTTGGGCATCAAAACCTTTGTAGGCCATGCTGCGGCCAACCTGGCCACGGTAGATGCGGTGGTCACCTCCACGGCGGTGCAGGCCGATAATCCCGAAGTGCTGGCGGCGCGCGAAAAGCGCATCCCGGTGGTGCCGAGGGCCCTGATGCTGGCCGAGTTGATGCGTCTCAAGCAGGGCATCGCGATTGCCGGAACGCATGGCAAGACCACGACCACCAGCCTGGTGGCCAGTGTGCTGGCCGAAGCGGGGCTGGACCCGACCTTTGTGATTGGCGGCCGGCTCAACAGCGCCGGCGCCAATGCCAAGCTGGGCTCGGGCGACTACATCGTGGTTGAGGCCGACGAGTCGGATGCGTCTTTCCTCAACCTGCTGCCGGTGATGGCGGTCGTGACCAATATCGACGCCGATCACATGGAAACCTATGGCCATGATTTCGGCAGGCTGAAACATGCATTTGTCGACTTCCTGCACCGCATGCCGTTTTATGGCACGGCGATTTTGTGCACCGACGATGCGGCCGTGCGCGAAATCGTGCCCCAGGTGACCTGTCCCATCACCAGCTACGGCTTTGCTGAAGAAGCCCAGGTACGCGCCATCAACGTGCGGGCGGTGGGCGAACAGATGCATTTCACGGTGCAGCGGCGCAACGGCGTGACCTTGCCGGACTTGCCCATCGTGCTCAATTTGCCGGGTGTGCACAACGTGCTCAATGCACTGTCGGCGATTGCGGTCGCCGTGGAACTCAATGTGCCTGATGCAGCCGTGCAAAAAGCACTGGCCGACTTCAAGGGGGTGGGCCGCCGCTTCCAGCGATACGGCGAGGTTGCGGCCAAACCCGACAACGGGGGCGGCAGCTTTACCGTGATCGATGACTACGGCCATCACCCGGTCGAGATGGCCGCCACGCTGGCCGCGGCGCGCGGGGCATTTCCGGGCCGGCGGCTGGTGCTGGCCTTCCAGCCGCACCGCTATACCCGCACCCGCGATTGCTTTGAGGATTTTGTCAAGGTCATTGGGCTGGCAGATGCCGTTTTGCTGGCAGAGGTCTATGCCGCCGGCGAAGCGCCGGTGGTGGCGGCTGACGGGCGTTCGCTGGCGCGCGCCTTGCGGGTTGCCGGCAAGGTGGAGCCCGTGTTCGTGGATGACATTGGTGCCATGCCGCAGGCTATTTTGGACAACGCGCGGGACGGCGATGTGGTGATGTGCATGGGGGCGGGCTCGATTGGTCTGGTCGCCGGAAAAGTCGTTGAAATGCAGGAAATAACAGGGCGCCCGGCGCCGGCGGGGCGGACATCATGAGTCAGAAGAATCCGGATTTTGGCAAGGTTGCCGTGCTGATGGGAGGGCGGTCCGCCGAGCGCGAGATTTCCCTGATGTCGGGCGCGGGCGTGCTGCAGGCACTACGTTCGCGGGGTGTCGATGCCCATGCCTTTGATCCTGCCGAGCGCGATCTGGGCGAGCTGAAAAATGAAGGCTTTGAACGCTGCTTCATCACCCTGCATGGCCGGTTTGGCGAAGACGGCACGGTGCAGGGCGCCCTGGAGCTGCTGGGCATTCCCTACACCGGCTCGGGGGTGATGGCCTCCAGCATTTCCATTGACAAGGTCACCACCAAGCGCGTCTGGCTGGCCGAGGGCCTACCCACGCCGAAGTATGTGCTGTTGCACCAGGGGGCGTACAGCAGTGCCCAGGTCAACACCATTGCCGACACGCTGGGTCTGCCGCTGATCGTCAAGCCTTCGCGCGAAGGCTCTTCCATTGGTTTGACCAAGGTGACCAAGGCGGTGGATATGGCGGGCGCAGTGGCGCAGGCCGGGCAGCTGGATGCCGACATCCTGTGCGAGCAATTCATCAGCGGCGATGAAGTGACCTGCCCGGTGCTGGGAACGGGCGCGCAGGCCCGGGCGCTGCCGGTGATTCGCATCGTGGCGCCGGATGGCAACTATGACTACCAGAACAAGTATTTCACCGATACCACGCAGTACCTGGTGCCTTGCGGACTGCCCGAGGGCGAAGAGCAGGCCATCCAGCAACTGGTGTTGCAGGCCTACCGCACGCTCAATTGCCGCGGCTGGGCCCGGGCTGATGTGATGATCGATGCGACAACGCGCAAGCCCTACCTGCTTGAAATCAATACCTCACCCGGCATGACGGGGCACTCCCTGGTGCCGATGTCGGCGCGGGCGGCCGGTATTTCGTACGAGGACCTTTGCATCGAGGTGCTCAAAACGGCCGCGCTGGATTATCCCAAGCCGGGAGGACATTGACTTGAGTCGAACCCTGCCACTGCCAAAGCCATTGCCGCTGGATGTCAAGTTCATGAACACCCTGTCCATGGTGTTCGGCCTGGCGTTTGCGGCCATGGCGCTGGCATGGGTGGGGACGTGGTTGATGCGTCAGCCGCTGTTCGCCTTGAAGGCCATCCATGTGCAAGGTGATTTGACGCATAACAACGCCGTGACCTTGCGTGCCAATGTGGCGCCCAGGCTGGCTGGCAATTTCTTCACGGTCGATCTGGCCCGCACGCGCGCCGCCTTCGAGGCGGTGCCCTGGGTGCGCAAGGCGGTGGTGCAGCGCGAATTTCCCAATCGGCTCCGGGTGAGCTTGCAGGAGCACCAGGCGATGGCCTATTGGGGCCCTGAAGAGGACTCGCGGCTGGTGAACCATTTTGGTGAGGTGTTCGAAGCCAACCAGGGGGATGTGGAGTCCGAGGCCCTGCCGCGGTTGAATGGCCCCCAGGGGCAGGCGGCCCTGGTGCTGCAGGGTTACCAGATGCTTGCGCCGGAGTTTGAAAAGCTCGATGCCACGCTGGAGCAGCTCGAGCTGACCGGGCGCGGCAGCTGGCGGGCCCGGTTGGACAGTGAGGCCGTGCTCGAACTGGGCCATGGTTCACTCGAAGAGATTCTGGCGCGGACACAGCGATTCACCGCCACGTTGACACAGGTGTCGTCGAAATTCGGCCGAAATCTGGAATCCGCCGATTTGCGTTACGGCAATGGCTATGCGCTCAAGCTCAGAGGGGTCACCACGACAGGGATGGGTGACAAACGGGACAGGAAAGAACGAAGGTAAACATATGGCCAAGGAATACAAAGATCTGGTGGTGGGGCTGGACATCGGGACCAGCAAGGTGATGGCCGTGGTTGCCGAAGTCTTGCCGGGTGGGGAGCTCAAGCTGGCCGGCCTGGGCATTGCGGCCAGCAATGGTCTCAAGCGCGGCGTGGTGGTCAACATCGATGCCACGGTGCAAAGCATCCAGCAGGCGCTGAAAGAGGCCGAGTTGATGGCCGACTGCAAGATCGCGCGCGTCTACACCGGCATCACCGGCAGCCATATCCGCGGCATCAATTCCAGCGGCATGGTGGCCGTCAAGGACAAGGAAGTCACGCAGGCCGATGTGGCGCGCGTGATTGAAACCGCCAAAGCCATCAACATCTCCACCGACCAGCGCCTGCTGCTGGTCGAGCCGCAGGAGTTCGTGATCGACGGCCAGGACGTGCGCGAACCCATTGGCATGAGCGGCATCCGCCTGGAAGCCAAGGTGCACATCGTGACCGGTGCGCAGAGTGCCGCCGAGAACATCATCAAGTGTGTGCGCCGCTGTGGCCTGGAGGTGGACCAGCTGATGCTCAATCCGCTGGCGTCGAGCCTGTCGGTGCTCAGCCAGGACGAGCAGGAGCTCGGTGTGGCGCTGGTCGACATTGGTGCCGGCACCACCGACGTGGCGATTTTCACGGGCGGAGCCATTCGCCATACCGCCGTGATCCCGATTGCTGGTGACCTGATCACCAGCGACATTGCCATGGCCCTGCGCACGCCGACCAAGGATGCCGAGGACATCAAGGTGGAAAGCGGTTATGCCAAGCAACTGCTGGCCGATCCGGAAACGCAGGTCGAGGTGCCCGGTCTGGGTGATCGCGGTCCGCGCATGCTCAGCAAGCAGGCGCTGGCCGGGGTGATCGAGCCGCGTGTCGAAGAGATTTTTTCGCTGGTGCAGCAGGTCATCCGCGAGTCAGGCTACGAAGAGGTGCTCTCGTCGGGCATTGTGATCACCGGCGGCAGCGCCGTGATGCCCGGCATGGTGGAGCTGGGCGAAGACATTTTTCTCAAACCTGTGCGCCGCGGTATTCCCAGATATTCCAGCGCCCTGTCGGACATGGTGGCGCAAGCCCGCGCTGCCACGGTGATGGGCCTGCTCGAAGAAGCGCGCCTGGCACGCATGCGCGGCTACAAGGTGGCGCAAAAGGCAGGCAGTGTGCACAACGCTTTCGGTCGTGTCAAAGACTGGTTTGTGGGGAACTTCTGATGAAAAACTTTTTAGCTTTTATTGAGTCCCGGTGTCCTTCCAGATGTGTTCCAAAACATGCTTTGGGACGTTCAAGGTCAGGGGGCGCTGATCCGCCCTCATGAGCATCAATGTCAAACAGAAGAACGTTTAAAAAATCTTGGCAACTGCAGTTTATTGATAGGAGGCTCCCATGAGCATCGAAATGATTGAAATCGAAGAATTCAACCAGGGCACGCAAATCAAGGTGATTGGCGTGGGTGGCGGCGGCGGCAACGCGGTCGAGCACATGATCGGTTGCAACGTTCAGGGTGTCGAATTCATTTGCGCCAATACCGACGCGCAGGCCCTTGGCCGGGGCAGCGCGCACAAAACCATCCAGCTGGGGGGCAGCGGGCTGGGCGCCGGCAGCAAGCCCGAAAAAGGGCGTGACGCGGCCGAGCTGGCGGTGGACGATATCCGCTCGGCCATCGATGGCGCCCACATGCTGTTCATCACGGCCGGCATGGGCGGCGGCACCGGCACCGGCGCGGCCCCGGTGATCGCGCGCATTGCCAAGGAGATGGGCATTCTCACCGTGGGCGTGGTGACCAAGCCTTTCGACTGGGAAGGCGGTCGCCGCATGACCAATGCGGATCAAGGCCTGGCCGAGCTGGAAGCCAATGTCGATTCACTGATCGTGGTGCTCAACGAGAAGCTGCTCGAAGTGCTTGGCGATGACGTGACCCAGGACGAGGCCTTTGCCCATGCCAACGACGTGCTGAAAAACGCCGTCGGCGGGATTGCCGAGATCATCAATGTGCCCGGCCACGTCAACGTCGACTTCGAAGACGTGCGCACCGTGATGGGCGAACCCGGCAAGGCCATGATGGGGACGGCGGTGGCCAACGGCCCTGACCGTGCCCGCATCGCGGCCGAGCAGGCGGTGGCCTGCCCGCTGCTCGAAGGCATCGACCTGTCGGGCGCCAAGGGCGTGCTGGTGCTGATCACCGCGGCCAAGGGCTCGCTCAAGCTGAGCGAGTCCAAGCTGGCGATGAACACCATTCGCGCCTATGCCTCACCCGATGCGCATGTGATCTACGGCACCGCCTACGACGATGCGCTCGGCGACCAAATTCGCGTGACCGTGGTCGCGACGGGTCTGAGCCGCCAGGGGGTGCGTCGCCACGCACCGCCGCTGCAGGTGCTGCGCACCGGTACTGACAACGTGCCGTTCAACGTGCCCACGCTCAATACCGGGGTGGCCGGTTCGCCTGCCATGACGGGCGGCGTGGCCCAGCCTGACTACGGCAATATGGCCGTGCCCAGCGTGTGGCGTACCAACCGCACGCAGGCCGCCGCCAAGGTGGACGCACTGGCCTCGGGCGGCATGGATGACTTCGAGATCCCGGCCTTCCTGCGCAAACAGGCGGATTAAGAACCGTCTTGCCCTTCAGGCGCTGGCGAACGGCGGATGACCGTGCCTTACGCAAGGTTCATCCGCCCTCTTTAAAATAGTTGCATGCTCGCTCAAAGAACACTCAAATCCCTGACCAAGGCCGTAGGCGTGGGCCTGCACAGCGGCCAGCGGGTCGAGTTGACCCTGCGGCCTGCCGCGCCGGACACGGGCATCGTGTTTCGGCGAGTTGATCTGCCCCAACCAGTGGATATCGTCATTTCGGCGCAGGCCGTGACCGACACCCGGCTGGCTTCCACCATCTCGAGTGGCAGCGCCAAGGTGCACACCGTCGAACACCTGATGTCGGCCTGTGCCGGCCTGGGCATCGACAACCTGTACGTCGACATCACGGCCGAAGAAGTGCCGATTCTGGACGGCTCGGCATCGTCGTTTGTGTTTTTGCTGCAATCCGCCGGCATTGCGCTGCAGGCGGCCCCCAAGCGCTTTATTCGGGTGCTGCGGTCCGTCGAGGTGCGCGAAGGCGAGGGCGCTACAGCCAAATGGGCGCGCCTGAGCCCCTACAACGGCTACAAGCTGAGTTTCGAGATCGACTTTGACCATCCGGCGGTGGACTCCACCGGCCAGCGCGTGGAGTTCGACATGAGCTCTGGCTCCTACACGCGGGACATCGCCCGGGCCCGGACCTTCGGATTTACCAAGGACGTGGAGATGATGCGCTCCAACGGACTGGCGCTGGGCGGCGGTCTCGACAACGCCATCGTGATGGATGACTACAAGGTTCTCAACAGCGACGGCCTGCGCTACAACGACGAATTCGTCAAGCACAAGATCCTCGACGCCATGGGCGACCTGTACCTGATCGGCAAGCCGCTGCTGGCGGCCTATAGCGCCTTCCGTTCCGGCCATGCACTCAACAACAAGCTGTTGCGCGAGTTGCTGCTGCATGAAGACGCCTACGAAGTCGTCACCTTTGAAGACGAAAAACGCGCGCCGCAAGGGTTTGCCACGCTGGCTCGTGCCTGGTAGTCAAGCGCGCTGAAGGCTGAGTCATGCTGCTGTTTCGCTGGGCCATTTTGCTGTTGCTGCTGGGTGCGGCGGTGGCCTTTGTTTTTTACGCGAGCACCGGCCAGGCCCGCTACAGGCGTCTGGGCCTGATCATTCTCAAGTGGACGCTGATTGCGGCTTTCGGTTTTTTCGCCGTGCTGATTCTGGAACGCATCGCCTGAAACGGCGAATTACCCAGCAGTCCGTAACGAAGTCGACGCCGCCCATGCTGTCATTCTGAGCAAGGCGAAGAATCTTGCCAGCATACCGAGACAACTACTTCTTCTCGGGCATTGCCGAGGAATGGTGGCTCGTAATGAGCCACTCTGAACCGTTCCAGCGATAGGTGTAGGTATAGCGTCCGCTGACCTTTGCCCCTGTCTTGGCAAACGTGAAGGTGTAAAGACCAGCATTAACCGCTGTGTTGCAACCGAGCTCAATGGTGCGCAAGTCGATCGCGCCAGAGGGGCGGTTCTCCAAGAAGTGATGGAAGTAATCCTCCTTCTCGGCTGGCGTGAGACGCGGCTTGTTTGAAACAGTAGGCAAGAGGATGGATCGCTCTGCGTAGTTGGCGACTACCTTGTGCGGATCACCAGTTAGCAACGACTGATTCCAGCGATCGAATAGCGAGGCGATTTCCTGTTCTGTAGTCGCCTTACAGGACTCTACGCGCGCACCTTGCGTACTGGCACAGCCGACAAGAGTTGCGGCAATCACGAACATGCTTAAAGACTTAATCTTCATTTACGCGCTCCTTTTAGTGTGGGCAGCAGAGTTTGAGGCATAACTTTCTGGTTTGGCCATCAGTAATGGCGGCCTGCCTTGTAAGACGCGCTGGACTTGGGGCTCAAGGTCGCCGCGGCTGACAACAGGGCGGCTGAGCGCCCCGCATGCGCATGCGTGATGGCCAGGCCCAGGGCATCCGCGGCATCCTTGCCGGGCAGGGCGGGCAGCTTGAGCAGGCGCATGACCATTTGCTGGACCTCAGCTTTGCCGGCCTTGCCGTAACCCGCAACGGCCTTTTTCATTTGCAGGGCGGTGTATTCCGCCACCGCCAGATCACTGGACACCAGCGCCGTCACGCAGGCCCCGCGGGCCTGGCCCAGCAGCAGGGTGGCTTGCGGATTGACGTTGACGAAGACGATTTCCACCGAAGCCGAGTCCGGCTGGTAGCGCTGCACGACTTCGCGCACGCCGTCAAACAGCACCTTCAGGCGGCCCGGCAGGTCGCTGCGCTCCAGATGGGTGGTCTTGATGGTGCCGCTGGCCACGTAACGCAAGTCCTGGCCGTCCATGTCCACCACGCCAAAGCCCGCGATCTGCAGGCCGGGGTCAATTCCCAGAATACGCATTTTTGCTATGAATTTTGTAGCTGCTTGCGCAGGATTTTAAAGGGCTAGAGGCCAAAATACCATCTGACCGAATGAAAGAACACGGGCGCTGCGAAGCACAGCGCATCGACGCGGTCCAGCAGGCCGCTGGCGCCCGTGATGGATTTTCCTTCGGCGCCCCAGTTGGTGATGCCCCGGTCGCGCTTGAGGGCCTTCATGACCAAGTGTCCCATGGAGCCCGCCACGCAGGCGATGAAGGCCATGGCCAGCGCCTGCGCCGGTTTGAAGGGCGTGAGGCCCGCCATCAGGCCGCCTACAAAACTGGCGACGGCGACGGCGATCAGCCAGCTCACCCAGTTGAAACTTCTGCTGATATTGGGGGCGCTGGAGGGCCGTGCCAGCTTGCGGCCAACCAGATGCTGGACGATCATGCCGCTTTGCACCACGAACACCAGGAAAAACACCAGAAACGCATTTTTGCCGCCGTAGTTCGGAAACTTGAGCAGCAGCAGCGCAGGGATGTGGCTGATGCCGTACACGCAGACCATGATGCCCCACTGCAGCTTGGCGTTGCGCTCCAGAAAGCGCTTTGGGTCGTCCGCCAGCGCACTGACCACCGGAATGGCGAGAAACACGTAAACCGGAATGAACACGGTCACCAGATCGAAATGCCGCGTGATGACCAGCGCGAACTGCACCGGCAGGATCACAAAAAAGGCCAGCACCAGGCTGCGGTGGTCGCCTTTGCGGGTGGGTGACAGGGTGATGAACTCCCGCAGGGCAAAAAAAGCGACCAGGCCGAACAGGACGGTCGCCACGGTCTCACCCGATGCCCAGCCCAGCCAGAACACCGTGCACATCACCCACGAGGTTCTCAGCAGGCCATTGAATTCTTTCAACGCCTGCGTGCGCTGCTCATCTTCATGCCGGTCCTTGAAGGACCTCACAAAAGCGGTCACGCTGACGATCAGCAGCAGGCCAAACACAATCACAAACAGCAGGCCCACCTGCTGGGAGGGCGTCAGGCTGCGCAAAAAGGTATTCATGCCTAACTGTCCTTGAGCGCCATGACGGCCAGACGGGCCCGGGCGAGAAAGCTGCCCCGCTCCTCGCCGTCTTCCAGGGCGAGCGGCGCGCCAAACGTGACCGAGCACAGAATCGGCACCGGCACCACTTCACCCTTGGGCATCACGCGCTGCACGTTGTTGATCCAGGCCGGCACCAGCACCACCTGCGGGAATTTCTGGGCCAGGTTGTAGAGCCCGGACTTGAAGGCCTGGGGCTCTTCCTGGTTGCCGCGCGTTCCCTCGGGAAACAGGATGATGGAGTCACCGCTTTCCAGCGCCTCTATCAGGGGCTCCAGCGGGTCCTGATCGCCGGTCTTGGCCCGATCGACGTAGATGGCATTGAACACCGCTGTGGTAATCCATTGCCTGAACGGTGTTTTGGTCCAGTAGTCCTTGGCGGCGATGGGTCGGGTGATACTGCGCAGCTCTTCGGGCAGCGCCGCCCAGATCAGCACCAGATCGGCATGGCTTTGGTGGTTGGCAAAGTAAATCCGCTGCTCCGCCTTGGGTGGGCAGCCCTGCCAGCGCGCCTGGGCGCCGGTCAGTGCCCGGATCAGGCCCAGCAGAAAGAGGCTCATTAATCTAGCCAACATCTCAAGGCAGTTCTATGCCCCCCATGCGGGCCGTGATGGTGCTGGCGCGCGAGGCCAGGTAGCCCGAGTTGGGGCGGGTCTCAAAATACCTGGGCCGCGGCAGCATCACGGCCAGGCGGGCGGCTTCGTAGGCGCTGAGTTTGACGGCGGGTTTGCGGTAGTAGTGCTGGGCTGCGGCCTCGGCGCCAAACACGCCTTCACCCCATTCCACGCTGTTGAGGTAAATCTCCAGAATGCGCTGCTTGTCCAGCAGGGCTTCAAGCAGCAGCGTCAGCACCAGCTCCTGGCCTTTGCGCAGCAGCGTGCGCTCGCCCGATAAAAAGAGGTTTTTGGCCAGCTGCTGGGTGATGGTGGAGCCACCGACAATCTTGGGCGGTTTCGCTAGCCTTGCGGGCGCCAGTTTGTTGCCAAACCGTGCCGACTGGGCCGCAATCTGTTCGGCACGTTGTTCGGCCCGGCTGTTTTTGCCCCAGGCTTTTTCCAGCGCCTCGATGTCCACGCCGTCGTGCTCGATGAAGCTGGCATCTTCCGAGGCAATCACGGCGCGCTTGAGGTGATCGGGCAGCTCGTCATAAGACATCCAGTGCTGCCGCCACTTCAGCGAACCCTTCTCGACGGCAACGCGGTACGCTTCGGAGCGTTGAAACGCGGTGGACTCAGGGTCAAGCACCGCCATCAGGGCGATGCGCGCCACAAAGAAAAGCTGCAGGGCCAGACCGGCCAGCAGCACCAGAGCGAGCCAACGCAGCAGCGCTTTCATGAAAGTGCTTTCACAGACAAGCTTTCATGCCAGGCGCGCCCGCATTTCCTGCAGCACCTGGGCTGAGGGCGGGCGCACACCGCGCCAGAGGGCAAAGGCCTCGGCCGCCTGTTCCACCAGCATGCCCAGGCCGTCGCGCGCCACCGCGCCGTGCTCTTGCGCCCAGCGCAGGAAGCCCTGGGCGGGCGGGCCGTACATCATGTCGTAGGCCAGTGCGCCGGCTTTCAGCACACGCGGCTCCACCGGCACACCGCCGCCGGCCAGGCTGCTTGCCGTGGCATTGATGATGACATCGAAATCGCCTTCCGGCCCTTGCAGATCCTGCGCAGACAGCTCTGTTTTTTGTAGCAATTCTTGCAGCGAGGGATGGACCCGGTGCCGCGCCACCAGTGCCACCGCCTTGTCCTTGGTGCGGTTGACCAGCACCAGCCGGCGCGGACCGGCTGCCAGCAAAGGCCCCAGCACACCGGCGGCTGCACCGCCTGCGCCTATCAGCAGCACATCCCGGCCGGCCAGGCTGACGCCGGCATTGACCTGGATGTCCTGCACCAGGCCGACGCCATCGGTGTTGTCGGCATGAATGGTGGAGCCGTCGAATTTCAGGGTGTTGGCGGCCTGCGCGAGTTGTGCGCGCTCGCTTTGCGTGCTGGCGGCCTGGAACGCCTCGAACTTGAAAGGCACCGTCACGTTGCAGCCGCGCACGCCGCTTCGGATCAGCTGTGCCAGGGTGTCGGCAAAGCCGTCCAGCGGCACCAGCTGTTTGCCGTAGTGCATGCTTTGCCCGGTCAGCTCGGCAAAGCGGGCCTGTATCAGCGGTGATTTGCTGTGTTCGACCGGGTTGCCCAGTACGCAGTAGTGGTCCATGGCGCAGTGCTGTTGATTGAGATGGGTTGGTCGGGCGTATCGGGAATGCAGGGCGGGCCAGGCTGTGCGTCAGCGGCTGAGCAACCGGGTTTCCAGGGCCTCGTCGCGGGTGAACTTGAAGCGCGAGACCACCACAATCTGGTCGGCCTTGCGGCGCATGGCGTCATTGAAGCGACCCAGCGGGCCGGTGCCTTTGACGATGCTCTGGGCCCGGCGGTCCAGCGTCAGGTTGCCTGAGGTCTCGGCCACCTCGGTGGCCAGGATCTGGCCATCGAAATTGACGGTGACGATCATGGTGAGCTCGCCATAGAGCTTTTTGCCCGCCTGTTCGGGAAAGTTCACCGTGCCCTTTTCCTCGATCTTGCGGCGCATGGTGTCGTAGTAGACCGCATAGACCTCTTCGCGTGTGGCCGGGCTGATGTAGCGCTTCTTGGGCCGGGCATTTTCTTCGTTGATGCGCTTTTCAATTTCGGCCAGCAGCTTGATGAGCTGCTTGCGCTTTTCCTCGCGCTCGGCCTGCGCCGGGTGGGTGGCCGTCTGTTTCGGGTCGGGCAAGGGCATGGACGCGAGCTGCTTCCTGAGCTGCGCCAGCAGCATGGTCTGCTGCTCCTGCATGGACTCGATCTTGCGCTGCGCGTCTTCGGTGGCGTCGCCGAGCTCCATCAGGGCCGAGGGCGGCAACGGCGAGGTGGCGCGGCCTTTTTCCAGCTCGCCACCGCCGGCCAGCGAGGTTTGCGCAATGGCCCTGGCCAGGTCGGGTTTGTCCTTCGATCTGGCATTGACCAGAATCACTTCCAGCGGCGTGTCCTGGAACACCCGGTTGAAAGCTTCCGGATTCACAAAACGGACGGTCAGCAGCACCGCGTGGACCGCGACCGAGACGCCCAGGGCAATTTGCAATGTACTCAGTGATTTCACAGGGGCCGATTATCCGTGCTAAGTCGCTTGCGCGGCAGCGGGGAGCGCCTCATTGACAGGTTCGTCCACCTCCACCGCGATCGAGATCGGGCCCGCGGCCAGCTCGTCGGCTTCGCTGTCCTCGTCTTGCGCCACCTGGGCGGCCGCATCCACCACGGTATCCAGCCGTTCAATCACCGCGCCCGAAACGTCCAGCGTGATCTCGTCAATCGCGCCCAGCTTGACGCGCACCCTGGCGCCGCGGGGCAGGCCCTGCGCGCCCATCGCGGACAGCACCAACGGCACCTCATCGGCGCGCACCAGGTTGTCCTTGAAGGCGGTGGCGGTCAGCTCGCTGATGCCGTGTTGCTCCAGGTACTTCAGTGTCCAGTAGCGTTCAATGCCGGCCTGAAAACCGTTGTAGGCGCTGTAGGCCGCATCAAAGCCTGAAATGATGGAAAACAGCTCGGCGTCTTTCGGTTTGAAGGGCGCGGCCAACGCGGCCGTGCGGCCATGCCGCGCGCAGGCAATGATCTGCCACTGGTTGACCAGGTCGGTGTAGCGGCGCAGCGGCGAGGTGCTCCAGGCATAGCTTTTGACGCCAATGCCGGCGTGCGGCAAGGCCTTGGTGCCCATGCGCACCTTCACGCCCGGCGCCAGGCTGGCCTGGCTGCGGTAGATGCCGGGCACGCCCAGCTCGCCCAGCCAGCTGCCCCAGGTGCTGTTGGCCAGGATCATGGCTTCGGCCACGATCAAATCGAGCGGGGCGCCGCGCTGACGGATGCTGATGCGGACGGTCTCTTCGCCCTGCGGTTCCTGGCCGGAAGAATGGTCGAGCCGGAAGTTGTAGTCGGGCCGGTTGAAGGTCTCGGGTTTGCCGCGCACGACTTCGCGCTGCGCCTTCAGATGTTTCGCCAGGCGGTATAAAAATGATAGCGTCTCACGCCCGATCGGCAGGGGCGTTGAGCCGTTCTCATGCTCAAACGCCGGATTTTCAAGCCATTCGGCGGTGATCACCGAGTCCAGCTGGTCATGCCGCAGATTGGCGGCAATCGGCACGCGTTCGAGTTTGGTTTCAGAGGCCTTGATGTCCAGCGTGGCCTCGTCCAGCGTGACGTAGAGCGAGACGGCCGGGCAGTCGCGGCCTTCTTCCAGCGTGTAGCTTTGCACCACGTCGTCGGGCAGCATGGTGATTTTGTAGCCCGGCATGTAGACCGTGGACAAGCGGGTTCTGGCCACCTGGTCGATCGCGTCGGCCGGCTGGATCGCCAGGCCGGGCGCGGCAATGTGGATGCCCAGCACCACGGTGCCGCTACCCAGGCCCTGCACCGACAGCGCATCGTCGATTTCGGTGGTGGCCGAGTCGTCGATCGAGTAGGCCTGGACCGCCGCCAGCGGCAGCTCATCCAGGACCTTCGGGGCCTGCAGGGCCGGGAAGGCCGTGCCCTTGGGGAAGTTCTCGAACAGGAAGCGCTTCCAGTGAAACTGGTAGGGCGAAGCGATGGCGCCGGCCCGCTGCAGCAGTGCCAGCGGCGCGATGTGCGTGGCGCGCGAGGCTTCGACCACGGCCTTGTACTCCGGGCTGTTCTTGTCGGGTTTGAAGAGAATTTTGTAGAGCTGCTCGCGCACGGGGGCCGGGCACTGGCCCTGGCCCAACTCCTCGGCCCAGGCGCTGATCTGCGCGGCGAGCTGTTTTTTCTTCTCGATGGCGCCAAGGGCCTGCTGCAGGATCTCGGCCGGGGCTTTCTTGAAGCGGCCCTTGCCGGCGCGCCGGAAATAGTGCGGCGCTTCGAACAGGCGGAATAGCGCCGCGACCTGCTGCTCGGTGCTGGCGGGCTTGGCCGGGTCGGCGCTGAAGTAGTCGCGCGCCAGGTCGGCAAAGCCGAACTCTTCATCGCTGGCAAATTCCCAGGCCAGGTCCAGCTCGATCTCGGCGCTCAGTTTTTGCCCGGCGGCCACCAGCTCGGCGGGCGCGGGTTTTTCAAACTTCAGCAGCGCGTTGACGGCCTTGACCTTGACGCGCTTGCCCGAGTCGAGCTCAACCTGCAGCGAGCTGTCGGCTTCGGACAAAATGCGGCCGGCCAGAAACTTGCCGGTTTCTTCAAACAATACAAACAAAACGGGATCCCTTTGGTGTCTTTGATGACTTGTGGCTAGTGTAATCAGGGGCTGTTGGATGGCGCTCTCAGGCCAGATTCAGAAAATCAAGGATTTCCGGCAAATGCGCGTCGAAATCGCTCAGGGCGTGGTCACCGCCTTCGAGCAGCTTGAGGCGGGCGCCGGCGTAGCGGGCCGTCATTTCGCGCCAGTCCAGCACTTCATCGCCCTTGGCAATGATGGCGAAATACTGCTCCAGCCGCTTGAGTCGGCCGGCATGGAGCATACGCAGTTCATCGACAAATTCGGGGGCGAAGAAAAAACGCTCGGCCTCGTTGTGCCAGGCCGTCTGCTCGCCGATATGGCGGGCCAGGTCCCGGGCCGGGGCTATCGCCGGATTGAGCAGCACCGCCTTGCACCCGGTGCGCTCGGCGATCCAGGTCGCGTAAAACCCGCCCAGGGATGAGCCCACCACGGCCAGGCTTTCAAAGCCCTTCGCCTGGGGCCAGGCGGCGATGCCGTCCATCACCAGTTGCATGGCGGCGCGCGGCGAGGGCGGCAGCTGCGGGCACCACCAGGTGACGCCGGGGTGGCGCTGCTGCACGCAGGCCGCCATTTTGCGGGCCTTGACCGACTGTGGCGAGGAGCGAAAACCGTGCAGGTAAAGCAGGTGGGTGGTGTGCATGCCGGTATCGTAAAGGGGCTGGGCCGGGCACGCTGCGCTGGGGGTAAGCCGGCGGCGGTCTGGTTTTTCGCTGTTTATGGAATTAAACAGGCTTGTAGTCGGCTATTTATATGAATGTTATGCTATTAATTTGATAGCTAAAGTGCCATTTTTCGACTAAATTCCCCGGGCGAATGTGGGGGCGACCCAGGTGGGGCCGCAGGTCAACTGGCAGATAATCCGGGGCATGGCTGCCGTTTTCGACAAACCTTCCCTGCTACAGCGTACCTTGCCCCTGTTTGAGGGCTTTGACGGGCCGCTGGCGTTTGCGGTTTTTCTGCTCGCCTGCGCGGGCCTGCTGATCATGTATTCGTCCGGCTATGACCACGGCAGCCGCTTCATGGACCATGGCCGCAACATGCTGATTGCCGGCGCCATCATGTTTGTGGTGGCGCAGATCCCGCCGCAGCGCCTGATGGCGTTTGCCGTGCCGCTGTACGTGGTGGGTGTGGCGCTGCTGGTTGCCGTGGCCATTTTCGGGATCACCAAAAAGGGCGCCCGGCGCTGGATCAACGTCGGCATCGTCATCCAGCCCAGTGAAATCCTCAAGATCGCGATGCCGCTGATGCTGGCCTGGTGGTTCCAGAAACGCGAGGGCCAACTGCGCCCGCTGGACTTTCTGGTCGCCGGCCTGCTGCTGCTGGTGCCGGTGGGGCTGATCATGAAGCAGCCCGATCTGGGCACCTCCCTGCTGGTGCTGGCGGCGGGTGTGGCCGTGATTTTCTTTGCCGGCCTGAGCTGGAAACTGATTGCGCCGCCGGTGCTGCTGGGACTGGTGGCGGTGTTTCTGCTGGTCTGGTTTGAGCCCCGGCTGTGCGCCGATGGCGTGCGCTGGCCCCTCCTGCACGACTACCAGCAGCAGCGCATCTGCACCTTGCTCGATCCGTCCCGGGACCCGCTGGGCAAGGGCTTTCACATCATTCAGGGCATGATTGCGATCGGCTCGGGCGGGGTGTTTGGCAAAGGCTTCATGGCCGGCACGCAAACCCATCTGGAGTTCATTCCCGAACGCACCACCGACTTTATTTTTGCGGCTTATTCCGAAGAGTTCGGCCTGTTCGGCAACCTGCTGCTGATAGGCGCTTTCATCTTCCTGATCCTGCGCGGCCTGGCCATTGCGCTGGAAGCCCCGACGCTGTTTGCCCGCCTGCTGGCCGGTGCCGTGACCATGATTTTCTTCACCTACGCCTTCGTCAACATGGGCATGGTCAGCGGCATCTTGCCGGTGGTCGGTGTGCCGCTGCCCTTCATCAGCTACGGCGGCACGGCCATGGTGACACTGGGGCTGGCGGTCGGCATTTTGCTGTCGATTGCCAAAGCCAAGCGGCTGGTGCAGTCATGAGTGGCGCACGCGAAGCGACAAGCGTGGGGGTCACCGAACGCCGCGAAGGGCCGCCCCGAGCAAGTTCAGCCCCCTCGGGGGGCAGCGCAGTACGCGAAGCGACAAGCGTGGGGGTGATTACGCTCATCGGGGCCGGCAACATGGGCGGCGGCATGGCGGCCAACCTGCTGGGCCGCGGCTGGGGCGTGCAGGTGTGCGACATTGATCCGGTCAAGGTTGCCGATATGACGCGGATTGGGGCTGTAGCCCTTGCAAAACCGGCCCAGGCTGCTATTGATTCGATAGCGTTTATTGTCTGCGTGGTGGATGCGGCGCAGACGGAGGATGTGCTGTTTGGCGAACACGGCCTGGCCGGCATGCTGCAACCCGGGCATGCCGTGATGCTGTGCCCGACGATTGCGCCGCAGGATGTCGAGTCTTTCGCCAGCCGGCTGGCCGAACGCGGTGTCCACACCCTGGACGCACCCATGTCGGGCGGACCGGCAAGGGCGCGCGATGGCTCCATGAGCCTGATGCTGGCTTGCGCGCAATCCGTGTATGAGCAGCAGGCCGGCTTGCTGCAGGCTTTGTCGAGCAAGGTGTTCCGCATCAGCGAAAAACCCGGCGACGCGGCCCGCACCAAACTCGTCAACAACCTGCTGGCCGGCATCAACCTGGTGGGCGCTGCCGAGGCGCTGGCGCTGGCCGCCCGGCTGGGGCTGGACCTGGGCAAAACGCTGGACGTGATCGAACAGTCGAGCGGGCAAAGCTGGATAGGCTCGGACCGCATGCGTCGCGCCATTGCGGGCGACTACGCACCCCGCGCCCACGTCACCCTGCTGGAAAAGGACACGCGGCTGGCGCTGCAGGCCGCACGCGCGGCGGGCTTTGAAGGGCCGCTGGGTGCGCCGGCCAGCCGTGTGTTTGAGCAGGCGCACGCGGCGGGGCTGGCGGCGCAGGATGATGCGGCGCTTTTCAAATACCTGAGCCGCCGGCGCGACTGAGATCGCACGCCCCATGAGGCCTGTTCAGAATGTTGCACTATTGGGCCTTGCCTTCATGCGGATGACCGGTTACAAAGTGACTGGCAAGCTGTTCAACCCGACGTCTTACCTGGAAGGAGCATCGTCATGGCTGGTAAATATGAGCTCAAGAAATCCAAAAACGACAAATATTTCTTCTCGCTGCTCGCAGGCAACGGGCAGAAAATCCTGGCCAGCGAAATGTATGAGTCCAAGGCCAGTGCCCTCAACGGGATTGAATCGGTCAGGAAAAATGCCGGGGACGACACCAAATACGCCCGTCTGGTGGGCAAGGATGGCTCACCTTATTTCACGCTCAAGGCCGGCAACGGGCAGGTCATTGGCAACAGCGAGATGTATTCGAGCGAGAAGGCGCGCGACAACGGCATTGAATCGTGCAAAACCCATGGTCATGGCGCTGCGACCAGCGACCTGACCGACTGAGCGCCGCCTAAGCGCAGTCTGGCGAATGGGCCAGTCCGTGGTCTGAGCCTTCGCTTGCATCATCCGCCCGGATGCGCCTTGCCGGAGCAACCTTGCCGCCACAGGGCAGGGGCGGACTGCCTACAATGCCAGCATGACTTCACTCAAACCTGCTGCAGCTTCTGTCCGCCAACCTTTCGCTGGAGCTTCCTCGCTGGCCCGCCCCACGACTGAATCCACTGCGGGGCGGCTGGCGATTGCCCAGAAGCTGCTGCTGGCGCCTTTTGGCCTGACCGAAGCGCACCTGGGCCGTGCGCTGGCCGAGATCAGGTCGCACCAGGTCGACGATGCCGATCTCTACTTCCAGTACACCCGCAGCGAAGGCTGGAGCCTGGAAGAGGGCATTGTCAAAACCGGCTCCTTCAGCATTGACCAGGGTGTCGGCGTGCGCGCCGTGAGCGGCGAAAAAACCGCTTTTGCCTACTCGGACGACATTTCCGAAGCCTCGCTGCTCGATGCCGCCCGCACCGTGCGCAGCATCTCGGCGGCCAGCAAGAACAGCCGCGTCAAGACGGGCGCCCGCAAGATTGCCAGCAGCCGCTCGCTCTACCAGGGGCTGGACCCGATTGCCACGCTGGACAGCACCGCCAAGGTCCAGCTGCTCGAGAAGGTGGAAAAACTCGCCAAGGCCAAGGACCCGCGCGTGGTGCAGGTCATGGCCGGCCTGGCCAGCGAATACGACGTGGTGATGGTGGCGCGCGCCGATGGCACGCTGGCGGCCGATGTGCGCCCGCTGGTGCGTTTGAGCGTCACCGTGATCGCCGAGCAAAAAGGGCGGCGCGAAATGGGTTCGGGCGGCGGCGGCGGCCGCTTTGGCCTGGCGTATTTTGACGAGGCGCAAATTGCCCGTTATGTCGATGACGCGGTCAACTCCGCACTGACCAACCTCGATGCGCGGCCGGCGCCGGCCGGTGAGATGACCGTGGTGCTGGGCCCCGGCTGGCCGGGCATTTTGCTGCACGAAGCGATTGGCCACGGGCTGGAGGGCGACTTCAACCGCAAGGGCTCCAGCGCGTTTTCAGGCCGCATCGGCGAGCGCGTGGCCGCCAAGGGCGTGACGGTGCTCGACGACGGCACGATTGCCGACCGCCGCGGCTCGCTCAATGTGGATGACGAAGGCCATGCCAGCCAGCGCAACGTGCTGATTGAAGACGGCATTCTCAAAGGCTATATCCAGGACTCGCTCAACGCGCGGCTGATGAAGGTCAAGCCCACCGGCAATGGCCGGCGCGAAAGCTACGCCCATGTGCCCATGCCGCGCATGACCAACACCTACATGCTGGGCGGCGACAAGGCGCCCCAGGAGATCGTGGCCAGCATCAAAAAAGGCCTGTACGCCACCAACTTTGGCGGCGGCCAGGTCGACATCACGTCCGGCAAGTTCGTGTTTTCGGCCAGCGAAGCCTTCTGGGTTGAAAACGGCAAAATCCTCTACCCCGTCAAGGGCGCCACCATTGTGGGCAACGGCCCCGACGCGCTCACCCGCGTGACCATGACGGGCAATGACATGGCGCTCGACAGCGGCGTCGGCACCTGCGGCAAAGAGGGGCAAAGCGTGCCGGTGGGCGTGGGCCAGCCGACTCTGCGCATTGATGGCCTGACGGTGGGCGGCACCGCTTGAAGTACGCGCTTTAACGTCGGCGCCCTTAGCCCTTTCGCCCTTTATTTCGACCAGGCCATGGCTGCACCGTCTTTTCAGCGTTCTTCGATACTGCCGCTCGATCCGTCGACGCAATACCCCAGCGCCCAGAACTTTGGTGAGCTCAGCCAGTTCCTGCGCTCGTCCATGGCCGACGACGAGTCGCTGCAGATGGCCGATGGCATGGGCGTTCTGGCGGCCTGCATCGACGCCGTGCTGGCCAGTCTCAAGAACCGGTCGGACCCGGCGGCCATGGCCCCGCTGCTGATGGATTTGATGACCCATCTGCGCCAGCACCGCACGCTGGTGGTCGAGCTGGGCCCGGGCTGGCGCGGCCTGTATGAATACGCCTCCTACCTGGCCGCGCTCAATAACTTCCGGGTGCTGATCGGGCAGTGGCTGCTGGCCGCCAAGGAGCAGGCGGCGCAGGGGGTCAGTTTTGCGGATTTCGAGCTGGTGGCCTGGCGCACGCTGGGTGAGGGCATGCTGCTGATCGACATGCGCGAACAGTTTCGCAAGCAGGCGCCGGTGGAGTCGTCGCTGGCTGCGCTGGACGAGTCGCGCGTGCAGCGCGCCCGGAGCTGGTGGGACAGGCTGCGTGGATAGGTCGGGAGCGGCCCGAAACAGCTGTTTTTTGGCGTTTGGCCGGCCTGTGATACATTGCAGCTCATGACTTCAGCGAAATTTTATTTCGGTTACTTTTGGTTCTCAAGCGCCACCGGCGGTAGAGAGATCTACGCGTAACCCTCAAGTAACGCAAGCAATCTCCAAAAACCGCCGGACACCCGGCGGTTTTTTTTTGCCCCCTTCAACCGTGTTTAGCCTGTATTGATCCCCTGAAATTGTCTGAAATTTAAAAAAGGAAGCCCGTGATGAACGCCAAAGCCACCTCCGCCAGCGACGCCTGGTATGCGCACCCCGTCGACAAAACCAGCCAGACCGACGACGAACGCATCAAGGACATCACCGTGCTACCCCCTCCCGAGCATTTAATCCGCTTCTTCCCGATTCGCGGCACCGCCGTCGAGTCGCTGATCACCAAGACGCGCCAGAGCGTTCACAATATCATCGCGGGCAAAGACGACCGCCTGCTGGTGGTGATTGGTCCCTGCTCCATCCACGACCCGGCCGCCGCCCTGGACTACGCCCGCCGCCTGGTGGAGCAGCGCAAGAAGTACGCCGGCACGCTGGAAATCGTGATGCGCGTCTACTTCGAAAAGCCGCGCACCACCGTAGGCTGGAAGGGCCTGATCAACGACCCCTACCTCGACGAGAGCTTTCGCATCGACGAGGGCCTGCGCATCGCGCGCCAGCTGCTGATCGAGATCAACCGCCTGGGCTTGCCGGCCGGCAGCGAGTTCCTCGACGTGATCTCGCCGCAGTACATCGGTGACCTGATCTCCTGGGGTGCGATTGGCGCGCGCACCACCGAAAGCCAGGTGCACCGCGAACTGGCCTCGGGCCTGTCGGCGCCGATAGGCTTCAAGAACGGCACCGACGGCAACATCAAGATCGCGACCGATGCGATCCAGGCGGCGGCGCGCGGTCATCATTTCCTGTCGGTGCACAAAAACGGCCAGGTGGCGATTGTGCAGACCAAGGGCAACAAGGACTGCCATGTGATCCTGCGCGGCGGCAAAGCCCCCAATTACGACGCCGCCAGCGTGGCCGCGGCCTGCAAGGAGCTCGAAACGTCCAAACTGCCGGCCACGCTGATGGTCGACTGCAGCCATGCCAACAGTTCCAAGCAATACGAAAAGCAGGTCGACGTGGCGCGCGACATTGCCGGCCAGGTGGCCGGCGGTTCGCGCAGCGTGTTTGGCCTGATGGTGGAAAGCCACCTGAACGCCGGTGCGCAGAAATTCACGCCCGGCAAGGACGATGTCAAGGCGCTGGAGTATGGCAAGAGCATCACCGACGCCTGCCTGAGCTGGGGCGATTCGCTGGACGTGCTTCAGGTGCTGTCCGAAGCGGTCCAGGCCAGACGCGCCCGCTGAGCCCCAACGCTTGCCGCTTCCGCGTACCGCGGACGTCAGCCCCTCGGGGGCTATTTTCCTTGGGGCGGCCCGGCGCCGGCCTAAGCCGGCATCCCCTAATTGGGGGATGTTGACTTAGTCACAAAGTGCTACATTGGTTACTTATTGTTGCGTTTTGTTGTGCTAGACACCTGTCGGTTGCAGCAAAAAAAACGGATCAATCTGTCCATGGAGGCACCATGTCTTTTGAGCAACCCCTTCTCTTGTTGGGCATGGCTGGATTTACCCCGGAGCAGCGCAAGCATCTGGACTTGCTGCTGGGCCAGTTGCCTAAGGGCTGGCCGGTCTGGCACAGTGGCGCATTCGCGGAGGCGGATGCCTGGCTGGTCAGCGGCGAGAAGAGCCGCCTGCTGAGTGCCGATACCCTGAAAATCCTGGCCGGCCTGCCGACGGAGCGGGCGCTGCAGCTCAACCTGGAGGAGGTTGACCGTCCGATCGCCTTTTCCCTGCCGTTGGCCTGCAGAGATATCGATCCGATGTGCACCCTTGACCTGAGCTCGGGCGCCAGCCTGCACAAAGTGCTGCAGCAATTCGAAGCTTGGCTACGGCCCTTGCGCTCCCAATTTGTGCTCGGCGGGCAACTAATCGAGCGTGAAAGCCAGCTGCTGCCTGGTATCTACCATGTCAGCCATAAAGGCACTCTGCTGGCGGTGATGGATTTTCACGAGGGGCGGATCGGTCTTTCGCCCAGCGCCGACCCGGTCGATTTCGAGCTGGCTCGCTGGGACAGGCGCCCGCGCGAGGCGCATGATATTCCCGGGCATTTTCTGAAAAGCAGCCTGGCGCAGCTGTGCTGGATTTACGCCCAGCGCACCGAACGCGACGTGTTGCCGCCACGCTATCGCAGCAAGCCGGTCTATTTTCGCCATGCGCCCGGCGTGCCGATGCGCTGGCTCAGGGATTCGCAGCTGGTGCTGCTGCGCGAGCTGTCGGTCGAACCCGGCAGCTTCGACGCCTTGCGGCGGCGGACCGGGCTGACGCAGGCCCAGTTGGCGCGGGATCTGGCCAGCTTGTATTTCGCGGGTTCCGTCACGACGACGGCTGAAAAGGCCGGGACCGGTTTTGCGGGCCACGAGGAAGCCTCGACCGGGCAGGCGCAGAACAGCCTGATGGGGGCGCTACCCATGGACTCCGAGTCGGCGCTTGCCCGGCTGCCTCGTTCCCCACTGACGGTGGATTTGACGGTGCCTGCGCAACTCGGGCTCAAATAAATGTTTGCCGGTCAGGCGGCACCAGCGGGGATTCAACGGCTGCGACGCCCGGGTTTCAGCGGATTGCCAGACCTCGCCGCCGCGTCCATGCTTGCCACTATCTTGTCAGTCTTGATGCCGAGGTAAGCATGCGCAGCGAAGTTACCGTGACGTTTCAAAACAGCCCGCCGGTGCGGATGGACCTCAACGAGGTGCAGCCCATGCCACACGACGTGGCCAGGGCCTGGTTGGACGAGCAGTTCACCCAGATGGGCTGCGAGCCGCTGCGCCCGACCGGCAAGCTCTTGATTGCCGACAAGGTGGTGGTGGTGGCCCAAGCCGCCGGCCAGCAGAAGTTTGCTGATGCCGCATGGGCTCAGGCATTCGCCCGTGCGGCCAGTGCGGCGCTGGCCAAACCGGTGGTGCACATTGATGTGCCGGCCATGAGTATCAGCTACTAGACCCCCACGCTTGCCACTGCGTGTGCTGCGCTGCCCCCCGAGGGGGCTGAACTGCGCTCGGGGCGGCCCTTCGCTGGTTCTGTGACCCCCACGCTTGCCACTGCGTGTGCTGCGCTGCCCTCCGAGGGGGCTGAACTGCGCTCGGGGCGGCCCTTCGCTGGTTCTGTGACCCCCACGCTTGCCACTGCGTGTGCTGCGCTGCCCCCCGAGGGGGCTGAACTGCGCTCGGGACGGCCCTTCGCTGGTTCTGTGCCCCCACGTTCGTTCACTACGTGTAACGCGCTGCCTCCGAGGGGGTTAATTTCCCCAGGGGCGGCCCGTCGGGAAATTGTCGGGCTTCCGATATTGGATGCCATTTTGGCCACTGGCCCTTTGAAAACGGGCGCATACAGCTATCAAATCAGTAGCATCTCACCCGGCCTTGAGCGCCTGCAGCAGCTTGGCATGAATGCCGCCAAAGCCGCCGTTGCTCATGCACAGCAGATGGTCGCCCGCTTTGGCCGCTGCCTTGACCTGCGCCACGAGCTCATCAATGCTGTCGGCGACCCGGGCCCGCTCGCCCATGGGCGCCAGCGCGGCCCTGGCGTCCCACTCCAGCCC
The DNA here is from genome assembly GCF_036676035.1 of Polaromonas sp. Taxonomy (GTDB): domain Bacteria; phylum Pseudomonadota; class Gammaproteobacteria; order Burkholderiales; family Burkholderiaceae_C; genus Polaromonas. The sequence continues at coordinate 37,765 of NZ_JAKFDR010000098.1, forward strand.
GCCGGCGTGGCAAAACGCCAGATCGGCCTGCTCCAGGCTCCAGGGCAATTGCGCCGTCATGGTGCCCAGCTTCATGGTGTTGCTGCGCGGCTCGAAAATGGCCAGGATGCGCTGGCCGCCTTTTAACTGGCGGCGCAGGCCGTCAATCGTGGTGTGGATCGCGGTCGGGTGGTGCGCAAAGTCGTCATAGACGGTGATGTCGCCGCCGGCCGATGGAACGACGCCGCGCACTTCCATGCGGCGCTTGACGTTCTGGAACCCGGCCAGCGCCTCGGCGGCGGCCGCGGGCGGCACGCCCACATGCTCCGCCGCGGCGATGGCGGCCAGTGCATTGAGCTGGTTGTGCACGCCACTGATGCCCCACTGCACGCGGGCGATTTTTTGCCCGGCTTTCAGCACTTCAAAATCATGCGGCTCGCCCCGGGCAGTGAAGCCACCCTGATTTTGCGCGCCATTTCCGAAGAGTACCCGCTCACTCCAGCAGCCCTGGGCCAGCACGCGCGCCAGGCTGGCTTCCTGCGCGTTGACCACCACACGGCCTTCGGACGGCACGGTGCGCACCAGGTGGTGGAACTGCCGCTCAATCGCCGCCAGGTCGTCAAAGATGTCGGCGTGGTCGAACTCCAGGTTGTTCAAAATGGCGGTGCGCGGCCGGTAGTGCAAGAATTTGCTGCGCTTGTCGAAAAACGCGGTGTCGTATTCGTCGGCCTCGATCACAAAGGTGTTGCCTTCGCCCAGCCGCGCCGACACGCCAAAGTTGAGCGGCACGCCACCCACCAGAAAGCCCGGCTGCAGGCCGGCCTGCTCCAGAATCCAGGCCAGCATGCCGGTGGTGGTGGTTTTGCCGTGGGTGCCGGCCACGGCCAGCACATGGCGCGGGCCGGTCGCGTGGTGCGTCGGGTGGTGCAGCACATGGCCCGACAGCCACTGCGGGCCGCTGGTGTAGGGCAGGCCGGCGTTCAAAATGGCTTCCATCAAAGGGTATTTGGGACCGCCATCGGCCAGCCGGGCGCGCGAAACCACGTTGCCGACCACAAAGACGTCGGGCCGGTAGGCCAGCTGGTCGGCGCTGTAGCCTTCGATCAGCTCGATCCCCAGCCCACGCAGCTGGTCGCTCATGGGCGGGTAGACGCCGGTGTCGCAGCCGGTGACCTTGTGCCCGGCCTCACGCGCCAGCGCGGCGAGGCCGCCCATGAAGGTGCCGCAAATTCCCAGAATATGTATGTGCATGGGCGTATTCTAGGCAGGCGCATGCCGGGGACTGGCACCCGTTAGATGGCTTTCATGCCCGCTTCTTGAAAGAAATAAGGCGCTGGCCCAATGAACACGTGCGCAAGTAGCTATTTAAATGATAGCAAACAACACGCCCGCAGGCTTGGGCTCTGGCCTTGCGTGCAGACTGGCGCGCCAATAGGTGCAAAAATGGTCTGTTTCCAACTCTGTCCCAAACCACTCCAGCCGTGAAGTCCACCCCGCTCAAATCAGAAATCGCCGCCACCGCCGCCGCCTTGGTGGTGGAAGAAGGGCTGGAATACGGCCCGGCCAAGCGCCGCGCGGTCAAGCAGATGGCCTTGCCGGTGCGTACCGAGCTGCCCGGCAATGACGAGGTGGAAGATGCGGTGCGTGACTATATTGCGGTTTTTTGCGCCGACACCCAGCCCGCCGAACTGGCCGCCCTGCGCGAGTTGGCGCTGGTCTGGATGGAGCGTCTGGCGCAATTTCGGCCTTATCTGGGCGGCGCGGTCTGGCATGGCACGGCTACGCGGTTGTCCGACATCTATATACAGCTGTTTTGCGACGACCCGAAATCGGCCGAGATTGCGCTGATCGAGCGCAACGTGGATTACGAGGCGCGCACCGTGACCGGCTTTACCGGCGACAGCGTGGAAGCCCTGAGCGTGCGAAGCCTGTGCAAACCCCTGAACGAAACCGTGGGCGTGCATCTCATGGTGTATGACCACGACCACTTGCGCGGCGCCCTGAAGCCCGACGCCAAAGGCCGTACACCGCGCGGTGACCTGGCGGCCGTGCAAAAATTGCAGCCTACTGATCCGGAGTCTTGAGACGTGAATCGCAGAAACATGCTTTATGGGGGCGTTGCCGCCGCGGCCGGTTTGGCCGGCGCCGGCGTGGCCTGGTGGAAATTTCAGCCGCATGAGGTCGCTGCCACGGCGCCAGCTGGTTCGCCAGACCCGTTCTGGGGCCTGAGTTTTGACACGCCACAAGGCCAGCCGCTGGCCATGAAGGACTTTGCCGGCAAGCCCTTGCTGGTCAATTTTTGGGCCACCTGGTGTCCTCCTTGCGTGGAGGAACTTCCTTTATTGAATCGCTTTTACCAGGAAAACAAGGCTAAAAGCTGGCAAGTTATCGGTCTGGCGGTGGATCAGCCAAGCGCTGTGCGGACCTGGCTGGAAAAATCACCCCTGAGCTTTCCGGTCGCCATGGCCGGGTTGAGTGGCGCCGAACTCAGCAAGGCCTTGGGCAACCTCAGCGGTGGCTTGCCCTTCACGGCGGTGTTTGGGGCCTCGGGGCAGTTGCTGCATCGCAAGAGCGGCAAGGTCACTCCCGGGGACCTGGCGCAGTGGGTGCAACTGCGCTAGGAGCCTGCCTGGGGCTGGAGGCTGCGCCGAAGGCCACCTGAAGGAAGTTGGGTCTACGGGCTGGAAAATGCCCGAATTTGCGTTAAAGTGCGTTTCTGCATCGCCCGGCTTTGATGCCCGGTGCAGCCAGAGTGGCCGGCCAGACGCTGGATTGAGGGCCCCCGGCTTGAGGTAAACTCTGCGCTCTGCTGATTTACTCAAAATCTGATCCCGTGGAGTTGAATGACTTTAAGTGCTGAAAAGCCCTGAAAGCTGGGAATACGCGTAAGAAGGCGTCAATTTATTTAAATCACCCTTCGGATCAGAGCAAAACAGGTGCCGCATGGCGCCACAGGCAAGCACCCACCGTCGTTGGAGGAAAAATGGATTTACGAAAACTCAAGACACTGATCGACCTGGTTTCAGAGTCGAATGTGTCTGAACTGGAGATCACCGAAGCCGAAGGCAAGGTGCGCATAGTCAAATCCAGCGGCGCTGCACCCATGCTGATGCAGCAGCCCGCCGTCGCCATGGTGCCCGCACCGGTTGCCGCACCCGTCGCCGGTCCGGCCATCGATGCGGCTCCCCCCGCTGAACCGCAAGGGCACGCAGTCAAATCGCCGATGGTCGGCACCTTCTACCGTTCCTCCAGCCCCGGTGCCAAGCCGTTTGTGGAGCTGGGCAGCACGGTCAAGGAGGGCGAAACCATCTGCATCATCGAGGCCATGAAAATCCTCAACGAAATCGAGGCCGACAAGTCCGGCACGATCACCAAAATCCTGTCTGAAAACGGCCAGGCCGTGGAATATGGGCAGCCACTCTTCATTATTGAGTGATTGAGCCCTGCTTCTCGAGGCAGAGCACCCCCGGCCCCCGCACATGACTGAGTAGCCAGACGAATGTTTAAGAAAATACTGATTGCCAACCGCGGCGAAATCGCCCTGCGGATCCAGCGCGCTTGCCGGGAGCTCGGCGTCAAGGCCGTGATGGTTTATTCCGAGGCGGACCGCGAGGCCAAATACATCAAGCTGGCCGATGAGGCGGTTTGCATCGGCCCGGCGCCTTCGGCCCAAAGCTACCTGAACATGCCCGCCATCATCTCGGCGGCCGAGGTGACGGACGCCGAAGCAATCCACCCGGGTTACGGCTTCTTGAGTGAAAACGCCGATTTTGCCGAGCGGGTTGAACAAAGCGGCTTCAAGTTCATCGGCCCCACGCCCGAGTCCATCCGCATCATGGGTGACAAGGTGTCGGCCAAGCAGGCCATGATCAAGGCGGGCGTGCCCTGCGTGCCGGGCTCCGAGGGCGCCCTGCCCGACGATGCGGCGCAGGTCAAGCGCATCGCCAAAACCATTGGTTACCCGGTCATCATCAAGGCCGCCGGCGGCGGCGGCGGCCGCGGCATGCGCGTGGTGCACACCGAGGCGGCCTTGCTGCATGCGGTGCAGACCACCAAGGCGGAAGCCGGCGCCGCATTCGGCAACCCGGCGGTCTACATGGAGAAATTCCTGCAGAACCCGCGCCACATCGAGATCCAGATTCTGGCCGACCAGCACAAAAACGCGGTCTGGCTGGGCGAGCGCGACTGCTCCATGCAGCGCCGGCACCAGAAGATCATCGAGGAAGCGCCGGCACCGGGCATTGCGCGCAAGCTGATTGAAAAAATCGGGGAGCGCTGTGTGGCGGCGGTCAAAAAGATCGGCTACCGCGGCGCCGGCACCTTTGAGTTTCTCTATGAAAACGGCGAGTTCTACTTTATCGAGATGAACACCCGCGTGCAGGTGGAGCATCCGGTGACCGAATGGGTCACGGGCATTGACATTGTCAAGACACAAATCCAGGTGGCGGCCGGCTACAAGCTGCCCTTTGCCCAGCGCGACGTGCAGCTCAAGGGCCACGCGATCGAGTGCCGCATCAATGCCGAAGACCCCTACAAGTTCATCCCCTCGCCGGGGCGCATCACCACCTGGCACATGCCGGGCGGTCCGGGGGTGCGGGTCGATTCGCATATCTATGCCAACTACTTTGTGCCGCCCAACTACGACTCGATGGTGGGCAAGATCATCGTGCATGGCGACACGCGCGAACAGGCCCTGGCCCGCATGCGCACGGCGCTGGCCGAGACCGCGGTGGAAGGCATCAATACCAACATCCCGCTGCACCGCGAATTGATGGTGGATGCCAAATTCATGGACGGCGGCACCAACATTCACTACCTCGAAGAGTGGCTGTCGCAGCGCGACCGCTGAGGGCCGGTGCGAGCATGAGACGCCGGGCCGTTCCCAAGGCCAATACCACAGCGCGTAGCGCGGAGCTTACCCAATGAGCATGTTTGAGCTGGTCCTGCTGGCCCCGGTGGACAGTGTGGAAGTCCTCAGCGAGGCGCTCGATGCACTCGACGCGTTGAGTGTGTCGGTCGAAGACGCCGACGCCCAGACCCCGGCCGAGCAGGCCCTGTTTGGCGAGCCCGGCATGCCGCCGCCCAAAGCCGGCTGGGAACGCTCACGCGTGGTGTCGCTGTTTGCCACCGAAGCACTGGCGCGCGATGCCGCGTCGGTGCTGGCCGCGCAGGACTTTTTTGCCGGCTGCCAGCCGATCGCTATTCAAGCCGTGCCCGAGCAGGACTGGGTGCGGCTGACGCAGACGCAGTTCACCCCGGTGGAGATCACACCCGAATTCTGGATCGTGCCCACCTGGCACGAACCGCCGGCCCAGGCCAGGCAACTGATCCGGCTCGATCCGGGTCTGGCTTTTGGGACCGGTACGCACCCGACAACACGTATGTGCCTGCGTTGGATTGCAGGCCAGGGTGCTGCGGGCAAACCACTGGGACGGGTCCTCGACTACGGCTGCGGCTCCGGCATTCTGGCCATCGGTGCGGCCAAGTTTGGGGCCGTCGAGATTGATGCCGTGGATATTGACGAGGCGGCCGTCCAGTCCACCCTGGCCAATGCCGAGGCCAACCATGTGAAGCTGCAGGCCGGCCTGCCGGACAAGGCGGTGGGCAGCTATCAGACGGTGCTGGCCAATATCCTGGCGACGCCCCTGAAAGTGCTGGCGCCTTTGCTGTGCGCGCATGTGGCCCCTGGCGGTTCGCTGGTGCTCGCCGGCATTCTGGAGCGGCAGGCCGAAGAGCTCAAAGCGGCTTACGCGCCGTGGTGCCAGCTTGAAGTGACCGACCAGGAAGACGGCTGGATTTTGATGACCGCAAGGCTTTGAGCCGGCCTGCGGCCTGCACTGCCGGGCCGTGTTTCCAGGGCGGCCCGGGGCTGGGCAAGCCCTACAATACAGCGCTATCACCATGAGCCTGATTACGCGCTGTCCCGCTTGCGGCACGATGTTCAAAGTCGTGACCGATCAACTCAAGATCTCACAAGGCTGGGTGCGCTGCGGGCATTGCGCCGAGGTGTTTGACGCCTCGGCACATTTGCAGACGGGTGAAGCCGCAAGCGTGCCTGTGCCTGAGACTCCCGCCGCCGACGAGATCGCAGCGCCGGCCGCCATCACGGCTGAATCATCGGCTGAACCGTACGAAGAAGCTGCGCCTGAAGACTCTTCCTGGGCGCCCGCAAGATCGTTTGCCGACCAGCGGTATTCGAGGGGCTCCTCGGCGATGGTCGATGCGCAAGACAGCGCCATCGATTTTGACCCTGCAGGCTGGAGGCAGCAACAGTATGAGCGCCAGCAGGACGATATTCCGCTGCCAGTCAGTCCAGCCGCCCCGGCCTACTCCGGCCCCTCCAGGGCAGAGGCGTCTGACTCGGCGATAGACTCTGATTACGCCCACTCTGAAACCGAAGCGCACGATGTGTCTTTCGTGCGGGAGGCCCGGCGCAAGGCGTTCTGGCGAAAACCAATGGTCCGTTTCGCATTGGGTGTGCTGGCCTTGCTGCTGCTTGCCACGCTGGCCTTGCAGGGCATGGTGCAGCAAAGAGACCGGCTGGCCGCGCTTGAGCCCCGGCTCCAGCCGTGGTTGCAGCTGCTGTGCGTGCAGCTGGATTGCGAGATCGGGCCGCTGCGCCACATCGAATCCGTGGTTGTGGACAGTTCATCGTTCAACAAGCTGGGCAGCGATGCCTACCGGCTCAGCTTTACGATCAAAAACACCAGTGCGGTGCCGCTGGCCATGCCCTCGCTGGAGCTGAGCCTGACCGACAGCCAGGAGCAGGCGCTGGTGCGCCGCGTGCTCACGCCGGCCCAGTTTGGCGCCAGGGCCGGCACGCTGGAAGCGGGCGCTGACTTTGCCGGGATGGTGGTTCTCAAGGTGTCAGGCAACGGGGCTGGTGCCTCGGTGGCCCCGGCTTCCTCGGCGTCATCAACATCCTCTGCGCCGTCACCTTTGGCACCTTTGCGCATCGCGGGCTACCGCGTCCTTGTTTTTTACCCCTGATTGAATTGAGAACTTAATGTCTGCTGTAATTTGTGGCTCGTTCGCCTTTGACACCATCATGACTTTCGAGGGCCGGTTTTCCGAGCAAATCCTGCCCGACCAGTTGCATATCCTCAACGTGTCGTTTCTGGTGCCGGCACTGCGGCGCGACTTCGGCGGTTGCGCCGGCAACATCGCCTACGGCCTGAAGCTGCTGGGCGGCGAACCGCTGCCAATGGCCACCGTGGGCAGCGACGGCGCCGACTACCTGCAGCGCCTGGAGAGCCTGGGCATCAGCACCGAGTTCGTGCGCCAGGTGGACGACACCTACACCGCGCAGGCCATGATCATGACCGACCGCGACAACAACCAGATCACGGCCTTTCACCCCGGTGCGATGATGCAGGCGCACATCACGAAGATCGCGGCGCGCAGCGATATCAAGCTGGGCATCATTTCACCGGACGGGCGCGACGCCATGCTGCAGCACGCCGAGCAGTTCAAGGCGGCGGGCATTCCCTTTGTGTTCGACCCGGGCCAGGGCCTGCCAATGTTCGACGGCAAGGAACTCGCGCACTTCGTCGCGCAGTCGACCTGGGTCACGGTCAACGACTACGAAGGCAAGATGCTCAGCGAGCGTATCGGCTGGAGCAGTGCGGAGATCTCGCGCCGCGTCAAGGGTCTGGTCGTGACCCTCGGTGCCGAGGGCTGCGAAGTCTGGATCGATGGCGAGAAAACGGTGGTGCCGCCGGTGAAAGCGAAAGAAGTGGTTGACCCCACGGGCTGCGGCGATGCCTGGCGCGGCGCGCTGCTCCACGGCCTGGAGCAGGGCTGGTCGCTGGTGCGTTGCGCCGAGTTGGGCAACAAGATCGGCGCACTCAAGATCGCCCAGCGTGGGCCGCAGAACTACACGCTGGAATCTGCCAAATAGGGCGCTAGCCCTTGCAAAGATTGTGTGAGCAGCTACTGATTTTGTAACAATTCAGGGTTGGGGCTTGACCGGGGGCTGATCCAGCTTCTCCCAATTGGCTTTTTCCGCCACGCGGGCGCTCACCCGAAGCTGCTTGCGCCTTGAAGTGTCTCCCCGTACCAGCTCAATCGTGCTGGGCGCAATGCCCAACTGGCCAGCCAGCCATTTGATCAGCGCCTGGTTGGCCTTGCCCTCGACCGGTGGTGCATGCAGACGCACCCGCAAGGCCAGGTCACCTGCCTCGCCATGCAAACCGTCGGCCTGCGTTTTGGCGGCATTGGGGATCACATGCACCGTGATGGTCACATCGCCATTTTTGCCGGTGCGTAAAAACGGGGCTGCGGGCTGTCTGGGGGAAGAGTTCATGGGGCATGAAGGGCGAAGGGCGCCCAGGCGAAGACAAGTAAAAAAGCCCGGCATCTTGCGACGTCGGGCTTTTAAGCAGAAGTACCTTGCTGCTTACGGCTTGCTGGCTGTTGGAAACGGCCAGGCAGCTTGCGGGTTCAGAGTTGTCTGAGTCGCAGGGGCAGCCGGGGCAGCAGGTGCTGCTTTGGCAGCGGGTTTCTTCGCTGCTTTCTTCGCAGCGGGTTTTTTCGCGGCTTTCTTGGCGGCAGGCTTTTTGGCAGCGGGTTTCTTCGCGGCTGCTTTTTTCGCTACCTTCTTGGCCGCAGGCTTTTTAGCTGCTGCTTTTTTAACAGCTGGCTTTTTAGCCGCTACTTTCTTGGCTGGGGCCTTTTTCGCTGGCGCTTTTTTAGCAGGAGCTTTTTTAGCTGCTACTTTTTTCGCTGGCGCTTTTTTGGCCGGAGCTTTTTTAGCTGCTACTTTTTTAGCAGGGGCTTTTTTAGCCGCTACTTTTTTAGCAGGAGCCTTCTTGGGAGCAGCTTTTTTAGCTGCAGGTTTTTTCGCAGTTGCCATAGTTTTCTCCTTGATCACATTGCAAAGAGCACTTCACGTCTGGAGTACGCAAAGCGATTCACAGCGTTGGGTCTGCGGATAACCGGACCCAGCGCCGTGAACACAGGAGCAAAGTCCAATGCGCACTTCTGTGGTGCTGTCATTGGCCATTGCAATTCTAGAAATCATTGTTATTCGTGTCTTGCGTCAATCAATCTCAGATCAATCCCATGACAGGGCACCACCGGACTGGTACTCAATCACACGGGTTTCAAAGAAATTGCGTTCTTTTTTCAGGTCAATCATTTCGCTCATCCACGGAAACGGATTCTCCTCGTTCGGGAACAAGGTTTCAAGTCCGATTTGCGTGGCACGGCGGTTGGCAATGTAGCGCAGGTAGCCTTTGAACATGGAAGCATTGAGGCCCAGCACGCCGCGCGGCATGGTGTCCTCGGCGTAGCGGTACTCGAGCTCGACGGCTTTCATGAACAGCGCTTTGATCTCGGCCTTGAACTCGGCCGTCCACAAATGTGGGTTTTCCAGCTTGAGCTGGTTGATCAGGTCGATGCCGAAATTGCAGTGCATGGACTCATCGCGCAGGATGTACTGGTACTGCTCGGCCGCGCCGGTCATCTTGTTCTGACGGCCCAGGGCCAGAATCTGCGTGAAGCCGACGTAGAAGAACAAGCCTTCCATCAGGCAGGCAAACACGATCAGCGACTTGAGCAGCGTCTGGTCGGCTTCGTGGGTGCCGGTCTTGAAGTGGGGGTCCGAGATCACGTTGATGAAGGGGATCAGGAACTGATCCTTGTCACGGATCGACTGGACTTCGTTGTAAGCGTTGAAGATCTCGCTTTCGTCCAGGCCCAGCGACTCGGTGATGTACTGGTAGGCGTGGGTGTGAATGGCTTCTTCAAACGCCTGGCGCAGCAGGAACTGGCGGCACTCGGGGGCTGTGATGTGGCGGTAGGTGCCCAGCACAATGTTGTTGGCGGCCAGTGAGTCGGCCGTGACAAAGAAGCCGAGGTTGCGCTTGACCAGGCGGCGTTCGTCTTCGGTCAGGCCGTTCGGATCTTTCCACAGCGCGATGTCGCGCGTCATGTTCACTTCCTGCGGCATCCAGTGGTTGGCGCAGGTGGCCAGGTATTTTTCCCACGCCCATTTGTATTTGAAAGGCACCAGCTGGTTGACGTCGGTCTGGCCGTTGATGATGCGCTTGTCGGCCGCATTGACGCGGCGGGCGGTTGCGGATGCCGTAGCGGCTGGTGCCGCTGCAGAAGAAGGGGTGCCTGCCGATTGGAGCGCAGCGTCGCTCAGTGCGCGCGCAGGGGCTTGGGTTTGCAAAGAAAGAGGCTGAAGTTCCATCAAGCGGCTATCGGGCAAGCTGCTGGCAAGAGGTTTTTGCAACGATGGTTTGACTTCTTCGTCCCAGGTCAACATAGATGTTTCCAATACTCTGGATTATGAAAGCAGCGATACAAAATGAAAAGTGTTCATTCACATCGCTACAAATTAGTGTTGCTCAATTACATCGAATGGCGTGCTGAATTTCAGCGCGCCATTCGATCTTTTTTTATTGGCAAGCCTCGCAGCCAGGGTCGTCAATTGCACAGAACTTGATATCGGTGGCAGGCCCGGCATTCATTTGTGCCTGGGCTGCCGCCGCCGCGGCATCGAGCGCATTCATGCTGCCGGCGTCGTCGGTGTTGCCTGATGCGACCGAGTTGAGCTTGCCGGCCTTCACGGTGGATTTCTCGGCGTGCGTGGCGCCCATGGTGCGCAGGTAGTAGGTGGTCTTCAGGCCACGCAGCCAGGCCAGCTTGTAGGTGTCGTCCAGCTTTTTGCCGGAAGCGCCCGCCATGTAAATGTTGAGCGACTGCGCCTGGTCAATCCATTTCTGGCGACGTGCCGCAGCCTCCACGATCCAGGACGTTTCGACTTCAAATGCCGTGGCGTAAAGCGCCTTGATGTCCTGCGGCACGCGGTCAATCGGGCGCAGCGAGCCATCAAAGTGTTTGAGGTCCACCACCATCACGTCGTCCCACAGGCCCAGGCGCTTGAGGTCACGCACCAGGTAGTGGTTGATGACGGTGAACTCGCCGGACAGGTTGGACTTGACCGAGAGGTTGCCGAAGCAGGGCTCGATGCAGGCATCCACGCCAATGATGTTGGAGATGGTGGCGGTGGGGGCAATCGCGACGCAGTTGGAGTTGCGCATGCCGTCCTGGGCAATTTTCTTGCGCAGGGCATCCCAGTCCAGGGTGGAGGAGCGGTCAACTTCCACATAGCCGCCGCGCTCTTTGGCCAGCAGGTCCAGCGTATCGAGCGGCAAAATGCCCTGATCCCACAGCGAGCCTTTGTAGCTGGCGTACTTGCCGCGTTCCTTGGCCAGCTCGGTCGATGCCCAATAGGCGTGGTAGCAGACCGCTTCCATGGATTTGTCGGCAAACGCCACCGCAGCCTCGGAGGCGTAGGGAATGCGCAGTTCGTACAGGCAGTCCTGGAAGGCCATGATGCCCAGCCCGACTGGGCGGTGGCGCATGTTGGAGTCACGGGCTTTCTTGACGGCGTAGTAGTTGATGTCAATCACGTTGTCCAGCATGCGCATGGCGGTGGTGATCGTCTTTTTCAGCTTGTCCTGATCCACGGCGCCGTTTTTCAGGTGCTGCACCAGGTTGATGGAGCCGAGGTTGCAGACCGCCGTTTCGGTGTCGCTGGTGTTGAGCGTGATCTCGGTGCACAGGTTGGAGGAGTGCACCACGCCGCTGTGCTGCTGGGGTGAGCGTACATTGCAGGCGTCCTTGAAGGTGATCCAGGGGTGGCCGGTCTCGAACAGCATCGAGAGCATCTTGCGCCACATGTCCACCGCCTGCAATTTGCGGGCGGGCTTGATTTCGCCGCGCTCGGCTTTGGTTTCGTAGGCGGTGTAGGCCTTTTCGAAGTCAACGCCAAACTTGTCGTGCAGATCCGGTGTGTCTGAAGGCGAAAACAGCGTCCAGGAGCCGTTTTCCATGACGCGGCGCATGAACAGGTCGGGAATCCAGTTGGCCGTGTTCATGTCGTGCGTGCGGCGGCGGTCATCGCCGGTGTTCTTGCGCAGCTCCAGAAACTCTTCAATGTCCAGGTGCCAGGTTTCCAGGTAGGTGCAGACCGCGCCCTTGCGCTTGCCGCCCTGGTTGACCGCAACCGCGGTGTCGTTGACCACTTTCAGGAAGGGCACCACCCCCTGGGATTCGCCGTTGGTTCCCTTGATGTGCGAGCCGAGGGCGCGCACGCGCGTCCAGTCGTTGCCCAGGCCGCCGGCAAACTTGGACAGCAGGGCATTTTCCTTGATGGACTCATAGATGCCGTCCAGATGGTCGGGCACCGTGGTCAGGTAGCAGGACGACAGCTGCGAGCGCAGGGTGCCGGCATTGAACAGGGTGGGCGTGCTGGACATGAAGTCAAATGAAGACAGGACTTCGTAGAACTCGATGGCCCGCTCTTCGCGGTTGACTTCATTGAGCGACAAGCCCATGGCCACACGCATGAAGAAAGCCTGTGGCAGCTCGATGCGCTGTTTGCGCACGTGCAGGAAATAGCGGTCAAACAGGGTCTGCAGGCCGAGGTAGTCAAACTTCAGGTCGCGCTCGGGCTTGAGTGCGGCGCCCAGGCGGGCCAGGTCGAACTGCTGCAGTTTCTCATCGAGCAGTTCGTTCTCGACACCTTTCTGGATGAACTGGGGGAAGTACTCGGCATAGCGGGTCCCCATTTCTTCATGGGCCACTTCCTCGCCCAGCACTTCCTTGCGGATGGTGTGCAGCAGCAGGCGCGCGGTGGCGTAGGTGTAATCCGGGTCTTTTTCGATCAGGGTGCGGGCCGCCAGAATGGACGCCTTGTAAACCTCATCAATCGGCACGCCATCGTAAAGATTGCGCATGGTCTCGGCCACGATCGGGTCGGGTTTGACGTCAGCGCCCAGGCCGGCGCACGACGCTTCAATGAGCGCTTGCAGCTTGCGGGTGTCCAGTGCAACTCGCCGGCCGCCGTCCATCACGTGCAGCAAGGGGGCTTGCGGTGCCGGCGACTGGGGCTGACGGGCGCGCTCCTGGGTGCGCTTCTCGCGGTACAGCACATAGGCGCGGGCCACTTCATGATGACCGCCGCGCATCAGGCCCAGTTCAACCTGGTCCTGCACATCTTCAATATGGAAGGTGCCGCCACCGGGCCGCGAACGCATCAGCGCACGCATGACCGCCTGTGTCAGGCCGTCCACGGTTTCACGAACACTGGCCGAAGCCGCGCCCTGGGTGCCATGCACGGCCAGGAAGGCTTTCATCATGGCCACGGCAATCTTGTTCGGTTCAAACGGGACCACTGCACCGTTGCGGCGAATGATCTGGTAATGGGCCAGGGCGTTGGGCTGTGCGCTAGTGTCGCTGGCAGATGGCGGCATGGCCGGGGCGGTGGCGGGGGCTGCAGTCAGGATTGTTTGCATGGCTTCCTCTTGTGTTTTGTTTTGATGGGTTTGATGTGCGGTTCTAAGCAACTTGAAGCGGTTGGCGGTGTACCGGCTGATTGGCTGAATTCCTTGTTTGTTGCACCCAAATTACATCAAACTGAATTAGGGTTCAAACACTATACCTAGGGTCTATGGGGAATTCAAGCCACTACAGGTAGTGTACCGCGGCCTGAATGCACTGTTACGTTTTGTGGCCTTTTTTGGGGCTTTGAAATAGGCTTGCTGCCGGGGTGATGGAGGGCCTTGCAGGCCTGATGAAATAAGGGGAAAGGACTTCCCGCAAAACGCTCATGCGCCTTGCCAAGCGTTTAGCCTTGCAAGGGCTTGCCAATACTTGATTTCCCGGGCGTCAGCGAGGGGCGCTGGCGCGCTGTTTGCCAAAAATGGTATTTTTTACAGGAAGCGTTGAGTCAGCGAGCTGCGGGAAAATAGGGATCGGGCAGGGCCAGCGAGTGCTGCAACAGGGGCCAGTCAAAGCCCGGCCCCGGGTCCTGCTTGCGTCCTGGGGCGATATGCTCGTGACCGGCGATGTGGGCGATCGGATACTGCTGAAGAATCGCTGCGCAAAGCCCGGCCAGGGTTTCGTATTGCGGCGGATCAAAGGCATCGCCTTCCAGCCCTTCAAGCTCAATGCCTATCGAGTCGTCGTTGCAGTTGCTTTTGCCGCGGTAGCTCGATTCACCGGCGTGCCAGGCGCGGTCATTGCAGCTTACAAATTGCCACAGCTGGCCGGTGCGGGCAATGAAAAAATGGGCTGAGACCTGCAGGCCCCGGATGCCTTGAAAGTAGGCGTGTTCCTCCCAGTCCAGCTGGTTGGTAAACAGGCGCTGCACGTTGCCCGTGCCAAATTGCCCTGGCGGCAGGCTGATGGAGTGGATGACGATCAGGTCAATCGGTGCGCCGCCGGGGCGCGGGCCAAAATTGGGGGAGGCCAGCGCCCTCGCATAACGGTACCAGCCGTTTAGCCAGAGGGCCGGTGCCGCCTCAGGGTTGCTCGTTGTCGGGGAGGGCTTCATCGCCATGCGGGGTCACGATATTGAGGCGCGCAATGCGGTAGCGGATCTGGCGCAGGCTCAGGCCCAGCTTGGACGCCGCAGCCGTGCGGTTAAAGCGGGTTTCCTGCAGCACCTTGGCCAAAATGCTGCGCTCCTGCTCATCCAGGAAATCCTGCAGATTGTCCGGCACGGTCACATGCTCACCGGGTGGGGTGTCGAGGTGCAGGTCGCCGCCTTCGCTGAGCGCCACGGCACGGTGCAAGACGTTCTCCAGCTCCCTGACATTGCCATTGAAGGGGTGTGAACGCAGCCGCTCCAGAACCGGGCCACTCAGGTGGGGCATGCTGAATCCGGACTCCTGGCAAATCCTGGCCAGCAAGGCATGGCATAGCGCAGGCAGGTCTTCGCGCCGCTCGCGCAGGGGCGGCACGCTGATTTCGATGACGTTGAGCCGGTAGTACAAATCCTGGCGGAAGCGTCCGGCCTGGACTTCGGCGGCCAGGTCCTTGTGGGTGGCGCTGACAACGCGGACATCGACCGCGTCTTCCTGCGGGGACCCCAAAGGCCGGACCACACGTTCCTGGATGGCGCGCAGCAGCTTGGACTGCATGGCCAGCGGCAAGTCCCCGATCTCATCCAGAAACAGGGTGCCGCCCTTGGCCGCCTGAAAATACCCAAGCCGGTCCTGGGTCGAGCCGGTGTAAGCACCTTTGCGCGCGCCAAAGAATTCGGCTTCCAGAAGGTTTTCAGGAATGGCGCTGCAATTGACCGCCACAAACGGACCGGCATGGCGGTGGCTGCAGCCATGCACGGCGCGCGCCACCAGTTCCTTGCCGGTGCCGGATTCGCCCTGGATCAGGATGGGGGCCATGCTGCCCGCCACCTTGACGATGCGGGATTTGACGGCCTGCATGGCGGCCGATTCGCCCACCAGCCGTTGCAGGATCGCAGAAGTTTCCCCGGGTTTGAGCGATGCCGCCGCCTGCGGACTGGCTTCGCTGCGCTCGGCACGGGCTGAAGTGGTGACGGCGTTTTGGGCGCCCTGTATGGCTGACGCCACCACGCTGCGAAACTGCTTGAGGTCGACTGGTTTCGTCAGGTAGTCAAAGGCGCCGGCCTTGAGTGCTTCGACGGCGTTTTCAGCGGAGCCATGGGCCGTGATGACCACGCAGCGCTCGGGACGCTGCTGGCCCACCATCTCGCGCAACAGCTCCAGGCCCAGTCCATCGGGCAGGCGCATGTCGGTGATCACGGCATCGAAGCGCTTGTCCTGTAGCAGCAAGCGCGCCTGCGACAAATCGGCGGCCGCTTCAACCCGGTAGCCTTCCCGCAGCAGGGTCAGCTCATACAGGGTGCGCAAATCGGGCTCATCGTCGATGATCAGTATTTGTGCTGGCTGGGCGGAGGCAGTAGGTGTTGTCATGGCTTTCAGGCTGCCATTGTGTCAAAAGAAGAGGACCGTCCGGCCGTGGGCGCAGGCGCCGGCCTGAAAATCACAAAGAACTCATTGCCCTCAACCTGCTGGCGCAGGGCGCGCTGGTAGCCAATCAGGGCGCCATAACGCTCGCAAAGTTCCCTGCAGATATACAGTCCCAGTCCGCTGGAACGGCTTTCCGACGAAAAAAACGGCTCGAACAAGTGGGATTGAACGGTTGTCTCCAGCGGCCGCCCATCGCTCCAGACGGACAGCCGCGTCTGGCCCGGGGCCGCAGTTTGGGTGCTCACCTGGATGGCGCCCGCTGAAGCACTTGCATAGCGCAACGCATTGTCCAGCAGATTGATCATCACGCGTCGCAAATGCTCCGGTTCAAACTGGACGACCGCATGGCCTGCGCCGGGTGTCGTACGCAGCAGGTGGCCCGATGACGCTTGCTGGGACCAGTCCGAGCAGATCCCCGATACCGCGTCGTCCAGCAGCAGGGTGGTGCTTGGCTGTCCGGTGGCGGGCTGGACGCGTGAAATGTTCAGGACTTCCTCGACGATTTTGGCCAGGCGTTGTGCATTTTGCCGGACCATGCCGGTCAGCTGACGGTGCCCTGCATCCTTCAAATCTTCTTCGAGCAGGGCATTGGCCTGGGAAATGGCGGCCAGCGGGTTCCTGATTTCATGGGCCACTGCCGCCGACATGCGGCCCATGGCGGCCATTTTCTCGGTGCGCACTCGCGCTTCCATCTCGCGCAGGTCTTCCAGGAACATCACGCACAGGCTTTCATGGGCGCCATCTGGCGATGCGGCCAGCCGGGTGCGCACATGCAGCCGTCGGGCGTTGCGTGCCGGGCACTCCAGGCTGACGTCCGCCTCCTGCGGTGTTTTCAGGGTAAAGGTCTGGTGCAGCAAGCCTGCCAGCGGCTGCCAGGCCACTTCGGCGGCGAGCACAAAAGGAGGGGGGCGTGCGGCATCGTGTGTTGCCAGCAAGCGTCTGGAAGCCGGGTTGGCGGAACGGACGATGCCATTGGAGTCGATGACCAGAACGCCATCGGCGAGCGTGTCAATCACCAGTTCATTGACCTGTGTTTGCATGCGCGCCACGGCCTGATTGCTTTTGGCCAGGTGCTCCTGCCGCGCCAGCCGCAAGGCCAGCTGGTTGGCGAGCAGGGCCACTACAAAAAACCCCGACCCGCTCAAACCGGACTGCAGGAAGCGGGCCGTGGATTCTCCGAGGGGTTGCAGCGACAGCCACCAGGCATCGGCCAGCAGCAGCAGCGTGACGCTGGCTGCGGTGCCAAAGGCCAGCAAAATGGGGCCCAGCACGGAAGCCAGCAGCACCGGCAGGGCGAACAAGGGGGTGTAATTGATGCCGCTGGACTGCAAAAAATTCAGCAATGAAAACGTGATGACGTCCACGCCGATGGTGAACAGCCACTGCGCATCAAACGTGCTGCCGGGTGGTTTCGGACGGGCCCAGAGCCGCACCACCAGCGTGGCGCACCAATAGGCCAGGCAGACCGCAATGGACCAGCCATTGGTGACGTTGCCCAGCGCAAAAATGGAGGCCTGCAGGACCACCAGCACGCTGGCAATGGTTACGCGTGCGGTCATGAAGACATGCCACAAGCGGTAAAAAGAGCCGATTTCCGGCTCCGCCTCCCAAGCGCCCGATGTTGTTTCTGCCGGGCCGAACCAGGAGCTTGCTTCGCTGGTCATTCAGTCACCGGCCTGCTGGCGGTGAGCGTCGCTGCAGTAGATGCCGCGGCGTCCGATCAGGGCTTCGGAGCGGGGCAGGTGGACAGCGCACACATCGCAAGCCACCATTTCCGTGGCCTGGGTGGGTGGTCCGGGGCGGGTGTCTGGGCGGGAAGTTCGTCGCTGTTCCAGTTCGGCGCGCCGGTTGTTGCGCCAAAGCCAGAAGCCCACCAGTACGACAGCGATGACAAGCAGGTATTTCATACTCAGACACGCTTCAAAATGACTTCCAGCACAAAGCGCGAACCGACATAGCCCAGCAGCAGCAAACCCGAGCCCAGGTAGAGCACGCGCACGGCGGTGCGTCCACGCCAGCCCAGTTGCGCACGGCCTGCGAGCAGACCGGCAAATACGAGCCATGCAAGCACCGAGAAGATGGTTTTATGGTTCCACTTCCAGGCCAGACCAGGCCCGTACAGGGTTTCGGCGAACAGCCAGCCCACCAGCAGCGTCGCGGACAGCAGCACAAAACCGGCCTCTACAAAACGGAAGGTCAAGCGCTCCAGCGTGAGCAGCGGCACGCCGGCATCGGTTTGCGCTGCAGAGCGGATGGAGCGCTCGGAGCGAGTCATCAGCCAGCCATGCACCACGGCCGCGGCAAACAGGCCATACGACGCAATGCCCAGCGCCCAATGCAGCGGCAACCAGGGCGAGGCAATCACGTGGTAGCTGGAGCCCGGGAATATCAGCGAGAGTACGACGGCAGCGCTGCCCAGACCAGCCAGCGCCCAGTGTGCCTGCAACTGCGGAAACAACCGGCTTTCAATCGCATACACGGTCAGGACCAGCCAGACCGTCATGGACAGCGCCGGTGCGAACCCGAAGCGTGGCGGCTGGCCGAGCAGGCCCTCGGTCAGTGTCAGGGCGTGCAGCAACCAGGCTGCCAACAGGACGGCGCGGGTAGCCCCCAAACTCAAACGTGGGGCGGCCAGGGCCAGGACGGCATAGGCCAATGCCGCCCCTACGGCGATGGCCAGACCCCACCAGGCGCTCAAAGCTAAAATCATGGCTAGAGTTTAGTCCTTACTTCCGTTTTTCTTACCTAATTGCTCCATGTTTGTGGAGCCTTCCCATGGCCTCAGCCCTTACCGACAAATTATCCCGCCTCGTCAAGGAAATGCGAGGCCAGGCCCGTATTACCGACTCCAATGTGCAGGACATGCTGCGCGAGGTCCGCATGGCGCTGCTGGAAGCCGATGTGGCCTTGCCCGTGGTGCGCGACTTCATTGCCCGCGTCAAGGAAAAGGCGCTGGGGCAGGAGGTGATGGGGTCCCTGTCGCCGGGCCAGGCGCTGGTGGGCATTGTGAACCGGGAGCTGGCCGCCACCATGGGAGAAGGCGTCAGCGACATCAATCTGGCGGCACAACCCCCGGCCGTGATTTTGATGGCGGGCCTGCAGGGGGCGGGTAAAACCACCACCACCGCCAAGCTGGCCAAACACCTGATCGAAAAGCGCAAGAAGAAGGTGTTGACGGTATCCGGTGACGTGTACCGCCCGGCGGCCATCGAGCAGCTGAAAACCGTAACCCGGCAAGCGGGGGCCGAATGGTTCCCCAGTACGCCCGATCAGAAGCCGTTGGACATCGCCAACGCGGCCCTGGACTATGCGCGCAAGCACTTTTTTGACGTCCTGCTGGTCGATACCGCGGGACGCCTGGCCATTGACGAAGCCTTGATGCAGGAAATCAAGGCCCTGCACCAGGCGCTGGATCCGGTCGAAACCCTGTTTGTGGTCGATGCCATGCAGGGTCAGGACGCGGTCAACACCGCCAAGGCCTTCAAGGACGCGTTGCCGCTGACCGGCATCATCCTGACCAAGACCGATGGCGATTCGCGCGGCGGTGCGGCCCTGAGCGTGCGGCAGATCACGGGCGCGCCCATCAAATTTGCCGGTATCAGCGAAAAGCTTGACGGCCTGGAAGTGTTCGACGCCCAGCGCCATGCCGGGCGTATTCTGGGCATGGGCGACATCGTGGCGTTGGTGGAGCAGGTCGCGGCCGGGGTTGACGTCGAGGCGGCGCAAAAGCTCGCCGCCAAGATGAAGTCGGGCGACGGTTTTGACCTCAACGATTTTTTAAGCCAGCTGCAGCAGATGAAAAGCATGGGCGGCCTGTCCAGCCTGCTTGACAAGCTGCCGGCGCAGATGGCGGCCAAGGCCGGTCAGGTCGACATGAACAAGGCCGAGAAAGACATCCGGCGCAAGGAGGGCATCATCCAGAGCATGACGCCGCTGGAGCGCCGCAAACCCGAGCTGATCAAGGCCACGCGCAAGCGCCGTATTGCCGCAGGCTCGGGCGTTCATGTCCAGGAAGTCAACCGCCTGCTCAACGAGTTTGAGCAGATGCAGGGCATGATGAAAAAAATGAAGGGCGGCGGCCTCATGAAGATGATGAAGCGCATGGGGGGCATGAAGGGCATGCCCAAGTTCTAGGACCCGTCGCTCAGGGCAGCTCGGCGTTGAGCTGGAGCATCAGGCCGGCGGTGCCCAGCATGTTGATTTGCGTCGACAGGCGGGGAGTGATCTGGTAGCTCAGGGCCAGGATCAGGCCAGGCGAAAAGCCCTTGTAGTTGAGCGGCACCTTGTTCTCGTAAGGTGCCCTGTAGCCATACAGCAAACCCGCCGTCCATTTGAAATCCAGGCCGGTGATGCCGGCGATGGAGGGGTAACGCTCACCCCAGGGGTAGAGAAAAGCGCTGGGCTGGCCAAACGAATTTCTGAACACTGCAACACCATCGAGCTTGCGGTCAGGCCGTTCACGCTCCAGTCCCAGCATGAACACGTGGGCGTGCTCAGAGTTATAGGTGAAGTGGCGGCTGTAGGGACTGAATTGAAACCGGATCTTGTTGCCAGACGCGTCAGGCGTGGCGGCAGCCTCTTGGGCCGAGGCCATGGGCGAGATAGAGAGGGTCAGCAAGGTCAGAAAGAATGCAGCAAATGATCTCATGCGGAAAATTACAAAAAAGCAGGGTTGTTTTTGAATGCAGCGGATGGCCGTACAGGGCTGGCGAGTTCGCCTGAAAGCCCTACATACACCATTCAGTATCAGGGCATGAACGTCATCTACCGGCCAGCACTTTGTAAGCGGCTGTGACGCCTGAGGGCACGAATGCCCGTCAGGCTGCCAGCGCTGATTCGTGAACCAGCACTTCACCACGCAATGAGCGCTGCATGGCTTCGGTGATGGTGACATCGATCATCTGCCCCACCAGCCGTGGCTGGCCCTTGAAGTTGACCACGCGGTTGCATTCGGTGCGGCCCATCAGCTCGGTCGGGTCTTTGCGTGACGCGCCTTCCACCAGAATGCGCTGCACCGTGCCCAGCCGGCTGGCGCTGATGGCGCGCACATTGTTGTCTATGGTTTCCTGCAGATGCTGCAGGCGCCTGAGCTTGACCTCATGCGGCGTGTCGTCGTGCAACGCGGCTGCGGGCGTGCCGGGGCGCGGGCTGAAGATGAAGCTGAAAGAGGTGTCGTAGCCCACCTCGTCAATCAGTTTCATCATCTTGTTGAAGTCATCTTCGGTTTCACCGGGGAAGCCCACGATGAAGTCGCTGCTCATGGCCAGATCCGGGCGGATGGCGCGCAGCTTGCGCACCGTGCTCTTGTATTCCATAGCTGTGTAGCCGCGCTTCATGGCCATCAGGATGTGGTCCGAGCCATGTTGCACCGGCAGGTGCAGGTGGTTCACCAGTTTGGGCAGCCTGGCGTAGGCATCAACCAGGTTTTGCGTGAACTCGTTGGGGTGGCTGGTGATGTAGCGGATGCGTTCAATGCCGGGGATGTCCGACACGTAGTCCAGTAGCGTGGCAAAGTCGGCAATGTCGGCGGTTTCACCCATTTTGCCGCGGTAGGCGTTGACGTTCTGGCCCAGCAGGGTCACTTCCTTGACGCCCTGATCGGCCAGGCCGGCCACCTCGACCAGCACGTCTTCAAACGGGCGCGAAACTTCTTCACCCCGGGTGTAGGGCACCACGCAGTAGCTGCAGTACTTGGAGCAGCCTTCCATGATGCTGACAAACGCGCTGGCGCCTTCCACGCGGGCCGGCGGCAAATGGTCAAACTTTTCGATTTCGGGAAAGCTGATGTCGACCTGCGACTGGCCCAGTTGCGCGCGTTTGCTGAGCAGTTCGGGCAGGCGGTGCAGGGTTTGCGGACCGAACACCACGTCGACATAGGGCGCGCGCTGGATGATGGCTGCGCCCTCCTGGCTGGCCACGCAACCGCCCACGCCGATCAGCACGCCTTTTTTCTTGAGGTGCTTGATGCGCCCCAGATCGCTGAACACTTTTTCCTGCGCCTTTTCACGCACCGAGCAGGTGTTGAACAGGATCAGGTCGGCCTCGTCGACGTTTTGCGTGGGCTCGTAACCCTGAGCGGCATGCAGCACGTCGGACATCTTGTCCGAGTCGTACTCGTTCATCTGGCAGCCGAAGGTTTTGATAAAGACTTTTTTACTCATGATTCGCTATCGAATAGGTAGCTGCTCACGCAGATTGGGCGAGGGCTACGGGCCAATTTGGCTTGAAAGTAAACAGCAGCTGACGGGCTTGCTTGGCTTACTGTTTGTAGCGGGGCAACTGCTTGTAAGGCGTCTTGCCGTCGTCTTCAGGCGTGGTGGCAGTGTCAGAGCCAAAAATGATGTTGGTGTGCGACAGGCCTGCCCGCTTTTCCTTGGCCTCTTCGCTGTTGAGTATCCAGACCTGCTGCACCTGACCCAGGTTGTCGCGCAGGTAGTTCACCAGCAGTCGCTGATTGATCACCTGGCCCGTCAGCACCAGCTTGTTGTCGCTGTCCCGGATGCGTGCGCCGGGTGACAGGCGGTCGGCTGCGCCGTTCATGGTGATCTCGGGGGGCGCGAGCACCACGAGTTCGCCGCGCAATGCGGCTTTCGGAAATTCCCGAACGCTGGCTTGGGCCTCGCTTTGGGCGGTGGCCGGCGTGCCGAACAGGCTGGCGCAGGCCATCAAGACTGTCAGGGCGACAGCGGGCAGACGGGGCATCAAATGTCGGCAGCGTTTCATGGTGTGTGTCCAGAGGCTGTGAAAGTGAAAACTTGCAAGGGCGGCCCAGGGGCTGCAATTGCTGAACGTCCAAAGTACAAAAGCCACTGTCAGCGACAGTGGCTTTTATGTCAATAGCGACATCAAAAATCTGGTGGCGCTTCACGGATTCGAACCGCGGACCTGTGGATTATGATTCCATCGCTCTAACCGACTGAGCTAAAGCGCCAAAGCCTTAGATTATAACCATTTTTCGGATCGGCCGGCGATAAAAGCCCGATCACAGGCATCAAAATCCCGTCGCCGAAGCCTAGCGATGCGTAAAGACCGGCTTGCGCTTGTTGACAAACGCATCCATGCCTTCTTTCTGGTCGCTGGTGGCAAACAGGGCGTGGAACAGGCGGCGTTCAAACATGATGCCGTCGGCCAGCGTCCCTTCAAAGGCGCGGTTGACGGCTTCCTTGGCGGCCATCACGCTGGGCTGGCCAAAGTCGCAAATCATCAGGGCGGCGCCCAGCGCTTCATCCATCAGTTTGTCCAGCGGCACGACCCGGCTCACCAGACCGGCGCGCTCGGCTTCGGTCGCATCCATCATGCGGCCGGTCAGGGCCAGGTCCATGGCTTTGGCCTTGCCCACGGCGCGCGGCAGCCGCTGCGTGCCGCCGGCTCCCGGGATGACGCCCAGCTTGATCTCCGGCTGGCCGAAACGGGCGTTGTCGGCGGCAATGATGAAGTCGCACATCATGGCCAGCTCGCAGCCGCCGCCCAGGGCGAAGCCGCTGACGGCGGCGATCACGGGTTTGCGGACGCTGCGGATCTGCTCCCAGTTGCGGGTGATGTAGTCGTTGCTGTAGACATCGGCAAAGCTGTATTGCGCCATGGCGCCGATGTCGGCGCCGGCGGCAAAGGCTTTCTCGCTGCCGGTGATGATGATGCAGCCTATGCGCGCGTCGGCGTCAAAGCCCTTGAGCGCGCGGCCCAGCTCGTCCATCAGCTGGTCGTTGAGCGCGTTGAGCTGCTTGGGCCGGTTCAGGGTAACGATGGCGACCTGGCGCGAATCCGGGCCTTCGGTTCTGGTCAGAATCAGTTCATAAGTCATGGCGAGGTCCTTCTAAGCCTTTTTCAAGCCGTTAATCATGCCACGATCTTTCCGGCTTCAAGGGCGGGTGGCCGGTCAGCGCGCGGGCGCCAGCCACTGGCTGGCCAGCGCTGCATCCTGCACGACCAGCCGCCAGGTGGTTGAGGCGGCGGGCATGGCCAGATCCAGGCGCAGCAGCCGCTTGTCACGCGCCACCAGGGCGATGACTTTCTTGCTGCCGCCGGCATAAAGCGTCAGCTCGTCGAGCTTGCCCAGGCGCCAGCTGTCGCCGACTGGTTTGCTGGCCCGCGCGGTGGCGGGCTCCACGCCCAGCCATTCATCACCCGCCGCGAAGCCTGCGCGCTCGGCCGCGCCGCCACGCAGCACCGTTTTGACCTGGATGCCTTGTGTTTCGGTGACGCGCAGACCCAGCCGCTGCGCCAGTTGGGCCGGCTCTTCCAGCACGCCCACGCCATGGCGCTGCAGCAGCTCCTTCAGGGGCAGTTCGGTGGTGCCGTGCACCCAGCTGGCGATTTCCTTGCCAAAAGAGCGTCCGCCCAGTTCCTGCAGCACCGCGGCAAAATCCGCTTCGCGCATGGGGCCGGCCTTGCAGCGCAGCCACAGGGCACGCATCACGTCATCCAGCGTGGACGCAGAGCGGCGCCCCTCTTTGCGCAGCGTCAGGTCAAAGCACAAGGCCACCAGGGCGCCCTTGGTGTAGTAGCTCACCGTGGCATTGGGCGTGTTTTCGTCCTGCCGGTAGTACTTGACCCAGGCGTCAAAGCTGGCCTGGGCCACCGATTGCACCAGCCGCCCCGGGGTTTGCATGACCTGGTTGATGGTTTTGTTGAGCAGCTTGAGGTAGCCGGCATCGTCCAGCAGCCCGGCGCGGCGCAGCAGCAGGTCGTCGTAGTAGCTGGTAAAACCTTCGAAAAACCACAGCAGCTGCGTGTAGTTTTCGCCGCCGTACTGGTAGCGCTCAAAGTCTGCCGGGCGCAGGCGCTTGACGTTCCAGGTATGAAAGTACTCGTGGCTGATCAAGCCGCGCAGCGTCGTGTAACCCTCTGCGGTTTTGGCCTCCCCCAGCCGCGGCAGATCCTTGCGGTTGCAGATCAGCGCGGTGGAGTTGCGGTGCTCCAGCCCGCCATAGCCGTCGTCCACGGCGTTGAGCATGAACAGGTAGGTTTTGTGGGGCGGCTTCTTGTTGCCGTGCCAGAAGTGGATGGCGGTCTCACAAATTTTCCGGGTGTCGGCCAGCAGCCGCTCGCCATCAAAGGTGGCCGGGGCCCCGGCCACCACAAAGCGGTGCGGCACCCCGCAGGCCGTGAAGCTGCCGCTCCAAAAGCAACCCAGCTCCACCGGGCTGTCCACCAGTTCGTCGTAGTTGGCCGCCTGGTAGCTGCCGAAGCCCTGCTTGTTGATTTTTTGCGCGGCCAGCCCGGTGGCGACGCTCCAGCCGGCGATCGCTTTGGAGGCGGGTATCTCCAGTTCATGGGGCGCCTGCTCCTGCCCCTCGACCCGCAGGCAGAGGCTGGTGCCGTTGAAGAAACCGCGTGTGGCATCGAGCCAGGCCGTGCGCACCGAGTTGTCGTTGGCGTACACCTCGTAGCTCAGCACCAGTGGTTTATCGGGGGCGCACACAATTTCCCAACTGCATTTGTCCAGCTGCACGGTCGTGGCCAGCGCGCGCGCGCCCTGGCGTGCCTGCAGGCGCTGCAGGTTTTTGGAAAACTCGCGCACCAGGTAGCTGCCCGGAATCCAGACCGGCAGCGACACGCGCTGCAGGGCCGTCGGTTGGCGGATGGTGAGGGTGACGCGAAACAGGTGGGCGTGCAGATCGGCGATCTCGACGCGGTAATGAAGAGGTGCGGGGTGGTTCGGTGTATTTTTTTTCATCTTGATCAAAAGAATACCCCACGCGAACGCTGCAGCCCGCGCGCCTCCCGGCAGCTGGCCACAGGCAGCCCGGGAAGGTCAGCTATATGCTATCAAAAAGAGAGCTATTGGCGCACATTCAACGGGGGCTGGATGCCAGTTCTGCTAAAACTTCTGGCATCAAACATCCATTACTGGGCCTTGGCCTCGGTCAGGTGTTTCTCGACCTGCTGGGCGTTGATGGCGCCGGGAACACGCAAGCCATCTGAAAAAATGAGGGTGGGGGTGCCTGTGATGCGGTACTTTCTGCCAAACTCGATATTGCGGGCAATCGCGCTGCTGTCGCAACTGGCGCTGGCCACCGGCTGGTCACGCAGCATCAGGTCCTGCCAGACCTTGCCCTTGTCTTTGGCGCACCAGATGTTTTTCGATTTTTCTGTCGAGTCCGGACTCAGGATGGGGTACAAAAACAGGTAGATGGTGACGTCGGTGACCTTTTGCATGTCGCGCTCAAAGCGTTTGCAATAACCGCAATTGGGGTCTTCAAACACGGCCATCTTGCGCTTGCCGTTGCCATGCACAATGGTGAAGGCGTCCTTGAACGGCAGCGTATCAAAGGCCACCGCGTTGAGTTTGTCAATGCGCTCCTCGGTCAGGTTGCGCTTGACCTTGGTGTCGATCAGATGGCCCTGGATCAGGAAGTTGCCTTCGGCGTCGGTGTAAAAAATATCGCTGCCGTTGACGCGGATTTCATACAGGCCGTTCATCGGTGTTTTGCTGACCTCATCGATTTTTGGCAGGTTGGGCAGGCGCTCGCCGAGGTTTTTGCGGATGGCCGCCTCCTGCGCCAGGGCGCTGCCCAGGCTCAGGGCCAGCAGGCCGAGGATCACGCTTGATTTGAATAATTTCATGTTGTTTCCGGTTCTATAAACCCGTAGCCTGTTTCGTCACCCAGGCCTTGAAAGGCCCGCTGCGCGCAAAACTGTTCATGCCCCAATTGCGCAGCGCCTGCCAGCGCACATCCGTCTGTGCGAACAGGCCGTGCAAGCCATCGGTGACCACCCCCATGGCGGCCACATCGGCCTTGCGCGCCCGTTCGTAGCGGCGCAGCAGTTTTTCATCGCCCAGACCACGCCAGTACTCGCGCTCGTGAATCACATGGGCCAGGCCCGCCGCGTCGGCCAGTCCCAGATTCAGGCCCTGACCGGCCAGCGGATGCACCGTGTGCGCCGCGTCGCCCGCCAGCGCCCAGCCGGGCCCGACCCAGCGCTGGGCCTGCGACAGCGCCAGCGGCCAGCTGGCCAGCTCGCTGATCAGCCGCATTTGACCGGGCTCGTCGCCACAAACCCGTTGCAAGGCGACACAAAACTCGTCTGGCGGCAGTTTTTCCAGCATCTGGGCACGCTCCACAGAGACAGACCAAACCAGCGCCACGGAGTTCCCGGTGGGGCCCGAAAGGGGCAACAGCGCCAGCACATCGCCGTGGCTAAACCATTGCCGGGCCACACCCTGATGCGGCTGGCTGCAGTCCAGGCGGGCGGCAATGGCCTTTTGCGGGTAGGGCTTGACGGTCCATTGCGCGCCAAATTCGTTGCGGCTGCTGCTTTTCTGGCCTTCACAGACCACGTTCAGCGCGGCCTTGACCGGCGCCTCCACGGTTTCGATCTGGGGCTGGTAATGCACGGCCTGGGCCAATTGCTGTTCCAGCGCGGGCACATCGACAATCCAGGCCAGGGCACTTTGGCCAATGTCGCTTGCCGTGAAATCCAGCCGGCCCCCGTCATCGCCCCAGACCCGCATTTCGAGAACCGGCGTGGCGGCGCTGCTCTCAGGCCACGCCCTGAGCGTTTCCAGCAGCAGCCGGGAGGCGCTGTTGAGCGCATAAGCACGGACATCGACCGGCATGGGCGTCTGTGCCTGCCCGGTGGGGCGGGCGACCAGCGCGACCCGCAGCCGCTCGCGCGCCAGCAGCAGCGCCAGCGTGCGGCCGACGATACCGCCACCGCGAATACACA
Organism: Polaromonas sp.; assembly: GCF_036676035.1. GTDB lineage: Bacteria > Pseudomonadota > Gammaproteobacteria > Burkholderiales > Burkholderiaceae_C > Polaromonas. The sequence continues at coordinate 65,223 of NZ_JAKFDR010000098.1, forward strand.
CATCAAAAGGCTTGGACATGCCTCATTTTAGAAGGCAGGGCAAAATCGGCGTTTTGCCGAAGCGCTTGAACCCTGCCCGCAACAGGATTCACGACAGGGTCTCAGCCCGCCTCTCAACCAGAATTTCAACAAGGACTTGTCACACGTGAGCGATTCATTGAGTGAAACATCGTCTGTCACTTTTTCTGCCGCCGGCTCCGACATCCAGGCGGTGATCTCACGCCTGTTTGTCTATCCCATCAAGTCCTGCGCCGGGGTGCAGGTGAAGGAGGCCATCCTGACGGAAATCGGGCTCGAATTTGACCGGGCCTGGATGGTGGTGGACGGCGAGGGCCAGTTCCTGACGCAGCGCGAACTGCCGCGCATGGCGCTGATCCAGCCCCGGCTCAGGCACCACGACATGGTGCTGCGGGCGCCCGGCATGCTGGCCCTGCACATTGCGCTCAATGAGGTGGAGGCGCCCGTGCGGGTGCGGGTCTGGGACGATGAGGTTCAGGCTTACGACATGGGGCCGGTGGCGGCGCAGTGGTTCAGTGATTTTCTGGGCACCACGGCGCGGTTGGTGCGCTTTGACCCGGCGCACAAGCGAATCTGCAGCCTGAAATGGACGGACGGCGTGGAAGCCCTCAACCAGTTCAGCGATGGTTTCCCGGTGCTGCTGACCAGCGAGGCTTCACTGGCGGGCCTGAATGAAAAACTGGCGGCTGTCGGTGCGGCGGCTGTGGACATGTTGCGCTTTCGGCCCAACGTCGTGTTGGGCGATGCTGCGGGCGGCAGCGAACTGGCGCCGCACGATGAAGACCGGCTCGATGAGCTGCAGATCGCCACCGGGCAGGGCACGGTGCAGCTCAAACCCGTCAAACCCTGCGGGCGCTGCCCCATCCCCAATATTGACCCGGTCACCGCCACCAGCAGCCCGGAGGTGGGCGACATGCTGCAAACCTATCGGCAGGATGCGCGGCTCAATGGCGCGCTGACTTTTGGCATGAACGCCATCGTGCTGCGCGGCACCGACCATCTGCTCCAGGTCGGACAAGCCGTCACGGCCAACTACCGCTTCGACTGAACCTGTGCCCAGCGCCTGAGCGGTTGCGGACGCGTTCAGTCATTGTTGTCCGCCTCGTCATCCAGCCCGGAGTCGGCTTCCAGCGGCATGGGGTGGGTCAGCTCGGGGTCCAGAAACCGGATCGGGCGGCGTGTTCGCGCTGCCATCCCGTCAAGCAGGTCGGCCAGGGCCTGCGACAGGGCCGGCCCGTCCATGAGCCGCTCATTCAGCAGGACGCCACCCACATGAAACTGCAGAATCACCTCGGGCTGTAGCCCCTTGAGTGGCATCAGGCCCGCGGCAATCAGCCGGGCCGCCAGCTCGGTCACCGGGGTGCGTGAGCTCACGCCTTCCATGATCAGGCCAAAGCGGGCTTCGCCAATCCGGCCCACGGTATTGACATCACGCAAGACACGGCGCAATTTGATCACGCTGCGCAGCAGGCTTTGCTCGGCCACCGCCGTGCCCCAGGTCCGCTTGATGTAGTCGTAGTTCACCAGGTCCACAAACACCACCGCAGCGGGTTCCTTGTGGCGCTTGGCGCGCGACACCACCTGGTTGAGGCGGTCTTCAAACAGGTGCGCAGCCAGCAGCCCGGTCAGCGCGTCCTGGCTGGCCATGGCCTGTTCACGCGCTTCCACGCCGTGGCGCTCGCGCGAACGGATGCTCAGAGTCACCAGCAGCAGGGGCACCCCGATCGTGAGCGCGACCATGACCCCGTATTGCGAAGCCCAGTTGGTGCTGATCCAGCCGAAAATCCGTGCCATGGCCAGCAGGGTGGTCAAGCCCAGCGGCGTGAACGCCGCCAGTACCCACAGGCCGACGACATCGCTGCGGCGCCAGGCTACATAAGCCGTGCCAATGCCCAGAACCACCACGAGCGGCAGGTAAACGCCCACCAGCTGGACGCCGTAGGGGCGTGCCAGGTTCGCATAAAGAATCGCCAGCGGCACGCCGGCCAGGCCGGTCCAGTGAACCGACGCGTCGAACCAGCGCCAGCGTGGCTTGCCGCACAGGGCATGGACAAACAGCAGCGCAGCACTGGCGCCCAGCAGGGCCAAAAAGCCCTGGGCGATGTCTGCCCAGGCGCCGAAATTGCGCCACAGCAAATGGCCTGCCACCCCAGAGTAGGCGGCGATCGCCAAGGCAATGATGATGGTGTAGGCCGCGTACCAGCCGTAGAGGGCGTCGTCGTAAATCCAGCTTTGGGCCGTGCAGGCGGCCACCAGCAGAATCAGGGCGCCAAGCACCACGCCGATGCCCAGGTATTCCAGCTGCAGGCGCTGGTTGTGGCTGTTTGCGGTGGTGGCGTTGATGGGGATGTCGATGTCGGTGGCATGCTGGATGCGCACGTACACATCACGCTCCTCGCCGGCGGGCAACTCAAGCTGGAAGCGGGCGTAGCGGCCGGGCTCGGGCCAGCTGGCCACGGCCACGGTGTCCCCGGCGGTTTGCGAAAACCAGGTGCCGCCGGGCGGGCGCTGGAAAACCGTGACCAGATCGAGCTGGGGCGTGGGAAACTCCAGCACCCAGGACGTTTTGTCGCCAGCGGGCCTGAGCAGCCGGTAATGCTGCCAGAGGGCCGTCTTGGCCCGTAGCGAATAAGGGGCATCGCCTTGCGCAGGCGCCATGGACGGGGCATTTTTGCGGCTGGCGACCTGCTCGATGCTGGCCTGGCCTGTGGGATCCATCCAGATCAGGCTGGCGGCGCGCAGGTCGATGGAGGGGGTTTGCGCGTCCAGCGTGGTGACCGGCTGGGCCAGTCCAGGCGGAGAAAGCAGGGCCACGGCCGTGAGCAGCAGCAGGGTCCGCAAAAGGGTCTGCCAAGGAGTCAGATTCCTGTCTGCCGCGTATCGAATACACTTCTCAGCCTGTTTTTGAAGGTTTGTCATGAGTTTGAAGTGCGGCATTGTAGGCTTGCCTAACGTCGGAAAATCCACCCTGTTCAACGCGCTGACCAAAGCGGGAATCGCGGCCGAGAATTATCCCTTTTGTACGATCGAGCCGAACGTCGGTATTGTCGAGCTGCCGGACCCCAGATTGGCGCAGTTGGCAGAAATTATCAAGCCCGAGCGCATCGTGCCGGCGATTGTCGAATTTGTGGACATTGCCGGCCTGGTCGCCGGGGCGAGTCAGGGCGAAGGTCTGGGCAACCAGTTTCTGGCCCACATCCGCGAGACCGACGCCATCGTCAATGTGGTGCGCTGCTTCGCCGACGACAACGTGATCCACGTCGCCGGCAAGATCGATCCGATCTCCGACATTGAAGTGATCCAGACCGAGTTGTGCCTGGCCGACCTGGCCACGGTGGAAAAAAGCCTGCACCGCTACACCAAGGCCGCGCGTTCCGGCAATGACAAGGAAGCCGCCAAGCTGGTCGCCATCCTCGAAAAATGCCAGGCCGCGCTGAACCAGGGCAAGCCGGTGCGCTCGATTGAATTCAACAAGGAAGACCAGCCGCTGCTCAAGCCGCTGTGCCTGATCACCGCCAAGCCGGCCATGTTTGTCGGCAATGTGGCCGAGGACGGCTTTGAAAACAACCCGTTTCTGGACAAGTTGCGCGAGTACGCGGCCGGTCAGAACGCGCCGGTGGTCGCCATTTGCGCCAAGATAGAAGCCGAACTAGCGGACATGAGCGACGAAGACAAAAACATGTTCCTCGCCGAAATTGGCCAGGACGAACCCGGTCTGAACCGGCTGATCCGCGCCGGCTTCAAGCTGCTGGGCCTGCAAACCTACTTCACCGCCGGCGTGAAGGAAGTGCGCGCCTGGACCATTCATGTCGGCGATACCGGCCCGCAAGCCGCAGGCGTGATTCATACCGACTTCGAGCGGGGCTACATTCGCGCGCAAACCATTGCGTTCAACGACTTCATCACCTACAAGGGTGAGCAGGGCGCCAAGGATGCCGGCAAGATGCGCAGCGAAGGCAAGGAGTACATCGTCAAGGATGGCGATGTCATGAACTTCCTGTTCAACGTCTGACGCATTGCCAATTGTGACTGTTGTCCGCATGGAATGGGCGTTGAGTGCTATATAGTTTGTAGCAAATCGCGATCCGGCGCTGTGATGTAAGAATGGGTGCAAATGGGTTGAATAATGCGCCGCGCACTGTGCAGCGTAAGCCCGAGGAGAAATGGGTGTAAATGGATGTAGCATTGGGCTCAATGATCCAGTCCAACACCGTCCAGATCGCCCCGGAAATCCTGAGCCTCATCGCCGGTGTCGATGAGTTCAAGGGTGCCTGGCGCGCGCTCGGCACGCTGGCGCCGGATCGGCTGTCGGCATTGCGGCGGGTGGCCACCATCGAGAGCATCGGCTCGTCCACCCGCATCGAGGGTAGCAAGCTGTCGGACCGCGAGGTCGAGCGCCTGCTGTCCAACCTGCAGATCAAGTCATTTACCACACGCGACGAGCAGGAGGTGGCCGGCTACGCCGAGCTCATGGAACTGGTGTTCTCCTCTTGGCAGGACATCCCGCTGACCGAGAACCACATCAAGCAGCTGCACCGCGACCTGCTGGCTTACAGCGAGAAGGACGGTTGGCACCGGGGCAATTACAAGACCTCCTCCAACAGCGTGGTCGCGTTTGACGAAGACGGCAAGCAGCTCGGGGTGGTGTTCGAGACAGCGACGCCCTTCGACACGCCTCGCCTGATGACCGAACTGGTGACATGGTTCAATAAAGAGCGGGAAGATCAAAAGAGGGGCCGGCTTCATCCGCTGTTGCTCATCGGCCTGTGGGTCGTGGTGTTCCTGGAGATCCATCCCTTCCAGGACGGCAACGGCCGTTTGAGCCGAGTACTCACCACCCTGCTTTTGCTGCAGGCCGGTTATGCCTATGTGCCCTACAGCTCGCTCGAAAGCGTGATCGAGCAAAGCAAGGAGGCCTACTACCTCGCGTTGCGGCAGACGCAGGGCACCATCCGCACCGAGGCGCCCAACTGGCAACCCTGGTTGATCTTCTTTCTGCGCGCGTTGGCGGAGCAGGTGCGCAGGCTCCATCGCAAGGTCGAGCGTGAGAAGCTGGTGCTGGCCGCGTTACCCGAGCTGTCGCTGCAAATAGTCGAGTTCGCACGGGAGCATGGCCGCATCACGATGGGCGATGCGATGCGCCTGACCGGTGGCAATCGCAACACGCTCAAACAGCATTTCCGTGCTCTGGTGGAGCGTGGTCACTTGGGGCTGCATGGTGCTGGTCGGGGTGTCTGGTACGAACTCGTGGCAGCGCCACAGGCATTGCCTGATGTTCCCAAGAGCAGGCAATCGGGGGGCTGATGGACAACGTCTTTCACCGCGAGCAGTTCGTGGCTGCACTGCGGGCCGGCCATTCGACCGGCGAGGCATAGCCGCCATGGCGCAAAACCCCTTCGCCGGCCCTTGGCGCATCGTCTGGATGAGCGGCTGGGATCAGGACTACGTGGACATGGACGTGCCCGGCCACATCACTTTCAGTGCAGGCCGATCCGGCAGCTTTCAGTTCGGCATGGTGCAGGGGCAGATGGACTGCAAGGTAGACAAGCAGCAAAGCCTGCGCATCGATTTCACCTGGCATGGCTTCGACGAAGGCGACGAACTGACGGGCCGTGGGCATGCCGAGATCGTGGCTGGCGAATTGAAGGGCCACATCTACGTACACCTCGGCGACGACTCGGCATTTCGCGCGGTGAAGCAAACCCCAACCGTGCGCAAGCGCAAAGCCGCAGCATGAGCGAATACCAGTACTACGAATTCGCGGCCATTGACCGGCCCCTCATTCGCGCCGAGATGACGCAACTGCGTGCGATTTCCACGCGCGCCGAGATCACGCCAGCGGGCTTCGTCAACCACTACGAGTGGGGCGGCCTGAAGGCCGACCCGTCCGATTGGATGCGGCGCTACTTCGACGTCTTTGTCTACACCGCCAACTGGTGCAGTTGCCGGCTGGCCTTGCGCGTGCCGCTGGCCGCCTTCCGCAAGGCGGAGGTAAAGCCCTTTGCCACCCGGCACACCCTGAGCATCGAGGCGAACGATGCGCATTGGATCATCGACTGCTCGCTCGACGAGAGCGAGAACTATGACCGCTTCAGCATGGACGACGGCAACGGCTGGATGCGGCGCCTGGCACCGTTGCGCGACGAACTGCTGCGTGGCGACCTGCGGCCGCTGTACCTCGGGTGGTTGGCCGCAGCCAGCGAACTCCGGGATGACGCGCTGGAACCGGAGGTGCTGCCCGGCTTGTCGGACTTGTCCCCACCGCAGCAGGCACTGGTCGAATTCCTGGAGATCGATGCCGACATGCTGGCCGCCGCCATGACCGGGAGAGCCCGCGTTTCACGGGACGATGCTGCGCAGGCCGATCGCATCGATGCGTGGCTGGACGAATGGCCGCGCAACGAGATGGCGGCGGTGCTGAAGTTGATCGCGCAAGGGCGGGGACACGAAGCGGAACGCCAGGTCAGATCCCGCCACGCAGCCTGGCTGAAGACACAACGCCCGGCATCAGCCTCGCCCGGACCGCGACGCAGCGTGGGCCAACTGCGCGAACTCGCCCAATCGGCCTCTGGCGTCCGCCTGGAGTGTGAAGCAAAGAAACGCGCGAAGCAGGAGGCTGAACGCCGCCAGCAACGCGAAGCGACCCTGCGGCTGTTGATGGCCGATGTGGACAAGCACTGGGCAGCCATCGATGCACAGGCGCAGCGCGGTTCGGCATCGGGCTATGAACAGGCGGTGCGCGCCCTGGCAGAGTTGGCCGAAGGCTATGCGCTCACGTCCAGCAGCAAGGAGTTCGAACGCGCATTGCGGCGCTTCCTGGTGCACCATGCGACGCGTGGTGCCTTGCTGCGCCGGTTGACCGCAGCGGGTCTATGGACGGGATGATAGCGGGCAGGGACGATGAACTCGCCCGGCTGCGCGCCGAGAACGCTCGGCTGGTCGGGTTGCTGGACGCCCATGGCATTGCCTGGCGTGTGCCGGAACCTGTGGCCGCCGTGGTTTCTGCCGTCCCGTTGTCCACGGACGACAAAGTCGCGCTCTTTCGCCGGCTGTTTCGCGGCCGCACCGATATTTATCCCGTGCGCTGGGAGAGCAAAGCGGGCAAGACGGGCTATTCGCCGGCGTGCGCCAATGAATGGCGCGCGGGCGTTTGCGAGAAGCCTCGCATCAAGTGCGCTGACTGCGGCCACCGGCTGCACGTGCCGCTGACCGACCAGACGATCTACGACCATCTCGCCGGCCGTCACACCATCGGCGTGTATCCGCTACTGGCGGATGACAGCTGCCATTTCCTCGCGGTGGATTTCGACGACGCGGATTGGCGCAGCGACGCCCGGGCCTTCATCCAATCCTGCCGCGAACTGGGAGTGCCGGCCGTGCTGGAAATCTCGCGCTCGGGCAACGGTGCCCATGCGTGGGTGTTTTTCTCGTCGAAGGTCGCGGCACGGGATGCACGACGGCTCGGCACCGCCATCCTCAGCCACACCTGCGCCCGTACCCGGCAACTGAAGCTGACGTCCTATGACCGGCTGTTCCCGAACCAGGACACAATGCCCAAGGGCGGCTTTGGCAATCTGATCGCTTTGCCGCTACAGAAAGCGTCTCGCGAGAGCGGTGGCAGCGTGTTCGTGGACGATGCGCTGCAGCCCTACGCTGACCAGTGGGGCTTCCTCGCATCGGTACAGCCCATGGTGCCGCACGACATCGAGCCGACGATCCTGCGTGCCACCGGCGGCTCGCATCCGCTCGACGTCACCTTCATCACCGAGGAGGACCCGCAAGAACCGTGGAAACGCACGACGCTGGCCAAGCAGCGTCTGCCCGGCCCAATGCCCACATCGCTGACCGTGACCCTGGCCAACATGCTGTACTTCGACAAGGCGTCTGTGCCACAAGCGCTGGCGAATCGCCTGATCCGGCTGGCGGCATTCCAGAACCCGGAGTTCTACAAGGCGCAGGCGATGCGCTTGTCGGTGTGGGATGAACCGCGCGTGATCGGCTGCGCCGAGAACTTCCCGAACCACATTGCCTTGCCGCGTGGCTGCCTCGATGCCACCAGGGAGCTTCTACGCGATAACGGCATCCGCTGCGAACTTCGGGACGAACGCTTTGGCGGACAGCCGCTGGAAGTGCGCTTTGCTGGAATGTTGCGGCCGGATCAGGATGCAGCCGTTGCTGCAATGCTGGCGCACGACACGGGCATCCTGTGCGCGCCGACCGCATTCGGCAAAACTGTCGCGGCAGCGGCCCTGATCGCCCGGCGCGGCGTGAACACGCTGGTGCTGGTGCATCGCACCGAACTTCTCAAGCAATGGCAAGAACGGCTGCAGGCGTTCCTGGCGACCGACGAGCTGGGCAAGAGCGCGATCGGCACCATTGGCGCAGGCAAGGCCAAGCCCACGGGACGGATCGATATTGCCGTGATGCAGTCGCTTCACAGGCAAGGCGAGACCAGCGAACAGGTGGAGGACTACGGCCACGTCATCGCCGACGAATGCCACCACCTCTCAGCCGTATCGTTCGAGGCGATCCTGAAGCGCGCGAAGGCCAAGTACGTGCTCGGACTGACTGCCACGCCCATCCGGCGTGACGGGCGGCAGCCGATCATCTTCATGCAGTGCGGCCCGACACGTCACGTGGCTGCGCGGCCAAGGGGTGCACCGCAAACCTTGGAGGTGATTCCCCGCTACCTTTCCGCCCACATCACCCTGGCCGGGGACGCCGGCATCCAGGAAGTGTTTCGAACGCTTGCGGGCGATGCTGGGCGCACCGCTGCCATCGCCGAAGAAGTTGCCAGCGCCTATGCGCAGGGCCACAAGGTGCTGGTGCTGACCGAGCGCACCGAGCACCTCGACGCCATGGTGACTGCGTTGGCCGGTCGCGTGCCCACGCTATTCACGCTGCACGGCCGCATGTCGAAGAAGCAGCGCGCTGCCTTGATCGGTGAACTGGATGCCCTGCGACCCGACGCGCCGCGCGTGCTGCTGTCCACCGGCAAGCTGGTTGGCGAAGGCTTCGACCACCCACCGCTGGACACCCTGGTGCTGGCCATGCCCATCTCGTGGAAGGGTACGCTGCAACAGTACGCCGGCCGTCTGCACCGCGAACACGCCAACAAGACCCGCGTGCACATCATCGACTTCGTCGACGCGGGTCACCCGGCCCTGTTGCGGATGTGGGACAGGCGCCAGCACGGCTACCAGGCGATGGGCTACCGCAACCCAGCCGGCCCAGTCAGCGATAATCTGGACTTCGACGCGGCGGCGCCAGATGAGGTGGCCGCTGCGGTCACAGAAGCGGGTATGAACGCGGGTATGAAATGAAGATCGAAGCACAGCGACCGAGCATTGGTGCGGCCGCCCGCCCATTCTTCCTGTTCAATATCTAGAAGATCAGGAGATCGTTCGGCGGGTTTTAGGGTGTTTTAGGCCCCTGGCCCTTTGAATGTATGCGCAAGTAGCTATCGAATTGATAGTGGATTAGCGCCGACCGGCAGCACCAGCTGCCCAACTTTTCACCGGGGCCGATCTTTTCATGACAGAAGCTGTTCGCCTTGCCAAACGCCTTGCCGAACTGGTGGGCTGCTCGCGCCGCGAGGCTGAGCAGTACATCGAAGGCGGCTGGGTCACGGTGGACGGGCAGGTGGTGGAAGAGCCGCAGTTCAGGGTGCTGCAGCAAAAGATTGAGCTCAGCCCCGACGCCAGCCTGATCGCACTGTCACCGGTCACCATCTTGCTGCACAAACCGCCAGCTTGCGAGGCCGGTCTGGGCGCGGGCACGAATGCGGCCCACTCCGCCGCTCAATTATTGTTGACGGCCAAGCAGTGGCCGGATGACCGCTCCGGGGTCCGGCCACTCAAAAAACATTTCTCCGACGTCAAGCTGGTGACCCCGCTGGCCACCGCGGCCAGTGGCCTGGTGGTGTTCACGCAGGACTGGCGCATGACGCGCAAGCTCACGGAAGATGCCGCCGTGATCGAGCATGAAGTCATTGTGGAGGTGAGCGGCGAGATCGTGCCCGAAGGCCTGAAGCGGCTCAATCGCATCGACCACGGCTTTACCTTTAATGGTGTGCTGCTGCCGCCGTGCAAGGTCAGCTGGCAAAACGAGACGCGGCTGCGCTTTGCCCTCAAGGGCGAGCAGCCCGGGCAGATCGCCTATATGTGCGAAAGCGTGGGGCTCACGGTGCAGGCCATGAAGCGCATCCGCATCGGCCGCGTGCCCATGAGCAACCTGCCGGTGGGGCAGTGGCGCTACCTGTTGCCGCACGAGCGGTTTTGAGGCCGGCGTAAGCCCAGAGGCATGTCCAGCGCAGCGCATGCGGTGGCATGCGGGGGGTCAAAAGCCAATGCCTCCAGGAAACGCCCACAGCAAACCGCCCGTCATCATGACGTAGCGTAAGAACTTGCCGATCGCCATGTAGGCCAGGCAGGGCCAGAACGGAAACTTGAGCCACCCGGCCACCGCGCAGAGCGGGTCTCCCACCGCAGGCAGCCAGGACAGCAGGCAGGCCTTGGGGCCCAGATGCTCCAGCCAGCGCAGGGCCCGTCCATGGTGCGTGGAGTGCGAGTACTTGTCGACCACCTGGTGCGCCTCGTAGCCCATCCACCAGTCCAACGCGCCCCCCAGCGTGTTGCCTACGGTGGCTACCAGAAGGGTGGGCCAGAATAGTTCGGGGTTGATCTTGACCAGGCCAAACACCACCGGCTCGGAACCCAGGGGCAGCAGGGTTGCGGAGATGAAAGACACCACAAACACCGTGCTCAGGCCAAATTTTGGCAAGGCCAGCAGTGTCAGCAGGTGTTCAAGCCAGATTTCCATATGGGCCTGAGTATAGGGAGCAAAGGGGGCGCAGAATGGAGGTGCAGGTGGTTATAAACAGGCGCCGGATTTCAATTGCTGAAATTTTAGGCAGCTACAATCATGCCTCGTTTTTCAGCAATTACATCCCCGGCATTTTTCATGAACATCGGCCCCTATGCTCTGGCAAACAACCTGTTTGTCGCACCGATGGCCGGTGTGACGGACCGGCCGTTTCGCCGGCTGTGCAAGCAGCTGGGGGCCGGTTATGCGGTCAGCGAAATGGTGACCTCGCGCCGCGACCTGTGGGACTCGCTCAAAACCTCGCGCCGTGCCAACCATGAAGGCGAAGTGGCCCCGATTGCCGTGCAGATTGCCGGCACCGAGGCGGCCATGATGGCCGAGGCGGCCGCCTACAACATTGACCGCGGTGCGCAGATCATTGACATCAACATGGGCTGCCCGGCCAAGAAGGTCTGCAACAAGTGGGCCGGCTCGGCCCTGATGCAGGACGAGGCGCTGGCCCTGTCGATTGTGCAGGCTGTGGTGGCCGCCTGCGAGCCGCGCCAGGTGCCAGTCACGCTCAAGATGCGCACGGGCTGGTGCCAGTCGCACAAAAATGCCCTGGTGCTGGCGCGTGCGTTTGAGAGCGCCGGCGTGCAGATGGTCACCGTGCATGGCCGCACCCGCGAGCAGGGCTACAAGGGGCAGGCCGAGTACGACACCATCGCCGCGGTCAAGGCGGCCCTGAAGATTCCCGTGGTCGCCAATGGCGACATCACGACGCCTGAAAAAGCCCGCGATGTTTTGGCCTGCACCGGCGCCGATGCCGTGATGATTGGCCGCGCCGCGCAGGGCCGGCCCTGGATTTTCCGGGAGGTGGCGCATTTCATGGCCACCGGCACGCACCTGGCGCCGCCGCTGGTGGCAGAGGTCAAGCGCCTGCTGCTCGACCATCTGCTGGACCATTACACCCTGTATGGCGAGTTCACCGGCGTGCGCTCGGCGCGCAAGCACATTGGCTGGTACGTCAAAACGCTGCCCGGGGGCGAAGCCTTTCGCGCGCGCATGAATTCGCTGGAAGACTGCCAGCAACAGCTGCAGGCTGTTGCAGACTTTTTTGACGACCTGGGCGCCCGCATGGACCGCATGCCCGCCCCTGCGCAAGCCCTGGCGGGCGCAGGCATGGACAACAACGATAAAAAACAGCTTGAAGAACAGGAGGGATGGGCTGCATGAGCAAGAAACACATTGAGGAGTGCGTGCGCACCAGTCTGGAAGGTTATTTCAGGGATTTGCGCGGCACCGAGCCCGGTGGCATGTACGACATGATGGTCCGCGTGGTGGAAAAACCCCTGCTGGAAGTGGTCATGCAGTACGCCGACCAGAACCAGTCCCGGGCCGCTGAATGGCTGGGCCTGAACCGCAACACCCTGCGTAAAAAGCTGGTGGAGCACAAGCTCATCAAGTGAGCCGCAGCAAGCTGGCGTGCTGTCCGCCGTCAACCCCGCCTTTCAACCCCATTTGCCCTCAAAGAAAACCATGAACGCATTAATTTCTGTTTCCGACAAAACCGGTATTCTTGAATTTGCACAGGCGCTGCACGCGCTGGGCATCAAGCTGATTTCCACCGGCGGCACCGCCAAGCTGTTGGCCGATGCCGGCCTGCCCGTGACCGAGGTGGCCGCTCTGACCGGTTTTCCGGAAATGCTCGATGGCCGTGTCAAAACCCTGCATCCCAAGGTCCATGGCGGCCTGCTGGCACGCCGCGATATGCCCGAGCACATGGCGGCGCTCAAGACGCATGGCATTGACACGATTGACCTGCTGGTGGTCAACCTCTACCCGTTTGAAGCCACCGTTGCCAAAGCCGGATGCACGCTGGAAGACGCGATTGAAAACATCGACATTGGCGGGCCCGCCATGGTGCGCTCGGCCGCCAAGAACTGGAAAGACGTGGGCGTGCTGACCGATGCCTCGCAGTACCAGGCCGTGCTCGACGAACTCAAGGCCGGCGGCAAGCTCACCGATAAAACGAAATTTGCCCTGTCGGTGGCCGCGTTCAACCGCATCAGCCAGTACGACGGCGCGATCAGCGACTACCTCTCGAGCATCCAGGCTGACGGCAGCCACGGCCTGTTCGGGGCCCAGGCCAATGGCCGCTTCATCAAGCTGCAGGATTTGCGCTACGGCGAAAACCCGCACCAGCAGGCCGCCTTCTACCGCGATCTGTACCCGGCCCCCGGCTCGCTGGTGACGGCCCGGCAGCTGCAGGGCAAGGAGCTGTCGTACAACAACATTGCCGACGCCGACGCCGCGTGGGAATGCGTCAAGAGTTTCGACAGCCTCAAGGACGGCGCCGCCTGCGTGATCGTCAAGCACGCCAATCCCTGTGGCGTGGCCACCGGGGTCGATGCGCTGCAGGCCTACAGCAAGGCGTTCAAGACCGATCCGACCTCGGCTTTCGGCGGCATTATTGCCCTGAACTGCCCGCTGGACGAGCGCGCGGCGCTACAGATTTCGAAGCAGTTCGTCGAGGTGCTGATGGCGCCGGCCTTCACGCCCGAGGCGCTGGAGGTGTTCAAGAGCAAGGTCAATGTCCGGATTTTGCAGATTGACTTGCCGCCAGGTGGCGATACCGCCTGGAAGCAGGGCCGCAACGCCATGGACATCAAGCGCGTCGGCTCGGGCCTGCTGATGCAGACGGCCGACAACCATGAACTGACCCTGGCCGACCTGAAGGTGGTCAGCAAGCTGCAACCCACACCGGCCCAGCTGCAGGACCTGCTGTTCGCCTGGAAAGTGGCCAAGTACGTCAAGTCCAACGCCATCGTGTTCTGCGCCGACGGCATGACCCTGGGCGTCGGGGCCGGCCAGATGAGCCGCATCGACTCGGCTCGCATCGCCTCGATCAAGGCGGCCAATGCGGGCCTGACGCTGCAGGGCTCAGCCGTGGCCAGCGACGCGTTTTTCCCCTTCCGCGACGGGCTCGACGTGGTGGTGGACGCCGGCGCGAGCTGCGTGATCCAGCCGGGCGGCAGCATGCGCGACGACGAGGTGATTGCCGCCGCCAACGAGCGTGAAGTGGTGATGGTGCTGACGGGTGTGCGGCATTTCCGTCATTGAAGTTCGCCGCCCGGCGAACTTCGACTTTCAGTAAAACAGGCTCTGGCCCCTGATGGTATTGCGAGAGGCGCTATTAATTTGGTAGCAAATTTACCGCTTCAGGCACCGGCAAAGAACTGCGCCGCCGCGTCTACCGTGGCCTCAATGTCCGCAGCCGTATGGGCCGAGCTGACGAAGCCGGCCTCGTACAGGGCCGGTGCGTAGTACACGCCGCGTGCCAGCATGGCATGAAAGAAGCGGTTGAAGGCCGGGCTGTCGGTGCTCATTACCGTGGCGTAGTTTTGCGGCAGCTGGCCCAGCAGGAAAAAGCCGAACATGCCGCCCTCGCTGTCGCCGCAGAAGGCAACGCCGGCCTTGCCGGCCGCTTGCGTCAGGCCCGCCACCAGGCTGCGCGTGCGCTCGCCCAGCGCCTCATAAAACCCCGGTTTGCGGATTTCGCGCAAGGTGGCCAGGCCGCAGGCCGTGGCGACCGGGTTGCCCGACAGCGTGCCGGCCTGGTAGACCGGGCCCAGCGGCGCCAGCTGCTCCATCACCGCGCGGCTGCCGCCAAAAGCGGCCAGCGGCATGCCGCCGCCAATCACTTTGCCCAGCACCGTCATGTCGGGCTTGAAGCCGGGAATGCTTTGCGCGTAGACGCTTTGGGCGCCGCCCAGGGCCACGCGAAACCCGGTCATCACTTCGTCAAACACCAGTAGCGCGCCGTGTTGCGTGCAGAGTTCACGGCAGCGTTTCATGAAGGGCACGCTGGCGCGTACAAAATTCATGTTGCCGGCAATCGGCTCTATCATCAGGCAGGCAATGGTGTTGCCGTGCAGTGCAAACACTTCTTCCAGCTGGGCAATGTGGTTGTACTCCAGCACCAGCGTGTGCTGCACCACTTCAGGCGGCACGCCGGCGCTGGTGGGGTTGCCAAACGTGGCCAGGCCTGAGCCGGCCTTGACCAGCAGCGCATCGGCATGGCCGTGGTAGCAGCCCTCGAACTTGATGATCTTGCTGCGGCCCGTGGCGCCGCGCGCCAGGCGAATGGCGCTCATGGCCGCTTCGGTGCCCGAGCTGACCAGCCGGACCATTTCGAGCGAAGGCAGCAACTGCACGATTTCTTCGGCCAGCTCCACCTCGCGCTCGGTCGGCGCGCCGTAGGAAAAGCCTTCCAGCACCGCGCGCTGCACGGCCTCGACGACCGCCGGGTGACCGTGGCCCAGGATCATGGGGCCCCAGGATCCGATGTAGTCAATGTAGCGCTGGCCATCGGCGTCCCAGAAATAAGCGCCTTGCGCCCGCTGCACAAAGCGCGGCGTGCCGCCAACTGCCTTGAAGGCGCGAACCGGGGAATTGACCCCCCCGGGGATCAGCGCCTTGGCGCGCTCGAACAGGGCTGCATTGCGGCCGGGGGCAGATTTAATGCTTGGTAGTTCCATTGGTAGGCAAGTCAAAAGGGGGTGCGGTAATCAGGGGGTCGGCGCTCTGCGGGTCGCCCGGCGCCGGCTCGTCGCCGGCCTCTTCGAGGTCCATGTCTGCCTGCGCCCAGAACATGCGGTCGGGCACGATGTTGCCCATGCCGGGGTGAAAGCCGGCGTCCAGGCTGTGGTCCAGGTAAGTCAGGGCTTCGGTGGTGGCGGCCTGCAGGTCGTGGCCGTTGGCCAGCAGGGCCGACAAGGCTGCCGACAGCGTGTCGCCCGCGCCCGAAAAGGTGGCTTCAAAGCGCTCGAATTTTTCGCTGTACAAAACCGCTTGCGGCGTGGCCAGCACGTTGTCGATGAATTGCTCGGGCATCGGAATGCCGGTGACCAGCGTGTAGGGCACGCCGAGCTCCGAGGCGGCTTTGGCGATGTCGCGCGCCGACGGGCTGCGCTCGCCCGGCCAGTCGGGCAGCAGCCAGCGCCAGAGGGTGCTGTGGTTGCCGACCAGCACCGTGGTTTGCGGCAGCATCAGTTCGCGAAAGGCGTCGAGGTAGTTGTCGATCTGGCTCTCATCCCACCAGGACAGGGTGGGCATGTAAGCAATCAGTGGTACTTCGGCGTAATCGGATGCGATTTCCGCAATGGCGCTGATGTTTTCCGGCGTTCCGACAAAGCCGACCTTGATGGCGCTCACCGTCATGTCTTCCAGTGCGGTGCGGGCCTGTTCGGTCACGGCCTCTTCGTCAAACGCGCAATGGTCAAAAATCTCGGCGGTGTCCCGCACGTAGGCGCCGGTCACAACGGCCAGCGCGTGCCCGCCGGCGGAGGTGATGGCGGTGATGTCGGCCGTCAGGCCACCGGCACCGCTCGGGTCGCTGGCATTGAAGCTCATGACACAGGCCGGGGAGGTTTCGCTGTCGTCGTCAGCCAGGAGCTGTGTGCTGTCCGCAGGGGGTGGGTTGGGGTTTGCCATAGGCTGGGATTTTGCCTTGTACGCGAATAAGCAACGCCGCCTCGATACAATTGTTGCATTCTATTCGAAGGCAACTTAAGCTGTGACTCAAACAATGACCTGGATGTGTTTAATTTGTGGGTGGATTTACGACGAAGCGGCTGGCGCGCCAGAGCATGGCATCGCTGCCGGCACCCCCTGGGCCCAGGTCCCCATGAACTGGACCTGTCCCGAATGCGGCGCGCGCAAAGAAGACTTTGAAATGGTTCAGATATAAACGGATAAATGGCGGACGAGCCGGTCGTCCAGGCAGTCGCGGACTGATGTCATGTCATCGGTCCAGCGTTAACAGGAGCAGAGTCAGTGAGTATTCCCAGTTCCGGTCTCAAGGTGTTGGTCATTGATGACAGCAACACCATCCGGCGCAGCGCCGAGATATTTTTGAAGCAGGGTGGTCACGAAGTATTGCTGGCTGAAGACGGTTTTGACGCCCTCTCCAAAGTGAATGACTACGAGCCCGACCTGATTTTCTGCGACATCCTGATGCCACGCCTTGATGGCTATCAAACTTGTGCCATCATCAAGCGAAACCAGAAGTTTGCGGCGGTGCCTATCGTGATGCTGTCCTCCAAGGACGGCGTATTCGACAAGGCGCGCGGGCGCATGGTGGGCTCGCAGGACTATCTGACCAAACCTTTTACCAAAGACCAGTTGCTGCAGACCGTTTCAGAACTGGGCAGCGCAAAACAAGGAGTAGCGTGATGGCGATTAAAAAAATTCTGGTAGTCGATGACTCCAAGACCGAATTGATGTTCCTGACGGATTTGCTGGTGAAAAAAGGGTTCACCGTCAAAACCGCCGAGAATGCCGAGGACGCTTTTCGCCGTCTGGCGGAAGACAAGCCCGAGCTGATCCTGATGGACGTGGTGATGCCCGGGCAAAACGGATTCCAGCTCACGCGTGCCATCACGCGCGATCCCCTGTACTCCGACATTCCCATCATGATGTGCACCAGCAAGAACCAGGAAACGGACCGGGTCTGGGGCATGCGCCAGGGCGCCCGCGACTACATCACCAAGCCAGTGGACGCTGACGAGCTGATGGCCAAGATCAAGGCCTTGGGCTGATTGCCCGGAGACCCCCCAGAGCATGGCGAACAGACAAGCCCTCAGAGAGTTGCAAAGCCGGCTGGCGGAGAGGCTGCAGGCAGCGCGAACACAGGGCGTGACGGCATCCTGGCTGGCGGTTGAGGCCGGTAGCCGCAAGTACCTGTTTCCACTGAACCAGTCCGGGGAAATCTTCCCATGGGTCAACACGCAGGCGGTCCCCTACACGCAGCCCTGGTTTGCCGGTGTGGCCAATCTGCGCGGCGGTTTGTTTGGGGTGGTGGACCTGGCCAGTTATGTGTCCGGGCAAAGCCCGGCCGTTCGAAGCGAGCTGGCCCGTACTGATGCGCGGCTGGTGGCGCTCAACAGCGCGCTTGAAATCAATTGCGCCCTGCTGATTGACCGGCTGGCAGGCCTGCGCAATCCCGATGCCTTCAGTGAATTCTCCGAAAGAGCGCCCGATTCCCCCGAGTTTTTTGGCCATAGCTATGTTGACCAGAGTGGCGCAAGCTGGCAGGAAATCAACCTTCAGTCGCTTGCGCAGCAGGCTCATTTTTTGACTATCGGCGCCTAGCGCACCACGTTTTCTCCGGAAGGCTCTCCATGTCTGTTATCGAAAAAATCCAGCAGCTATTCAAATCCAAGCCGGCACGGCCACCGGAGGACAGCATGGATATGGCGTCCGTTGGCATCCCTGCCGACCCCATGGTAACGGGGGTCATGGACGGCGCTGCCCTGCGCACAGGGGCCATGCAGCAGGTTGCCGAGAGTGAAAATGCGCCGGCTGACAGCAGTCTGGACTCCACCTCGGGTGAGCTGCTGGCGGCTGAGAACCAGGAGCTGTTGTCGCTGCCGCTGCTGGGCAAACGGACCATTGGCAAGCACCAGAGGACTCTTGTGTCCTTGCTGATTCTCGCGGTGATTGTGCTGGGTACGGTGACCTATCTGGCCCTGAGCCAGGCTGACAGGGTGGCTCAGCAGGTGGCGGCCACCGGTCAGTCCCTGATGCAGTCACAGCGACTGGCCAAATCCGTATCGCAGGCGCTGGTGGGCAGTGCCCAGGCCTTCCCTGACGTGCGTGAAAGTTCGGACGTGCTGGCCAAAACCGTGCGCGGCCTGAAAGCCGGTGAGGACTCCTTGCGCCTGGCCGCAGTGGATGAAGAGCTCCAGCCGGATGTCGAGAAGATCATGCCGCTGATGGAGCGGGCCGAAAAAAATGCCGGCGCCGTGATGGGCCAGCAGAATATTCTGACCCAGGTGGGCAACGCCTTGCGCACGATTAACCGGCAATCATCGGACCTGCTGGAAATTGCCGAAACCGTATCGTCCCTCAAGCTCCAGCAGAATGCGGCGCCAGCCGAAATTTCTGCCTCCGGCCAGCTGGTGATGTTGACCCAGCGGATTGGTAAATCTGCCAACGAATTCCTGACCATGGAGGGCGTGAGTCCCGAGGCCGTGTTTCTGCTCGGCAAGGACTTGAACTCGTTCAAGGAAATCGCGCAAGGCCTGCAGGAAGGCAGCCCCGAATTGCGTTTGAGCGGCTCCAAGGACCCGCAAACCCGCGAACGCCTCGAAGCCCTGATGGCGCTTTATGAGCAGACGCGCGTGCAGGCGGGTGCGATTTTGGGCAACTTGCAGGGTCTGGTGTCAGCCCGTGAAGCCCAAGCCTCCATTATTTCCGACAGCGAGCCCTTGCGCCGCGGCCTGGAAGATTTGCAGGGCAAGCTGTCGTCCCAATCGGGCCTTAGCGCAGGTGCCCTGACGACCCTGGCGGTGGCTGCGGCGATTGCACTGCTGTGCGCGGCAGGTCTGGCGCGCTTGCAGGTGAAAGACAGTCAGCAGCGCCAAGGGGTTGCCGAGCAGCAGCGGCAGGAAGCCAAGAGCCAGGAGCAGGACGCCAAGCGCGTCAACGACGCCAACCAGGCCGCCATTTTGCGTTTGATGAACGAATTGCAGACCGTTGCTGAAGGTGACCTGACCCAGGAAGCGACGGTGACCGAGGACATTACCGGCGCCATTGCCGACTCCGTGAACTACACGGTGGAGGAGTTGCGCCAGCTGGTGGGCAACGTGCAGAACACGGCGACCCGTGTGGCACAGACGACGGCACAGGTGGAAAGCACCTCCACCGAACTGCTGGCCGCCTCGACCGAGCAGTTGCGGGAAATTCGTGAAACCGGCCAGTCCGTGCTGGACATGGCAACACGAATCAACGAGGTGTCCAGCCAGGCGCAGGAATCTTCCCAGGTGGCCCGCCAGTCCCTGACCGCTGCCGAATCCGGCCTGCATGCCGTGCAAAACGCCATTGGCGGTATGAACTCCATCCGTGACCAGATTCAGGAAACCTCCAAGCGGATCAAGCGCCTGGGTGAGTCGTCGCAGGAGATTGGCGAGATTACCGAGCTGATTTCCGACATTACCGAGCAGACCAACGTGCTGGCGCTCAACGCGGCCATTCAGGCGGCATCAGCCGGTGAGGCCGGTCGCGGCTTCTCGGTGGTGGCCGAAGAGGTGCAGCGATTGGCTGAACGCTCCGCCGATGCAACGCGTCAGATTTCGGCGCTGGTGAAAGCGATTCAGACCGACACCCAGGATGCGGTGGCCGCCATGGAGCGCTCCACGCAGGGTGTGGTGGAAGGGGCCAAGCTGTCCGATAACGCGGGTACGGCCCTGACCGAGATTGACCGCGTGTCACGGCGCCTCGCCGACCTGATTGAGCAGATCTCCAACTCAGCGTCCCGGGAGGCTGAATCAGCCAACGTGGTGGCCGGAAACATCCAGCACATTTTTGCGGTGACGGAACAAACCGGAGAAGGTACCCGTTCCACGGCGCAACAGGTGCGGGATTTGTCGCGCATGGCAGAAGAGCTGCGTCAATCGGTGTCCCGATTCAAGATTGCCTGACGCGTTTTCGCTCTGTGTTTTTGACGTGAATTCCGATTTCTGAACCGGCTCGCCCCCTATGCAATCCAACGCACTGAATCCAACAGCCGCTGAACTCGATTTGGCCGTCAACGATCTGGGCCCATTGGCCTGGGTGCTGGAGGAGCTGCGCAAGTCGCTGGATGGCGCGGCCAAGGCGCTCAAGCGTTTCGTGCGGGATGCCGAATTGGCACGGGGCTCGGACCTGGCTGCCATTGATGCCAGCCAGTTGCGTATCGCCCGCCAGCAGCTGCACCAGGCGGTGGGGGCGCTTGAAATGGTGGGGCTGGCAGGGCCCGCGCTCGTGCTGCGCGCCATGGAAGCGGCGGTACAGAGGTTTGTGCAGCAGCCGGAGCAGTGCAGCCAGGATGCAGCCGCCAGAATTGAGCGCGCCAGCTTCGCCTTGACGGAGTACCTGGAGGGCGTGCTGGCCGACAAGCCGGTTTCCGCTGTGTCCCTGTTCCCGCAATACCGTGATGTCCAGGAGCTGATCCGCGCGGACCGGGTGCATCCGGCCGACCTCTGGTCTTTCGAATGGCGCTGGCTGGATCCCGAACTGGCCGCGACGGCCCTGCCCCGGAACTACGATGACGGCGCGCGTGCGCTGCTGGACCAGTCGGTGCTGCAGATCATGAAAGGCCAGGCCGGGCCGGCGGCTCAGAACCTCAAGGATTTAAGCCTGGGTTTTGCCACCCGGCAGGCCGAGCGCCAACCGCGCATTTTCTGGAAAATCGCCGCCGCTTATTTCGAGGCGCTGGGCCTTGGCCTGATCGGCGGGGATGTCTATGTCCGGCGCGCGGCCTCCCGGATTTTGCTGCAGTACGCTTCCTTGGTCCGTGGGGATGTCACCGTATCCGACCGGCTGGCGCAGGACCTGCTTTTCTTTTGTTCGCAGGCCATCGCGTCGCATGCCAGCGATACGCCGGTGTTGTCGGCGGTCCGTGCGGCCTATGGCCTGAACCGCTTCAAACCGGTCGACTATGAAGCCGTCCAGTTTGGCCGTTTTGACCCCGCATTGCTGGCCCAGGCCCGCAAGCGCATTGTTTCGGCCAAGGAAACCTGGACTTCGCTGTCTGCAGGGGATGCGAGCAAGTTCAAGTCTGTTGCCGACCAGTTCAGTCTGGTCACGGATTCCCTGCTCAAGCTGCACCCCTCCAGTGAGCCCCTGGCTCAAGCCCTGACGCGTGTGATTGACAGTACCGTGCGCTCGGGCCATGCCCCTCCCATCGAGCTGGCCATGGAAGTGGCGACCTCCGTGCTGTACCTGGAAGCGGCGTTTGACGATCTGGATCCCAACGATCCACAGCTCGCGGCGCGCACCACCCACCTGGCCGAGCGGCTGGATGGCGTCAGGAGCGGCGGTGAGCCCCAGCCGCTCGAGTCCTGGATGGAGGAGCTTTATCGCCGTGTCAGCGACAAGCAGACCATGGGCAGCGTGGTCGGTGAACTGCGCGTGGCGCTGGGGGAGCTTGAAAAAACGCTGGACCAGTTCTTCCGCAATCCGGAGGACAAAACTGCTTTGCAGGCCGTGCCGGGGCAGCTGTCGCAAATGCGTGGCGTCCTGTCCGTGCTGGGACTGGATCAGGCTTCCCAGGCCGTTTTGCGCATGCGTGACAGCGTCGAGCAAATGCTGGACGCTGAAATCGATGAGGAGCGTGCCCGTACGACGGGCACCTTCGACAAGCTTGGCAACAATCTGGGGGCATTGAGCTTCCTGATTGACATGCTCAACTACCAGCCTGCGCTGGCCAAGAAACTCTTCGTCTATGACGAAGAAAAAGGCGAACTCAAGCCCTTGATGGGGCGTGCCCAGACATCCGGCGATGCGGCAGCCAGCGTGACCGTCCATGATGACGCGCTGTCACAGGAAGTGATTGCGGTGGTGCAGGACGCCGGCGCGGGCGCAGCCCAGGACACGCTAAGCGTCAAGCTGGACACCCTGGCCACCCATGCCGCCCTGGCCGAACAGCCCAGCCTGGCCCAGACTGCCCGCGAAGCATCCGCTGCAATGGCAGGGCGCGACACCGATGCGGCTGCCAGTGCCCTGACCAGCCTGGCGGCTACCCTGACACCCGCGGCCCCGGCTCCTGCTGTGCAGGCTACTTCGGATGATTTCGAAGAAGATGATCTGCGTGACATCTTTCTGGAGGAAGCGCGTGAAGTCGTGGGCAACGGCCAGGCCGCCATTGAGGCGCTGGCCAATGATCCCGGTGATATCGGCCAGATGACGATCTTGCGCCGCGCCTTCCATACACTCAAAGGCAGCTCGCGCATGGTCGGGCTTAATGAGTTTGGTGAAGCCGCCTGGTCGCTGGAGCAAATGCTCAACAGCTGGCTGGCCGATCAAAAAACGGCGACCGATGATTTGCGGGCCCTGTCCTCCGAGGCGATGGCAGGGTTTGCTGACTGGATTGCGGACATTGCCGCCAAGCAGGATGGTGCATGGAAACCTTCGGTCTTTCGCCACAGCGCCGATGCCATGCGGACGGAAGGGCGTTTAATTCCCCTGAACCTGTCTGCCAGGGCGGTGGCGCCACCCGAGGAATTGCTCCCGCTGCTTGAGTCTGCTGCCCCAGCCGTTGAGGCGCCTCAGGCCGAGCCAGTCCAGCCAGCGCCTTTGACTTCAGAGCCCGATTTGCCCGATTTGAGCTTTGATGTCGTTTTTGATTTGGACTCGCTCGCGGCCACCCCTGTCAGTACAGTGGCTGCGCCGCCCGCCGAGCCAGCCGCCGCGCCGCTGGAAATAGAGGGCATTGACTTTGACAGTCTGGCGACGCTGTCGCTGACGGGTGAGCCGGACCTTGCGCCTGTTCCCGCGGCTGAGCTGCCCACCCTGGACAAGGCCCAAGAGCCCGTGCCGGAGTTGATGGAGCCGGCGCCTTCCCTGGAAGCCGTCGAGCTGTCAGTTGACGATTTTGACCAGCATTTCCTGGCGGCAACCACTTCAGTGGAGGCGCCAGCGTCCGTGGCGCCCGTAGCGCCGGTTGTGGAAGAGGTGACATTCGAGGAACTCGACCTGTCACTCGATCTGTCCTTGCCTGATCTTTCTGTGCAGGAAGCGGCAACCGCGCCTTTCATGAGTCCGGAGCCTGCGGCACAGCTGGATGAGCTTGACGGCAGCCTGCCTTCGGGCGGTGATGGCGATGAGCAGGTCAAGGTCATTGGTCCTTTGCGGATCGGCATTCCTTTGTACAACGTGTACCTGAATGAGGCCGACGAATGGTCACGTCGACTGGTCACTGCATTGACCGAATGGGCTATCGAGTGTCATGCACCCGTTGACGATTCGACCGTGGCATTGGCGCATTCGCTGGCGGGAAGTTCGGCCACCGTCGGGTTTGATGCCTTGTCGGACATGGCGCGAGCCCTGGAACACGCATTGCAACAATCACAAGCGCACCACAGCCAGCAGGGCGCTGCCGAGTATGGCGAGGTGTTTGTCAATGCCGCCGAGGATATCCGTCGCCTGCTGCATCAGTTTGCGGCAGGGTTCCTCAAAGAGCCTGATGCAGACATCCTTGAAAATTTGCGCACGATTGAATTCCCGGAATCAGTGGCGGCGCTGGATGAGCCTGAAACGCCTGCTGAAACGCCTGATTTCCCAGCCGCTGTTCCCGAGCCCGTGGTCATGGAGATGGCCGACCTGCCCCTGCCATTGACGGCTCTTGCGCCCGAGCCGGTCACCGTGCCGGAGGTGGCCGCAGTACCCGAAGTGGTTGCCGCACAGGCTTTTGTGGCGCCACAGCGCCCCACGCTTGTACCCGCTGCTGCCACTGTCTTTCACGACGACGAGGACGATGAGATCGACGCGGTTGACGCGATCGACCCTGACCTGTTCCCGATTTTCGAGGAAGAGGGCGCCGAGCTGATGCCGCAACTGGGCGGTGCCCTGCGGCAATGGTCTGCACGCCCCGACAACCAGAGTGCACGCATGGAGGTTTTGCGTGCCCTGCACACCCTCAAAGGCAGTGCCCGCCTGGCGGGCGCTTTGCGCCTGGGTGAAATGGCCCACCGGATTGAGTCAGACATCGAGAGCCTGGGCTCGGACGCTGCCGCGACACAACAGTTCGAGCCATTGCTGGCCCGGTTTGATGCCATGCAGACCAGTTTTGAGGCCCTGCGCCACGCCGAAGCAGTGGCCGCGGGCACTGCGGAGCCGGCAGTCGCCGAGTCGCCGGTCCATGAGGCCGCGCCTGGGGCGACGCTTGCGCAGGAAACCCCGGATGCCATGAGCGCGCCAAGCCCTGCAGCCGCTGCAGCGGGCACGGGGAAAATGATGATCCCGGTACCCAAAGCCATGGCCATGCAGCCTTTGCGCAAAGCGGCTTCGGGTTCGATCCGGGTGCGTTCGCAGTTGCTGGATCGCATGGTCAACCAGGCCGGTGAGGTCATGATCACGCGTTCCCGCCTCGAGGCTGAACTGAGCCAGCTGCGCGGATCCCTCAATGACATGAGCGGTAACTTGAACCGTCTTCGCCAGCAGCTGCGTGACGTGGAGCTGCAGGCCGAAACCCAGATGCAGTCGCGCCTGGCCCAGGCCAAGGAAGCCCAGCTGGGGTTTGATCCGCTCGAATTTGACCGGTTCACCCGCGTGCAGGAACTGACCCGCATGATGGCGGAGTCTGTGAACGACGTGGCCACCGTGCAGCGCACCTTGCAGCGGACCGTGGAGGCGACCGAGGACGACCTGATTGCCCAGGCCCGCCAGACCCGTGAACTGCAGCGCGATCTGCTGCGTACGCGCATGGTGGAGTTCGAAGGCATTTCCGACCGCCTGTACCGTGTGGTCCGGCAGGCCTCCAAAGATGCCAACAAACAGGTGCGACTGGACTTGACCGGCGGCACCATCGAGATGGACCGCGGCATGCTGGACCGCATGACGCCTGCGTTCGAACATTTGCTGCGTAACTGCGTGGCGCATGGCATTGAAGATCCCGACACGCGCACTGCGGCTGGCAAAGACCCGGTGGGCCTGATCACCGTGACCTTGCACCATGAAGGCAATGACGTGTCGGTCGAATTCAGCGATGACGGCGCCGGCCTGAACCTGCCACGCATTCGCGAAAAAGCGGTCAGTCTGGGCTTGGTCAAGCCGGGCCAACTGCTTGACGACCAGGAAGCCGCCAACATGATTTTCATGTCGGGCTTCTCCACCGCTTCGCAGGTGACTGAGCTGGCGGGGCGGGGCATTGGCATGGACGTGGTGCGCTCCGAGATCAATGCGGTCGGTGGCCGTATCGAGACCTCGACCGTGGCCGGCAAAGGCACCAAATTCAAGCTGGTGCTGCCCCTGACCACGGCGGTGACGCAGGTGGTGATGATGCGCTCGGGCAGTCTTTCAGTGGGTGTGCCCGCGACGGTGGTGGAGATGGTGCGCCGCACGCCGGCCAAAGACCTGCAGCAGGCCTACAACACCGGCGTGCTGGATGTGGGGGGCGAGGAGGCGGTGCCGTTTTTCTGGTCAGGCGCGCTGCTGCAAGCTTCGCACCGCAGCAGTGAGCCACATGCCAAAACCAATCCGGTGGTGATTTTCCGAAGCGCGGCCCAGCGCGTTGCGCTGCACGTGGATGAGGTGCTGGGCAACCAGGAGGTGGTGGTTAAAAACCTCGGGCCACAGCTGTCACGCTTGCCGGGCCTGGCCGGCATGTCGGTGCTGGCTTCCGGTGCGGTCGCCCTGATCTACAACCCGGTCGCGCTGGCCTCGGTGTATGGCCATCAGGCCCGGGCCTGGAGCGCGGACAGCGCCGAGCCGCACATGCTGGAGGCGTTGAACGGCCAGGCGGTCGAATTGCCCGCCCTGATGCCCGCGGCGCCGCAAATTCCGCTGGTGCTGGTGGTGGACGATTCGATCACCGTGCGGCGCGTGACGCAGCGCTTGCTGCAGCGCGAGGGCTACCGGGTGTCCATGGCGGCCGATGGCCTGCAGGCGCTCGAGCGCCTGCAGGAAGAGCGTCCGGCCGTGGTGCTGTCAGACATTGAGATGCCGCGCATGGACGGTTTTGACCTGGCGCGCAATATCCGCGGCGATGGTCGCCTGCGCGATTTGCCGATCATCATGATCACCTCACGCATTGCCGAGAAGCACCGTGAGCATGCCAAGGAACTGGGTGTGGACCACTATCTGGGCAAGCCTTATTCGGAAGACGAGCTGATGAGCCTGGTGCGCCGTTACTGCAGCACCGAAATGGCTGTTTAAATAAAAATGGCGTTCAGCCCTCATGAAGTGGGCGCAATAAGCTATCAAAACAATAGCTAATTTGGGTGGCTTCATGAGGTTCTGGCGATGGCATGGCGCTGCAGGGGCAACGTGTGTGCGTGGTCATGCTGCACCAGCAGACCCTGGCCAGGGTGGCAGAAAGGCGCGTCCATCGGGCCAGTACGCGTAAAATCAACGCATGGCCATGGATTCTGTACCGATCAACCTTACCAATCACTTCCTGATCGCCATGCCCGGGCTGCAAGACGAGGCTTTTGCCAAAAGCGTTGTCTACATGTGCGAGCACAGCGATCGCGGCGCGCTGGGCCTCGTCATCAACAAACCCAGCGACATCAACCTCAAAAACCTGTTTGACAAGGTGGAGTTGCCTCTGCGCCGTGATGACTTGACCGAATCGCCGGTATTTCAGGGCGGCCCGGTCCAGACCGAGCGTGGCTTTGTCTTGCACGAAAGCATGATGCCGGGCAGCGAGTCGGTGTACGCCTCCACCATGACCATTCCCGGCGGCCTGGAGATGACCACCTCCAAAGACGTGCTCGAAGCCCTGTCCACCGGCGCCGGGCCGCGCAAGGTGTTCGTTTCGCTGGGATACTCAGCCTGGGGCGAAGGCCAGCTCGAATCCGAAATTTCCGACAACAGCTGGCTCACCGTGCCGGCCGATGTGAGCGTTATCTTTGACACGCCGGTCGAGCAGCGCTATGACAAGGCCTTGCTGCTGCTGGGCCTGCAAAGCTGGATGCTGTCCTCCGAGGCTGGCCACGCATGAGCGTCGCGGCTGCGCCTTTCCCGGCCGCCAATCTGCAAACTTTTCTGGCTTTTGACTTCGGTGTCAAACGTACCGGCGTGGCCACCGGCAACCGTCTGACCCGTACCGCAACCGCGCGCGGCTCCATTGCGGCCGAAGGTGATGCCCGGTTTGCCGCCATCGGCCTCAAAATCCGCGAATGGCAGCCGGATGCGCTGGTGGTGGGCATTCCTTATCACCCCGACGGTGCCAGCCACGACAATACCGTTCGGGCGCAAAAATTTGCCCGCCAGCTGCGTGGCCGTTTTGGCCTGCCGGTGTTTGAAGTCGATGAGCGCTACAGCACCACCGAAGCGCTGGCGGACGGCGCCAAGGATGCGGATGCCGCATCTGCCTGCATAATTCTGGAGCAGTTTTTAAGGAGTCTTTCATGAGCAGCCTGACCCTGGATGCCGAAGCGCTGTACCGCGAGCTGCTGAGCGGCATGCGGCAACTGCTGGCGGCGTATGCCGAGCCGCCCCGGCTGGTTGGCGTGGCTTCGGGCGGGGCCTGGCTGGCGCAGCGCCTGCATGCCGACCTGGGCCTGCCCGATGAGGCCGGCATCCTGTCTTCTTCCATGCACCGCGATGATTTTTCCCAGCGCGGCCTGTCCTCCAGCGGCCAGACCATGCTGCCCTTTGATGTGAATGGGGCCCACCTGATTGTGCTGGACGATGTGCTCTACACCGGGCGCACCATCCGGGCCGTGCTCAACGAGCTGTTCGACTACGGCCGTCCGGCCAGCGTCAAGCTGGTGGTGCTGGTGGACCGGGGGGGGCGCGAGCTGCCTGTGCAGCCCGACTTTGCCGTGGTCCGCGTGGCGGTGCCGGCGTCACAGGCGCTGGAGCTGGCACGCGCTGACGATGGCCAGTTCAGCTTTCAGGTCCAACAGGTTCAACAGGTCAAAGGAGCTTGAAGCGTGCTGTACCGACGAAACCCGCAACTCAACAAGAACGGTGAATTGATTCACCTGCTGTCGATCGAAGGCCTGCCCAAGGCCACGCTGACGCAGATCCTGGACACGGCCGCCAACTTTGTGTCGGTCAACGACCGTGAGGTCAAAAAGGTCCCCTTGCTGCGCGGCAAGAGCGTGTTCAACCTGTTCTTTGAGAACTCCACGCGCACCCGCACCACTTTTGAGATCGCGGCCACGCGGTTGTCGGCCGACGTGATCAACCTCGATATCGCGCGCTCCTCGGCGTCCAAGGGGGAATCGCTGCTCGACACCATCGCCAACCTCAGCGCGATGGCCGCCGACCTGTTTGTGGTGCGCCACAGCGAGTCGGGCGCTCCTTACCTGATTGCCCAGCACGTGGCGCCGCATGTGCATGTGATCAACGCCGGCGATGGCCGCCATGCCCACCCCACGCAAGGGCTGCTGGACATGTACACCATACGCCACTACAAGAAAGACTTCAGCAAGCTCACGGTGGCCATCGTGGGCGACGTGCTGCACTCGCGCGTGGCGCGCTCCGACATTCACGCGCTGACCACGCTGGGCTGCCCCGAGGTGCGCGTGGTGGGCCCCAAAACCCTGGTGCCTTCGGACATGGCGCAAATGGGGGTGCGTGTCTGCCATACGCTGGAAGAAGGCATCAAGGGCGCTGACGTGATCATCATGCTGCGGCTGCAGAACGAACGCATGTCGGGCGCCCTGCTGCCCAGCAGCCAGGAGTTCTTCAAAAGCTTTGGCCTGACCACCGAGAAGCTGCAGTTGGCCAAAGCCGACGCCATCGTCATGCACCCCGGGCCGATCAACCGCGGCGTCGAGATCGACTCGGCGGTGGTGGACGGCGCGCAAAGCGTCATCCTGCCGCAGGTCACCTTTGGCATTGCGGTGCGCATGGCCGTCATGGGCATCGTCGCCGGGAATGAAGCATGAAGATACTGATTAAAAACGGCCGGGTCATCGATCCCGCCTCGAAACTCGACGAAGTCTGCGATGTGGCGATTGCCGCCGGGCGCATGGTGTCGCTCAAAAACACCGCGCCCGATTTCTCGCCCAACAAAACCATTGACGCCAGCGGCTGCATCGTGGCGCCCGGCCTGGTGGACTTGTCCGCCCGTCTGCGCGAGCCCGGCCATGAGCACGAGGGCATGCTGGAGAGCGAGCTGGCCGCGGCTGTGGCCGGCGGTGTCACCAGCCTGGTGTGCCCGCCCGACACCGACCCGGTGCTCGATGAGCCCGGCCTGGTCGAAATGCTCAAGTTTCGCGCCGAGAAGCTGCACCAGTCCCGCGTGTTTCCGCTGGGCGCCCTGACGCGCGCCCTGCAAGGCGAGGCGCTGACTGAAATGGTCGAGCTGACCGAAGCCGGTTGCGTGGGTTTCAGCCAGGCCGAAGTGCCTTTGGCCAATACGCAGGTGCTGATGCGCGCGCTGCAATATGCGGCCAGTTTTGGCTACACCGTGTGGCTGCGGCCACAGGAAATGCATCTGGGCAAGGGCGTGGCGGCCAGCGGCGCACTGGCCACGCGCCTGGGGCTGAGCGGTGTGCCGGTGGCGGCTGAAACAATTGCCCTGCACACCATTTTTGAGCTGGTGCGCGCCACCGGCGCGCGCGTGCACCTGTGCCGCATCAGCAGTGCCGCAGGGGTGGCCCTGATCGCCCGTGCCAAGGCCGAAGGCCTGCCCGTGACCTGTGACGTCAGCATCAACAGCCTGCACCTGATCGACACCGACATTGGTTACTTCGACAGCCGCATGCGGCTGGACCCGCCGCTGCGCCAGCAGCGCGACCGCGATGCCATCCGCCAGGGGCTGGCCGATGGCACGATTGATGCCCTGGTGTCTGACCACACACCGGTGGACGAAGACGCCAAAACCCTGCCGTTTGCAGAAGCCGAGCCCGGCGCCACGGGCCTGGAGTTGTTGCTGGGCCTGGCCTGCAAATGGGGTCAGGACAGTGGTGCGGGCTTGTCCCGCGCCCTGGCCGTGCTGACGAGCGAGCCCTCCCGGGTGCTGGGCAGCGCGCTCGGCACCTTGCAGGCCAGTGCGGGCCAACTGGTCAAGGGCGGCGTGGCCGATCTCTGCATTTTTGATCCGCAGGCCGCGTGGATGGTGCAGCCCAAGGTGCTGCGCAGCCAGGGCAAGCACACCCCGTTTTCCGGTTATGAGTTGCCCGCGCGCGTGCGCTGGACGGTTGTCGGCGGCCAAGTGGCTTACGAAGCCTGACATGGCACGCATCACGCGACGCCGGGGCTGAACGCGCATGAATCTTTGGCGGGCGTGCTGGAAACTGCTGCAGGCGCTGCTTCACGCCTTGCATGGCTTCTGGACCATCAAGACGGCGTTTCCCCAACTCAGCCAGCCCGAGCGCGAAGCGCAGGTTCATGCCTGGGCCCAGAAAATGCTGCGCATCGCGGGCATTGAACTCATGGTCAAGGGAACGCCACCGGCCAGCGGCCCGCTGCTGCTGGTGGCCAATCATATTTCCTGGCTGGACATTCTGGTCATGCATGCCTCGCGCTACTGCCGTTTTGTCTCCAAGGCCGATGTCAAGCATTGGCCGTTTGTCAGCACCCTGGCCGCCGGGGCCGGCACGCTCTACATCGAACGCGAGTCCCGGCGCGATGCTCACCGGGTGGTGCACCACATGGTCGAGCGCCTGCGGGCGGGGGAGGTGCTGGCGGTGTTTCCGGAAGGCACGACCGGTGACGGCATCACACTCAAACCCTTTCATGCCAACCTGGTTCAGGCCGCCATCTCGGCCGATGTCCCGGTGCTGCCCATGGCGCTGCGCTTTGTAGACCTGAGCACGGGCCAAACCAGCTTTGCGCCGCGCTATATCGATGACGACTCGTTGGTGCGCTCCATCTGGCAGACGCTGACGGCCCAGCGCCTGGGCGCCGAGGTCATCTTTGGGCAGCCGCAGCGTGCCCAGGGCCGTGACCGGCGCACCTGGGCCGGCGACCTGAAGCTGGACATCGAAAAACTGAGAAGCCGCTAAGCCTTTTATGGTTTATTCGCGCGCGAAAGTCACCACGTGATCGACCTCGGCGCGTATGCCTATCCACTCACCGAGCGCGTGGTCATGGTGCGAGGGGACATGGGCCACCACGGTCTCACCGGTCTTGAGCTTGAGGGTGTATAAAAATTCGGAGCCCCGAAACGCCTTGCGCAAGATCTGGGCTTTGACCGGCGCCGCGTCGTCGTGCACGATGTCGTCGGCGCGCAGCAGGACATCGCACACCCCGCCAGGGTAGGCGTTGGGCAGGGGGCATTCCTCGATATCGGTCAGGTCGCCGAGGGCCGTGTGCACCACCACGTTGTTGCCGTGCTGCTCGATGTGCGCACGGGCGAACACGCCATGGCCAATGAAGTCGGCTACAAAGCGCGTGGCCGGGCGGTGATACAGCGCGTAGGCGTCATCCCACTGGTGCAAGCGGCCTTCGTGCATCACGCCAATGCGGTCGCCAATGGCAAAGGCTTCCAGCTGGTCATGCGTCACGAACAGCGCCGTCGCACCAGCCAGTTTGAGAATGCCGCGAACCTCGTGCGCCAAGCGTTCGCGCAAATCCACATCGAGGTTGGAAAAAGGCTCGTCGAGCAGCAACAGCCGTGGCTCGGGCGCCAGCGCACGGGCCAGGGCCACGCGCTGCTGCTGACCGCCCGACAGTTCATGGGGGTGGCGCAGCTGGACCTTGCCCAGGCCCACCAGATCCAGCACTTCCCGGACCCGTTGCTGCCGGGCGGCCGGCTTGAGGTGCGTGAGGCCGAACGCCACGTTGTGCCCCACATCCAGATGGGGAAACAGCGCATAGTCCTGAAACACCATGCCAATGCGGCGCGCTTCGGCCGGGACATGGTTTTGCACGCTGCTGACGGTTTGCTGCGCCAGGCTGATGCTGCCCGCCTGGGCGCGTTCCAGCCCGGCCACGGCGCGCAGCAGGGTGGTCTTGCCACAGCCAGAGGGGCCAATCAGGACGCCAATGTCACCGGCCTGCAGGCTGAAGGAGACGCCATCGACGGCGGGGCGTGAACGGCCCGCGTAATGCACACGCAGCTGGGAGACATCCAAAAACATGAGGGTGATTGTAGATGCTTACAATTCTCATTTGCAGTCGCTGTATTGCAAATCCGCCGTGCAGGCGGGTTAAGCCGGCGATTCAAGATTCAATGTAACTGGCGCCTCCCCTGCTGGCAGGCCCTTGATCTGGATTTCATGCTTCGCCGTCTTATTCCGTCCGCCTTTTTGTTGTTGCTGGTTGGCGTGCTCAGCCTGCCGGTGCTCGCCGTGGTGCTGTCGTGGGCGCAGTTCAACGCCGAAGCCCGGTCCATCCTGACACAGATGCTGCAGACCGTGTTGCCCGACTACGCACTGACGTCCCTGCTGCTGTGCCTGTGCGTGGCGCTGGGTGTGGCCATCGTGGGCATGGGGACGGCCAGCGCCGTGACGCTGTTTGAGTTCCCGGGCCGGCGCGTGTTTGAGTGGGCCTTGTTGCTGCCGCTGGCGATGCCGGCGTATGTGGTGGCCTATGCCTATACCGATTTCCTGCAGTACGCCGGACCCCTGCAGACCTGGCTCAGGACCAGCTTTGGCCTGCAGGGCCGTCTGCTGCCCGAGGTGCGCAGCCTGGGCGGCGCCGTGCTGGTCTTCACCGTGGCGCTGTACCCCTATGTCTACCTGCTGGCGCGCACGGCGCTGTCGGAGCGCGCGGCGCACCTGATGGAAGCGGCCCGCCTGCTGGGCGCGCCGCTGCGCCGCCGCATACGTGCCGTGGCCCTGCCGCTGGCGCGTCCGGCGGTGGCGGCGGGCGTGGCACTGGCGCTGATGGAAACGCTGGCGGACTATGGGGTGTCAAGCTACTTTGGCATCCAGACCTTTACCGCCGGCATTTACAAGGCCTGGCTGTCCATGGACAACCGCATCGCCGCGGCCCAGCTGGCGACCGTTTTGTTGCTGGTGGTGGCGGTGCTGCTGAGAATTGAACATGCCGCGCAAAAACGCATGCGCTTTGCCGCCAGCCGGGGTGCGCGCGCTGGGGCGGCAGATGCGGCGCCGACTCCATTGCGCGGTGGGCGCACCGTGCTGGCCTGGGTGGTCTGTGGGCTGCCGATTGCGCTGGGCTTTGTCCTGCCCGTGCTGTTCATGCTGCGCCCCTTGCTGGCCGGCTGGGAGCAACTGCCCTGGACGCAGTTTGCGCGCTGGTCGCTCAACAGCGTCGGGCTGGCGGGTCTGAGTGCGGCGCTGGCGACCGCGCTGGCCTTGCTGCTGGCCTTTGCCGCGCGGCGCCAGCCGCATTGGCTCACGCACTCGGCGGTGCAGCTGGCCAGCCTGGGCTATGCCGTGCCCGGCGCCGTGATCGTGGTGGGCCTGCTGCTGCCGGTGGGCTGGCTGCAGGCTGCGGCGCCGCAAACCGGCGTGGGTTATTGGGTCACGGCCACGGTGCTCGGCATTGTCTGGGCCTATCTGGTGCGCTTTAGCGCGGTGGCGCTGCAGTCCATGCAAAGCGGCTATTCGCGCATTCCGGCGAGTTTTGACGACAGCGCCCGCATGCTGGGCACCACGGGCACCGGCCTGCTGGCCCGGGTGCACTGGCCGCTGCTCAAGCGCTCGGTGGCGGCCGCGGGCCTGCTGGTGTTCGTGGACGTGATGAAAGAGCTGCCCGCCACGCTGGTGCTGCGCCCGTTCAACAGCGATACCCTGGCCGTGGTGACCTACCAGCTGGCCCGCGATGAACGCCTGGGTGAAGCCGCCTTGCCGGCCTTGGCGCTGGTGCTCGTCGGCCTGCTGCCGGTGGCGCTGCTCAGCCGAACCCTGCGCACCCGCTAGCGTTCAGGTCCGTCCGGTTTGTGGTTTGCCGGGTTTGATCTGGGTTCATAGTAAAAAGTGACCTCAGCCCTTGATGCATCTGCGTAAACAGCTATTGAATTAATAGCGGAAAGATTGACCGAGGCTAGGCCGGACTGGACCAGGGCGGCCCTTTGAGCTCGACCGTGTTGCCTTCGGGATCGGTGATGTAGAGGGAGGGGCCTTCGCCTTCCGCGCCGTAGCGTGAGGCAAGCTCTCCCGCCGCCACGCCGGCGGTTTCCAGCTGCTGGCGAATGGCCTGTTCGTCAAAGGGCTCCACCCGAAAGCAGAAATGGTCGAGGTTGCGGCCCTGCACGCCGGGCGCGGCGCCACCGGCCCGGCCCAGCGGCCCATCCACCGGGACGAGGTCGACCAGCGAGCGGCCGGCGCGCAACTGCACCAGGCCGATTTCATCCTGCCGGCGTTCCACGCTGCAGCCCAGCACCTGCGTGTAAAACGCGACCATCGCGTCGAGGTTCACGACACGCAGCACAAGGTGATCGATTTCCCGGATGGTGATCATGGCGTAGGGGTGGTTTGAGGACTATGGGGCTGTCCTGAAGGACGAACCATCTTAGCAAGTGCGTTCAAGCCTGCAAATCCGTGCCCGTGGCTCACCCAGCGGGCGCCGGCCCATGGGCGACCCGCATGAGACCTGTCTGGCTGGCCTGAATTTTCAAGCCTTTTATGGGGCTGGCCCTTTAAGGATTGCGCAAGAAGCT
Source organism: Polaromonas sp. (assembly GCF_036676035.1). Lineage (GTDB taxonomy): Bacteria > Pseudomonadota > Gammaproteobacteria > Burkholderiales > Burkholderiaceae_C > Polaromonas. Next base: position 100,060 of record NZ_JAKFDR010000098.1, read on the forward strand.
ATCAAAACTATAGCGAATTTGACGGATCGATGAAATAGGCAGGATCAGCAAACAAACCCACGAATCGGTCCGGACAGCCTGAACAGGCATGGTGGCGTCGGCTTGAGCCCGTGCCTGCACGCGCCGCACATCTTGCGGGGTGTCCCTGAATTTATGGCTTTGCCACATTCGCTGCTTTGCGGATGGCGCCCAGGGTCACGCGGCCCAGCACTGTGCCGTTCGTGTCAACAATGCCGGCCTCATCGGCCCCGGCGTCCAGCATGACAGACAGGGCGTCGCGCAGAGGCGTGCCGGGCGGCAAACGCGGTGCGTCAGCGGCGGGCGCGCCCTCCTCGATGTACGGGCCCGCTGTCAGCAGCGCCAGCCTCTTCAGCGAGCGATCTCCCCCTACAAAGGCTTCCACAAACGAGTCGGCTGGGCACGCGAGAATGCGTTCCGGCGTATCGTACTGAACGACTTTGCCGGCGCGCAGGATGGCGATGCGCGAACCCATCCTGATGGCTTCGTCGATGTCGTGCGTGACAAAGACAATGGTTTTGCCGAGCTCGCGCAGGATGCGCAAAAACTCATCCTGCAGGCGCGTGCGGGTGATGGGATCGATCGCCCCGAAGGGTTCGTCCATCAGCATCACCGGTGGGTCGGCGGCGAGTGCCCGTGCCACGCCTACCCGCTGTTTTTGGCCGCCAGAGAGCTCGCGTGGGAAACGGTCCCGGTAGAGGTCAGGCTCCATGCCAACCAGCGCCAGCAGCTCATCCACGCGTTTGGCAATACGCGGCGCGTCCCAGCCCAGCATTTTCGGTACGGTGGCAACGTTCTCGCCAATCGTCATGTGGGGAAACAGGCCCACCTGCTGGATCACATAGCCAATGGACCGGCGAAGCTCCACCGCGTCGATCTGGGTCACATCCCGCCCGCCGACTTCGATCCGCCCCGAGTCGGGCTCTACCATGCGGTTGATCATCCGCATGGTGGTGGTCTTGCCGCAGCCCGAGGGGCCGATCAGCACGCAGATTTCGCCCGCATTGATGGTGAGCGACAGCCCATCGACAGCCGATTGCGCGCTGGCTCCGAAGGTCTTGGTGAGGCGGTCGAGTGTGATCATGCGCGAAGCCCTTGGGGAGTCATGCGGCGTTGCAATGCGCCAAAAAGAAAGTCAGTGCCCAGCGCCAGCAAGGAGACCGGGATGGCGCCCACCAGCAACTGTGGAATGGCCATCATCGCGATGCCCGCGGTGATGAAGTCACCCAGCCCACCGCCGCCAATAAATGCAGCAAGCACCGCGCCGGAAATCACCTGCACCGTACCCGTGCGCAGGCCTGCAAAAATGACCGGCAATGCCATCGGCAGTTCGACCTGCCATAAAAGGGCCGCCCGCGTCATGCCCATCCCGACAGCGGCATCGACGACATCGGCGTCCACGCCGCGCATGCCGACAATGGTGTGGGTCACGATGGGGGGCAATGCGATCAGCGTCAGGGCGAACAGGGCAGGCGCAAAGCCGGTCCCGAGAAGCGGCATGACCAGCGCGAGCACGGCCAGCGATGGCAGGGTGCGCCCGACATTGGCCGCGTTCACCACGGCCAGCGACAGGCCGCCACGCCGGGCAACGGCAATGCCGGCGGGGATGCTGATCAGCGCGGCCAGGATCAGTGCTGAAGCCGACAGTGCAATATGCACGCCCAGTGCCCGTGAAAACTGCGCCGGGTGGGCAAGTACAAAATTCCAGGCATCTAGAAGCATCATTTTTTCTTGAGGTTCAGGCTGCACGCCGGCGTTTAAGCTGCCGCTCGACCAGGGCGAGCAGCAGGTCGACGCTGACCGCCAGGGCGCAAGCCGTCAATGCACCCGCCCATATTTTGGCGGGATGGTCGCTGGCAATGCCGTTAAAGATCAGCGTGCCCAGTCCGCCCGCGTTGACATACGCGGCCACCACGGTCACGCTGATGACCGTGACGGCCGACACCCGCAGGCCGGCCACAATCAGGGGCAGGGCCAGCGGCAACTCGATGCGCCGCATGATCTGGCCCGCATTCATGCCCATGCCGCGCGCGGCATCGATCACGTCCGCAGGAACCTCCCGAATGCCGGTGGCAACGCTGCGGATCAGGATCATCAATGAGAACGCCACCATGGTGATGATGGCGTTGGTTCGGCCCAGCCCGACAAAGGGAATCAAGAATGCGAGAAAGGCCAGCGTCGGGATGGTGTAAAGAATCCCGGAGATGGTCATCACCGTGCCGTACAGCCGTTCACGCCGGGCGGCCACGATGCCGATGAGCAGCGACAGGGCGAAGGCAATCGTCAGGGCGGTCAGGGAGATGGCAATGTGCTCCCACAAGGCATAGGCGATATCGGTCCAGTTGCGCAAAAACCATGCCATAAAAATTTCACGCGGCCTTTGGGTTGAAAAGGCCGGCGGCAACGGCGCGTTCAACGCGGTCGATGTCGGGGCCCAAGGAGCGGTCTTCGTCCAGCACAGGAACCAAGCCGCGCAATTGCTCATAAGCCTGGCGTGCACCTTCGCCCATGGTGGTCTTCTCGATGTCTCGCAGGTCGACCGCCTGGGCGGAAATCAGCAATTCGATGGCGATGAGATAGCGGACACGCTCAAGCAGCTCGCCCAGCTTTTCCGCAACGCCCAGTGCCATGCAGGCGTGATCTTCCAGCGCTTCGGAGACGGGCATGTAGTCCAGCGAACCCGGATTGGCGCGCAGGCGTATCTCGGCCCACAAGGCGGTCAAGGTTTTTTGCACCGTGGCGAAGCCGGAGTGGGCTGGCCCGTGACGGGTCAGTTGCAGGGGCAGGCCCGTGAGTGCGGGTGACATAAACCGCTGGCAGCGGGCTACTGACATGCTGGATGCCTGCGCCAAAGCAATCGCGCAGGCATCCAGCGCCAGCGCCAGGGCCGGCACGTGAAAGTTTCCGTTGGAGAGCATGACGCCATCATCTGGCAGAACCAGAGGGCTGTCAGCGGCGCTGTTGAGCTCCACCTCCACCTGCGCTCTGGCCGCGTCGACCATGCCCTGGGCGGCGCCGTGTACCTGGGCCACGACACGCATGGAAACCGGATCCTGCACGCGACGGGCAGAACCCGGCGTCAAGAGTGCGCTGCCCTTGAGAAGCGCGCGCAACTGGTTCGCGACCTCAATCTGGCCTGTGGCGGGTCTGGCGGCGACCGCGCTGGGATGCAGCGGCGAGAGGTTGGCCCGAAAGCCCTCGTAGCCCAGCGCTACCGCTGCCAGCCAGGCATTCAGTGCAGCCGTCGCGTCGTGCAGCACCAGTGCGGCACGCGCCGTGGTGGCCGCGTTGGAGCTGATCAAGGCCAGGCCGTCCTTGGCGCCCAGTTTCACGGGCTTGAGCCCGGCACGCTCCAGCGCAACGCGGCCACTCAGCACTTCGCCTCCCAATTCGACCTCACCCTCGCCGAACAGTGGCAATGCAAGGTGCGAGAGCTGGGGCAGATCAGCCACGCCAATGGAGCCGAAGCGCGGCACCACCGGGTGCACCTGATGATTCAACAGCGCAATGCAGGCATCCAGCACATCGGGCGACACCCCGGACCCGCCGCGCGCCAGGCCGGCGATGCGGGCAAACTGCATGGCGCGAACGGAAGACCGCTCATAGGCCGGCCCGACGGCCACTGCACGGGCGCGGACGGCCCTGCGCTGGTAGTCTTCCAGATCACCTTCTGGCAGCACCGCTCCGGTGTTGGCGCCCAGCGCGGAATTGAGGCCATAAATCGGCAGGCCGGATGTAGATAAACGCATGACAACGTCGCGCGCCGCAGCGACGCGCGCACGTGCGCCGGATGCGAGCAAGACGGACTCGCCCCTGCGCGCCACACGCACCAGATCGTCTATTCCCACCCATTGTTCGCCGACTTCGATTGTCATGACACGGCAGCTTTCACCCGTTGATGCGCTGGTGTGCAGGCGGCGTTATTTGACGAGACCCTTGGCCTTGAGAAAGTCGCGCGCAACCTCTTTGGGTTCCAGCTTCTCCCCATCGACCTGGTAGTTCATCTGTGCCATGGTGGCTTCGTCGAGCAAGGCGCTGACGCGGTTCAGCACCTCACCAATTTTCGGGTTGGCTTCCAGTGCCTCGCGGCGAATGACAGGCGCGACGAAGTACGGGGGCCACAAGCTTTTGTCATCCCGCAGCCGCTTCAATTTCAAGGCACTGATCATGCCGTCCGTGGAGTAACCGTTGACCACCTGAATCTGGTCGTTCTTGAGCGCCTGATAACGCAGGCCGATGGCCATCTGCAAGTCTTCGCCAAACACCATGTCGTATTTGGCTTTCAGGCCCGGTAGGCCGTCCTTGCGATCGCGAAATTCGGGGCCTGCACCGATCTTCAGCTCTTTGGCGACCCTGGCCATATCCGACAGGGTTTCCAGCTTGTACTTCTGCGCCGTATCGGCGCGCACCACCAAGACGTAACTGTTGTTGAGGTTGGACTGGTTCAGCACCACAAACCCCATCTTGGCGTAGGCCTCTTTCACCTTGTCATAGACGGCCTTGGCGTCTGTCATGGGCTCCTGCTTCAGCACGGCGAGCAGCATGGTGCCGGTGTACTCCGGGTAGAAGTCGATCTGTTTTTCTTCCATGGCTTTTTGCGCAATCAGCGTGCCGCCGAGGTTGAGCTTCTTCTCGGTCTTGATGCCGGCCGCTTCCAGTGCCTGGGCGTAAATTTCCGCCAGTACAAACTGCTCGGTAAAGTTTTTGGAGCCCACGCGAACCGCTTGCTGGGCCTGTGAAGCAAGCGGCACCACGGCGGCGAGCGCCAATGCAGAAAAGGCCAAAAGTTTGCGAATTGTCATGATGATCTCCGGGTGAGGGTTGCGGCAGGAAAAGCGGACATTAACAGTTCTTCTGACTTCGTGCATACCATCTTGTGCTCCAGGAGAGCATCCATTTTGGCGAGCCAACTTGTATATACAACCAAATAATACTAGCACACGAAAATAGTCCGTGCAAGACGGAAAAGCACGCTGCGATGGCCGTTTTTTGCATAAGTACAGACCTCAAAACGGACTCTTGCAGACTCATTCGGGTTTGATGTTTTTTTTGTCGAATCACCTCGGTCCAGCGCACGGTTTCGGCCTGGACGCCAGCGGCGGCAAACAGCAAGGCGTGCAGAAAACGTTTCATCAGAGTTCCTCGAAAGGAGTCGTCGCCGCGGTTGCCATGGCCGCCAGGGGTCGGTAGTCGGCGGGATCGGGAATCGCAAAGCCTGCAAGCAACAAGCGTTCCATGACCGGCGCCAGTTCCGGCGCCGCGGCCGTTGCCAGCAGGGCCTCGCGCAGTCGCGCGAGCTCGTCACCGGGCAGGGTGGCGGTCGCTACCAGTGGCGGAATCGGTAGCGCCGATGTGCTGGCAACGATGCGCACCTGGGCGGCGAAGGCCGGTTCGTGGCGCCGCAGCAGATCGTGGTAGTAGCTGTCCAGCGGACCCACGTCGATGCGGCCTGCGGCCAGCGCCTCGATCACGCCGCGCGCGTGAATCAGGTCGCCGACCGCGACGCGGTAAAGCCGCGTCCGCTCAGCCGTGCGGTAGCTTTCAAGGTGGTGGCGAAGGGCCACGCCGCCTGACATGGAATCGACCAGCGTGTAGCCCACCACGCCGCCAAAAGTATCTTCGAGGGTGCGGTAAGGTGAGTCGGCGCGCACCACGATGTCCGTGAAGTACACCGGCTTGCCGCCGTAGCGGGCCGGTGACGGCAGCGGTGCGGCGACCAGCGTGGTCCGCCTTGCCTCATTGATTCGCTGCGCAAAGGGCAGGCCGCACATCATGGCCAGGCCAAGGTCATCACGCGCCCACAACACCGATAGGGGCGCCGGCGCGTCGTAGTCGATCACGTCCCATGGCAGGCCTGCGCGCGCCAGCACCCAGGCCAACAACTGTTGCCAGTCGGCCTTGACCAACGGGGTCGCCGAGTACATGCGGGCGTTGGCAACGGGCAGGGTGGTCATTTGGGCAGTGGTCATGGCGTTCACGGTCGCGTGTCGCCGTTAGCGGAAGCGCAACTGTTGCCCGAGATTCATCCGTTTGGCTTTTTCGAGCATGAAGGCGCCCAGCGCAATGTCCGACAGCGACAGGCCGCGATGCCAGAACAGATTGGTTTCATCATCGCTTTGGCGGCCGGGCTTGAGACCCGCGACGATCTGACCGAGCTCGGCATGCAGCGTTTGCTCAGACAGTTTGCCGGCGTCCACGTGGGCACGCAGTGCGCCGAAAGGCCCCGCCTTCGCCTGACCCCAGTCGTCCATCACCATTTTGTCCATGATGTCGGTGAGCGACAGCTCGACCGCACTCATGGTGCCGTAAGGAATAACGCAGGCGCCCTTTTTGATCCACTCGGTCTTGAGCATGGGTTCAGGCTTTTCAAGCCGCGAGGCCTCGACCACGATGTCTGCGCCGCGCACGCACGATTCCCAGTCGTCGGTCACCGTGATCTTTTTGCCCAGGTCTTTTTCAAGCTTTGCAGCAAAGGCATTGCGGCTTTCGGGCCGGCGAGAGTGCACGCGAATCTCGTCGAAGTGGTAGATCGAGTCGAGCAGGCGAACGTTCCAGTAAGACGTGCCGCGCGCACCGATGTGGCCCAGCACCTTGGAGTCTTTTCGCGCCAGGTATTTCGCCCCCAGGGCGGTAATCGCGCCTGTGCGCATGTCGGTAATGTCCGAGGCGTCGATGATGGCGATGGGTGAGCCGTTCTTTGGATTGAACAGGTTCAGGACTGCCAGCTCGGACGGCAGGCCGATTTCATAGTTGCGGTAGAAGTCGCCCACCACCTTCACGCCCGCCAAACCCAGCGGGCGGATGTAGCCGCGCAGCACATTGAAGTGGCCCGGATAGTCCTTTTCCGGCACCAGATGCATGCGCGGCTCGATCGTGGTTTGCTGGTTGCCTTGCGCATGCAGCGCCTGCTCCACCGCGGCAATGATTTCCGCGTCGGTCAGGGCCAGCGCCTGAACGTCGGGATGGTTCAGGTAGGTCAGATAGATTTCGGATGCATGGTCGGACATGGCTGTTCCAGGTAGCAAAAAGACTTTTCGGCGATTTGAGTCTCGATTGGTGTAAATCGTAGTTGTCTATACAACAGGTGTCAACTGGGGTAATCTACGGTTTGTGACAGCAACCTTTTTTTTGGGCGACAATTATTTTTTCTTACTCCAGCTGAAAAATGGCAATCACTCCACTGCCAGCCTATGGGCAGGTCAAGGCATTCATCAAGACACGCATCAGCGCCGGCACCTGGAGGCCGGGTGACCCGGTGCCCAGCGAGGCGGCCCTGATGCAGCAATTTGGCGTCAGCCGCATGACGGTCAACCGTGCGTTGCGCGAGCTGATGGGAGAAGGCTTGGTCACGCGGGTTCAGGGCTCGGGCACGTTTGTGGCGGAGCTGTACCGCATTTCTTCAACACTTATCATTCGTGACATTCACGAAGAAGTGATTGAGCGAGGCCATGTCCACACGTCTCGTTTGCTGCTGGCGGAATCCGAAAAAGCCAGTGCCGATCTGGCGCGCACGCTGGGCTTGCGCAAGGGAGCCCGCGTGTTTCACACCATACTGATTCACCAGGAAAACGGCGTGCCCATCCAGTACGAGGACCGTTATGTGAACCCGGCGGCTGCGCCGAATTATTTGAAGACCGACTTTACGCAGACCACGCCCACGCATCACTTGCTGGCAGAAGCACCATTGACCGAGGCGAGCTATTCGATTGAGGCCTGCCAGCCAACGGCGCTGGAGGCCAAGCACCTCGACATCAAACCCAATGAAGCCTGCCTGGCCATGATGCGCCGCACCGTGAGCGGCGCCCATATTGCCAGCGTTGCACGCTTGGTCTACCCGGGTTCCCGCTACAGTTTCGCCGGAAAGTTTCAGGCATGAGACCGCCGGGCCGCCCCAAGGGCTCGCACCGCAGCGCGCAGCGCGGAGGCTTCCAATGAACTGGCATATCGTCGGCTTGCCGGCGTGCCGGCAACACCCGAACAGGTCGAGTGGGGCGATACCCGCGCACGGCCACGCGGGGCAGGGCATTCCCTTCGTGCAGGGTCATGGAGTACCGCCTGCAAAGAACCCCAAACCATGGGGTTCCAAATCAGCGACATCTGCGAGCTTGATGCGTTGAAAGATGGAAGGTGCTGTCAGCGCTCCACCGTCTTGTTCCAGCGGGCATTCCAGGCCGGGCGATTTTCGTTGATCACGTCCCAGTCGACCGTGGTGGCGGTCTTCATGTACTCGTTCATCTGCTTGACCAGGGCTGCGGCGTCGCCCGTGGCTTTGGCCTTGGGGTTGGACGGAATCTGGTTGCCATGCTCGAGTGCCGCAGCCTGGGCTTCGGGTGACAGCAGGTACTGCGCCAGCTTGTGTGCCAGCGCAGGCTCGCTGTTTTTGGCGATCACGCACTCGCCTACGGTGAGCACGGCAGAACCTTCCTTGGGTTGCACGTACTCCACCGGGAGGCCTTTGTCCTTCAACACCCCGACCGCTGTCGGGGTCAGTGGGAACATGGCGGCCTCACCGGTCTGCACCATCTCTGCGATCTTGGCCGAACTCGGGATGTACTCCACCACGTTCGGGCCTATGGTGGTCGGCCAGGCCTTGAAGCCGGGCTCGACGTTCTTGTCGTTGCCGCCCTGGATGCGGTTGAAGAGCAGGAAGCCGTGCAGCCCGAAGGTCGATGAAGACAGCGACTGGAACACGACCTTGCCCTTGAACTTGGGGTCGGCCAGGTCCATCCACGAGGTCGGCGCGGCCCAGCCCTTCTCGGCGAACATCTTCTTGTTGTAGGCCAGACCGGTCATGCCGACGTTGACGCCGGCGGCCATGTCGCCCTTGAAGCGGGCGGTGGGGTACAGGTCATTGAGCGCGGGGCTGGGCTGCATCTTCTCGCACAGGCCCATGCCGATGGCGCGGTACATGATGCCGTCGTCGAGGAACATCACGTGCATCTGCGGGTTGTCTTTATTGGCTTGCGCCTTGGCCAGGATGTCTGACGAGGT